>NZ_JBIVBI010000010.1:113694-272378 GCF_044746005.1 Streptomyces sp. NPDC086766 | reverse complement strand
AGGACCCTCGACAAGTCCCATCGTTGCAGGTCAGCAGCACTCTCCACTTATTTGATCAAGACCCGGACAGGGCCGCTCGCGAAAGCGCGAGGTTAGCAGAGTGACGCTCGGCCAGGGAGAGCGAGGCAAGGTCCGGGGACTTCGCCGGCCTGAAGGGAAGCGAAGTCGGCGCGGCCTGCTCGGGGGGTCGCTCGCACGGGAGTGCGGCGGAGAGGCAAGGGCGATTCTGGCGGTCTTCCAGGTGAGCGGCCTGCCAAGCTGTATGGTCCGCAAAATCGAGGTGGACCCGGAGTTCGACTGCTGACGGTGGACCAATCGGGAGGGCTCGTCCAGCTACCGCGCCGTCGCCTACCAGGGGAAGACGGAACTCGTTCACCGTGTGGTGTTTGAGTGGATGGTTGGGGAGATCCTGGAAGGCTTTCAGGTGGGTCACGCCCAGTCACGGGGATTCCACCACGCTCGATGCTGCAACTCGCATCACCGGAAGCCGTGACGCGTGAGGAAGCCTTTCGGCGCCGGGACTGGGGGATTTCACGCTCCCGGAGGACCCCGCTGTCGACACGGTCACGAGTACACGCCGGAGAACACATCCCTGGACCTCGAGGGTTCCGGCAGTGCCGGGCCTGTCGGAGTGAGAGGGGGAGGAGCCCTTAGGTTGGGACCGGCCATGTGAGATCTCGTGAGAGATGAGAGGGTCTGACGGGTGAGCGAGACACCACCGAACACCCTGCAATACCGCTTTGACGGGCCAGAAGACGCACCTGTCCTGATCTTGGGGCCCTCCCTGGGCACCACATGGCACATGTGGGACCGGCAGGTCCCGGAGCTGGCGAAGCAGTGGCGGGTCGTCCGGTTCGACCTGCCGGGACACGGCGGCGCCCCCGCGTACCCGGCCGGCTCCGTGTCCGACCTGGCCGCCCGGCTGCTCGCCACCCTGGACGCACTCGGTGCGCAGCGCGTCGGCTACGCGGGCTGCGCGCTCGGCGGCGCGATCGGCATCGAACTGGCCCTGCGCCACCCCGAGCGCCTCGCCTCGCTCGCCCTGATCGCCGCCTCGCCCCGGTTCGGCACGGCCGACGAGTTCCGGCAGCGCGGGGTGATCGTCCGTACCAACGGTCTCGACCCCATCGCCCGTACGTCCCCCGACCGCTGGTTCACCACCGGCTTCGCCGGCGCCCAGCCCGCGATCACCGACTGGGCCGTGCAGATGGTGCGCACCACCGACCCCGGCTGCTACATAGCCGCCTGCGAGGCGCTCGCCTCCTTCGACGCCCGGGCCGAACTCGCCCGCGTCGGCGTGCCGACCCTGGTCCTGGTCGGCTCGGACGACCAGGTCACCGGCCCCGCCGAGGCGCGCACCCTGGTCGCCGGCATCCCGGACGCCCGCCTCGCGGTCGTCCCCGGCGCCTCCCACCTGGTCCCGGTCGAGCAGCCCGCCGCCGTCACCGACCTGCTGGTCAGACACTTCTCCACCGCCTGGCAGCCCGCCTTCGAGCACACCGCGGGCCAGACCACGGGCCAGACGGCGGCCGTGGCGCCGGCGGCCAGGTCCGGCCTGCCCGTGCCCCGGCCGTCCGGCCCCGTCGCCGAGATCGCCCCGGCGGCCGTCCCGCCCCGGTCCACGGACCGGTCGGACGCCTACGACACCGGCCTGAAGCTGCGCCGCGAGGTGCTCGGCGACGCGCACGTCGACCGGGAACTGGCCGAGGCCGACGACTTCTCCGGCGACTTCCAGCAGCTCCTGACCCGCTACACCTGGGGCGAGATCTGGGACCGCCCCGGTCTCGACCGGCGCACCCGCAGCTGCGTCGCCCTCGGCGCCCTGGTCGCGGGCGGCCACCTCGACGAGCTCGCCTCCCACACCCGGGCCGCCCTGCGCAACGGTCTCACCCCGGACGAGATCGGGGAGGTGCTGCTCCAGACGGCGGTCTACTGCGGCATGCCCGCCGCGAACAGCGCCTTCCGGGTGGCCCAGCGGGTGATCCGAGAGGAGACGACCCCCACGGAGTGACGACGCCGACGCGGGCCGCTCCCCGCGGCCCGCACCCCGGGCCGCCCTCGGCCGCCGCGGCGGCCCGCCCCGCCCGCCCGGGTAGCAGGAGTACCGGTCTGCCCCGCACACGCGGCCGCCCCGCGCGGCAGGATGGGACCATGAAGCTCACGAAGAAGGCGCACGCCTGTATCCGCCTCGAGAAGGACGGGCGGACGCTCGTCGTCGACCCCGGAGGGTTCAGCGAGGAGGACGCGGCGGCCGGCGCGGACGTCGTCCTCGTCACCCACGAGCACCCCGACCACTTCGACGAAGGCAGGCTGCGCGCCGCCCTGGAGGCGAACCCGGGCGCCGAGATCTGGACCCTGAGGTCCGTCGCGGACCAGATCTCCGCCGCCTTCCCCGGCCGCGTGCACACCGTCGGCCACGGCGACGCCTTCACCGCCGCGGGCTTCGACGTCCAGGTCCACGGCGAGCTGCACGCGGTGATCCACCCGGACATCCCGCGCGTCACCAACGTCGGCTACCTGATCGACGGCGGCCGCGTCTTCCACCCCGGCGACGCGCTCACCGTCCCCGGCGGGCCGGTCGAGACGCTGATGCTGCCGGTGATGGCCCCCTGGAACAAGATCGCCGAAGTGATCGACTACGTCCGCGAGGTCAAGCCGCAGCGTGCCTACGACGTCCACGACGCCCTGCTCACCGACCTCGCCCGGCCGATCTACGACCGCCAGATCGGCGCCCTGGGCGGCGCTGAGCACCTGCGGCTGACGCCGGGGTCGTCCGCCGAGGTCTGACGGCCGGGGGACGAACGTCCTGGTCACAGCGGCGGGGGAGGCCGGGCGGGACGCGTTGTCGGTCCCGCCCGGTAGGTTGTGGGACATGCGCATCGCGACCTGGAACGTCAACTCGATCACCGCCCGCCTGCCCCGGCTGCTGGACTGGCTGGAGAGCAGCGGCACCGATGTGCTGTGCCTCCAGGAAGCCAAGATCGCCGAGGACCAGTTCCCCTTCGACCGGCTCCGCGAGGCGGGGTACGAGGCCGCGGTCCACGCCACCGGCAGGTGGAACGGCGTGGCGGTGCTCTCCCGGGTGGGTCTGGAGGACGTCGTCAAGGGTCTGCCCGGCGACCCCGGTTACGACGGCGTCCAGGAGCCCCGCGCCATCTCCGCCACCTGCGGCCCGGTCCGCGTCTGGTCGGTGTACGTGCCCAACGGGCGCGAGGTGGACCACCCGCACTACGCGTACAAGCTCCAGTGGTTCGAGGCCCTGAAGGCGGCCGTCGCGGGCGACGCGGCCGGCAGCCGCCCCTTCGCGGTCCTCGGCGACTACAACGTGGCGCCGACGGACGACGACGTCTTCGACATCGCCGCGTTCGAGGGCAGCACCCATGTCACGCCCGCCGAGCGCGCCGCCCTGGCCGCCCTGCGCGAGGCCGGCCTCGCCGACGTCGTCCCGCGCCCCCTGAAGTACGCGCACCCCTACACGTACTGGGACTACCGCCAGCTCTGCTTCCCCAAGAACCGCGGGATGCGCATCGACCTCGTCTACGCCAACGAGCCCTTCGCGAAGGCGGTCACCGACGCGTACGTCGACCGCGAGGAGCGCAAGGGCAAGGGCGCCTCGGACCACGCCCCGGTGGTCGTGGACCTCGACGTCTGAGCGGGCGGCGGTTCACGGTCCCGATGGACAGCGCGCTCGGGCGCCGGACCCCTGCCCAGGTCCTGGCCTTCGCCCTCGTCGGTGTCGTCAACACCGCCGTCTACTACGGGTTCTACCTGCTGTTGCTGACGTGGTCGCCGTATCTCGTCGCGCACACCGCCGCGTTCGCGCTGAGCATGAACGGATCGTTCTTCCTGCACGCCCGGTTCACCTACCGCACACGGCCGACCTGGCGGAAGTTCCTGCTCTTCCCGCTCACCAACGCGACCGGTTTCCTGATCACGACGACCGGCGTCTACGTGCTCGTCGGCGTCCTGCACGCCGGAAGCCGGTTCGCCCCCCTGCTCGCCTCCGCGGCGGCCGTTCCCGCGACCTTCGTCCTGTCCCGCACCATCATGCTCCCCCGGGCCGAACGGGCTCCCGTACGGCGGTCACCGCACCCGGTGCCGCCCCTGGACCGCGTCCCGCGCCGTCCCCTGGAACCGGTCCGGCCCGACTGACCCGTTCCGGCCCGCGCGCCTGTGGTGCGCACAGCGGTGCGACTGTCACGCTGGGGTCCATGGACATCCCCTTTCTGGGCAGGTGGCGCAAGAGGCACGGATCCGCCTTCGGTGTCGCGGTGTTCCCCGAGGGCGGCGAGGAGCGGGAGGATCCGGCCGAGAGACGCGAGGGTCTGGCCGATCTGCTGGCCGAGTGCGAACTGCTGCGCTCCCAGGCGGCCGAGGCGGGCGTCCGGCTCGACGACTCCGCCGCCTCGCTGGAGGCACTCGACCAACTGCCGCCGCGCTGGCGAGAAGACGCGGAGACGCTGCCCCGGCTCGGCAACGACGCCGGGCTCTACCTGGG
Organism: Streptomyces sp. NPDC086766; assembly: GCF_044746005.1. NCBI lineage: Bacteria > Bacillati > Actinomycetota > Actinomycetes > Kitasatosporales > Streptomycetaceae > Streptomyces > Streptomyces sp. NPDC086766. Next base: position 267,880 of record NZ_JBIVBI010000010.1, on the reverse strand, counting down.
CACGGTCGTCGTGCGCACCGTCCCCGGCGCCGACTGGCGGATCCTGCCCACCGGAGCGCCGGTCGTCCGGCTGGCCTCGGGCCGTGAGATCGACGTGGTGACCGCCGGTCAGGAATGGGCGGTGAGCGGTGTGCCCGAGCTGTCGCAGGTCTACGCGGAGGCCGCGGAGCCGTGAGAGGCCCCGGCGCGCAACCCGCCGTGACGCGGGGAACGCCGGGGCCCGGACACGGCCGAGTAGGGCCCTGACCAGCGACGCGACGTAAATACGGTTTATGCCGCACGGGTGCGTGTCGGGTGCGGAGTCCGCTCCGGGCCGGATAGTTTGCGGCAGCCAGGACACAGCCGAGAGCGAGTAGGGCGGGGTATGGCCGTCGATCCGTCGATCGAACCGCGTGACGACATCTCATCAACCTGCTGGTGGTGCCCCTGAAGGGCCCGCCCCGCACCGTCTTTCGACCACCGCCCGCGGGGAGTTCCTCCGCACCGGCCGGGCCATCGCGTCGGACCCTCGACTAGGATGTGCCGTTCATCCCTGTGGTGACGGAGATCCAGCCGGTTTCCATCGGGGGCGGGACGCTGCTGCCGGGTGGGGGACCCCCCACGGCCCTCGACCGTAGGGGGCAGCAGTTCACAGAGCCATACCCGGCCGGCGGCAGCCGGAGATCACTGCTCGCGCAGTGGGACGGACACGTACGACGGATCGTCCGCAGGCGAGGAGAAGGTCAGCTGCGCGCCGGACGGGTTGTGCTCGATGTAGAGCGGGTCGACCGTGTCGACGACCATCGCGAGCCGGTGTCCGGCCGGGACGTCGTAGGCGGTGGAGTACAGCGGCAGATCCACCCCGAACGCCTCTCCGGGCGTGCGCCCGTGCCAGGTGTACGGCGCGTGGGTGACCAGCTTGCCGAAGCCGAGCGGGCCCACGTCGTACAGGTAGGCCACGAACGTGCCGCTCTCCGCGGCCGGAGTCAGGGTCGTGTGCAACGTCGCGGTGCCGCGCACCCGTTGCGTGGTGGCGTGGCGCTCCGACTGCCAGACCGCGGCCCAGCGGCGGGGGAGCAGCGGGATCGACGCGATCGGGGGAGTCCGGGCCACCTGGTCGAGGATGCCGGAGAGGAAGACGACCCCGCCGTCCGCTCCCGAGTCGACGTTGGCGTGGATGGTGGTCGTGCCCGCGAGGTCGAACTTCCGCCGCGCGGCGCCCACCGACTTCCAGTCCGGGTAGCCCTCGTAGCCGTCCGTGGAGCGGGACTTCAGCTGCACCGGCTGCTCGCGGTCGATGCCGTTGTCCGCGCCCTTGAGGTAGCGGTCCAGCCAGCGCCGGGTGTCGGTCCACACGTCGTTGGGCAGCCCGAACAGTCCGGTCAGTTCGGCGGTGGCGTGGTCGCCGGGGCGCAGTTCCAGTCTCTTCGGGCCGGTGAGCCGCTCGTAGAAGTCGGCGTACTGGTTGGGCGAGAAGACGCTGTCGCCCCAGCCGTTGGCGAGCAGGACCGCCGTGCCGTTCTTGTTCAGGCGGTCGGCGTAGGTCGCGGCAGAACGTTTCTTCCCCCAGTTCACGAGGTCCTGTTCCTTGCTCAGGTCGGACGCGTAGAAGTCGTCGAAGACCTGCCGGAGTTCCGGGCTCTCGCGGCCGGTGAGGGTGGCCGTGCCGTCGAGCAGCGCCGCCGCCTGGACGTGCTGGGTGCGGCCGGAGTAGATCGAGCCGATCAGGTCCGCCCAGCCGCTGAGCGCGGCCACCGCCTTGACGCGCGGGTCGTGCTCGGCGGCGAGCAGGCTGATGCCGGCGCCGTAGGAGACGCCCGCCATGCCGATGTGCCCGGGGTCGGCCGGGGTGTGGGCGAGGGCCCAGTCGATCACCTTGGACGCGTCGGCCCAGTCGGGCGGGCCGGCCACTTCTATCCGGCCGCCGGACTGCCAGAAGCCGCGGACGTTGTAGGTGACGACCACGTAGCCGGAGTCGGCGAGCTTCTGCGCCTGGGCGAGGTACTCGATCTGGGGCAGGCTCCAGCTCGTGGGCAGCACGACGAGCGGGTAGCGGCGGGAGCCGTCGGCGGCGGCCGGGGTGACGACGTTGGCCTTCAGGACGGTGCCGCCGTCGCCGGTGATGTCGACGAAGCGGACGCCGCCCGCGGCCGCGGCCGCGGCGGGGGCGAGCCCGAGGGCGCTGCCGGCGATCAGAGCCGCCGAGACGGCGCCTACGGCGGTCGTGCGCAGGGCCTTGCGGTCGGTTCCCACGGATCACTCCTCACTCGTGTCAGTGCAAAGTGACCCGACGGTAACCTCGGAGTCTTACCGGAAGTAACCTGTCGGTAAGTTACGTACGGGTAAAGCTTGTTGAAGTGCGGATCGGGTGTCCGCGGGGGTTCCCGGCGGGCTCAGTTCGCCGCCCGGTGCGAGGTCCGGGTCTGCGCCGGGACCGGCAGCGGCGCCTGCGCCGGGCGGGTCACGTCCGCGACGAGCTCGACCACGTCCGGGCCGTACGCCTGCGAGTTGACCACCTTCAGCAGCAGCACGAAGGTGTTCGTGCCGTACTTGCGGGCCAGGCGCTCGTGGTTGCGGGCGAGATAGCGGGTCGCGGCCTGGTTGGTGATCGCGCGCTGGCCGCAGAAGAGGAACACCGGCCGCGCCTCACGGCGCTCCCCGGCGGTGAGCCGGGCCAGCAGCACGTACTCGCTGCGGCCCGGCTCCAGCCGGTAGCGCTCCCCGCCGATCTGGAAGGCCCCGCGCTCGGGTCCCGGCTCGGCCTCGGTATTCACCCGAATGCCGGGCAGGAGGGAGGCGAGATGTGCCGCCATCCGGCGGTTGGAGGCCGGCCCGCCCACGCAGAACTCGGTGCGCTCGCCGAAGCCCTGCTGGGCGGCGTCGTGCGCGACGACCTGGGCGTTCGCGTGACAGTCCTTGATGAGGGCGGAGAGTTCGAGGAGGGCGAACACGTCGCGCCGCGTCACCGTCAGGTCGGGGCCGCCCGCGTCGCGGTTGACCACCAGGAGGGACTCGGCATTGTCGGGCAGTCCGAAGAAGGCCTGCTTGCGGCGCAGCTTGCGCCGCCACAGGTAGGTGCGGGCCAGCCAGCCGACCGCTGCGGAGATGCCGGCGGCTATCACACCGAGGACGATGTTGCGCACGTCGTCGTTCATGGCCGCGCATGGTAGCGGTTCGGGCGCGACCCCGTTCCCGGCCCTCCTGACGAGGGCATGGCAATGGTTTAGGCTGCCCGGACGGTCTCTGACTGGAGGTGCGGATGCGTCGCCCTGTCGCACGGAAGCTCGCGGTCCTGGCGGTCTCTGCCGCCGTGCTGTCGGTGGGGGCCACGGCGCCTCCCGCCGGGCGGACGAGACCGGCGCAGAAGGTCCCGGTCGCCGTCGGCTACGGCGGCGCCGTCGCGAGCGTCGACGCGGACGCCTCCGCAGCCGGCATCGAGGTGCTGCGCAAGGGCGGCAACGCCGTCGACGCGGCCGTCGCCACCGCCGCCGCCCTCGGCGTCACGGAGCCGTACTCCTCCGGTATCGGCGGAGGCGGCTACTTCGTCTACTACGACGCCCGCACCCGCACGGTGCACACCGTCGACGGCCGCGAGACGGCCCCGCTGAGCGCCGGCTCCGACCTCTTCCTGGAGAACGGCAAGCCGCTCGCCTTCGCCGACGCCGTCAGCAGCGGCCTGAGCGTCGGCGCACCGGGCACGCCCGCCACCTGGCAGGCGGCCCTGGACGCGTGGGGCACCCGGCGGCTCGGCACCGTCCTGAAGCCCGCCGAGCGGATAGCCCGCGAGGGCTTCACCGTCGACGACACCTTCCGCTCCCAGACCGCGTCCAACGAGACCCGGTTCCGCTACTTCCCCGACACCGCCCGGCTGTTCCTGCCGGACGGGCGGCTCCCGGTCGTCGGCTCCACCTTCAAGAACCCCGACCTGGCCCGTACTTACGAGGAGCTGGGCAGGAAGGGCGCCGGCGCGATCTACCACGGCGACCTCGGCGACGACATCGTCGACACGGCCGAGCACCCGCCCGTGGACCCGGCCTCCGGCTGGAACGCCCGCCCCGGAAAGCTGTCCGAGAAGGACCTCGCGGCCTACCGCGCCAAGTACCAGGCCCCCACCAGGACCTCCTACCGCGGCCTGGGCGTCTACTCCATCGCGCCCTCCTCCTCCGGCGGCACCACCGTCGGCGAGGCGCTCAACATCCTGGAGCGGACGGACCTTTCGAAGGCGAGCGCGGCCCAGTACCTGCACCGCTACATCGAGGCGAGCCGCATCGCCTTCGCCGACCGGGGCCGCTGGGTAGGCGACCCCGCCTTCGAGGACGTACCGACCAAGGAGCTGCTGTCGCAGCGGTACGCCGACTCGCGGGCCTGCCTGATCAAGGACGACGCGGTCCTCACCAGCCCCGTCGCCCCGGGCGACCCGCGCCACCCGGCGGACTGCGCCACGGGCGGGAAGACGGCCCCGACGACCTACGAGGGCGAGAACACCACGCACCTGACGGTCGCCGACCGGTGGGGCAACGTCGTCTCCTACACCCTCACCATCGAGCAGACCGGCGGCAGCGGCATCACCGTGCCCGGCCGCGGCTTCCTGCTCAACAACGAGCTGACGGACTTCTCCTTCGCCCCGGCCAACCCCGCGGTGCACGACCCGAACCTGCCCGGACCGGGCAAGCGGCCGCGCTCGTCGATCTCGCCGACGATCGTGCTGGACAAGGCCCGCCGGCCGGTGGTGGCGCTCGGTTCGCCGGGCGGCGCCAGCATCATCACCACCGTGCTCCAGACCCTGACCGGCTTCCTCGACCGCGGGCTGCCGCTAGCCGACGCGATCGCCGCACCCCGCGCCAGCCAGCGCAACGCGGACCGGACCGAACTCGAACCGGGGCTCTACGACAGCCCCTTGCGCACCCAGTTGGAGGCGATCGGGCACTCCTTCAAGCTCAACCCCGAGATCGGCGCCGCCACGGGCGTGCAGCGGCTGCCGAACGGCGAGTGGCTGGCCGCGGCCGAGAAGGTGCGCCGGGGCGGCGGCTCGGCGATGGTGGTGCGGCCGGCGCCGTGACCGCGTGACGGCGTCCGCCCCCGCCGTCGTCGGGCGGGGGCGGACGTCGTCGATTGCGGACGTCGGCGGGGCCGGACGTCGCCGGGCGCCGAGCCCCTCAAGGCGTCTCGGCGGGCGCCGTGTCCTGTCCCTCCTGCCCCTGAGCCCCGTCGGTGCGGAACGTGAGCCGTCCGTCCTCCACCTCCACGGTGACCCTGCTTCCCTCGGCGACCCGGCCGTCCAGCAGCAGCCGCGACAACCGGTTGTCCACCTCGCGCTGGATCGTCCGGCGCAGCGGACGGGCGCCGTACTCGGGCTGGTAACCGCGCTGGGCGAGCCAGTCGACGGCCGGGTCGGAGAACTCGACGGCGACCCCCTGCGCGTGCAGCATCCGCCGGGTCCGCTCCAGCAGCAGATCGGTGATCTGCCGCAACTGCTCGGGACTGAGCTGGCGGAAGACGACGATCTCGTCGATGCGGTTCAGGAACTCCGGCCGGAAGTGCTCGCGCAGCGGGCGCAGGATCTGCTCGCGCCGGGCCTCCTCGTCCGCCTCGGCGCCGCCCGCACCGAAGCCGATCCCGGCACCGCGCCGGGTGATGGCCTCGGAACCGAGGTTGCTGGTCATCACGATCACGGTGTTGGTGAAGTCCACCGTCCGGCCCTGCGCGTCGGTCAGCCGGCCGTCGTCCAGGACCTGCAGCAGGATGTTGAAGACGTCCGGGTGCGCCTTCTCCACCTCGTCCAGGAGAAGCAGCGAGTACGGATGCCGGCGCACCACCTCGGTGAGCTGCCCGGCCTCCTCGTGCCCGACGTATCCGGGCGGCGCGCCCACCAGCCGGCTGACCGTGTGCCGCTCCTGGTACTCGCTCATGTCCAGCCGCACCATGCGGTCCTCGCTGCCGAACAGCGCCTCGGCGAGCGCCCGGGCCAGCTCCGTCTTGCCGACGCCGGTCGGGCCGAGGAACAGGAAGCTGCCGATCGGCCGGTCCGGGCTGGCCAGCCCGGCGCGCGAGCGCAGCACGGCCTCGGCGACCACACCGACCGCCTCGTCCTGCCCGACGACCCGCCGGTGCAGGTGCTGCTCCAGGCCGAGCAGGCGCTCCTTCTCCTCCTGGGTGAGGCTGCTCACCGGGATGCCGGTCAGCCGGGAGACCACCTCGGCGATGGCCTCGGCGGTGACCTCCAGGTTCTGCCCCTCGTCGGCCTCCTCGTCCCCGCTGGCCTGGGCGATCTGCCGCTTCAGGTCGGTGATGCGGTCACGCAACTGCGTGGCCCGTTCGTACTGTTCGTCCGCGACCGCCTGGTCCTTGTCCAGGAAGAGCCGCTCGACCTCGCGCTCCATGGCCCGTACGTCGGTGCCCTTGGTCCGGGCGCGCAGCCGCACCCGGGCGCCGGCCTGGTCGATCAGGTCGATCGCCTTGTCCGGCAGCCGGCGGTCGGACAGATAGCGGTCGGACAGCTCCACCGCGGCCGTCAGCGCCTCGTCGGTGTAGCGGACCTGGTGGTGGGCCTCGTAGCGGTCGCGCAGTCCGCGCAGGATCTCCAGGGCGTCCGCGACGGACGGCTCGGGCACCAGGATCGGCTGGAAGCGGCGGGCCAGCGCCGCGTCCTTCTCGATCCGCCGGTACTCCTCCAGCGTGGTCGCGCCCACGATGTGCAGTTCGCCGCGGGCCAGCGCGGGCTTGAGGATGTTGCCCGCGTCCATCGCCCCGCCCTCGCCGCCCGCGCCCGCGCCGACGACGGTGTGCAGCTCGTCGATGAAGACGATCAGCCGCCCGGAGTTGTCGCGGATCTCGCCGACGATGTTGTTGAGGCGCTCCTCGAAGTCGCCCCGGTAGCGGGTGCCCGCGACGACGCCCGTCAGGTCCAGGGCCACCACCCGGCGGCCGGTCAGGACGTCGGGGACGTCGCCGTCGGCGATGCGCTGCGCGAGGCCCTCCACGATGGCGGTCTTGCCGACGCCCGCGTCACCGATGAGCACCGGGTTGTTCTTGCCCCGGCGGGAGAGCACCTCGATGGTCTGCTCGATCTCCAGGTCCCGCCCGATCACGGGGTCGATGCGCCCCTGCCGGGCCAGGTCGGTCAGATCGCGCCCGTACTTGTCGAGGGTGGGCGTCGAGGTGGTGCGCTGCCGCTCGGCACGCTGCTGCGCGGCCTCCGGCGCCTCCGGCGCGCCGCCGGAGGAGAACCGGGCCGCGTTCAGGATGTGCCCGGCCGCGGAGTCGGGGTTCGCGGCCAGCGCGCTCAGTACGTGTTCGGGGCCGATGTATCCCGCCCCGCTCGCGCGGGCCATGTCGTGCGCGTCGAGAAGGGCGCGCTTGACGGCCGGGGTGAGCGAGAGGGAGGTGGGCGGAGGTGTCTCGCCCTGCGGGACCTGGGCCGGGCCGGACCGCTCGTCGATCTCCATGGCGAGCGAGTCGGGGTCCGCGCCGGACCGGCTGAGCAGACTCCGGGTGGGCTCGGTGGCGAGCGCGGCCCGCAGCAGATGCTGGGTGTCCAGGTCTCGGCTGCCGTGCTCGGCGGCGTACTGGGCCGCGCCGCGCACCAGCTCCCGGGCGGGCTGACTGAGCAGCCTGCCGATGTCTATCTGCCGGGGACCGGGGCGCGGTCCGCCGAAGAAGCGGGCGAGGAATTCGCCGAAGGGGTCGCCCTCCGGGCCGATGAAGCCGCTGGTCATCGTTTCCCTTCCTGCGCTGACGACGTGCCGGGGCCGGGTAACCCGGCTGGGGGTCGCTCATGCCACGATGACACGGGTTCCTGAGGAAGGCATGTGCAGACACCCTCGGCACGCGCCCGGCCCCTTCCCACCGGCGGCTCCCGCCCGCACCCGGCGGCGGGCGACGTCCGGCCGGCGCCGAGGTGGTGACATCCCCGGCGGTGTGATGTCACGGTCGCGTTCCGTGCCCGCGGAGCTCCCCGCACGCCCGCCGAAAACTGTACGTAGCGGCCCCGTAACACGACTGGTGTTCCCTACGGACCGGAGTGCTCCGGCCCGGCGGGAGTTGAGCGATGACTGTGGACCGACTCCCAGGGCGTGTGCGGGAGTTCGTGAACTACCTGAACGGCCTGCTGGCGCGCCTGGATCAGGGCGGCGGCTGGTGCGGTGTGTTCTGGCAACGCGACCCCGAGGGGATGCGGGCCTGCCTCGACGGCCGTGAGGTGCCGCCGTGGGACGTGCTGGAGGCGCTGCTGCAGGACCTCGCCGCGCACCAGGGCCCGGCCGAGGCCGCGGCCGAGCGGGAACGGGCCCGCGCGGCGCACGCCGCCGCGCTCGCCGCGTACGACGCCCGGCCCGGCGGACGTGAGGCGCTGGCCGGCCGTCTCGCCGCGATGCTCCGCGAGCAGCGGCACGCGGCCGAACGCCAGGCGCTGCTGAGCCGCCGCCTCGCCGACGCGGCCACCCGGGGCGAACTCGACGCCCTGCGCACCGACCTCGCCTGGGCCCACGACGACCACGTCCGCGCGACAGCCCGTTGCACCGAAATCCGGGCCCGGCTGACCACGCTGTCCCGGCACACGACGCCGGCGGCCGGGACCAGGGCTCCCGGCCCCGACGCCCCGGGCTTCGCCGCGGACGCCTCGGGTCCCGTCGCGGAGGCCTCGGGCCCCGTCCCGTCTGCTGCGGGTCGTATCTCCGGCGCTACGGCCTCCGGTCAGGGCGCGGTGGGGGGTGTCCCCGGTGTCGCGGCCCCGGTCGCGGGCGGCACGCATCCCGCGGCGGGCGCCTCGGGTCGTGTCCGCGGTGCCATGGACACGGGCGCGGACGCCGGCGCGGGTGCATCCGGTGCCGTGGCTCCCGCCCATGACGCCGTGGGCTTCGTCGCGGACGCCTCGGGGCGTTTCCCCGGTGCCATGGACACGGGCGCGGACGCCTCGGGGCGTGCCCCCGGTGCCGTCGCTCCGGACATGGGCACCGCGGTGCGTGCCCCCGATGCCACCGCCCCCGCCCCGGACTCAGCGGGCCGCACGGCTCACGCCGGCGTCCACCCGGCTGCCTCGGCCGGCCCCGGAGGCGGCCGGGCGGAGACGGCCGGTGGCGGGCGGCGGAAGCGGCGTCGGGGGAGTGCGCGGTTCGCCGGGATGGCCGAGGAAGAGGCCGTCGCCGGGGGCGTACCGCCGGGAGCCGTGGTGGTGCCCGCGGCCGCCCCGTCCGCCGCGGCCCGCCGCACCCCGCGCGGTGCGCGGTTCGCCGGGGCCGCCGGCTCCGAGGCGGCGGAGGCCGCGCGGCCGCGGACCGAACCGGTGGACGCCGGAGCCGGGCAGGCCGTCGCCGGGGCCGTCGCGGCGCTGGCGCGGCTGCGCGGCGAGGGACGTACCGGCGAGGCGCACGCCCTGCTGATCGAGGCCGCCCACTGGCCCGCCGCCCGCCTCCCGCTGCTCGCCGCCGAGCTGGAGCGCGCCGGGCTCGGCGCCGACTGGGCGACGCTGCTCTGGGAGGCCGCCTCGCTGCCCGCCGACCGGGTCGTCGCCGCCGCCGACGCGCTGGTCGCGGCCGGGCGCGCCGTGGACGGCCGGCAGATCGTGCGGCAGGGGGTCGCGCGGCCCGCCGCCGAGATCGGCGAGGCCGTGCTCGGCCTGGTCGGCGGGGGGCGCCGGCGCGAGGCGCGCGCCCTGCTCGACGCCTACGTGCGCGTGCGTGCCCCCGAGGAGGCGGCCCGCAGCGTCGAGGACGATCCGCAGCGGCTCGTCCCGCTGCTGCTGGAGGCCGCCCGGGGCGTCTCCGAGGAGCGGCACTGGGATCTGGTGCACGCCCTGCGGGTCGCGGGCTTCGCCCCGTGACGGGCCGCCGCGATGCCCCACCCGGGCGCACCACCCGCCGCAACTAGCGCCCCACCAGCCCCGTCACTCACTCCCTCACTCACCCACAGGAGTGTGAAACGTGATCGACTCAGCGGGTTGACGACGATGGTCTTGGCAAGGCCCTCCCAGGGGCTTACGTTCGTCCCTCTACGGCCTCCTCTACGGGCGTAGAGGCTCTGACGTACCGTCGAAGGAGCAGCTCATGGCCAACGTCGTCCGCGCGGCCCTGGTCCAGGCCACCTGGACCGGCGACACCGCGTCCATGGTCGCGAAACACGAGGAGCACGCCCGAGCGGCGGCCCGTCAGGGCGCCAGGATCATCGGGTTCCAGGAAGTCTTCAACTCGCCCTACTTCTGCCAGGTCCAGGAGCCGGAGCACTACCGCTGGGCCGAGCCCGTCCCGGACGGGCCGACCGTGCGGCGCATGTGTGACCTCGCCCGTGAGACCGGCATGGTGATCGTCGTCCCGGTCTTCGAGGTCGAGCAGTCGGGCTTCTACTACAACACCGCCGCCGTGATCGACGCCGACGGCACCGTCCTCGGCAAGTACCGCAAACACCACATCCCGCAGGTGAAGGGCTTCTGGGAGAAGTACTACTTCAAACCCGGCAACCTCGGCTGGCCCGTCTTCGACACCGCCGTCGGCCGGATCGGCGTGTACATCTGCTACGACCGCCACTTCCCCGAGGGCTGGCGGCAACTCGGCCTGAACGGCGCCCAGCTCGTCTACAACCCCTCCGCCACCCACCGCGGCCTGTCCGCCCACCTCTGGCAGCTGGAGCAGCCGGCCGCCGCCGTCGCCAACGAGTACTTCGTCGCCGCGATCAACCGCGTCGGCCGGGAGGAGTACGGCGACAACGACTTCTACGGGACGTCGTACTTCGTCGATCCGCGCGGGCAGTTCGTCGGGGACGTCGCCGGTGACTCCAAGGAGGAACTCCTCGTCCGCGACCTCGACTTCGACCTGATCGACGAGGTGCGGCAGCAGTGGGCCTTCTACCGCGACCGCCGTCCCGACGCCTACGAAGGGCTGGTACGGCCGTGAGCGACCTGTACGCCCGCCACCGGGCCGTCCTGCCCGACTGGCTCGCCCTCTACTACGAGGACCCGATCGAGATCACGCACGGCGAGGGCCGCCACGTCTGGGACGCGGACGGCAGGCGCTACCTCGACTTCTTCGGCGGCATCCTCACCACGATGACCGCGCACGCGCTGCCCGAGGTGACCAAGGCGGTGAGCGAGCAGGCCGGGCGGATCCTGCACTCCTCCACGCTCTACCTCAACCGGCCGATGGTCGAACTGGCCGAGCGCATCGCCCAGTTGAGCGGCATCCCGGACGCCCGCGTCTTCTTCACCACCTCCGGCACCGAGGCCAACGACACCGCGCTGCTGCTCGCCACGACGTACCGGCGCAGCAACACGATCCTGGCCATGCGCAACAGCTACCACGGCCGCTCCTTCAGCGCCGTCGGCATCACCGGCAACCGCGGCTGGTCCCCGACCTCCCTGTCCCCGCTGCAGACGCTGTACGTGCACGGCGGGGTCCGCACCCGCGGCCCGTTCGCCGCGCTCGACGACGACGCCTTCATCGCGGCCTGCGTGGACGACCTCGAGGACCTCCTCGGCCACACCCGCGCGCCCGCGGCCCTGATCGCCGAGCCCGTCCAGGGCGTCGGCGGATTCACCTCTCCGCCCGACGGCCTGTACGCGGCCTTCCGGGACGTGCTGCGCGAGCACGGCATCCTCTGGATCGCCGACGAGGTGCAGACCGGGTGGGGCCGCACCGGCGACCACTTCTGGGGCTGGCAGGCGCACGGGCGAAGCGGCCCGCCGGACATGCTCACCTTCGCCAAGGGCATCGGCAACGGCATGTCCATCGGCGGGGTCGTCGCCCGCGGCGACATCATGAACTGCCTGGACGCCAACAGCATCTCCACCTTCGGCGGCACCCAGGTCACCATGGCGGCGGGGCTCGCCAACCTCACGTACCTCCTCGACCACGACCTCCAGGGCAACGCCCGGCGGGTCGGCGGGCTGCTCATCGAACGGCTGCGGTCCGCGGCCGCCCGGATGCCCGGTGTGCGGGAGGTCCGCGGGCGCGGGCTGATGATCGGCGTCGAACTGGTGAGACCGGGCACCGACCAGGCCGACCCGCAGGCGGCCGCGGCCGTCCTGGAGTCGGCCCGCGCGGACGGACTGCTCATCGGCAAGGGCGGCGGCCACAACACCAGCGCGCTGCGCATCGCCCCACCCCTGTCCCTGACGGTCGCGGAGGCCGAGGAGGGCGCCGCGATCCTCGAAGGCGCGCTGCGGAGCGCGCAGTAGCACGGGCGGCCGGTCCGGTGACCGGCCGCGAGCACAGCTCCGAGCAAGGGAACACCGCCATGACCACCGCCTCGGACCCCCTGAGGCCGCCGGAGCCCGGCCGCCCCGGGGCGGCGCGGCCCCTGGCCTTCGTGCCGGCCCCGAAGTCCCCGGACCCACCGGAGCCCGTCCTGTCGGTCCGCCGGGTCCTCGGCCTGGAACGGGTGCTCGCCGGGGAGCCCGAGGTGGTGGCCGGCGCCGGTCAGCTCGACCGGCCGGTCCGCTGGGTGCACGTCGCCGAGGCCCCCGACGTCGGGGTGATGCTCAGCGGCGGCGAGATGGTCCTCACCACCGGCGTGCTGCTCGCCGGCGACGAGGACAAGCAGGCCGAGTACATCCGGTCCCTGCACCGCGCGGAGGCCGCCGCCGTGGTGCTCGGCCTCGGGCGGGCCTTCCCCGCCCCGCCGGACGTGATGCGCCGGGCCGCCGAGAGCTGCGGCCTGCCCATGGTGGTGCTGCACCGGCCCTTCCCGTTCGCCGAGCTGACCGAGGAGGTCCAGTCCCGGCTGGTGCGCCGCAAGTTCGCGGCCGTCAGCCTGTCGGAGACCGTACGCACCGCGCTCACCGCGCTCATCACCGCGGGCGCCCCGCTGCAGCGGCTGCTCGACGAGGTCGCCGCGCACAGCGCGTGCCCGGTCGTCGTCACCAACCTCGCCCACCGCGTCCTCGCCACGGCGGGGGAGCGGCCGGCGGTGGACGACGTGCTGCGCGACTGGGAGCGCATCGCCCGGCAGGCGGGCGGCAGCGAGGGGGACGGCTGGATCCGCGCCGAACTGGGCGGCCGCGGGGAGCGCTGGGGCCGGATCCTGCTGTGCGGCTACCGCGGCGACACCGCCACCGGCCGGCTGCTCGCCGACCGCGCCGCCGAGGCCCTCGTGCTGCACCGGATGCTCGGCGGTGGCGCGTCCCGCTCCTGGGAGGAGCAGTCGGCGCGGAGCCTGCTGACCGATCTGGTGAGCGGTGTCGTACCGGCCCGGCAACTGCTGCCGCGGGCGCGGGCCGCCGGGCTGCCGGTCAACCGCCGGACCTTCGTCCCGCTGGTCGTGCGGGACGCGGAGCCGGCCGAACTCGACCGGCTGCTGCGCCTCCTCGGCCTGTCCGGGCTCGCCGCCGGGCTGGCGGAGGGGACCGCGGCCGTCCTGCTCAGCCTGGCCCGCGACCAGGACGCCGACGCGCTCACGGCGCTGTTCGCGGCCCGGCTGCGCGGCCGCCCGGAGACGGCCCGCGCCGTCGTCGCCGCCGCGGACGCCCGGACCGCCTGGGACGAGGTGCCCGCCGGGCTGCGCGAGGCCCGGCACGTCGCACGGGCCGTGGCCGACTCCACCGCCGCCCTCGACCTGCCGGCCGTCGTCCGGCTGAAGGACGTCCACCTGCGCGGCCTGATCCGGCTGCTGCGGGACGACCCGCACGTGCAGTCCTTCGCCGAGCGGGAGCTGGACGGTCTGCTGCGCGTGGCCGACGACGACCTGCTGCCCGTGCTGCGGACCTATCTCGCCACCGGCCGCAACAAGTCCCGCACCGCCCAGCTCCACCACGTCTCCCGGCCCGCCCTCTACCGCCGCCTGGAGGCCATACAGGCGCGGCTCGGGGTGGACCTCGACGACTTCGAACAGGCCGCCTCGGTGCACATAGCGCTCCTCGCGCACGACGCGCAACAGGAGTGACCCGGCGCCGCGCGACCGCGGAAAACGCTGTACCACCTGGGGAAACGGCGGTGAAACATGTACCGGGCCAGAGTGACACCGTGGCACGCCGCACCCGCGCGGACGTGACACGGTGCACCTCGAACCGGGCCCGCCGACTTCCTACGCTCGCCGCACACCGAACGAGTGGAGGTCCCGATGAGCAGAGTGATCCGAGCCGCCCTCTTCCAGACCGCCTGGACCGGCGACAAGGAGTCGATGATCCAGGCGCATGAGCAGGCGGCCCGCGACGCGGCCGCGCAGGGCGCCCAGGTCCTGTGCTTCCAGGAGCTGTTCTACGGCCCGTACTTCTGCCAGGTGCAGGACCCCGAGTTCTACGCCTACGCCGAACAGATCCCCGAGGGGCCCGTCGTGCGGCGCTTCCAGGCCCTGGCCCGGGAACTGGGCCTCGTCCTCGTGCTGCCGATGTACGAGGAGGAGCAGCCGGGCGTGCTCTACAACACGGCCGCCGTGATCGACGCGGACGGCTCCTACCTCGGCAAGTACCGCAAGACGCACATCCCCCAGGTCAAGGGCTTCTGGGAGAAGTTCTACTTCCGGCCCGGCAACAGCGGCTGGCCCGTCTTCGACACCGCGGTCGGCCGGATCGGCGTGTACATCTGCTACGACCGGCACTTCCCGGAGGGCTGGCGGGCCCTCGGGCTCGCGGGCGCCGAGATCGTCTTCAACCCGTCGGCCACCTCCCGCGGCCTGTCCGGCTACCTGTGGCAGCTGGAGCAGCCGGCCGCCGCGGTCGCCAACGAGTACTTCGTCGGCGCGATCAACCGGGTGGGCGTCGAGGAGCTGGGTGACAACGACTTCTACGGGACGTCGTACTTCGTCGACCCGGAGGCGCAGTTCGTCGGCGAGGTGGCGAGCGACAAGGAGACCGAACTGGTCGTGCGCGACCTGGACCTGGCCAAGCTGCGTGAGGTCCGCGACCGCTGGCAGTTCTACCGGGACCGCGCGCCGGGCGCGTACACGCCGCTGACCGCTCCGTGACGGGCCCGGTTCCCGCGCCCCGCGAGGGGCGCGGGGCCGCGCCCCGTCCCGCGGTCCGGCCGTACGGGGGCGGCCGGCCCCGCACGCACCGCACTGTCCCGTCCGCACGACGCCGGAGCGTCCACGCAGGAGAAGGAGCACCATGAGCAGCCGTACCGTCATCCGTGGCGGCCTCGTCATCACCGCCTCCGACGAGATCCACGCCGACGTCCTGATCGAGGACGGCCGCATCGCCGCCCTCGCCGCCTCCGGCACCCCGGCCGCCGAGGCCTTCACGGCCGAGCGGACCATCGACGCGACCGGGAAGTACGTGATCCCGGGCGGAGTGGACGCCCACACCCACATGGAACTGCCGTTCGGCGGCACCTTCGCCTCCGACACCTTCGAGACCGGCACCCGGGCCGCCGCCTGGGGCGGCACCACCACCATCGTCGACTTCGCGGTGCAGAGCGTCGGCCACTCCCTGCGCGAGGGCCTGGACGCCTGGCACGCCAAGGCCGAGGGCAACTGCGCGATCGACTACGGCTTCCACATGATCGTCTCCGACGTGAACCAGGAGACGCTCAAGGAGATGGACCTCCTCGTCGAGGAGGGCGTCACCTCCTTCAAGCAGTTCATGGCCTACCCGGGTGTCTTCTACAGCGACGACGGCCAGATCCTGCGCGCCATGCAGCGCTCCGCCGAGAACGGCGGCCTGATCATGATGCACGCGGAGAACGGCATCGCCATCGACGTCCTCGTCGAACAGGCCCTGGCCCGCGGCGAGACCGACCCGCGTTTCCACGGGGAGGTGCGCAAGGCGCTCCTGGAGGCCGAGGCCACCCACCGCGCCATCAGGCTCGCCCAGGTCGCCGGCGCCCCGCTGTACGTCGTCCACGTCTCGGCGACGGAGGCGGTGGCCGAACTGGCCCGGGCCCGCGACGAGGGGCTGAACGTCTTCGGCGAGACCTGCCCGCAGTACCTGTTCCTGTCCACCGACAACCTCGCCGAGCCGGACTTCGAGGGCGCCAAGTACGTGTGCAGCACCCCGCTGCGGCCGCGCGAGCACCAGGCCAAGCTGTGGCAGGGCCTGCGCACCAACGACCTCCAGGTGGTCTCCACCGACCACTGCCCGTTCTGCTTCACGGGCCAGAAGGAGCTCGGCCGCGGCGACTTCTCCAAGATTCCCAACGGTCTGCCCGGCGTCGAGAACCGCATGGACCTGCTCCACCAGGCCGTCGTCGACGGGCACATCTCGCGCCGCCGCTGGATCGAGATCGCCTGCGCCACCCCGGCGCGCATGTTCGGCCTGTACCCGAAGAAGGGCACCATCGCCCCGGGCGCCGACGCCGACGTCGTCGTCTACGACCCGCACGCCGAGCAGGTGCTGTCCGCCGAGACCCACCACATGAACGTCGACTACTCGGCCTACGAGGGCCGGCGGGTCACCGGCCGGGTCGAGACCGTCCTCTCGCGCGGCGAGCCCGTCGTCACCGAGCGCGAGTACACCGGACACGCCGGACACGGCGTCTACACCCCGCGTTCGACCTGTCAGTATCTCAACTAGGAGTGGCGCACATGGACTTCGGACTCGTCCTGCAGACCGACCCGCCGGCCTCCCGCGTCGTCAGCCTCATGAAGCGCGCCGAGGGCAACGGCTTCACCCACGGCTGGACCTTCGACTCGGCCGTGCTGTGGCAGGAGCCGTTCGTCATCTACAGCCAGATCCTCGCCAACACGAGCAAACTGACGGTGGGTCCGATGGTGACCAACCCGGGCACCCGCACCTGGGAGGTCACCGCCTCCACCTTCGCCACCCTCAACGACATGTTCGGCAACCGCACGGTGTGCGGCATCGGCCGCGGCGACTCCGCGATGCGCGTGGCGGGACGCAAGCCCAACACCCTCGCCCGGATCAGCGAGGCCATGAAGGTCATCCGCGCCCTCGGCAGCGGCCGGGAGGCCGACCTCGGCGGCGGCACGGTCGTCAGGTTCCCGTGGATCAAGCCGGACGCCCGCCTCCCCGTCTGGATGGCCGCCTACGGCCCCAAGGCGCTGAAGATGACCGGGGAGGAGGCCGACGGGTTCATCCTCCAGCTCGCCGACCTGTACCTGACCGAGTACATGGTGAAGGCGGTGAAGGACGCGGCCGCCGCGGCCGGACGCGACCCGTCCGAGGTGAGGATCTGCGTCGCGGCGCCCGCCTACGTCACCGCCGACGACTCGCCCGAGGCGCTCGCCCACGCGCGCGAGCAGTGCCGCTGGTTCGGCGGCATGGTCGGCAACCACGTCGCCGACCTCGTCGCCAAGTACGGCGAGCACTCCGCCGCCGTCCCCGACGAACTCACCGACTACATCAAGGCCCGGCAGGGCTACGACTACTCCCACCACGGGCGCAGCGGAAACCCGGACACCGAGTTCGTGCCCGACGAGATCGTCGACCGGTTCTGCGTCATCGGCCCGGCCGAGGCGCACATCGAGAAACTGAACGCCCTGCGCGCCCTCGGCGTCGACCAGTTCGCCGTGTACGACATGCACGACGCGCAGGAGGCCGTCATCGACGCGTACGGCGAGAAGGTCATCCCCGCCGTCAACTCCTGATCCTCCGGACCCCTTGATTGGGCTGCCCATGACCGACACCGCTCCCACGGCCATACCGTCGTCCGCCCAGCACACCCTCTCCGACGGGCGCGTGGAGATCGCCCCCGGCACTCCGCCGCCCAGCGGTCCCTACGCCAACGCGGACCTGCTGCCCGTCCCGGTCGCCCGGCGCACCTGGACCACGTACAACTTCTCCGCGCTGTGGGTCGGCATGGCCCACAACACGGCCTCCTGGACCCTCGCCTCCGGTCTGATCGCCGTCGGCATGGACTGGAAGCAGGCGGTGTTCACCATCGCCCTGGCCAATGTGATCGTGCTGGTCCCGATGCTGCTCACCGGCCACGCCGGACCCAAGTACGGCATCCCCTTCCCGGTCTTCGCCCGCGCCTCCTTCGGGGTGCGCGGGGCCAACCTGCCCGCCGTCGTACGGGCGTTGGTGGCCTGCGGCTGGTTCGGCATCCAGACCTGGATCGGCGGCGAGGCGATCTTCTTCCTCGCCGGGAAGCTCATCGGGAACAGCTGGTCCGACGCCGCCCGGGTCGGCGGTCACCCCTGGACGATGTGGCTGTCGTTCGCGCTCTTCTGGGCGATCCAGGTGGCCGTCATCTACCGGGGCATGGAGACCATCCGCCGGTTCGAGAACTGGGCGGCGCCCTTCGTCCTCGTCGGCGCGTTCGTGATGCTCGGCTGGATGAGCAGCAAGGCCGGCGGCTTCGGCCCGCTGTTCGGCCAGCCGTCCCGGCTCGGCTGGGGACCGGACTTCTGGACGCTGTTCGCGCCCTCCCTGATGGGCATGATCGGCTTCTGGTCCACGCTGTCGCTGAACATCCCGGACTTCACCCGGTACGGGAAGAGCCAGAAGGCCCAGACCTGGGGCCAGGCGCTCGGACTGCCGACCACCATGACGCTGTTCGCGTTCCTGTCCGTGCTGGTCACCTCGGGTTCACAGGCGGTGTACGGCAAGCCGGTCTGGGACCCGGTGCAGCTGGCGGCGAAGACGGACAACGTGGTCGGTCTGCTCTACGCGCTGGTCACCGTGCTGGTGGCGACGCTGTCGGTGAACATCGCGGCCAACCTGGTCTCACCCGCCTTCGACTTCTCCAACATCGCGCCTCGGCACGTCGGTTTCCGGGCCGGCGCCCTCGCCACCTGCGTCCTGGGTGTGCTGATCTTCCCGTGGAAGCTCTACGCCGACCCGCAGGGCTACATCTTCACCTGGCTCGGCCTGGTCGGCGGCCTGCTCGGCACGGTCGCCGGCATCCTCATCGCCGACTACTGGATCCTGCGCCGCTCCAGACTCGACCTGGCCGACCTGTACCGCGCGGGCGGGCGCTACTGGTACGCGGGCGGCTGGAACTGGCGGGCCGTGGTGGCCTTCGTGGCGGGCGGCGTCCTCGCCGTCGGCGGCGCGGACTTCCACCCGCTGGTCGACGGCCGTCCGATCCCGGCGCTGAAGCCGCTCGCGGACTACGGCTGGGCCGTGGGCCTGGGCACCGCCATGGTGCTGTACCTGCTGCTGATGCTGACGCGGGGCCGGGAACGGGCCACCGCCTGAGCGGCGGCGGGCCGCGCCGCGGGCGGGTCAGCCCTGCTGACTTCTCTGCAGCGCGGCCACCGCCTCCTTGGCGGCCTTGATCGCCCCGGTGTTGATCTCGTCCGTGGCGGGCGCCTTCCTCGTCTCGAAGTCGCTGCCGTTGTAGGTGACCACCACGAGGGCGTTGGAGACGCGGGCCAGCACCGTGCCCTCGCGGGTCTGCTGCTTGTCCTCGGTGGTGAGGTTCACCACCGAGTAGCCCGCGTCGCCGAGTCCGGGGACCGCGCCTCCGCCGCTCTTCTCCGAGGTCCGCTCCTGGTAGGTCTTCTGCGCCGCCGCGTCCGACCGCATGAGCTCGAAGGACACGTCGAGCCAGCGGTAGTCGTATCCCTCCAGCGCGTTCCAGGAGCAGGTGCGGCGCGTCTTCGCGTTGGTGGAGGGGATCTCCTTGCCGGTCGTCTTGGCGCCCGGCACAAGGGACTTGACGGTCTTCGCGGCGATGCTCGCGCACGGTGCGGGGGCGGAGGCGTACGTCTTGGACACCGCCGTCGACGAGGGCGCCGAGGGCGCGGCGGTGTTGCTCGCGGACTGCTGCTGCGGGGCGGCCTTGTGGTCGGCGGCCGGTGCCGCGGCGAGCGGACCGGACGTGAGCGCCCAGCCCGCGCAGGCGAGCACGACGATCGGGCTCAGCCGCGCGGTGAGCGCGAGCGGCAGGGGAAAATCACGCACGGCGCACTTCTCGTGGGGGACGGACGGTGCGGAGGGGGCCCGCACTGCGGACGGAACGCCAGTCTCACACGGCCGGGAGTGCGGTGGAAGGGTGGACCTCGCTCCGTAGCCCCGCGATCACGGCGACACGCGCAGGATGTCGTGTTCCTTCCGTATATCCGTGCCCCCGCGAGGCCGGGAGACGCCCGCATCCGGCCATCGCGGAGAGGTCCGGCGGTGGGGAGGCACGGCGAGGCGACGTGCCTCGGCCCGAGTGGGCGCTCCGGATGGAGGGGTGCCGCCGAGGAGGTCCGCGCCCGGCTCGACCATGTGTTCGCTCCACGCTGTTCTGCGGAATGCGCCGAAAAAGAGCGATGCTTCCCGATATCATCGTGCGATTCCAGAGCGGGTCGTGAATTACGCCCTGGCGAGAGGAGTTGCACGTGCTCTTCGTGCAGGGAGCGTCGGTGACCGCTGTCGTGCGCGGCAGTCTCGGAGAACCGGTGATCTTGCTCGCCGGTGAATCTTGTCCGGGAATGCTGGATACGCGCTGGATTGACGTGGTCCGGGCGGCGGCAGTCGTGCTGGATGCGACCGAGCTGCAATGTCTGTGGGCCGCGATGTGCACGTTGAGCATGCGGACGCCGGATTCCTATGTCGCGGCCGACGAGAATGTGCTCGCCCTTTACAAGGTGCCGTCGGGCTGATTTCAGTGGCCGGCCGTGCTGCGGGCCGCGCCTCCGGGCCGGCCCGAAGCACCGACGCCCGTGGTCAGGGAATCCTGACCACGGGCGTCGAGGAGGGCTGGGCCGACTAGCGGCGCCAGTAGGGGACGCACACCCACCTGTAGTGGTGGCGGTCCCACTGGTAGCGGTAGGTCATGCGGTGGTGGTCGCCGTACCGCCACCAGCAGGACCAGCCCCGGTGCTCACCCCGATCGTGGCCGTACCGCCAGTCGTTGTCGTACCGCCAGTCGTTGTCGTAGCGACGGTTGTGGCCGTACCGCCAGTCGTCGTCGTACCGCCGGTCGTCGTCACGGTCCGTGTGGCGCAGCCCCCCGAGGCCGCGGTCGAAGCGCTGGTCGCCGTCGTGGTCCCGATCGGGGTACGGGTCGCGGTGCGAAGCCGCCGGCGTCGCGGTGACGGCACCGTTCAGCGGGGCGGCGGAGGCCTGTGCGGCCATCGGTGCCACCACGGCACCCACGGCCAGGAGTGCGCCTGCCACGCCCTTGGCAATATTCTTCACTGCTTCTCCTTTCGGGCCGGGATGGAGCGGCCTTTCTGCTCCACCGGCCGGGCTGACGCTACCTCAGATTCCACTGCTGTCACGGGAGGCCGAATTCGTGCACCGTGCGGACGGTATGGCGCGCAGCCGGGGGAAAGTGCAGGTCAAAGCCTTGTCTTGGGGATCTTCCGGGCTCTCGGCTGCCAATTCTCCGGGCAACTCCAACAGGTGAATCCACCCGCGGCTCCGGTATTGATAAAAAAGTCGGACGGATTTGCATTGCGCCCTCTTGGCGACCCTCATTGCGCGGAGTGCGAAATGGTAAAGGCCGGGATCGGATGGCCGAGGCCGTGGCAATGCCCACAAGTGACCGCCCCCTGTTCCGCCGAGGGCGCCCACCGGGGAGAGCGGTGAGGGGTGTGGTCCAGAGGGCGCATCGCTCGGCGGGTCGGGCGTCCGGCGGCGGCGCGTCGGGCCGGCCGGATCCGGTGGCCCGCCGGATCCGCCTCATTGCGCGCCGGGGCCCGTCCAGGGGCTGCTCGACCTGTGGGACGGCAACTGCGACGGACTCGTGGTCGCGGCTTTGGGATGAATTCCCCTCAGATATGCCTCTTCAGCGCCTCGTTGGGCGTCGCCGGACGGCGCCCTGTGCCCGGCTTTCGGTGCGGGGAGCGGGTCCGAGCTGCCTCATTCGGCGTCCCCACCTGGGGCTTTGCGGTGCTGTAGGCCTCAACTATTGAACGAGCGAGCGATTTTGAACACATGTCGGACATAGCGGGTTTGCATCGGAGCTCCGCTTTCGACTACCGTCCGGGATCTCCGAACGAAACGTCCGGAGATTCTGGACAGCGGGGTTGACGCATGGCTACGTATTCCTTCTCGTAGTGCCGCTGTTCAGACCGTTGCGGCCGGGCGCCCCACGCCCGGCCGCAACGGAACGGAGGACTCGCCGGACCGGCTCCGTCGCTCGTCGCGATTTCCGCACGAGCCGTCGGCCGGCCGCGGCGGGTGTCTCCCGATCGTCGTGCGACCACTTCCATGTCGCACTTCCTTACCCGAGTGAAAGGCAACTCCTATGGACATCAAGCAGCTTGAGGCCGAGACCGCGGAACTGCTGCCGGGCCGTGAGGCGCTGGGCCGGTTCTCCTTCAACCTCACCAAGACGACCAACATCTCGAAGAAGCTCCTGAACCTCGACGCTCACAACGAGTCGGCTGCCGTGAACCAGTTCTCGCCGCTGGCCGTCGCGCAGTCCGCGGCGTCGCAGGCCATCAGCGTCCACCAGTAACACGCTGACGCCGAGGGGCAGGCGGAATCTGCCCCACGGCGTCCGCCGGGCACCGTCCCACCCCGGGGGTCGACCCCCGGGGTGGGACGGTGCTCCCGGCTCCCTCAGGCGGTCCTTCGCAGGCGCCGCAAGGAGTCCGAGCGAAACCCGCGCCGTGGAGAAGACTATGACGCTGCCCGCAGAACACAGCACGTCCCACGCCCGGAACGAACCCACTGTCCCCACGGCCGGCTCTCCGCCACCCGGTGACGGACGTCCCGCGAAGCCGCCGGAGCCGTCCACCGCGACCACACGGGTCCTGGAACCCGAAAGCGCGCCGGCCGCCGGGCGGCCCGTGCCCCATCTCACCGACGGCCTGAGCACCCTCGGCCAGTACCAGGGCTCCGGTTTCACCGACCGCAGGTACGTCGTCCGCCGCGGCGACGGTCAGGTCCTGATGCTCTCCCGTCTGCTCTACCTCGTTGTCAGCTCGATCGACGGCGTGCGCGACACGGAGACCATCTCCCACCGCGTCAGCGGCCGGTACGGGCAGGAGGTCACCGAGGACAACGTCGTCTACCTCATCGAGAACCGGCTGACCCCGCTCGGGGTCACGGTCCCGCTGGGAGAACTCCCGCGAAAGTGTGCCGAGGCCCCCACCTCCGACCTCCTGCTGGCCCTGCGCGGCCACCGGGTGATCCTCAACGAGGCACGGGTCGCCCGCGTCGCCGCCGCCCTGAGCTGGCTGCACCGCCCGCCGATGGTGGCGCTGGTGCTGACCGCCACCGCGGCCGTGGACGTGTGGCTGTTCGCGATCCACGGCGCCATGACACCGCTGCTGCGCGTGCTGGAACAGCCGATCTGGATGCTCGCGGTGTTCCTGCTCACCGTCCTCTCCCTCCTCTTCCACGAGTTCGGCCACGCCTCGGCCTGCAGGTACAGCGGTGCGGTCCCGGGGAAGATCGGGTGCGGCATCTACCTGATCTGGCCCGCGCTCTACACCGACGTCACGGACGTGTACCGGATCGGCAGGCGGGGCCGGCTGCGCACCGGCTTCGGCGGCGTCTACTTCAACGCCGTCTTCATCCTGGCGCTCACCCTCGGCTACCTGCTGACCGGGCAGCCGTTCTTCCTGGCCGCCGTCTACCTCGCGCACTTCGAGGTCCTGGAACAGCTGATGCCCGCACTGCGGCTCGACGGCTACTACATCCTCGGCGACCTGGCCGGCGTGCCCGACCTGTTCGGCAAGGTGAAGCCGATCCTGCTGAGCCTGCTGCCCGGACGCAGGCCCGCCGGAGCGGCCGACCTGAAGCGCTCCGCGCGCGTCATCGTCGCCACCTGGGTCCTGACGATGATCCCCCTGCTCCTCGCGGAGGTCTGCTACGCCCTGTGGAACCTCCCCCGGCTGCTCACGACCGCGTTCCGGAGCCTCGCCGAGCAAGTGACCGGAACCTTCGAGGCCTTCGGAGCGGGCCACCTGGCGGCGGGCGGCGTCGGCGTCATCGGCGCCCTCATGCTCGCGTGCCCGATGGTCGGTGGGGCCTACCTCGCGGGACGGGTGCTCGCGCGGCTGATGCGTGCCGCCGTACGGTCCACACGGGGCAGACCCGCCCTGCGTCTGGCCGTAGCTGCCGCGGTCGGCGTCTCCGCCTGCGTCCTGGGCGCCGCCTGGTGGCAGGGCATGACACCCGCGCCGCTTCCGCCCGCGCCACCCGTGACCCCGCTTCTGCAGCCCGGCGTTCCCCGCGTCCGCGTCGCGGAGAGCCCGCCGGCCGACCGGCCCCGGATCCAGCCGGTCACACGGCCGTCCCCCGGTTCGTATCCGACCGGCCGCGCCACGAGGCCCGGCACGGGAGGAACCGGACCCACGGTGGCCGCCTCCCCGTCAGGGAGCCCCACCGCGCAGCCCACACCCACACAGGCGTCGGCCTCCCCCCGTACGGGCAACACGCCCACCGGGTCGCCCACCGCCAGGCAGTCGGCGACGGCCACCACGCCCCCGCCCAGCACGCGGCCCGGCGGAACGCCCCCTGTTTCGCCGTCCCCCTCCGCGACCGACCCGGCGACCGTGTCCCCCTCCGCCTCGGCGACCTCGTCCCCGAGCCCCAGCACGACCTGACCCCCCCTCACCACTTCAGGAGACAGATATGAAGCACCGCAAGCCCAGCACGAGCACCGTGGCCAGGGCCGCCGTGAGCATCGGCGTGGCCGCCGGCGCCGGCCTGGCCATGACCACCACCATGGCCTCGGCCACCACCGGCATCCCCGGCGGTGCCGCCATCGCCGTGGACATGGCGCACAGCCGCGCCAACCGGGCCCACGTGAGCGACTTCGACGAAACGTTCAGGGTCCACGAGTACGGCCCGTCCGTCGCCGTGACGGCGAACAACCGCGCCATGGCCGAGTCGGTCGGATGCTCTCCGATGTCGCCGTGCCGGTCCGTCGCCCTCTCGTTCCAGATCGTCACCACCTCCGGCCGCAACGCACGGCTGATCCACGCCACCAACCTCGGCCGCGCGGCGAACGAGCACTGCACCTCCTGCCAGACCTTCGCCGGCGCCTACCAGTTCGTCGTGGCCACACCGCGGGCCTTCACCCTCAGCGCGAGCGCCCGGAGCGAGCTCGCGGGGCTGGCCCGCCGTGCGGCGGAGCTGCGCTCCTCGACGCTTCCGATCTATCGGATCCGGGAGCGTGCCGACGCGATCTCCCGTGAGATCAAGACCGTTCTCGACCGGGAGGCCGCCCGGGCTCCCCGGGCCGACGGAAGCGACCCCGAGGCCAATTTCAACCCCTTCGTCACGGTGCGCCGCCACGTCGTCTAGGGCCCCGAGCAGGTGAAGCCCGGTGCCGGGCCGGAGTCCGGCTCTCCGATCCGGCACCGGGAGGCCGCGTTCGGCCATGGCGGTCACCCCCCTTCCGGATGCCCCCGCCGGCCCGGGGCATCCGGACCGCCGACTCCCCTCGGTGCGCCTCCCGCACCACCGCCGGCCCCGGAGCCCTACGACATCGCCCGACCCGGAAGGTCCGAGACCGTGACCAGCGCGCACCCCGCAGCATCACGCACCCGTGTGCTCCAACTCCTCGCCGAAGGGCACTCGGCGGGAGAAGTCGCACGGAGGCTGGGAATCCCGCCCAGCACCGTCTACCGCTGGCGGCGCTCCCTCGGCGCCCCGGCCGTCCCGGCCCCGGCCCGCAGCCGCATCCAGGAACTCGAGGCCGAACTCCTCCTGTGCCGCCGGACGATCGACGCCCTGAACGACGTGATGCCCCCAAAAGGCGTTACGAAGTGATCACGCGCGTGGTGGAGCAGGGATTTCCCGCGCGCAGGGTCGCCGCCCTTCTCAACGTCTCCGAGTCCGGCTACTACGCGTGGCGTGAACGCCCCGCATCGGACAGGGACATACGGCACGCGTGGCTGACCCGGCTGATCACCGACCTCCACCGGCAGTCGGGCTCCTCCTGGGGCTACCGGCGTATCCGCCAGGAACTCGACCGCCGTTTCGGGATCAGGGTCAGCCACGGGACGGTCGAGCGGCTCATGCGGCGAGCGGGGCTCCGCGGGATGCCGGGACGTCTGCCGGCGGCCTTCGACCCCGAGCAGTGCGTCGCGCCCGGCACCCGGTGGATCCTGGACACGTTCGTCTGCCGGACGCGGGAGGGCGACCTCTGCCTGGCGGTCGTCCTGGACAGCGTCGGACGGCGTCTGCTGAGCTGGAGCAGCGCCGCCGCCGCTGACCCCGCCCTCCTCGCGCGGACTCTTCAGGCGGCCTTGGCCCGGCACGGGAGCGCGCCCGCCCCGGCGGCCCCGGGCTTCAGCTGCGTGTTCACCGAGCGGGCGCTGGGGTCCGGCTGCGCGCCGCCCGACGCGGCCAAGGGCGACTGGTACGACCACGCGGTGGTCGAGACCTTCTGGGAGCACGTGCACCGCGCACTCGCGGCGCTGTGGGCCTCCGCCGGCCTCGCCCCGCTGCGCCCGGAACTGTCGAGGGTCCTGAACCGCCTGGCCCAGCAGGGGCTCGCGGTGCGTGGACCGAAACTCCCTCTCCAGAAGGCGGACACATGGACCTCACACCACCTCTGCCCCGATCCGGTGGCACCCGGTCGTGCGCGCCCCGGGGCCTGACCGCCCCGCAAGCACACCGCATGCTGCTGTACTGCGCCCTCGAAGCGGCGGGCGTCCCGCTGGAGGTGGGCGACGTCCAGGCCGTCTTCGCCGTGGCCGAGCTGGACTACGTCACCGTCCAGGCCGTCATCACCTGGATCGCCACGGCGGAGGCCCCCGGATTCGTCCGGTGACGAACCGGACCGGGCGGCCCGCGGGACGACGGCCGCCGGGCGGCCGGTACCGGGAAGGAGGACCGCCTCCCGGGAGCGGGTCAGCTCAGGTCGGCCTCGTGCCCGCCCGCCTCGAGCAGCGACTCCACCAGGACCGCCACGTGCCGCCGGTCCTTCGGGCTCAGCCTCTGCACGCTCGCGATGAGGATCTCCACCTCGGGATCGGTGATCTCGGGGGAGTCCTCGAAGTAGAGGTTGACTCCCGCCGCCTCCGCGGCCGCCCGCTGCACCGGAGCCACCGGTATGCCGAGCCCCTTGGCCAGGCCTTCCAGCGTGCTCTTCTGCGGCACCTGGGCCAGCCGCCTCGACGTGGCCAGATGGTGCACCGTCGAACGTGAGATGCCGCCCCGGCGCGCCACGTCGTTGTAGGACCAGCCGTTCTGGTCCAGCCGGCGCTTGATCATTTGCTGCAGTGTGTTGAGCACCACCGCTTCTTCCTGTCGGGGGAGAGGCAGCCCTGTCAATGAGTCTAACGGCCCGATCCGCAGGCCGTTCCGCATGTTTCTTCTTTCGCCTGCATCCGCCACCCTGCCCCGGGCCGAAGTAGGTGCCCCCGACGCGGGATGCGCCGCGACGTGGTTGACGCCGGCCGCCGACGACCGGAGTTCATCCCGATTCCACCCGGAGTGCACCGCGACGGTGGGGGCTGTCAGCGGTTCGTGCTCTCATGGAGGCATGATCGAAGAGACGGAAACCATCGAAGAGTTTCTCGCACGTCACTCGGCCGACGTGGAGGAGGCGGTCCGCAAGGCGGCCGCGGCCGAGATCCTGCCCCGCTTCCGCCGCCTCGCCGAGCACGAGGTCGAGCGGAAGTCCGGCCCGCACGACCTGGTCACGGACGCCGACCGGCTGGCCGAGCTTTACCTCACGGGCGTGCTCGGCGACCTGCTGCCCGGCTCCGTCGTGGTCGGCGAGGAGGCGGTGCACGCCGACCCGGACTCCTATGAGGCGCTTCAGGGCGACCGCCCGGTCTGGATCGTCGACCCCGTCGACGGCACCCGGCAGTTCGTGCACGGCGACCCCGGCTTCTGCACCCTGGTCGCCCTCGCCCGGCGCGGAGTCGTGCTCGCGTCCTGGACGTACGCCCCCGTCCCCGACCAACTCGCCACGGCCGTAAGGGGGCAGGGCGCCTTCCTGGACGGCGAGCGGCTGCGCGCGGGCGCACCGGAAGCCGGCCGCGACCTCCGAGTGGCCACCTCCCACCCGGACTTCACGACGGACGCGCAGAAGCGGGCCCTGCTCGGGCTGTGGGCGGACGGTGTCGCGGCGCGCCCCTGCGGTTCGGCCGGACTGGAGTATCTCGCCGTAGCGCGCGGTGAGTTGGACGCCACCGCGTTCTCGTGGGAAGCGGCCTGGGACCACGCGGCGGGCCTGCTCCTGGTCGAGGAGGCCGGCGGCGCCCACGTCACCCTGAGCGGCGACCCCTTCCGCGTCACCGGCGGCAACACCCTGCCGTTCACCGCGGCACGGGACGCCGCGACGGCCCACCGGGTGCGGAACCTGCTCTCGGCCTGACCGGACCGGCTCCGCCGGGGGCCGCACCGGCCACCGGCCCCCGGCGCGGGCCACCCGGACCACCGGGCACCGGCCGCCGGACCGGCGGCATATCCTGATCCCGAGTGGCCATCGGCTGACGAAGGGGTCCGAAGGTGCCGTCGATGCTCGATGCGGTCGTGGTGGGTGCGGGGCCGAACGGGCTGACCGCTGCCGTGGAGCTCGCCCGGCGCGGGTTCTCCGTGGCGGTGTTCGAGGCGCGGGACACCGTGGGGGGCGGCGCCCGCACCGAGGAACTCACCCTGCCCGGCTTCCGGCACGACCCGTGCTCCGCCGCTCACCCGCTCGGCATCAACTCGCCCGCGTTCCGCGCCCTGCCCCTGCGGCGCTACGGCCTCGAGTGGCTGCACGCCGAGCTGCCCATGGCGCACCCCTTCACGGACGGCACCGCCGCGGTCCTGGCCCGCTCGGTCGCCGCGACGGCCGCCTCCTTCGGCCCGCGCGACGCGGGCGCGTACCGCAGGCTGGTCGAGCCGTTCCTGCCGCACTGGGACACCCTGGCCCGCGACTTCATGTCGCTGCCCCTGACCGCGCTGCCGCGGGACCCGGTCATGCTCGCCCGCTTCGGCCTGCGGGGCCTGCCCCCGTCCACCTGGCTGATGCGCCGCTTCCGCGACGAGCGGGCGAAGACCCTCTTCGCCGGCCTCGTCGCCCATGTGATCGCCCCGCTCGACGGCTTCGCCACCGGCGCCATCGGCCTCGTCTTCGCCCTGGCCGCGCACGCCCGCGGCTGGCCGGTGGCCCGCGGCGGCTCCCAGGCGATCTCCGACGCCCTCGCCGCGTACCTGAAGGACCTCGGCGGGGCCCTGCACACCGACTACGAGGTCAAACGCCTCGACGACCTCCCGCCCGCGCGGGCGTACGTCTTCGACACCTCGCCCACCGCCCTGGCCCGCATCGCCGGCCTCGGCCGGTACTACGAGGGCTACCGGTACGGCCCCGGAGTCTTCAAGATCGACTACGCCCTGGACGGTCCGGTGCCCTGGACCGCGACGGAGCCCCGCGTCGCCGGCACCGTGCAGATCGGGGCGGACACCGCCGAGATCGGCACCGCGCTGCGCGCCGTGTCCCGCGAGGGCCGCGCCCCCGACGCGCCGTTCCTCATCACCGTCCAGCCCAGCGTCGTCGACCCCACCCGAGCCCCGGCCGGCAAGCAGGTCTTCTGGGCGTACGGCCATGTGCCCAACGGCTGGACCGGCGACCTCACCGACGCCGTGGAACGCCAACTGGAGCGCTTCGCCCCGGGCTTCCGCGACCGCGTCCTCGCCCGTGCCACGGCAGGCCCGCCCGAACTCGCCGCCCGCAACGCCAACTACGTCGGCGGCGACATCGCCTCCGGCGCCGCCTCCGGCCTCCAGCTCCTGCTGCGCCCCAAGCCGTCCCTCTTCCCGTACCACACCCCGCACCCGGCGGTGTTCATCTGCTCGTCGGCCACCCCGCCCGGGCCCGGCGTGCACGGCATGTCCGGGCACAACGCGGCGAAGGCCGTATGGCGCAGGCTGCGGCAGACATGACCACCATCACGCTCGTCCGGGGCGACATCACCCGGCAGACCGTCGACGCGATCGTCAACGCGGCCAACTCCTCCCTGCTCGGCGGCGGAGGCGTCGACGGCGCGATCCACCGCCGGGGCGGCCCCGCCATCCTCGAGGAGTGCCGCGGCCTGCGGGCCTCGCGGTACGGCAAGGGACTGCCCACCGGCCAGGCCGTCGCCACCACGGCGGGCGCACTGGACGCCCGCTGGGTGATCCACACCGTCGGCCCGGTGCACAGCCGCACCGAGGACCGCTCGGACCTGCTGGCCTCCTGCTACCGCACGGCGCTGCGCGTCGCCGACGAGCTGGGCGCCCGCAGCGTGGCCTTCCCCGCGATCTCCACCGGCATCTACGGCTGGCCGTTGGACGACGGCGCCCGGATCGCCGTCGACACCGTGCGGGAGGCGCGGACCGCGGTGGCGGAGGTCCGCTTCGTCCTCTTCGACGAGCGGGCCTACGAGGCGTTCGCCGCCCGGGTGGGGCCCACCGGGGCCCGCTGATCCGGGCAGGTGCGGCTCAGGGGACGTCGATGTCGGATTCCCGCCAGCCCAGCGCCCCGCCGGTGGCCGATGCTGGACCCATGCAGAACGGGATGCACACCGACCGGGAGCGCTGTGTACGCGCCGTCCAGTCCAAGGACGCACGGTTCGACGGATGGTTCTTCACCGCCGTCCTGACCACCCGCATCTACTGCCGGCCCAGCTGCCCCGCGGTGCCGCCGAAGCCCGAGAACATGACCTTCCACCCGAGCGCGGCCTCCTGCCAGCAGAGCGGGTTCCGGGCCTGCAAGCGCTGCCGCCCCGACACCAGCCCCGGCTCACCCGAGTGGAACCGGCGCGCCGACCTCGTGGCCCGCGCCATGCGGCTGATCGCGGACGGGGTCGTGGACCGCGACGGCGTGCCCGGCCTGGCCGCCCGCCTCGGCTACAGCACCCGCCAGATCGAGCGCCAGCTGCTCGCCGAGGTCGGCGCCGGGCCGCTCGCGCTCGCCCGGGCCCAGCGCGCCCAGACCGCGAGGCTGCTGATCGAGACCACCGCCCTGCCGATGGCGGAGATCGCCTTCGCCGCGGGCTTCTCCTCGATCCGCACCTTCAACGACACCGTGCGCGAGGTCTTCGCCCTGTCACCCAGCGAACTGCGCTCCCGTGTCCCGCGGCGGCGCGCCGTCACGCCACCCGGGACGCCCGCGCCGGGCACTTTCGGCGCCCTCTCCCTGCGCCTGCCGTTCCGCGCCCCGCTCAACCCGGACAACCTCTTCGGCCACCTCGCGGCCACGGCCGTACCGGGCGTGGAGGAGTGGCTCCCCCGCAGCCCCGACGACGTGGGCGGTACCCCCGTCGGCGCCTACCGGCGGACCCTGCGCCTGCCCTACGGGCACGGGATCGCGGCGCTGACACCGGCGACGGACCACATCGCCTGCCGCCTCACCTTGAGCGACCTGCGGGACCTGCCGGTCGCCATCAGCCGCTGCCGCCGGATGCTCGACCTGGACGCCGACCCCGTCGCGATCGACGACCAGCTGCGCACGGACCCGGTCCTCGCGCCCCTGGTCGACAAGGCCCCGGGCCGCCGGGTGCCGCGCACCGTCGACGAGGCCGAGTTCGCCGTACGGGCCGTGCTCGGCCAGCAGGTGTCCACGGCAGCGGCCCGCACCCACGCGGCGCGCCTGGTCGCCGCGCACGGCGAGCCGGTGGACGACCCGGAGGGCGGCCTCACCCATCTGTTCCCGGCCCCCGAGGCACTGGCCGCCCTCGACCCCGAGACGCTGGCGATGCCCCGCGCCCGGCGCACCACGCTCACCACACTCGTGGGCCAACTCGCCGACGGTGAGATCCACTTGGGGGTGGAGAGCGACTGGCGGGAGACCCGCGCCCGGCTGCTGGAGCTGCCCGGCTTCGGCCCCTGGACGGTGGACGCCATCGCCATGCGCGCGCTCGGCGACCCCGACGCCTTCCTCCCCACCGACCTCGGCGTCCGGCGCGCCGCCGAGGAGCTGGGCCTGCCGTCGACCCCGGCGGCGCTGACCGCCCGGGCGGCCGCCTGGCGGCCCTGGCGCGCCTACGCCGTCCAGTACCTCTGGGCGACCGGCGACCACCCGGTCAACTTCCTTCCCGTCTGAGGACGTTCCATGAAGCAGCACACCGTGATCGACAGCCCCTACGGCCCCCTCACCCTCGTCGCCGACGACGGCGTCCTCTGCGGCCTGTACATGGCCGGCCAGCGGCACCGCCCGTCCGAGGAGGCCTTCGGCGAACGCGCCCGGCCCGCCGCCTTCGACGCGGCCGAGGAGCAGCTGGAGGCCTACTTCGCGGGCCGGTTGACCGAGTTCACCCTCGAACTCCGGCTGAACGGAACCCCGTTCCAGCGCCGCGTGTGGGAGCAGCTGCGCTCCATCCCCTACGGCCGGACGCGCACCTACGGCGATCTGGCCGAGGCCCTCGGCAACCCCGGCGCCTCCCGCGCGGTCGGTCTCGCCAACGGCAGGAACCCGATCGGCGTCATCGTCCCCTGCCACCGCGTCGTCGGCGCCGACGGCAGCCTCACCGGCTACGGCGGCGGCCTCGACCGCAAGCGCCGCCTGCTGGACTTCGAGCGGGGAGCGGCCATCTTCTGACGGCCCGCGTCCCGGCGGCGCGTCTTCGAAGGGCCTGTCTTCGGAGGGCCCGTCTTCGGAGGGCCCGTCTTGCGACGGCCGGCCCGGAGCACCGGGGCCGGCCGGATCAGGCGACGCGGTGGCCGTTCTCCAGTTCCGCCGTGCCCGAGTCCGCGGAGAGCACGTCGAGGGCGGCCAGCACCCGGCGGCCCAGCGCGCCCGGGAGGTGGGAGGCGAGTTCGTCGCGCGGGACCAGCCGCCAGGACAGCAGCTCCTCCTCCTGCAGGCGGATCGCCTTGAACTCCTCCTCGCCGAGGATCCCGCCGTCGTAGAGGTACGCCACCAGCGGCGGGCGGCCCGTCCCGTGCACCCAGTCCACCGCGAGCAGCCGCCCGAGCTCGCGGTCCAGGCCGATCTCCTCCAGCGTCTCGCGGCGCGCGCCCTGGCGCGGGGTCTCACCGTCGTCGGACTCGATCGTGCCGCCCGGCAGCGCCCATCCGTCGCGGTAGTTGGGCTCGACGAGCAGCACCCGCCCGTCCGCGTCGCGGAAGAGGGCGGCGGCTCCGGCGAGGACGCGGGGGAGACCCGCGATGTACGTGGCGAAGTCGGCAGTGGTCATTCGAAAAGGGTATCCAGCCGCGCCGACCCCACCGCCGGCTCTCGCCGCACGCCCCGGAGCCCCGGCCCCTCCCCGGCCCCGGACGCGGCGCCGGCCTCCACCAGGCGCAGGGTCCGGTCCGCGAGGTCGCTGACGCGGACGCGGTCGAAGCCGAAGACCGCGCTGCGGACCGTGTCCTCCAGCGGGTCCTTCCACTGCGCGGGGATCGCCTCCGCCCCGTTCAGGACGCCCGCCACGGAACCGGCCGTCGCGCCGTTGGAGTCGGTGTCCAGGCCGCCGCGCACGGTGAGCGCGAGGGTGCGGGTGAAGTCGCCGTCGCCGTACAGCAGACCGGCGGTGAGGACGGCGGCGTTCGGGACCGTGTGGATCCAGCCGAGGCCCGCCGTCTCCTCCGCGAGGGTGGCGAGCGTGTCCTCCCACGGCAGGCGCGTCTCGTGCAGGGAGGCGACCCGGCGTACGGTGCGGGCCAGGCGGCTGCTCGCCGGGACCACCGTGAGCGCGGTGTCGACGGCGTCGCGGACGGCCGGCGCGGTGAACGCCGCCGCGATCAGCGCCGCCGCCCACATCGCGCCGTACACGCCGTTGCCGGTGTGCGACAGCACCGCGTCCCGGCGGGCGAGCAGGGCGGCGCGGCGCGGGTCGCCGGGGCTGGTCCAGCCGTAGATGTCGGCGCGGATCAGGGCGCCGATCCACTCCTGGTACGGATTGTCGTAGGTGGCCGTCAGCGGCGGCTTCAGCCCGTTGGCCAGATTGCGGTACGCGGCCCGTTCGGCGGTGAACGTCTGCAGGTACGGCAGCCGCAGCAGCCACAGCTCCCCGACCTGCTCGGTGCTGAACGCGAAGCCGTGGGTCTCCAGCAGGTCCAGGCCGAGGATCGCGTAGTCGACGTCGTCGTCGCGGCAGCTCCCGTGGACACGGCCGCGGACGCAGCCGCGCCACTCCGGGCGCAGCGCGGGGCCGTCGGCGCCGTCCGCCGGTTCCGGGAGGTAGTCGGTGAGCGGCAGCGCGCCGGCCTGCCGCAGATAGCGGTCGATGCGCTCGCGCGTCCACACCTCGCCCTGCTCGACCGGCTTGCCGAGCATGTTGCCCGCGATCCGGCCCAGCCAGCCTCCGAGGACGCGGTCGGCGAGCGTGGGCTCCGGCTCGGTGCGCACAGGGGTCATGGGGGAGGAGTACCCGTTTCCGGTGGGGGGCGTGCGGGGAGGCTGCCGGGCCGGATGCGGCCGCCCGCGCGCACCGCCTGCCCACCGATCGGGCGGGGCATGACGGCGGAGCCGGTCTGCGGCTATGGTCG
The DNA here is from genome assembly GCF_044746005.1 of Streptomyces sp. NPDC086766. NCBI lineage: Bacteria > Bacillati > Actinomycetota > Actinomycetes > Kitasatosporales > Streptomycetaceae > Streptomyces > Streptomyces sp. NPDC086766. The sequence continues at coordinate 233,772 of NZ_JBIVBI010000010.1, read as the reverse complement.
CAGCGGCGCGACTGGCCCCGACGTGCGCGGGGCCCGGAGAGCAAGGGGATGCAAGGTGGCGGACGCTGCGGTGCGCGGACCGGAGACGGGACGGCGGGTGCTGGTTGCCGCGGACAAGTTCAAGGGGTCGCTGACCGCCGTGCAGGTCGCACGGGCGGTGACGGCCGGACTGCGCCGGGTCGTACCGGACGTCGAGGTGGAGGCGCTGCCGGTCGCCGACGGCGGCGACGGGACCGTCGACGCGGCGGTCGCGGCCGGGTTCGAGCGGCGGGAGGTACGGGTCGCCGGGCCCCTCGGGCACGAGGTGACGGCCGCGTTCGCGCTGCACGGCGACACGGCGGTGGTGGAGATGGCGGAGGCCAGCGGGCTGCAGCGGCTGCCGGCGGGCGTCCTCGCGCCGCTCACGGCCTCCACGTACGGATCCGGAGAGCTGCTGCGGGCCGCGCTGGACGCGGGCGCCCGCATCCTCGTGTTCGGCGTCGGCGGGAGCGCGACGACGGACGGGGGCGCGGGGATGCTCCGCGCGCTCGGGGCGCGCTTCCTGGACGCCGAGGGGGAGCCGGTGGCGCCCGGGGGCGGAGGGCTCGCGGCGCTCGCCCGGGCGGATCTGTCCGGTCTGGACCCGCGGCTCGCCTCGGTCGAGCTGGTGCTCGCCAGCGACGTCGACAACCCGCTGACCGGCCCGAAGGGGGCACCGGCGGTGTACGGGCCGCAGAAGGGGGCCTCCCCGGACGACGTGGCGGCGCTCGACGCGGCGCTCGCGCACTACGCGAAGGTGCTGGAGGAGGCGGTCGGGGACCGGGCGGCGCGGTACGCCGTCGCGCCGGGCGCGGGAGCCGCCGGCGGCATCGGGTACGGCGCGCTGCTCCTCGGGGCCCGCTTCCGGCCCGGCATCGAGGTCATGCTGGAGGTGCTCGGCTTCGCGCCCGCCCTGGAGCGGGCGACCCTGGTGATCACAGGGGAGGGGTCGCTGGACGAGCAGACCCTGCACGGGAAGGCGCCCGCCGGGGTCGCCGCGGCCGCGCGGGCGGCGGGGAAGGAGGTCGTCGCGGTGTGCGGGCGGCTGACCCTGACACCGGAGGCACTCGCCCGCGCCGGGATCGGCCGCGCGTACCCCCTGACGGAGACCGAGCCGGACGTCTCACGCTGCATCGCGGAGGCGGGCCCGATCCTGGAACGCGTCGCGGAACGCATCGCCCACGACCACCTGCGCTGAGCGCCCCCGCCGTCATGTCCGCGGGCAGCGGCGCGTGAGCGGCGACGCGCATGGACGAGGGGCCCCGAACCGAACGGACGCCATCGGTGTCCGAACGGTTCGGGGCCCCTCGTTCGTCTGTCGACGGAGGCGACCGTCTACGGCAGCTGCGCCGCCCGCGCCTCACGCCGGTTGTCGCGGAAGTGGTGCACCCGGCGCGCCGTGGCGAACAGCGGGATCACCGCGCCCATCACCAGCTGGAGCGCGCAGCCCGTCTGCAGCAGCAGCTGGCCGCTCGGGGCGTCGAAGGCCCAGGCCGCCAGCAGGCCCATGGACAGTACGATCCACGACAGCATCGCGACCGCCAGGCGGCCGCGCGGCTTCGGGTACTCCACACGGCTCACCATCAGCCACGCGATGCCCAGGATGGCCAGCAGCGTCGCCACGAAGGGCAGCTCCAGCAGCACGATGGAGACCACCGTCAGCGCGCCGAACGGCGAGGGCATGCCCTGGAAGATGCCGTCCTTCATCGTCACGCAACTGAAGCGCGCGAGCCGGAGCACCACGGCCAGCAGCACCACGATCGCGCCGAGGGCGGCCACCCGCTGGTGGGCGTCGTCGGCGACCATGCCGTAGACCAGCACGAAGTACGCCGGCGCCAGGCCGAAGCTGATGAGGTCGGAGAGGTTGTCCAGCTCCGCGCCCATCGGCGACGAGCGCAGCTTGCGGGCGACGAGGCCGTCGAAGAGGTCGAAGACCGCCGCGCACAGCATCAGGATGACCGCCGTGGCGGCGCTGTGCCGGGCCATGCCCGACTCCTGGCTGCCCGTGAGGTGCGGGATCAGGATCCCGGTGGTGGTGAAGTACACCGCCATGAAGCCGCACGTGGCGTTGCCGAGGGTGAGGGTGTCCGCTATCGACAGGCGCAGCGAGAGGGGCATCTCCTCCTCGTCGTCCGCGGCGTCGGCCTCGGGCACCCAGCCGGTCTGGGTGTCTGGATCAATCACGGTCAATGCGAGTCACCCCAGCCACCGTCTTCTGGCCGACCTCCACCGCGACCTCGACACCCTCCGGCAGGTAGAGGTCGACGCGCGAGCCGAAGCGGATCAGACCGATCCGGTCGCCCTGCTCGACCTTGGTGCCCCGCGGGATGTACGGAACGATGCGCCGGGCCACCGCGCCGGCGATCTGGATCATCTCGATGTCACCGAGCTCGGTGTCGAAGTGCCAGACGACCCGCTCGTTGTTCTCGCTCTCCTTGTTGAACGCCGGCACGAACCCACCGGGGACGTGCTCGACCGACGTCACCGTGCCGGCCAGCGGGGCGCGGTTGACGTGGACGTTCAGCGGGCTCATGAAGATCGCGACGCGGGTGCGGCCGTCCTTCCACGGCATGATGCTCTGCACCACACCGTCGGCGGGGGAGATGACCCTCCCCTGGGCGATCTCGCGCTCGGGGTCGCGGAAGAACCACAGCATCCCCGCGGCGAGCGCGGTGGCGGGGACGGCGACGGCCTTGGCGGCACCCGAGCGGCGGGAGCGTGCCAGGCTGAGGGCTGCGGTGGCGACGGTCGGGAGAAGCCACGGCGATGCTCCGCGCGCGAGGCGTACGCCGGCTCGGCTGTCGCGTGGTGCAGAGGTTTGGCTGTGGGGCATGGATGACCTTCGTAGCGGATGATGCCGCGCTCTGACGGGGGACGGCGGCTTTCCGGCGATCGTAGCGGTTCAGGGCCACAACTGGGTAAGTCGAGCAGCCGAGTCGGCGGCCGAAGGCCGCTGACGGGGTGTGATCTTCTTCTCGAAGAAAACACCCCGAAGCGGGACATTCAGCCCTGGAACCGGTACTCCTCGAGCAGCCTGCGGCCGATGATCATTTTCTGGATCTCGGCGGTACCCTCACCGATGAGCAGCATCGGAGCCTCGCGGTAGAGGCGCTCGATCTCGTACTCCTTGGAGAAGCCGTAGCCGCCGTGGATCCGGAAGGCGTCCTCCACGACCTCCTTGCAGTACTCGGAGGCGAGGTACTTCGCCATCCCTGCCTCGAGGTCGTTTCGCTCACCGGAGTCCTTTTTGCGCGCTGCGTTCACCATCATCGCATGCGCGGCCTCGACCTTGGTGGCCATTTCGGCGAGTTTGAACTGGATCGCCTGGTGCTGCGCGATCGGCTTGCCGAAGGTGTGGCGCTGCTGGGCGTACTGGACGCCGAGTTCGAACGCACGCTGCGCGACGCCGCAGCCACGGGCCGCCACATTCACGCGGCCGACCTCGACTCCGTCCATCATTTGGTAAAAACCCCGGCCGGTGACGCCGCCGAGCACCCGATCGGCCGGAATGCGCAGGCCGTCCATGATCAACTCGGTGGTGTCGACGCCCTTGTAGCCCATCTTGTCGATCTTGCCCGGGATGGTGAGGCCGGGGCGGACCTCTCCGAAGCCGGGCTCCTTCTCGACCAGGAAGGTGGTCATGGACTTGTGGGGCGCGGTGCCCTCGGGGTGTCCTTCGTCACTTCGCACCAGCACGGCGACGAGCGAGGACGTACCGCCGTTCGTCAGCCACATCTTCTGACCGTTCAGGACGTACTCGTCGCCGTCCTTCACCGCCTTCGACGAGATCGCCGACACGTCGGAGCCGAGGGCCGGCTCCGACATCGAGAAGGCGCCGCGGATGTCGCCGGCCGCCATCCTCGGCAGGAAGTGGTCCTTCTGCTCCTGCGTGCCGTGCTGCTTGAGCATGTACGCCACGATGAAGTGCGTGTTGATGATGCCGGACACCGACATCCAGCCGCGGGCGATCTCCTCCACGCACAGGGCGTACGTCAGGAGGGACTCGCCCAGACCTCCGTACTCCTCGGGGATCATCAGTCCGAACAGGCCGAGTTCCTTCAGGCCGTCGACGATCGCTTGCGGGTACTCGTCGCGGTGCTCCAGCCCGGTCGCGACCGGGATGATCTCCTTGTCCACGAAGTCCCGGACGGTGGAGACGATCTCCCGCTGGACGTCCGTGAGGCCGTGGGTCTGGGCGAGACGGCTCATCTCACTTCTCCTGCTGCTTCAGGTCCGGGCGGCCGGGCTGCTCGCCGCCGCGCTCCTTGATGTACGTCTCGGTCGGCACCATCACCTTGCGGCGGAACACGCAGACCAGGGTGCCGTCCTGCTTGTAGCCCCTGGTCTCGACGTGGACGATGCCGCGGTCGTTCTTCGACTTCGACGGCCACTTGTCGAGCACGGTCGTCTCGCCGTAGATCGTGTCGCCGTGGAAGGTGGGCGCCACGTGCTTGAGCGACTCGATCTCCAGGTTGGCGATCGCCTTGCCGGAGACGTCCGGCACGGACATGCCGAGCAGGAGCGAGTAGATGTAGTTGCCCACCACGACGTTCTTGCCGAAGTCCGTCGTCTTCTCGGCGTAGTTGACGTCCATGTGGAGCGGGTGGTGGTTCATGGTGAGAAGACAGAACAGGTGGTCGTCGTACTCCGTGACCGTCTTGCCCGGCCAGTGCTTGTACGTCGCCCCGACCTCGAACTCCTCGTAGGTGCGTCCGAACTGCATCGCGCTCAGGCCTCCGGGATCTCGAACTTCGACGTGCGCTGCATGCCGGCGGCCCGGCCCTTGCCGGAGACGACCAGGGCCATCTTGCGGCTGGCCTCGTCGATCATCTCGTCGCCGAGCATCGCGGAGCCCTTCTTGCCGCCCGCCTCGGACGTGTAGTAGTCGTACGCGTCCAGGATCAGCTCGGCGTGGTCGTAGTCCTCCTGGGACGGCGAGAAGATCTCGTTGGACGCCTCGACCTGGCCCGGGTGCAGCACCCACTTGCCGTCGAAGCCGAGGGCCGCGGCACGCTGGGCCACCTCGCGGTAGCCGTCGACGTTGCGGATCTGGAGGTAGGGGCCGTCGATCGCCTGGAGGTTGTTGGCGCGGGCGGCCATCAGGATCTTCATCAGGATGTAGTGGTAGGCGTCCGCCGGGTAGCCGGGCGGCTGCTCGCCCACGACCAGCGACTTCATGTTGATGGAGGCCATGAAGTCGGCCGGGCCGAAGATGATCGTCTCCACGCGCGGGGAGGCCTGCGCGATCTCGTTGACGTTGTTGAGGCCCTGGGCGTTCTCGATCTGCGCCTCGATGCCGATCCGGCCGACCTCGAAGCCCATGGTCTTCTCGATCTGCGTCAGCAGCAGGTCCAGGGCGACGACCTGCTGGGCGTCCTGCACCTTCGGCAGCATGATGCAGTCGAGGTTCTGCCCCGCGCCCTCGACGACCGTCACGACGTCGCGGTACGTCCACTCGGTCGTCCAGTCGTTGACGCGCACCACCCTGGTCTTGCCCGTCCAGTCGCCCTCGTTGAGGAACTTGACGATGGTGTGCCGGGCCTCGGGCTTGGCGAGCGGCGCGCACGCGTCCTCCAGGTCCAGGAAGACCTGGTCGGCGGGGAGGCCCTGTGCCTTCTCCAGGAAGCGGGGGTTGCTTCCCGGCACGGCGAGGCAGGAGCGCCGCGGGCGAAGGCGGTTGATGGGGGTGGTCATGCGGGGACCTCCAGGGGGTCGAGCTTGTTCGCTTTCCGGATCTCGTCGACGATGCGGCCGATGATCCCGGTGATGTCGAAGTCCTTCGGGGTGAAGACGGCGGCCACGCCGGCGGACCTGAGCTGCTCGGCGTCACCATTCGGGATGATGCCACCGGCGATCACCGGTATATCTGTGGCACCGGCCACACGCAGCCGCTCCAGCACGTCCGGCACCAGCTGGGCGTGCGAGCCGGAGAGGATGGACAGGCCCACCGCGTGCACGTCCTCGGCGAGGGCCGCGTCCACGATCTGCTCCGGGGTGAGCCGGATGCCCTGGTAGACGACCTCGAACCCGGCGTCGCGGGCTCGCACGGCGATCTGCTCGGCGCCGTTGGAGTGCCCGTCCAGGCCCGGCTTGCCGACCAGGAAGCGCAGCTTGCCGACCCCGAGGTCGCGCGCCGTCAGGTCCACCTTCCGGCGCACCCGGGCCAGGCCGGTGCCCTCCTCGGCGGCGACGGCCACCGGGGCGGACGACACGCCGGTCGGCGCCCGGAACTCGCCGAACACCTCGCGCAGGGCCCCGGCCCACTCGCCGGTCGTGACGCCGGCGCGGGCGCACTCCAGGGTGGCCTCCATGAGGTTGCCGGTGCCCTTGGCCGCCTCCTTCAGCCGCTCCAGCGCCTTGCAGGGGCGCGGGTGGTTGAAGGGCGGCTGGTAGCGGGTGTCGCGCCAGTGCTGGAGGGACTCGATGACCCGGGCCTCGACCGCCGGGTCCACCGTCTGGATCGCGGTGTCCAGGTCGGCGGTGAGCGGGTTGGGCTCGGTGCCCTCGAAGGCGTTCACGCCGACGATCTTCTCCTGGCCCGACTCGATCCGGGCACGGCGCTCGGCGTGCGAGGCGACCAGCTGCGACTTCAGGTAGCCGGACTCGACGGCGGCCATCGCGCCGCCCATCTCCTGGATGCGCTCGATCTCGGCGAGGGACTGGGCGACCAGCTCGTCCACCTTCGCCTCGATCACCTTCGAGCCCTCGAAGATGTCCTCGTACTCCAGCAGGTCGCTCTCGTAGGCGAGCACCTGCTGGATGCGCAGCGACCACTGCTGGTCCCAGGGGCGGGGCAGGCCCAGGGCCTCGTTCCAGGCGGGCAGCTGCACGGCCCGCGCGCGGGCGTCCTTGGAGAGGGTCACCGCGAGCATCTCCAGCACGATCCGCTGGACGTTGTTCTCCGGCTGCGCCTCGGTCAGCCCGAGGGAGTTGACCTGGACGCCGTAGCGGAAGCGGCGGTGCTTGGGGTTCTCGATGCCGTACCGCTCGTGCGTGATCCTGTCCCAGATGCGGCCGAACGCCCGCATCTTGCACATCTCCTCGACGAAGCGGACGCCCGCGTTGACGAAGAAGGAGATGCGGCCGACCACGTCGCCCATGCGCTCCTGCGGCACCTGGCCGCTGTCGCGCACGGCGTCGAGCACGGCGATCGCGGTGGACATCGCGTACGCGATCTCCTGCACCGGCGTGGCCCCGGCCTCCTGCAGGTGGTAGCTGCAGATGTTGATCGGGTTCCACTTCGGCATGTGGGAGACCGTGTACGCGATCATGTCCGTCGTCAGGCGCAGGCTCGGTCCCGGCGGGAACACGTGCGTGCCGCGGGAGAGGTACTCCTTGACGATGTCGTTCTGGGTCGTGCCCTGGAGCTTGGTGATGTCCGCGCCCTGCTCCTCGGCGACGACCTGGTAGAGCGCCAGCAGCCACATGGCGGTGGCGTTGATCGTCATCGAGGTGTTCATCTGCTCCAGGGGGATGTCCTGGAACAGCCGGCGCATGTCACCGAGGTGCGCGACCGGCACGCCGACCCGGCCGACCTCGCCGCGGGCGAGGACGTGGTCGGAGTCGTAGCCGGTCTGTGTCGGCAGGTCGAACGCCACCGACAGACCCGTCTGCCCCTTCGCGAGGTTGCGCCGGTACAGCTCGTTGGACGCCTCGGCCGTGGAGTGACCGGCGTACGTGCGCATGAGCCACGGCCGGTCCTTCTGACGCTCAGTCATCTGTGACCTCCGGTGGCTCAGACGTTCCGGAAGCGGTTGATGGCGTCGATGTGCTGGGCGCGCATCTCCTGGTCGCGCACGCCCAGGCCCTCCTCGGGGGCCAGGCACAGCACGCCGACCTTGCCCTGGTGGACGTTGCGGTGCACGTCGTGGGCGGCCTGGCCGGTGTCCTCCAGCGAGTACACCTTGGACAGCGTCGGGTGGATCTTGCCCTTGGCGATGAGGCGGTTGGCCTCCCAGGCCTCGCGGTAGTTGGCGAAGTGGGAGCCGATGATGCGCTTCAGGGACATCCACAGGTAGCGGTTGTCGTACTCGTGCATGTAGCCCGAGGTGGAGGCGCAGGTGGTGATGGTGCCGCCCTTGCGGGTGACGTAGACGCTCGCGCCGAAGGTCTCGCGGCCCGGGTGCTCGAAGACGATGTCGATGTCCTCGCCGCCGGTGAGCTCGCGGATGCGCTTGCCGAAGCGCTTCCACTCCTTCGGGTCCTGGGTGTTCTCGTCCTTCCAGAACTTGTAGCCCTCGGCGTTGCGGTCGATGATCGCCTCGGCGCCCATGGACCGGCAGATGTCCGCCTTCTGGTCGCTGGAGACGACACAGATCGGGTTGGCGCCGCCGGCCAGCGCGAACTGGGTGGCGTAGGAGCCGAGGCCGCCGCTGGCGCCCCAGATGAGCACGTTGTCGCCCTGCTTCATGCCGGCGCCGTTGCGGGAGACCAGCTGCCGGTACGCGGTCGAGTTGACCAGGCCCGGGGCGGCGGCCTCCTCCCAGCTGAGGTGGTCCGGCTTCGGCATCAGCTGGTTCGACTTGACCAGGGCGATCTCGGCGAGGCCGCCGAAGTTGGTCTCGAAGCCCCAGATGCGCTGCTCGGGGTCGAGCATCGTGTCGTTGTGGCCGTCGCTCGACTCCAGCTCGACGGACAGGCAGTGCGCGACGACCTCGTCACCGGGCCGCCAGGCGTTGACGCCGGGGCCGGTGCGCAGGACGACGCCCGCGAGGTCGGAGCCGATGATGTGGTACGGCAGGTCGTGGCGCTTGGCCAGCTCGTTGGTGCGCCCGTAGCGCTCCAGGAACCCGAAGGTGGACAGCGGCTCGAAGATCGAGGTCCACACCGAGTTGTAGTTGACCGAGGAGGCCATGACGGCCACCAGGGCCTCGCCCGGGCCCAGTTCGGGCAGCGGCACCTCGTCCAGGTGCAGCGACTTGCGCGGGTCCTTGTCGCGGGTCTGCATGCCCGCGAACATCTCCGTCTCGTCCTTGTGGACGGTGATCGCGCGGTACGACTCGGGGAGCGGCAGAGCGGCGAAGTCGGCGGACGTGGAGTCCGACGACTGGATCGCGTCCAGGATGTCCTTCACGGTCACGGTGTTGCCTCCGGCGAAGAGCGCCCTGAGGGAGGGGCGCTGAGGGTTACGTCGGTGCTGCTGAGGTTGGGTGAGGGTGTGCCGTCGGTTCGGCGGATGGTGCTTCGGCAGCGCTTTGTGGCGCGGGAGGTGCCTGTGACGCAGGCGTCCGGGCGGGCAGGCCGTTGGCTTGCTGGGACAGCCGACGTGCGTACGGTCTCTGCACGCCGGCCGCCCGGACTCCTTCAACGTATGACACCGCGTGTCACCTCGCAAGGCACTGAGTGCCAGAACTTTCGCTCAGGCGAAATCTTTACGTAACAAATGAGCGATGATCGATCGAATCGGCTCGCGAAGCTCCCAGAAAAGGGCCCCTGACATGCCAAAACGGCCACCCCGAAGGGTGGCCGTCATCACAGCGCCCGCCGTACGGCGGAGGGGTCTCAGCGCTCCTTCAGCGCCTCCTCGATGGTCCGCATCACCTCGGCCAGCGGCGCGTCGGTGCGGGCCAGTGCCACCAGCACCTCGCCCTGCTGGGAGACCGCGGCGGGGGGCGCCTCGGCCGGCGCGGGGGCCGTGGTGCGGCCGGCGCCGATCCCGGTGCCGAACGTCTTGCGGACGATGGCGAAGGCGTGGTCGAGCTGCGCCTCGACGTCCCCCTGGCCGCCCGCCCGCAGCCAGCGGCGCAGCACGTGGTTGTGCGCGGTGACCACGGCGGAGGCGGCCACCTCGGCGAGCAGCGGGTCGTCGTTGGCGTCGTCGGCGTGCGCCCGCTCGTCGAAGTGGCCGAGCAGGTACCGCGTGAAGAGGCGCTCGTAGCGGGCCACGGAGGCGATCTCCGCCTCGCGCAGCGTGGGCACCTCGCGGGTCAGCTTGTAGCGGGCGACCGAGATCTCCGGCCGGGCCGCGTACATCCGCATGACCTCCTTGATGCCGCGGCACACGGTGTCGAGCGGGTGCTCGTGCGCCGGGGCGGCGTTGAGGACGGCCTCGGCGCGGATCAGGGTGTCGTCGTGGTCCGGGAAGATCGCCTCTTCCTTGGAGCGGAAGTGGCGGAAGAAGGTGCGGCGGGCGACTCCGGCCGCCGCCGCGATCTCGTCGACGGTGGTCGCCTCGTAGCCCTTCGTCGCGAAGAGTTCCATCGCGGCGGCCGCCAGTTCCCGGCGCATCTTGAGCCGTTGGGCGGCGGCGCGAGAGCCTGCGGCACTTTCCGGCGCGTCGGGCGTAGCTGGTGTACGGGAGGACCTGGCGGGCTGGGACATGACCCGAACGTACTGCATCCGCGCAGCGTGGTGCGCATGTCCCCGGCTTCCGCCGTCCTCGGCGGGCGGGGGAGCGGCTGCCGGGTCCAGCAGCCCGCCCCACTCCCGCCCGTCCCGCCCGCCGCCCCGGTCAGCGCCGGGCATATTCGCGGAAGCCGCGGCCCGTCTTGCGGCCGAGGCAGCCCGCGGCCACCAGGTGCTCCAGGAGCGGCGCCGGGGCCAGGCCCGGGTCGCGGAACTCGCGGTGGAGGACCTTCTCGATGGCCAGCGAGACGTCCAGGCCGACGACGTCCAGCAGCTCGAAGGGGCCCATCGGGTAGCCGCCGCCGAGCTTCATCGCGGCGTCGATGTCGTCGAGGGAGGCGTAGTGCTCCTCCACCATCTTGATCGCGTTGTTGAGGTACGGGAACAGCAGCGCGTTCACGATGAACCCGGCCCGGTCGCCGCAGTCGACGGCGTGCTTCCTGATCCGCCCGCAGACCTCGCGGACCGTGGCGTGGACTTCGTCCGCCGTCAGGACCGTGCGCACCACCTCGACCAGCTTCATCGCCGGCGCAGGGTTGAAGAAGTGCATGCCGATCACGTCCTGCGGGCGCGAGGTGGCGCGGGCGCAGGCGACCACGGGCAGCGAGGAGGTGGTGGTGGCCAGGACCGCGCCCGGCTTGCAGACCTTGTCCAGCGTGGCGAACAGCTGCTGCTTGACCTGCAGGTCCTCGGCCACGGCCTCCACGGCCAGGTCGACGTCGGCGAAGTCGTCGTAGCTGCCGGTGGCGGTGATCCGGTCCAGGGTCTGCGCGGCGGCCTCCGCCGTCATGCGGCCCTTGTCGACCGAGCGGGCCAGGGACTTGCCGATCCGGGCCTTGGCGGCCTGCGCCTTCTCCGCGCTGCGGGCGGCCAGGACCACCTCGTACCCGCCCTTGGCGAAGACCTCGGCGATGCCGGAGGCCATGGTGCCGGAGCCGGCGACGCCCACCGAGCGGACCGCACGGCCCGGGGCGAGGCTGTCGCCGTCGAGCGGGGTGAGGGCGTCCCGCACGACGCTGCCGCCGCCCGGCGCCTCGTAGGTGTAGAAGCCGCGGCCCGACTTGCGGCCGGTCAGGCCCGCCTCGCTGAGCTGCTTGAGGATCGGCGCCGGGGCGTGCAGACGGTCGCGCGACTCGGCGTACATGGCCTCCAGGACCGTGCGCGCGGTGTCGATGCCGATCAGGTCCAGCAGCGCCAGCGGGCCCATCGGCAGGCCGCAGCCCAGCCGCATCGCGGCGTCGATGTCCTCGCGCGAGGCGTACTTCGCCTCGTACATCGCGGCCGCCTGGTTGAGGTAGCCGAACAGCAGGCCGTCGGCGACGAAGCCGGGCCGGTCGCCGACCGCGACGGGCTCCTTGCCCAGTTCCAGGGCGAGGTCGGTGACCGCCTGGACGGCCTGCGGGGCGGTCAGCACCGAGGAGACGACCTCCACCAGCTTCATCGCCGGCGCCGGGTTGAAGAAGTGCAGGCCCAGCACCCGCTCCGGACGCGCCGAGTCGGCGGCCAGCCGGGTCACCGACAGCGCGTTGGTGCCGGTGGCCAGGATCGTCTCGGGCCGCACGATGCCGTCCAGTTCCCGGAAGATCTGGTGCTTGATCTCGTACGACTCCGGCACCACCTCGATGACCAGGTCGGCGGCGGCCGCCGACCCGAGGTCGGTGGAGGTGCGGACCCGGGCGAGGACGTCCGCGCGCTCCGCCTCGGTCAGGCGGCCGCGCTCGACGGCGCGGGCGGTGGAGGACTCCAGGGCGGCGACGGCGGCGGTTGCCGCGGCCTCGCTGATGTCGATGCCGACGACCTCGCGGCCGGCGCGGGCGAGGACTTCGGTGATGCCGGTGCCCATGGTGCCGAGGCCGACGACGGCGACGGTCTTCAGCGGGGACAGGGAGGTGTCGGAGAGGGGAGAGGCCATCGCGGGACTCCAGAAATGAGGGTGACGACTGGGAGCGCGACCCGGTGCGCCGTCGGGCGCACCGGGTGCGGAAAGGAGTGCGGGTGTTGCCGGGCTGCGAGCGCACACGCCCGGTGCCGTCGCCGCGGACGCGCACACGTCCGGGGATCCGGCGGATCCGACCGGCTCTGTCCCGGAGCCGGGTCGTACTGCGGTACCTGAGGCACCGAACCGACAACACTCGCAGTGGCTGCGTCACCAGGCCACTGCGAGAAAGTGCGAGGGGGTAACTCGCTCGTCTGAGCTTAACCCGCGGGTAACGAGCGCGCCAGCCCCCGGGTTTGTGATGTAGGTCCCGCACACCGCCCGCCGGCCCTAGGGTGAGTGTCGTGGACGAGGAGTTGCGATCACTCACGGAGCGCTTACGGCAGGAGTCCGGCGACTCGGCGGCCTACGGGCATCTGGTGGCGACCGGCGACCCGGACGAACTGGCCGAGGTCCTCACCGCCCCCGGGCAGCCGCTGTGGGCCAGGGAACTGGCCGCGTTCCGGCTGGGGCTGACGGGGGACCGGCGCGCCTTCGAGTCCCTCGTGCTGTTCCTCAACCACCGCGACCCGCAGCGCTGCGCCGGTGCCGCCTACGCCCTGGCGCGCCTCGGCGACCCCCGCACCGCCCGCGCCGCGGCCGCCCTCGCCACCAACGAGCTGCGCGTGGCGTACGCGCTGCACCCGGTGCGCCTGCTGACCGAGCTGCGCGCCCCCGAGGCCGTGCCCGCGCTGATCACCACCCTGGAGCGCCGGCTGCGCCCGCACGACCCGTACCGGCGGGTGGCCCTGGCCTGCGTGGAGGGCCTCGGCTCGCTGGGCGACGCCCGCGCCCGGCCCGTCCTGACCGAGGCCCTCGCCCACCCGGCCCTCGCCGAAGCCGCGACCCGCGCCCTGTCCCGCATCCCGCGTCAGCGCTGACCGGGCCCTGTCCCGCATCCCGCGCCGGCGCTGACCGCGCCTCGCGACCGGTCGGCGCGGACTCCGGGCCGGCGCCGGCCGGCTCAGCCGACGGTCGTCAGCGAACGCGCGTACCGCACCTCGGGCACGGCGACACCGTCCACCTCGAAGGGCTCCTCGGCGCCGTCGGGACGGAAGCCGGCCCGCTCGTAGAACCGGCGGGCCCGGGCGTTGTCCTTGAGCACCCACAGGAGCATCCTCGGGTGTCCGGCGGCCGCGCAGCGCCGCGTCGACTCCCGCAACAGAGCCCGCCCGACACCCGCCGACCAGTGGCCCGGGGCCACGTAGACGGCGTACAACTCGGCGTCCTCCGTGTGGACTTCGCCTTCGCGGTAGGGGCCGTGGCAGGCCCAGCCGACGATCTCGCCGTGTTTCCCCCAGTGCCTGGACGGCCTGGGAGGTGCCCCCACGGCGACCAGGTTCACCGCGCGGCCCGCGTCCCGGGTGAGGAGGGTGCGGCGCACTTCGGCGTCCCGCTCCACGCTGAGGGCGTCGAGGTGCGACTGCGGAACGAGACCCCGATAGGCGGTCTGCCAGCCGCGCACCCGGATCTCCGCCACCGGGCCGCAGTCGGCGAGCGTCATCTCCCGCACGCGCGGAGGCCGGGGTTGCGGCTGGGGCTGGGGCGGAGGCGGGGGCGTCATGGGCCCACCGCCAGGGGGCTCCCGGCCCGAAGGGCGGTGTGACGGAACCGCCAGGCATGGGCGAGCCCTTCGGGGGCGGGGTTTCCGGTCGGACGACTCATGGGTCCATGGTGGACCATGGGTCCGATCATCCCCGCCCCCGAAGGGCTCTCAGGCGTACGTCAGTTGCGGAAGCCGAGCAGCCCGTGCAGCGTCGCACCGCGCGGGGCGTCCGACGCCGGCGCGACCGCCTCCGACGTGGAGGCCGCCTTCGTCTTCGCGGCCGCCGGCTTGGGGTCGGGCAGCTTCTGGCAGACCGCGTCGGCGTCGCCGTGGTGGCCGCGCGGCACCGTGCCGTTGCTCAGGTACGCGGACAGGTACTTGTCCAGGCAGGAGTTCCCGCTCAGCGTGATGCCGTGGTTGCCGCCGCCCTGTTCGACCACCAGGCTCGAGCGCGCCAGCAGGTGGTGCACCGTGACACCGCCCTCGTACGGGGTGGCCGCGTCGTCGGTCGCCTGGAACAGCAGCACCGGCGGCAGCTTGCCGTTGGCGATGTTCACCGGGCGCAGCGTCCTGGTCGGCCAGAACGCGCACGGTGCGTTGTACCAGGCGTTGTTCCAGGCCATGAACGGCGCCTTCGCGTACACCGACCAGTTGTCCTTGCGCCACTGGTGCCAGTCGCGGGGCCAGGCGGCGTCGCGGCACTGCACGGCGGTGTAGACGCTGTAGCCGTTGTCGCCCGAGGCGTCGACGGCGGCCATGCTGCCGTAGGCCTTCACCAGCGGGCCGGTCTTCTTGCCGTTGACGTACGCCGCGAACGCCTGGGCGAGGGTGGGCCAGTAGCCGTTGTAGTAGCCGCCCGGGATGAAGGTGTCCTCCAGTTCCGAGGCGCCGACCTTCCCGCCCGCGGGCTTCTTCGCGAGCGCCGCGCGCATCGCGTACCACTTGGCCTCGACCACGGCGGGGTCGGTGCCCAGCTTGTAGGTCGCGTCGTACTTGGCGACCCAGGCCATGAAGGCGCGGTGGCGGGCGTCGAAGGCGTAGTCCTGCCGGATGTTGTCGTCGTACCAGACGCCGGTCGGGTCGACGATGGAGTCCAGCACCAGCCGGCGCACCCGCTGCGGGAACAGCTTGGCGTACACCGAGCCGAGGTAGGTGCCGTAGGAGTAACCGAAGTAGTTGATCTTCTTGGCGCCGAGGGACCTGCGGATCGAGTCCATGTCCGTGGCGGCGCTGACCGTGTCGATGTACGGCAGCACGCTCGCGTACTTCTTGCCGCAGGCCGCGGCGAAGGACCTGGCGCGGGTGAGGTTGGCCCTCTCGACGGCCGGCGTGCTCGGCACCGAGTCCGGGCGGACCGGCTTGAAGTAGCCCGGCTTGCAGTCGAGGGCCGGCTTGCTCGCGCCCACTCCGCGCGGATCGAAGCCGATCACGTCGTACTGGGCCGCGACCGCCTTGGGCAGCGAGGAGGCGACGAACCCGGCCAGCGACAGACCGCTGCCGCCGGGCCCGCCGGGGTTCACCAGCAGCGGCCCCTGGTACGTCTTGGCGGTGTGCGGGACGCGGGACAGCGCCAGTGTGATCTTCTGTCCGGACGGATGCCGGTAGTCCAGCGGCACCCGCAGGGTCCCGCACTGGAGCGTCGGGTGTTCGGTGGTGCCGCACTTCTTCCAGCTCACCTTGGCGGGCTGAGCGGTGACCGCGGAGTGCGTGGTGCTCGCGTCGGCGGGGACGGCGGTGAACGATCCGGCCACGACGACGGCGGCGCCGCACAGTACGGCAGCGCGTTTTCTCATGCGTGCTCCCAGAACGGAAAGGCTGCGGACCGCAGGTCTGGCGGCCCTCGCCGCATCGTCCCGGATGACACCGCCGGAAGAGCGTGTTCCGGCAATTCTTGACCCGATTGGATCGTGCTAAGCCCTCGAATGACCTCAAATGAGCGTGAGTTGAGTCGGTTCGGTCGTGGAGGGCGGCGTCGACCCGGGTGTCCGGCCGGTCCCCGGCTCGGGCGCCGGCCCGGACGGGCGGACGCGGCGCGGCATCCCCGCGCGCGTGGGTCCGATGCCGTACTCCTGGGCCAGCTCGTGGACCTGACGGGTGATCCGGCGCTGGTACCACTTGGGGGCGTAGGCACCGTCGGCGTAGAGCCGTTCGTAGCGGCGCACCAGATGGGGGTGGTGCTCTCCGAGCCAGGCCGTGAACCACTCGCGGGCGCCGGGCCGCAGATGCAGCGCCAGCGGCGTGACGGAGGTGGCCCCCGCCTCCGCGATCGCCCTTACCGTGGCGCGCAGTTGGGCCGGGTGGTCGCTCAGGAAGGGAATCACCGGCGCCATCAGCACACCGCAGCCGATGCCGTGCTCGCCGAGGACGCGCACGACGTCCAGCCGGCGATGGGGCGCGGGCGTGCCCGGCTCCACGGTGCGCCACAGTTCGGGGTCGGTGAAGCCCACGGAGACCGAGACGCCGACCTCGGTCACCTCGGCGGCCTGCCTCAGCAGGTCGAGATCGCGCAGGATCAGCGTGCCCTTGGTGAGGATCGAGAAGGGGTTGGCGTGGTCGCGCAGGGCGGTCAGGATGCCCGGCATCAGGCGGTAGCGGCCCTCGGCGCGCTGGTAGCAGTCCACGTTGGTGCCCATCGCGATGTGCTCGCCCCGCCAGCGGCGCGAGGCCAGCTGGCGGCGCAGCAGCTCCGGTGCGTTCACCTTGACCACGATCTGGGTGTCGAAGCCGATGCCGGTGTCCAGGTCCAGATAGCTGTGCGTCTTGCGGGCGAAGCAGTACACGCAGGCGTGCGAGCAGCCGCGGTAGGGGTTGACCGTCCACTCGAAGGGCATGCGCGAGGCGCCCGGGACCCGGTTGATGATCGAGCGGGCCCGGATCTCGTGGAAGGTGATGCCGCGGAACTCGGGCGTGTCGACGGTGCGGGTGACCACGGCGTCCGCGCCGAACAGCGCGGCGTCGGCCCGGCTGCGGTCCGGGTCCACGGTGAGGTTCTCCCAGCGCATGACGCCTCCTCGATAGCACTGCCGCACATAATAGAACATTCGTTCGCATGATCGTGCGAGGGTCGTATCCGATCGCCGAACGCACCTGGATCGATCACTTGCCGACCCCGATTTGGGTGGCCGGGGAGCGGGGTGGTTGGCTTTGTCCCGACCTTGAGAACGGATGCCCTGGAGGAACCTGATGGCGCAGGTCGAGGCCACTACGGAGCGGGTCGTCGCGGCGGACGCGGAGAAGGTGTTCGACGCCCTCGCCGACTACAGCGGCACCCGCGAGAGGCTGCTGCCCGAGCACTTCAGCGAGTACGAGGTGCGCGAGGGCGGCGACGGCGAGGGCACCCTCGTCCACTGGAAGCTCCAGGCCACCAGCAAGCGGATCCGCGACTGCCTGCTGGAGGTGACCGAGCCCACCGACGGCGAGCTCGTGGAGAAGGACCGCAACTCCTCGATGGTCACCACCTGGCGGGTCACCCCGGCCGGTGAGGGCAGCTCGCGGGTCGTCGTCACGACCACCTGGAACGGCGCCGGCGGCATCGGCGGCTTCTTCGAGCGCACCTTCGCGCCCAAGGGCCTCGCCCGGATCTACGACGCCGTGCTCGCCAACCTCGCCGCCGAGACCGAGAAGTAGCCGGGAGGGCGGGGAGCGGGCCGGCGGATCCCCCGGTCCGCGCTCCCCGTCGCCCTGCGGGCCCAACGGGTTTGCCGCCAGGGCCCGTTGGCGCCTCACCGGTTCGAGTGGATCTCCCCGGCGCCCGGCTCGGTGGCGTAACTCGTCGCGCTTGCTCACAGTTGTCGCTTTACGCGGAAATGTGCGGCAGGCGCGACGAGGGAGCGGCGACGTGGGCGGGATCACTCTGGTGCAGGACGAACCGGCCGTCGCGCCGCCGGAGGTCCCCCTCGCGCCACCGGCCCCGGCCGCCCACCTCGACCCCCGCCGGGTGCGGCTGGTCTTCGTCGGGCTGATGCTCGCCCTGCTCCTCGCGGCGCTGGAGCAGATGATCGTCGCCACCGCGCTCCCGAAGATCGTCGGTGAGCTGCACGGACTGGACCGGATGTCCTGGGCGATCACCGCCTACCTGCTCACCGCCACCATCGGTCTGCCGGTCTACGGCAAGCTCGGCGATCTCCTCGGCCGCAAGGGCGTCTTCCAGTTCGCCATCGTCGTCTTCGTCGTCGGCTCGGGGCTCGCCGGCCGGGCGCGGACCATGGACCAGCTGATCGCCTTCCGCGCCGTCCAGGGCGTCGGCGCGGGAGGGCTGATGATCGGCGTGCAGGCCATCATCGCGGACATCGTGCCGCCCCGGCGGCGCGGGCGGTTCATGGGGCTCATCGGTGCCGCCTTCGGCCTCGCCTCCATCGCGGGGCCGCTGCTCGGCGGCTACTTCACCGACCACCTCTCGTGGCGCTGGTGCTTCTACATCAACGTCCCCTTCGGCCTGGTGACCCTCGCGGTGGTCACCGCGGTGCTCAAGCTGCCGAGGCCGGTGGCGCGGGGCCGCCTCGACGTGCCGGGCACCCTGCTGCTCGCCGGGGCCTCGACCTGCCTGGTGCTGCTGACCAGTTGGGGCGGCACCGAATACGCCTGGGACTCGCGCGTCGTTCTCGGCCTCGCCGCGGGCGCCGCCCTGTGCGCCGCCCTCTTCCTCGCCGCCGAGCGGTTCGCCGCCGAACCCCTCATCCCGCCGCGGCTGTTCCGGGACTCCGTCTTCAACGTCACCGCCCTGGTCGGACTCGTGGTCGGGGTCGCGCTGTTCGGCGCCGCCAGCTATCTGCCCACCTTCCTCCAGATGGTCGACGGCGCCTCGGCCACCGAGTCGGGCCTGCTGATGCTGCCCATGATGGGCGGCATCGTGGTGGCGTCCGTCGCCTCGGGGCAGCTCATCAGCCGTACCGGCCGCTACCGGGCCCAACCCCTCCTCGGCTGCGCCCTGTCCGCCGTCGGCATGTGGCTGCTCTCCCACCTCCGGACCGACACCCCGCGGCTGCACTACAGCGTGTGGATGGCCGTCCTCGGGGCCGGGATCGGCCTGGTGATGCCGGTCCTGGTCCTGGCCGTGCAGAACTCCGTGCGCCCCGCGGACCTGGGCACCGCCACCAGCGCCAACAACTACTTCCGGCAGATCGGCGGCAGCGTCGGCGCCGCGGTCTTCGGCACCCTCTTCGCCGGGCGGCTCACCGACGCCCTGGCCGCACGCGTCCCCGCGCGCGCCGGAGCCGTGCTCCCCGACCCCGAGTCGATCACCCCGCAGCGGGTGCGCGCCCTGCCGCCGGCCCTGCGCGACGCCTACGTCCAGGCGTACGCCGACGCCATGCCGCGGATCTTCCTCTACCTGGTGCCGGTGCTCGTCCTCGGTCTGCTGATCGCCTTCTTCCTCAAGGAGAAACCCCTGGTGTCCCACCACACCCCCGCTCCCGAGACGGAGACCACCCAGGACGGCGCCGTCGTCCCGCAGGCCCGTTCGGCGTACGCCGCCGGTGTCCCCGCGGGCGTCCCCGTGTGCGGCACGGTGCGGCACACCGACGGCACGGCCGTCCCCCGCGCGGCGCTCACCCTCATCGACGTGACCGGGCAGCAGATCGGGCGGGGCGCGAGCGGCGAGGACGGACGCTACGCGCTGTCCACCCCGGGCACCGGCGCCTACGTCCTGATCGCGGCGGCCGGCGGGCACCAGCCGCAGGCGGTGAGCGTGACCGTCGGCGAGCGGTCCGTCGACCTCGACGTGGTGCTCGGCGGCGCCGGACGCCTCGCGGGCTTTGTGCGCACCGCGGACGGCACCCCCGTGCGGGACGCCACCGTGACGCTGACCAACGTGCACGGGGAGGTTGTCGCCGGCACCCGCAGCGGGCGCGACGGCGGCTACGTCCTCACCGAACTCGTCGCCGGGGAGTACACCCTCGCCGCCAGCGCGCACGCCTTCCGCCCCGCCGCGCTCCCCGTCGGCGTGCAGGCCGCGCGGGAGACCCGGCAGGACGTCGAACTCGCGGGCGGCGCCGTGCTCCGCGGGACGGTTCGCGCCCCCGGCGGCCGGCCCGTCGAGGACGCGCGCGTCACCCTGCTGGACGCCGCGGGCAACGTGGTCGACACGCTCACCACCGGCCCCGACGGAACGTTCCGGTTCGTCGACCTGGCCTCCGGCGAGTACACCGTGATCGCGGCGGGCTATCCGCCGGTGGCCACCGTGCTCCAGGTGGCGGGCGGCGGACGGACGGAACGGGATCTCCAGCTCGGCCACGAGGACTGACCCGGCCCGCCGGGGGGGCGCACGCCGGTGCGCCGGTGTGACCGGCCGGTACGAATTCCGCTGTTGCCGCACATCGTGACGGACCGCCGCCGTACCGTGGTCGGCGGGGGAACAGATCTTGCGGAGCCGTGCGGAGAGAGGGCCGGGCCATGGACCGTGGCACCGACAGGGACGCACCTCCCAGCCGCGGAGCGGGGAGCGGCGCGGCGGTGGGGGCAGTGGCGGGGGACGCCGCGGCGGGCCGCGTCCCGCTGGCCGTGGTCGTGGTCGACCGCGACGGGCTGGTCTCCCACTGGAGCAGGGGTGCGCGGCGGTTGTTCGGCACCGCCAAGGAGGAGGCGATCGGCCGCCCTGCGGCCGACCTGCTGCCCGTCTCCGGCGCGCTGCCGGAGGAGACCGACGAGGTCACCCACCGGTCGTACACCGCCTGCGACGGGCTCGGGCCGGGCCTGGAGTCCTCCCTCGACGGACGGTTGTCCTACCCGGCCGCGGGCCGCGCCCGCCTCACTGTGCCCGTGCCCGAGCCAGATCACGCGCACGGGCACGAGCGGGACGACGCCGGAGCACGCCCGTCCGGGGAGCCGGGCCGGGCCGACGTGCTGTGGTGGGCGTACCCGCTGGTGGGGCCGGGACCGGAGCGGCTGCTGGTGCTCGCCGCGGACGCGGGCGGGCTGCGCCCCGACGACCCCGGGGAGGCCGGCGCAAGAGAGGTGCCCGAGCGGATCGCGCCCGCCTTCGCCCTGCACACCGACTTCCCCGGCGCCGAGGACCTCGCCCGGCGGCTGCCCGAGATCCTGCCCAGCATGAGCGTCGGGGAGAGCGCCCGGATCGTCGCCCAGGTGCTCGAACTCGGCTACCCGGTACTGGAGTTCAGCCAGAACGACCGAGTGCCCGTCACGCCCGACTGGGGCGTGCCCCGGCGCGCCGGGCGCAGGGCGCGCCGCGAACGGGCCGCGCGGGCCGCGGCCCAGGGACTGCCCGCGCCCGAGGAGGACGCCGGCGACCCGGGCGAGGACCTGGAGCACGCGGCCGTCCGCGAGCGCCTGGAGTTCCTCAACGAGGTGAGCGGCCGGATCGGCACCTCGCTGGACCTGGCCCGGACCGTCGTCGAGGTCAGCAAGGCCGTCGTGCCCCGCTTCACCGATGTCGCCGGGACCTATCTGCGCGAACAGGTCGTCGCCGGAGAGGGGTTTCCCGACGGGGTGCCGGACACCACCACCCTGTGGCACCGGGTGGCCGTGGAGCACACCGACGAACCCGGCCGCTGGGACGACGTCGTGCCCGTCGGCGAGGCCATGCCGTTCCCGGCGCACACCCCGTTCTTCCAGTGCATGACCACCGGTGAGCCCGTGCTGGTGCCGCGCATCAGCGAGCCGATGGGGCACGCCATCGCCTCGCAGTTCGAGAAGCGCGACATCCGGCCCCTGATCACCCACCGCTCCATGCTCGTGGTCCCGCTCAAGGCCCGCAATGTCGTCCTCGGCTTCATGGTCCTGCTGCGCCACCCCGAGCGCGCCGAGTTCAACGACATGGACCGGGTCACCGGCGCCGAACTCGCCGCCCGCGCGGGCCTCGTGCTCGACAACGCCCGCATGTACACCCACCAGGAGAGCGTCGCCGAGACCCTCCAGGACAGCATGCTGCCGCGCATCCCGGCGCGCCGGGCGGGCTGCGACATCGCCACCCGCTACCTCCCCGGCACGTTGCTCGGCCGGGTCGGCGGGGACTGGTTCGACTCGGTGAAGCTGCCCGGCGCGCGCACCGCCCTCGTCGTCGGCGACGTCATGGGCCACGGCCTGAACTCCGCCGCGATGATGGGCCAGTTGCGCACCGCCGTGCAGACCATGGCCGCGCTCGACCTGCCGCCCGCCCAACTGCTGCGCCACCTCGACGACCTCGCCCAGCGGCTCGGCGACACCTACCTCGCGACCTGTCTGTACGCCGTGTACGACCCCATCGCGAGCGAGCTGCTCCTGGCCAACGCGGGCCACGTCCCGCCGGTCCTGGTCCGTGCCGGGGACGGCCGGAGCGAGCTGCTCGACCTGCCCACCGGCGCACCCGTCGGCGTCGGCGGAGTGCCCTTCGAGACCGTACGCGTGCGGGTGCGGCCCGGCGACCGCCTGGTGATGTGCACCGACGGGCTGGTCGAGATGCGCGGCGAGGACATCGGTGTCGGCCTCGCCACGCTGTGCGCGTCCGCCGCGCACCCGGCGGCGGCCATGGACGAGGCCTGCGACACGATCATCCGCGCCCTGAACACGCGCGACGGCCGCAAGGACGACGTGGCGCTGCTGATGGCCCGCCTCAACGGCATCGCGCCGGACGACGTCGCCGAGTGGCGGCTCGCCCGCGAGCCCGGCCAGGCCGCCCGCGCCCGTGCCGTGGTCCGGGAGCAGCTCCACGTGTGGGGTCTGGCCCGGCTCGCCGATCCGGCCGAGCTGCTGGTCAGCGAGCTGGTCACCAACGCCGTACGGCACTCCCGCGGCGGTGCGGTCGCGCTGCGGCTCGTCCGCGGCGACACGCTGCTGTGCGAGGTGGACGACGACGACCACGAGCTGCCCACGCTGACGAGCGCCGGTCCCGGCGACGAGTCCGGGCGCGGGCTGCGCGTGGTCAGCGCCCTCGCCCGGGAGTGGGGCACCAGCCGGACCGGCACCGGCAAGACGGTCTGGTTCGAGCTGACGCTGCCGCGTCGCTGAGACCGGGGGCGTCCGTCGCCCGTGCTCGGGCGCCGCCCGGTCCGGCCCGCACCCGGGCGCCGACGCGGCCGGGTGTGCTGTCCCGGGACGTCGGCGACACGCGTGGTGAAGGAACGCGCCCGGCGCTTGTGAGGGCGACCGGCGCGCGGTAGACCGGCCGTACGCGCCCGTCACGAGGACGGATCGCCTGTGGATTCCGGGGAGTTGGGCATGAGCGTGACGAGTCGGTACCGCCTGGCCTGGGAGGGTTTCTGGCGCGAGGCGCCCGAGGAGACGGGCGCGGTGTTCTGGGACGCCGAGCCCGCGCTGACCGCCGCTCTCCATCTGCCGCTGTTCCACCCGCATCTCACCGATCCCGGGCTGCCGCTGGTCGATCTCGGCTGCGGCAACGGCACCCAGACCCGCTTCCTCGCCGACCGCTTCCCGCGCGTCCTCGGCGTCGACCTGTCGGCCTCGGCCGTCGACCGCGCCCGGCGCTCCGACCCGGCCGGGCAGGCCGCGTACCGCGTGCTCGACGCCACCGACAAGCGCGAGGCGGAGACGCTGCACGCGGAGCTGGGCGACGCGAACGTCTACATGCGGGGCGTGCTGCACCAGTGCGAGCCGGACGACCGGCAGCCGCTCGTGGACGCGCTCGCCGCCCTGGCCGGGCAGCGCGGGCGGGTCTTCCTGGTCGAGCCCTCCGAGGCCGCCCGCGCTCTCCTGGCCGGTCTGGCGCGCAGTCCCGCCGGCCCGCCGCCCAAGCTGGCGCCCGTCCTCCGGCACGGCATCGTGCCCGGAGACGTCGCGGACGACGCCGTGCCGGAATACCTGCGCGCGGCCGGCCTGGCCGTCCTGGCGCACGGTGAACTTCCGCTGACGACCGTCGAGTCCCGGCCCGACGGGAGCAGGATCGAGCTGCCCTCACGGTGGTGCGTGGCCGGGCGTACCTGCTGAAAGACCAGGACGTGGCGATGACGGTCCCCGCGAGGGGAGCAGAAACCCACGGGAGAACAACGGGGTTCTGAAAAGCGACTCTTGA
Source organism: Streptomyces sp. NPDC086766 (assembly GCF_044746005.1). Taxonomy (NCBI): domain Bacteria; kingdom Bacillati; phylum Actinomycetota; class Actinomycetes; order Kitasatosporales; family Streptomycetaceae; genus Streptomyces; species Streptomyces sp. NPDC086766. The sequence goes on along the minus strand of NZ_JBIVBI010000010.1, from coordinate 209,928 downwards.
CGAAATGCATTCCTCCCTTTTCCCCGTGGCCGGGTTTGGGGGCGCCGAATGGACACCGACGGCGGCGAGCGGCACGCGGCGGGCGTTCGGGTGATCGCGCCGCCCCCGCCCTTGCCGTCACTGCGCCGACCTGCGGAAAACGGCGGTTCGCCGAGGGCCGGACAAGCGTGCCTGGAAGGCCGCGAACGCCCTCTGTAAGAAAAAAGTAAGGCCGCATTCCAGTCGATTGACCGGAACACGTCACCCTGCTTTGCTTCGGACGTCTGACAAGGCATCACTCAGCAAGCGTCTTTCGGTCAAGGATCGCGCTCTCCCAGCGAATTGCGACACCTCGTGGATTCCCGGCCGCCCGGAACCCGCGTGGTCGAGTGGTGCCACTGGGGCCTGCTGTCCTGTCCGGCGGTGCAAGGACGTCGTCCCCGGCGCCCGGAGCCGGTGCGCCTGGTGAGCTGCCGCGTCGGCGTCCCCGCAGCTCACCTCCGCCGCCCCACGGCGGAGGCCTGTCGCAGAAAGGTCCCACCCCCCATGGGTAATCCCCACGCCCGCGGCGCGCTCCGAGCGACCCTGACCGGTCTCGCGTCGCTGTCCCTGCTCACCGGTGCGGCACTCGCCTCCATACCCCAGGCGGCAGCCGCCACCCAGGCCGCAGGCCCGTCCGTGAGATCCAACCCCTACAGCCCGGCCTACCAGCACCCCTACCGTCACGGCGCCCTGCCGACCATCCAGCGCCACGCCCAGATGAAGGCCTGGGCGGCCCAGCACCCGGCGACGACCGCGACCACGGCGGCGACCGGACCGCAGACGCTGTCCTACGGCGGCGGCGTCGACGGCATCGGCGTACAGAGCGGCCACTCCAAGGTCTACCTGGTCTTCTACGGCTCCCAGTGGGGCACGCAGGGCACCAACTCCAGCGGCGACGCCACCTTCTCCGGCGACCCGGACGGCGCGGCCCCGGTGGCCCAGGAGATGTTCAAGGACATCGGCACCGGAAGCGAGCGGTGGTCCGCCGACCTCACCCAGTGGTGCGACGGCCCGAACGTGGCGAGCGGCGCGACCAGTTGCCCGTCCAACGCCAACTTCATCCCGTACCAGAGCGGCGGCGTCCTCTCCGGCGTCTGGTACGACAACTCGACCACCTCGCCGAGCGCGGCGACCGGGCACCAGCTCGGCGCGGAGGCGGTGAAGGCGGCCGGCCACTTCGGCAACACCACCGCCGCGTCCAACCGCGACGCGTACTACGTCGTCCTCTCCCCGCACGGCACCAACCCGGACAACTACCAGGGCAGCTACTGCGCCTGGCACGACTGGAACGGCGACACCACGCTGACCGGCGGCGCCGTGACCTCCTCCTACGGCGACATCGCGTTCAGCAACCAGCCGTACAACATGGACTCCGGCTCGGGCTGCGGCGTGGGCTTCGTCAACTCGCCCGGCACGCTGGACGGGTGGACGATGACCCTCGGCCACGAGTGGCAGGAGATGATGTCGGACCAGAACCCGGCGGGCGGCTGGACCAACCACACGGGCAGCTCCTACGACGGCCAGGAGAACTCCGACGAATGCGCCTGGATCGCCCCGGGCAGCACGGGCGGCGCGGCCAACGTCACCATGGGGACCGGCACCTTCGCGGAGCAGGCGAGCTGGTCCAACGACACCAACGACTGCGCCATCACGCACGCGATCGTCGGCGGCAGCACCGGCAACACGGTCACCGTGAACAACCCCGGCAACCAGAGCAGCACGGTGGGCACCGCCGTGTCCCTGCAGATGACGGGTTCGGACTCCGACTCCACGCAGTCCCTCACCTACACCGCGACCGGGCTGCCGGCCGGGCTCAGCATCTCCTCCACGGGCAAGATCACCGGCACCGCGACCACGGCCGGCACCTCCTCCGTGACGGTGACCGCCAAGGACGGCACGGGAGCCTCCGGCAGCACCTCGTTCAGCTGGACCGTCAGCAGCACCAGCGGCTGCGCCAGCCCGGGTCAGAAGCTCGGCAACCCCGGCTTCGAGACGGGCACCGCTTCGCCCTGGACGGCCAGCACCGGCGTGGTCGACAACTCCACCGGTGAGCCCGCCCACTCCGGCAGCTGGAAGGCCTGGATGGACGGCTACGGCAGCTCCCACACCGACACCCTGTCCCAGTCGGTGACCATCCCGGCCGGGTGCAGCGCCACCTTCTCCTTCTACCTGCACATCGACACCGCCGAGACCACCACGAGCAGCGCCTACGACAAGCTGACCGTCCAGGTCGGCTCCACCACCCTGGCCACCTACTCCAACCTGAACGCGGCGAGCGGCTACGCGCTCAAGTCGTTCAATCTGTCCAGCTACGCCGGTCAGACGGTGACCCTGAAGTTCACCGGCACCGAGGACTCCAGCCTCCAGACCAGCTTCGTGGTCGATGACACCGCCCTCAACGCCTCCTGACCCCACCGGGTCACCCGGCACAGCACGACGTGTTCCGCCCCGGCAGGGAACCACTGCCGGGGCGGAACCGTCTCATCGGCACAAACCGTCCGGAAAGGGGAGGGGCCCGTCCATGACGCTCCCGCGCACCCGCTTGGCGCCCCGCTTCGCCGCATGTCTGGCGTTCGCCGCCCTCACGGCCCTCCTGGGCGGCTGCTCGTCCGGGTCCCCGGGCCCGCCGCCCCCGCCGCCGTCGGGCTCGTCCGCGGCGTCTGCGTCCTCCGTGTCCTCCACCTCACCCGCGCCGTCCGCGTCACCCTCGGCGTCCGCCGCGCCGTCCTCCGGTCGGGTCGTCCTCGACGAGCGGGCACGGGGAACCACCGTCCGTGTGATCACCGGCACACTCGTCGAGGTGCGCCTGCACGGCGGCTACTGGTCGGCCCCGGCCGGCTCGGACCCCCGGGTGCTCGCCCCCTCCGGCGGCGGAGCCGCCCCCACCCGGACCTGCCCGCCCGGGCGGAGCTGCGGCGCCTCCTCCGCGCGGTTCACCGCCGCCGGGCCCGGTACCGTGCGGGTCACCGCCCGGCGCACCTCGTGCGGTGAGGCGATGCGCTGCCCGCCGGGCCAGGACCGCTTCGAGGTCACCGTGGTGGTCACCCCCTAGTGTGGACGGAGAGCCCGGTGCGCCGTCGGTCCAACCGCCGCTCCGGGCACCCGAGTTCGCCTGGCGTGCCGGGTCCGCGGGCGTCACCCCGAGTGTCCGGCCGTCTGGTTCTGTGTGTCAGGACGACGGCGTATTGTCGCATTGACGTAGTTTGGAGGGGGTGCGGGCGAGCGTGATCCCTACACCCTGTAGGGTTGCGTCCACCCTGCCGCACACGAACGGAACAGAGACGAGAGGTGGCCGTGTCGACCATCGCGCCCGATCCGGACGTCAGTGTTGTCGTCATCGTCTACAACGACGAAGAGCGACTTCCGACGGCCGTAGGTTCCGTCCTTGAGCAAACACTGCGCAATGTCGAGGTGATCATCGCCGACGACTGCTCGACGGACGGCTCCCACGAGGTCGCGCAGGCGCTCGCCGCGGCCCACCCCGACCGGGTCCGCGCGATCCGGCTCCCGGAGAACAGCGGGGGCTGCGGGGAGCCGCGCAACCAGGGCGTCAAGGTCGCCCGTGGCCGCTACGTCATGTTCCTGGACAGCGACGACACGCTGGAACCGAACGCGTGCCGCAACATGGTCGAGGCGGGCGACCGCACCGGCGCCGAGCTGATCTCCGGCCTGTGTGTCCGGGTTCACACCGACAGCCGCCACGACAAGCGCGTCGCCTGGTACCCCTGGCTGTACCGCGCCACCCGTACCGTCGACTCGGTCAGCGAGCTGCCGGACCTGTTCGTCTTCGACACCCTGTCGACCAACAAGTGCTACCGGCGCGACTTCCTCCTCGACAACGACCTCGCCTTCCCGCGCGGCATCCACTACGAGGACCTGCTCTTCTCGGCCCAGGCCTACCTCGCCGCCCGGCGGATCACCCTGATCCCCAACACGGTCTACTACTGGAACGTCGTCGAGAAGACGGCCGTGAAGTCGATCAGCAACCGACGCCGTGAGATCAACAACTTCGCGGACCGGGTGGAGATCCACCGCCGGATCGACGCGATCCTTGAGCGCAAGGGCCTCGACGGGCTCAAGCTGTGGAAGGACATCAAGTTCCTCAAGCACGACCTCGTGCTCTACCTGCGGGAACTTCCCTTCCTCGACGACGGGTACCGCCACCGCTTCGCCGAGCTGGCCCGCGGCTACGTCCAGGACTTCCCGGAGGCGGCGTACGACGAGCTCGACCGGGTCCACGCGATCTGCGCCCAGCTGCTGCTGCGCGAGGACTGGACCGACCTCATGCCGGCCATCGACACACTGATCAACCGGCACAAGATCTCCGCGCCGCTCACCGAGCGGGACGGCCGCGTCTACTGGACCGACCGCTATCTCGACGACCCGGAGATGCGCGCCGTCCTCGACGTCACCACCCTCGGCTACCACGCCAAGCGGCTGGACCAGATGGCCCTGCGCAACCGGCTCACCGAGTACACGGCGAGCGGCGACACCGTCGTCCTCGCCGGGGAGATCGTCAACCCGCTGCACACCGTCGCCGCGGACGCCGAGCTCTCGGCCGAGCTGGAGTTCCGCGCCCGCCGCCGCAGTCTGCAGACCTTCCGCTTCCCGGTGCCGGCGCCGCGCCACCAGGGCGACACGATCGCCTGGCGGGCCGAGGTGCCGCTGGCCCGGCGGCTCAGGCCGCTGGGCATCGTCGACGACGTCTGGGACGTCCGGCTGCACCTCACGGCGGACGGCCGGCGCACCACGAGCCGGCTCACCGTGGGCACCGTCGACCTGGAGCACGCTCAGGCGGTGCCCGTGCGCCCGCGGCTCACCCGGCTGATGGCCGACCGGCTCGAGGCCCAGGTGTCGGCCAAGGGGCACCTGGCCTTCCGGCTCACCCAGCACGGCCAGGTCGCCCGCGTCGGGCGCGCCGCCGTGGAGCGCAACCTGCACGGCCGCCCCGCGCGCGCCGCCAAGGGGGCCTACCGCAAGCTGCGCGCCGTCCGCAAGGACCTCAACTCCGGCGACCGCAAGCTCCAGGTCTACGAGCGCATGCTGCGCAGACTGCCGGTCCGCAAGGGCACGGTCGTCTTCGAGAGCCACCTCGGCAAGCAGTACAGCGACAGCCCCCGCGCCGTCTACGAGGAGCTGCGGCGCCGCGGCGTGCCGATCACCCCGATCTGGTCCTACGCGGGCGAGCGTCCCGAGGGCTTCCCCGAGGACGCCGAGCTGGTGCGCCGGTGGTCGTGGCGCTACCTCCGGGCGCTCGCCCAGGCCGAGTTCTGGATCGACAACCAGGGCTTCCCGCTGCGGCTGACCAAGCGCCCGGAGACCACCTACATCCAGACCTGGCACGGCTCGGCCCTGAAGCGGATGGGCTTCCACGAGCCCACCCACCGGATGATGTCCGAGCCGGAGCAGCGCGCCTACCAGCAGGCGCTGGACCGCTTCGACCACTTCGTGGTCCGCAGCGAGCACGACGTGCGCACCCTCGCCCGCGCCTACCGCATCCCCGAGGAGAAGCTGCTGCGCACCGGCTACCCGCGCAACGACGCCCTGGTGCGGGCCCGCGAGGGCGCCGCGCCCGGCCCCGAGGCGCAGCGCCTCGCCGAACGCCTCGGCCTGGACCCCGACCGCCGGGTGCTGCTGTACGCGCCCACGTTCCGCGCGAACTCCGACGGCCGGGTACGCGGCTTCGAGTTCGGCTTCGACGTCGAGCGCTTCGCCGCCCGCTTCGGCGACGAGTACACCCTCCTCGTACGGGCGCACTACCTGAACCGGCTCACCCTGCCGCCGTCGGTGGCGGGCCGCGTCGTCGACGTGAGCACCGAACCGGACATCACCCCGCTGCTGCTGCTCGCCGACGGCCTCATCACGGACTACTCCTCGGTGATGTTCGACTACGCGCTGCTGCAACGCCCGCTGGTGTTCTACGCGTACGACTGGGAGGAGTACGCCGAGGACACCCGCGGCACGTACTTCGACCTGCTGGCCGAGGCGCCCGGCCCGGTGCCGCGCACCGAGGACGAGCTCTTCGCCGCCATCGGCGACCTGAGTGCCGTACAGGCCAAGTACGAGGCGCGGCTGAAGGAGTTCGTGGACAAGTACGGCGAGTACGACCGCGGCGACGCGGCGGCTCGGATCGTGGACCGTTTCTTCGGACCCGCGGGAGAGGCCCGATGACCGAGCGCGACATCTTCTTCGTGGCCAACGAGGTCAACGAACTCGGCGGCGTGGGCCGCTGGCAGGCGCAGATGGCCAAGCTGCTGGCCGGACGCGGCCACCGGGTCACGATCGCCGGCATCGCCCCGGCCAACCACCCGATGGACCTCGGCGAGGACCCGCCGTTCCGCACGGTGACCCTGTACGCCCGGCGCCCGCCCGGCCGCCCCCGGCCGCGCCGGCTGCTCGGCGCCGCCGACCCGGCCGTGCGCCGTCACGACGCGCACATGCGGTCCGCCGCCGACCGGCTCACGGCGCTGTTCCGCGCCGCCCGTCCCGGCGCGATGATCGTCGTCACCCAGGTGTGGGCGATGGAGTGGGTGGCGCTCGCGGACACCACCGGGCACCGGATCATCGGCATGACCCACGAGTCCTTCGAGACGGCCCGCAAGTCGTCCCGCTTCGCGCGGGTGAAGAAGTACTACAAGGACGCCGACCGGCTGCTCGCCCTCACCCAGGAGGACGCCGACCGCTGGGTGGGCGAGGGCATGAACAACGTCGGCTTCATGCCGAACCCGCTGCCGATCGTGCCCGACGCGCCGTCGCCGCGCACCGAGAAGGTGGTGGCGAGCATCGGCCGGCTGTCCCACGAGAAGGGCGTCGACCTGCTCCTCGACGCGTGGGCCGAGGCCGCCCCCAAGCAACCCGGCTGGACCCTGCGCCTGTACGGCAGGGGAGAGGCCGAGGCGGAGCTGCGCCGGCAGTGCGCCCAGCTCGGCCTCGACGACTCGGTGGACTTCGCCGGGCAGACCGACGACGTGCCCGGCGCGTTGCGCGCCTCCTCCGTGTTCGTGCAGTCCTCCCGGGGCGAGGGCTTCCCGCTGGTCCTGCTGGAGGCGATGGCCTGCGGCGTGCCGTGCGTGGCGTTCGACTGCGCGCCCGGCGTGCGCGAGATCGTCGGCCACGAACGGGACGGCCTGCTGGCCCGCCCCGGCAACACCACCGAACTCGCCCGCCACCTGGTGCGGTTGATGTCCGACGAGGCCCTGCGCGACACCATGGGCGACGAGGCCCTGCGCAGCGTCCAGCGCTTCGACCCGGAGGCCATCACCCGCCGCTGGGAGGAGCTCTTCGACTTCCTGGACCGCTGACCTCGCACGGCTCGCGCCCCGGCACCGCGGTGCCGGGGCGCCGCTGTTGGTCTGGACCGGTGAGAGTTTTCCACAGGTCCGGGCGGGACTCCGGCGCACCGCGTAGCGTGAGGCGTCATGAAGATCCTGATCAGTGCCGACATGGAGGGCGCGACCGGGGTGACCTGGCCGGCCGACGTGCTGCCGGGGACGCCCGAGTGGGAGCGGTGCCGGGCGATGTTCACCTCGGACGTCGACGCCGCCGTGCTGGGCTTCCTCGACGGCGGCGCCGACGAGGTGCTGATCAACGAGGCCCACTCGACGATGCGCAACCTGCTCCTGGAGCGGCTGGACGAACGGGCGCGGATGCTCACCGGGCGGCACAAGACGCTGTCCATGGTGGAGGGCGTGCAGCACGGCGACGTGGACGGCATCGCGTTCGTCGGCTACCACGCGGGCGCCGGCATGGAGGGCGTGCTCGCCCACACGTACCTCGCCAACTCCATCACCGGTGTGTGGCTGAACGACGTACGGGCCAGCGAGGGCCTGCTGAACGCACGGGTGGTCGCCGAGTACGGCGTCCCCGTCGTCCTCGTCACCGGCGACGACGTGGCCTGCGAGGACGCGCTCGGCTACGCGCCCGAGGCGCTGAAGGTGGCCGTCAAGGACCATGTGTCGCGGTACGCGGCCGTGTGCCGCACACCGGCCCGCACCGCCGCCGACATCCGCGCGGCGGCCAAGGAGGCGGCGGCGCTGGCGGTCCGGCACGAGCCGGTCGTCGGCGGCCCGCACACCGTCGCGCTGGAGTTCGACGCCGAGCACCTGGCGATGGCCGCCACGGTCGTCCCCGGAGTGGACCGGATCGGGGAGCGCAAGGTGGCGTACACCAGCGCCACCATGTACGAGGCGATCCGCGCCTTCAAGGCGGTCACCACGATCGTCTCGGCCGCGGTGGAGGAGCAGTATGGCTGACGAGCAGGCACTGGACGAGGTCGTGCGGTTCACCTCGGACCTGATCCGCATCGACACCACCAACCGCGGCGGGGGGGACTGCCGGGAGCGCCCGGCCGCCGAGTACGCCGCCGAGCGGCTGGCCGGGGCTGGCCTCGACCCCGCGCTCCTGGAGCGCACCCCGGGCCGGACCAACGTGGTCGCCCGCGTGGCGGGCACCGACCCGTCGGCGGACGCGCTGCTCGTCCACGGTCACCTGGACGTGGTGCCCGCGCAGGCCGGGGACTGGAGCGTGCACCCGTTCTCCGGAGAGGTCCGCGACGGCGTCGTGTGGGGCCGGGGCGCGGTCGACATGAAGAACATGGACGCGATGATCCTCGCCGTGGTCCGCTCCTGGGCCCGGCTCGGCGTCCGCCCCCGGCGCGACGTGGTGATCGCCTTCACCGCCGACGAGGAGGCCAGCGCCGAGGACGGCGCGGGGTTCCTGGCCGACCGGCACGCGGAGTTGTTCGACGGCTGCACCGAGGGCATCGGCGAGTCGGGCGCGTTCACCTTCCACGACGGCGCCGGCCGGCAGCTCTACCCGATCGCGGCCGGCGAGCGCGGCACGGCGTGGCTGCGGCTCACCGCGCGCGGCCGGGCCGGCCACGGCTCCCGCGTCAACCGGGAGAACGCGGTGACGCGGCTCGCCGCCGCGGTCGCCCGGATCGGCGCCCACGAGTGGCCGCTGCGGCTGACCCCCACGGTCCGCGCGGCCCTCACCGAACTCGCCGCCCTGTACGGCGTCGAGACCGACCTGCGGGACGTCGACCTGCTGCTGGAGAAGCTGGGCCCGGCCGCCGACCTGGTCGCGGCCACCGTCCGCAACAGCGCCAACCCCACCATGTTCGAGGCGGGTTACAAGGTCAACGTCATCCCGGGCGAGGCCGTGGCCCACGTCGACGGACGGTATCTGCCCGGCGGCGAGGAGGAGTTCCGCGCCACCCTCGACCGGCTGACCGGCCCGGACGTGGCCTGGGAGTTCGAGCACCGCGAGGTGGCCCTCCAGGCGCCGGTGGACTCGCCGACGTTCGCGGCCATGAGCGCCGCCGTGCGGGCGTTCGCACCCGAGGGGCATGTGGTGCCGTACTGCATGGCGGGCGGCACGGACGCCAAGCAGTTCTCCCGCCTCGGCATCACCGGGTACGGATTCGCGCCGCTGAAGCTGCCCGAGGGCTTCGACCACCACAACCTGTTCCACGGGGTCGACGAACGGGTACCCGTGGAGGCGCTCCACTTCGGCGTCCGCGTCCTCGACCGCTTCCTGCGGACCGTCTGAATCCGCGAGGAGGAGAACGTGCAGACCGTGCCGTACGGTTCCTGGCCCTCGCCCGTCGAGGCGGCCCTCACCGCCGCGCACGACGGCCGGCCCGAGTGGGTGGGCCTCGTCGGCGACGAGGTGTGGTGGACCGAGCCGCGGCCCACCGAGGGCGGCCGCCGCACCCTGGTCCGCCGGCACACCGGAGGCGCCGAGGAGTCCGTGCTGCCCCCGCCGTGGAACGTGCGCAGCCGGGTCGTCGAGTACGGCGGCCGGCCGTGGGCCGGGCAGGTGCGGGACGGCGCGCCGCTGGTGGTGTTCGTGAACTTCGCCGACCAGCGGCTGTACCGCTGGCGGCCCGGCACCGCACCGCGTCCGCTCACCCCGCTCTCCCCGGTGGGCGGCGGACTGCGCTGGGCGGAACCGCGGTTCCGCCCGGAGCACGACGAGGTCTGGTGCGTGCTGGAGGAGTTCACCGGCGACCGGCCCACGGACGTACGGCGGGTCCTGGCCGCGGTACCGATGGACGGGTCGGCCGCCGAGGACCGGGCCGCGGTGCGCGAACTCACCGACGACCGGCACCGCTTCGTGACCGGAGCCCGGCTCTCGCCCGACGGGCGGCGGGCGGTGTGGCTGGCCTGGGACCACCCGAGGATGCCGTGGGACGGCACCGAACTGGTCATGGCCGACGTGGGCGGCGGGGGCACGCTGGACCGGCCGCGCACCGTCGCCGGCGGCCCCGACGAATCCGTCTGCCAGGCCGAATGGGCTCCGGACGGGGCGCTGTTGTACTCCAGCGACCGCGGTGGCTGGTGGAACCTCTACCGCGACGGCGAGCCGCTGTGCCCCCGCGAGGAGGAGTTCGGCGGCCCGCTGTGGAATCTCGGCCGGCGCTGGTTCGCCCCGCTGGACAACGGGCTGATCGCGGTGGTGCACGGCCGCGGCGCCGGCGCGCTCGGCACGCTCGACCCGGAGACCGGGGAGATCGTCGACGCGGATGGGCCCTGGACCGAGTTCGAGCCGACGCTCGCGACCCGGGGCGGACGGGTGTTCGCGGTGGGCGCCAGCCCCCGCAGCGCCTACGAGGTCGTCGAGCTGGACACCTCCCCGCGGGCCGCTCCGGACGGGCCCGGCGGCATCCCGGCCGGGGCGGCCCGGGTGATCGGCGCCGCTCACGACGACCCCGTCGACCCCACGTACTACCCCGAGCCGCAGATCCGCACCTTCACCGGGCCGGACGGGCGCGACATCCACGCCCACATCTATCCGCCGCACCATCCGGCGTGCGTGGCACCCGGCGGCGAGCTGCCGCCCTACGTCGTGTGGGCGCACGGCGGCCCCACCGGCAGGGCGCCACTCGTGCTCGACCTGGAGATCGCCTACTTCACCTCCCGGGGCATCGGCGTCGCCGAGGTCGACTACGGCGGCTCGACCGGGTACGGCCGGGAGTACCGCAACCGGCTGCGTGAGCAGTGGGGTGTCGTCGACGTGGAGGACTGCGCCGCCGTCGCGCTCGCCCTCGCCGAGGAGGGCACCGCCGACCGGGCCCGGCTGGCGATCCGGGGCGGCAGCGCGGGCGGCTGGACCACGGCCGCCTCGCTCACCGGCACCGACGTCTACGCCTGCGGCACGATCATCTACCCGGTCCTGGACCTCGCGAACTGGGGCGCGGAGGCGACCCACGACTTCGAGTCGCGGTATCTGGAGACCCTGGTCGGGCCCTACGCCGAGGTGCCCGGCCGGTACGCCGAGCGCTCGCCCGTCGAGCACGCCGACCGCGTCACCGTGCCCTTCCTGCTGCTCCAGGGCCTGGACGACGTGATCTGCCCGCCGGCCCAGTGCGAGCGCTTCCTGGAACGGGTGGCGGCGGGCGGACAGGTGCCGCACGCGTACATCGCCTTCGAGGGCGAGGGGCACGGTTTCCGCCGGGCCGAGACGATGGTGCGCGCACTGGAGGCCGAACTGTCCCTCTACGCCCAGGTGTTCCGGCTGCGCCCACCCGGGGTCCCCACGCTGGAGCTGACCCCGGGCCACCGCGGGGGGAGGGCGGCCGCGGGCACAGCCGATACTGGAGGTCCCTGACGCCGCCGGCGGTCCGCGCGACGACGGACCCGTCCGTGGTACGACCGGTCCGCCCCTGCCACGACGGACCCGTCCGTGGTACGACCGGTCCGCCCCTGCCACGACGGACCCGTCCGTGGTACGACCGGTCCGCCCGTGCGACGACGGATCCGTCCGTGGAACGGCCGCTCGTGCGGCGGCCGGCCCCGCAGGCCGCCCGAGAGAACGACCCTGGAGCCCGCCCCGTGAAGCCGCTCGTCCGCCCGTCCCGACTCGCCCCCGGCGCCCGTGTCGCCGTCGTCGCGCCCAGCGGCCCCGTCCCCGAGGAGCGGCTGCAGGCCGGGCTCGACGTGCTGCGCGGCTGGGACCTGGACCCGGTGGTGGCACCCCACGTACTGGACCGCGACGGCACCTTCGCCTATCTGGCGGGCACGGACGCCGATCGCGCCGCAGACCTGCAGAGCGCGTGGTGCGACCCGTCCGTGGACGCGGTGCTGTGCGCCCGCGGCGGATACGGGGCGCAGCGGACCGTCGACCTGCTCGACTGGGAGGCGATGCGCGCGGCGGGGCCGAAGGTGTTCGTCGGCTTCAGCGACATCACCGCGCTGCACGAGGCCTTCGCCACCCGCCTCGGGCTCGTCACGCTGCACGGGCCGATGGCGGCGGGCATCGACTTCATCAAGAACGCGCGGGCCCAGGAGCACCTGCGGGCGACCCTGTTCGCGCCGGAGTCGGTCCGCACCCTCCTCTCCGACGGCGCGGCCCTGGTTCCCGGGCGGGCCCGCGGCGTCACCCTCGGCGGCTGCCTGAGCCTGCTCGCCGCCGAGCTCGGCACCCCGCACGCCCGGCCCTCGGCGGACGGTGGTCTGCTGTGCCTGGAGGACGTGGGCGAGGAGACGTACCGCCTCGATCGCTACCTCACCCAACTCCTGCGCGCGGGCTGGCTGGACGGGGTGCGCGGGGTCCTGCTCGGGTCGTGGACGGGGTGCGAGGACGCCGGCCGGGTGCGCGCGCTGCTCGCCGACCGGCTCGGCGGTCTCGGCGTCCCCGTCGCCGAGGAGTTCGGTTTCGGCCACTGCGACGGAGCGTGGACCGTCCCCTTCGGAGTCGCCGCCGAACTCGACGCGGACCGGGGCACCCTGACGCTCGACGAGCCCGCGCTGCGCTGACGCCGCGGGTCCGGCGGCCGCGGTCCGGCGGAGCGGTCTTCACCGAATATCCGTCAAGAAACCCCAGGCGCCCCGATTGACCCCGTCCGACACCTGCCACAGCATGGCAACCGGCCGGTACTTACCGGTCGGTAAGTAGCGTTGTCCTCAGCGTGGAGGTCTCGTGTCCCGTCGTGTGCCCAGAAGCCGTGCCCCGCTCGCCCTCGCCCTCGGCGCCGCGCTCACCGCACCCCTCGCGCTCACCGCGCCGGCGGCCGCCGCCGCCCCGTACACCGTGACCCCGCTGAAGTTCACCGTCCGCGCCGGAGACCGCAGTTGCGTCGTGGACGCGGACCTCTACCGGCCCGCGGGCGTGGACCGCGCCCACCCCGCTCCGGCGGTGCTGGCCACCAACGGCTTCGGCGGCAGCAAGAGCGACGGCACGACGGACGCCATCGGCAAGGCCCTCGCCGGGCGTGGCTACGTCTCCCTGATCTACTCCGGACTCGGCTTCGGCAGGTCCGGCTGCCTCATCTCGCTCGACGAACCCGGCATCGACGGGAAGGCGGCCTCGAAGCTGATCGACTTCCTGGGCGGCGGGCGGGCCGCCGACGACGGGACCCGCGCCGATTTCGTCACCCTGGACGGCGCGGGCGACCCCCGCGTCGGCATGATCGGCGGTTCCTACGGAGGTGCCATCCAGATGGCGACGGCCGCGGTCGACCACCGGGTCGACGCGCTCGTACCACTGATCACCTGGAACGACCTGGCGTACTCGCTCGACCCGGACAACGCCGTCGGCAGCGGCGACGTGCCCGGCGTCTTCAAGTGGCAGTGGACCAACGGCTTCTACCTGATCGGCGAGGGCCAGCCGCTGCTCGAGCCGAACACCGACCCGTCCCGCGTCAACTCCGTGGCCTGCCTGCACTTCGTGAGCAAGGCCTGCGAGACCGTCCGCACCCTGAACTCCGGCAGCTACCCGGCCGACCGCACCGCCGACATGCTCGCGTACGCGCGCAGCGTCTCGCCGGTGTCCTACCTCGGCGGTGTCAAGGCGCCCACCCTGCTCGTCCAGGGCCAGGCCGACAGCCTGTTCAACCTCAACGAGGCCACGGCGACGTACCGGGCGCTCCGGGCGCGGGGCACCACGGCCAAGATGATCTGGCAGTCCTGGGGGCACAGCGGCGGCATGACCGACCCGGCCCCCGGCGAGCTGAACCTGAGCCAGGGCAACCTCGAGACGAGTTACGTCGGCAAGCGCGTCCTCGCCTGGTTCGACCGCTACCTGCGCAAGCGGGCGAACACCGACACCGGGCCGCGGTTCGCCTACTACCGCGACTGGATCACCGACCCGGGGAACACCTACGCCACCGCGGACCGGCTGCCCGGGCTCAGCCGGAAGCTGTACCTCTCCGGGGACGGCAAGCTCGTCGACCACCGCGCCGAGGTGGCCCGCGGCAGCCGGACGTACGCCAACCAACTGGTCCCCACCAGCCACTCGGAGAGCTCGCTCGCCGGAATCGTCGGTGCGCCCGACCCCGCGCCCCACGACACGCCCGGCACCTACCTCGGCTGGACCAGCGCGCCGCTCGCGCACGCCACCGACGTCGTCGGCGCGCCCCGCGCCACCCTCAGGGTCCTCTCGCCGACGGCCGAGCGGACGCAGCGCTCCCAGAACGCCGCCGACAAGCTCGTCCTCTTCGCCAAGCTGTACGACGTCGCGCCCGACGGCACCCAGACGCTCGTGCACCGGCTGGTCGCGCCGGTCCGCGTGCCCGACGTCACACGCCGCTTCACGGTGACGCTGCCCGGGATCGTGCACCGCTGCGAGCGGGGCCACCGGCTGCGGTTCGTGATCGCGGCGAGCGACGACGCGTACTTCGGCAACCGCGGGATCAAGCGGGTCACGGTGGTCAGCGATCCCGGGGACACGGGGGTGCTGGAACTGCCGGTGGCCGGCCGCTGACCCGCCGGCCGGGAGCCCCGGCCCCCGCCCGGCATAGGGTGGCGGTATGCCGCACACCGCTTCCCGCCACCTTGCCGAGGGGCCCCGCGTGGGCATACGGCCGTTCACCCCTGAGGACGGCACCGAGTTCGTCGCGCGCGTCCGGGAGAGCAAGGACCTGCACCGTCCTTGGCTGTTCCCGCCCGACACCGCGCGGGCCTACGCGGCGTACGCGGGGCGGCTGATCGAGGACCCGGCGAGGGCCGGGTTCCTCGTCTGCGAGAAGGACGGCGGCGGCATCGCCGGGTTCGTCAACATCAACAACATCGTCGAGGGCGCCTTCCAGTCCGGCGCCCTCGGATACGGGGCCTTCGCGCACGCCGCGGGGCGCGGACTGATGCGCGAGGGGCTCGACCTGGTCGTCGGACACGCCTTCGGCCCGATGGGGCTGCACCGCCTGGAGATCAACGTCCAGCCGCGCAACACCGCCTCGATCGCCCTGGCCCGGGCGTGCGGCTTCCGCCTGGAGGGCTTCTCGCCCGACATGCTGTACATCGACGGCGCCTGGCGGGACCACGAGCGGTGGGCGATCACCGCCGAGATGCGGAGGTGAGCCCCGCGCGGGCCTTTGCGCAATCCTGACCGGCAGCGCCCCTGGCGAGCTCACCGGCGACCGGGTTCCATGGTCATCGTGACGACGATCCGACGTGAGGTACTGACGCTGCCCGCCGCCGAGTTGGGTCCGGACAATCCGCTGCCCCCGCTCAGGCCGCTCGACGAGGTGCACCACATCGAGGACCGGGACCGGCAGGACCTGCCCCGCGACATGGCCCGGCAGGTCGGGTACGCCCCCCTGCACAGCCTGCTCCCGGTGCGGATCCGCGACGGTTACGGCAGAACACGCCGACCCCGCCCGATCGACGCCCTGGTCCTGGAGAACGACCGGTTGCGCGCCACCGTCCTGCCGGGCCTGGGCGGCCGGGTCGCCTCCCTCGTCCACCGGCCCACCGGCCGCGAACTCCTCTACCGCAACCCGGTGTTGCAGCCGGCCAACTTCGCCCTCAACGGCGCCTGGTTCTCCGGCGGCATCGAGTGGAACATCGGCGCGACCGGTCACACCCCCCTCTCCTGCGCGCCCCTGCACGCGGCCCGCGTCCCCGCGCCCGGCGGCGGGGACATGCTGCGCCTGTGGGAGTGGGACCGGCTGCGCGACCTGCCCTTCCAGGTCGACCTGTGGCTGCCGGAGGGTTCGGACTTCCTCCTCGTCGGCGTCCGCGTCCGCAACCCGCACGAGCACCTGGTGCCCACCTACTGGTGGTCCAACATCGCCGTCCCCGAGGAGCGCCGGGTGCTCGCCCCCGCCACCGAGGCCTGGCACTTCGGCTACGAACGCAGTCTGCGCCGGGTGCCGGTCCCCGCCCACGACGGCGTCGACCGCACGTACCCGCCGAACAGCACCTACGCCGCCGACTACTTCTACGAGGTGCCCGACGGGCGCCGCCGCTGGATCGCCGCGCTCGACGAACGGGGTGAGGGGCTGGTGCAGACGTCGACCGACGTGCTGCGCGGCCGCAAGCTGTTCGTCTGGGGCAGCGGCCCCGGCGGGCGGAGCTGGCAGCGGTGGCTCACCGAGCCCGGCACCGGCGGCTACTGCGAGATCCAGGCCGGACTCGCCCGCACCCAGCTGGAACACGTCCGGCTGGAGGCGGAGAGCGAGGTGGCCTGGCTGGAGGCGTACGGGCCGCTCGCCGGGCCGCCGCCGGCCGGGGAGTGGGACACCGTCGTACGGCGGACCGAGGCGCGCCTCGAAGCCGCCCTGTCGCGCGCCGACGTCGAGGCCGCCCACGAGGCGTGGCGGGAGCACGCCGACGCCGAACCCGGCGAGATCCTCGCCACCGGCTCCGGCTGGGGCGCGCTCGAAGTGCTGCACGGGGACCTGAAGCTGCCCGGCACCCCCTTCCCCGCCTCCACCCTCGGCGAGGCCCAGGCGCCCTGGCGGGAACTGCTGCGCACCGGTACCTTCCCGGAACCGCGCCGGGCCGCTCCGCCCGGACAGACGCTCGTCGCCCCGCACTGGCGGGACATGCTGGAGACGGCGCCCGCCACCCCGCTCACCGAGTACCACCTCGGAGTGGCCCAGTGGCACGCGGGCGACCGGGCGCAGGCGGTGCGCAGCTGGGAGCGCGCCCTCGAACTCGCGCCGTCCCTCTGGCCGTTGCTGCGCTGCCTCGCCGTCGCCGACCAGGAGGCCGACCACCACGAGCGCGCCGCGGAACGCTACGTCGAGGCCTTCGACGACCTGTGCGCCGAACGGCGCGACGACGGCGAACGGTGGACGGCGGCCACCGCCGCGCTCGGCCGGGAGGCCATCGAGGCGCTGCTGCGGGTCCGGCGTCCCGCGGACGCGCGCGCCGTCTGGGAGCGGCTGCACCCCGCGACCCGGGCGCGCGGCCGGTTCCGGCTGATCGAGGCCGAGCTGCTGCTGGCCGAGGGCCGGCCCGAGCAGGCGCGGGCCGTCTTCGACGAGGGCTTCGAGGTTGCCGACCTGCGGGAGGGGGACGAGCGGATCGGCCGGGTGTGGGAGCGGGCCGGCGGCGGGGACCTGCCGGAGCGCTACGACTTCCGGATGCGCCCCTCCCTCCCGGGGGACGGGCGCTGAGGGGGGCCGAGGGGGAGTGGACGGAGGGAGTGACAGGGAAGGACGGGGGGAGCGGACGCCGGGCAGGGGCGCCTTCGCCCGGCCCGGCCGATCGCCCGAAACGATCTCCTCCCGCGCCGCCCGCAACTAGTCTCGTCCGCATGGAGATTCTCGGAGCCACGCTGCGCGTCTGCGTCGACGATCTGGAGACCGCGGTCCCCTTCTACGAACGTCTCGCGGGCGGCAGGGCGCTCCGCTTCGAGCGCGGCGGCGTGCAGGTGGCCGCGGTCGGCTGCTTCCTGCTGATGAGCGGCCCCGAGGCCGAGCTGGAGGTGCTCCGCAAGGTGGCCGCGACGATCGCCGTGGAGGACGTCGACGAGGCCCACCGCGTGCTGACCGAGCTGGGCGCCCGTGTCGTCGCGGGCCCGGTCCCGACGCCCGTGGGCCGCAACCTGATCGCCATGCATCCGGACGGCGCGGTGTACGAGTACGTGGACCGCCGCGCCTGACGCGACGGCCCCGCCCGGACGCCCGACGGCGTTACTCGCACGTCTGTACGGGTATGCGAAGGGTATGGAGCGCTCGGATCATCTGCAGCATCTCGACAAGCACCTGGTCGACCAGCTGGCGCAGGTGGCACGCGAGGCCGTGCGCGACGAGCTGAGCCGGCAGGCCCGTGAGAGGCGCCGCTCGGCCACGCTGTACGCCGCGTCCGGCGCCGCCGCCCTCTACGCGGGCGCGGCCCTCGCACTGACCGTCGGACTGGTCCTGGCCCTCGGCCTGCCCGGCTGGGTGGCCGCCCTGATCACCGCGGCGATCCTGGCCGGCGTCGCCTACGCGCTGCGCAACGCCGCCCGGCCCTCCGCCGCCGGATACGCGTCCTCGGCGCCGACGGGGCCCACCGCCGAAACGGCGGCCGGGACGGCCGCCGGGCCGGGCCGTGCCGGCGGCGCCGGCGCCACGGCACCGGCCGGACCGCACGGCGCGGCGGGCAGCGCGCCCGTCCCGCCGAAGCCGCCCGTCGCCCCCGGCGAGGCCGCCGTACGGCCGCCGCGCCCGGACGTCGTCGACCCGGAGACACCGCACCACCGCGCGTGACGCCCGGCGCGTGAGCGCGTGACGCCCGGCGCGTGACGGCGGGACGCGACGCGATGCGAGGCGCGCGCGACACGCCGGAGCACAACGCCGCCGCGAAAGGCACGACCGTCGCGCCCGCCGCACCGCCGCGACCGGCGAAGAAGTCGTCACGCCTGCCGCACCGCCGCGTCCGCGTACCGGCGAAGGACCGGCGCACCCGCCGCACGGTCCCGCCCGCGCTCGGCGAGGGAGCCGTGACACCCCCAACCGGTGTCACGGCTCCTTTTCGCGGCCGCCTCCCCGCCGCCCGGTGTTTGCGCCCCCGGCCCCTGGGGACGCGGAAAGCTCCGACCAGGTACGCGACAGCGTGGGGAGGCGAACCGTGAGTCCACCCCGCATCGTGATCGTCGGTGCCGGTTTCGCCGGGTACCGGACGGCCCGCACCCTGTCCCGGATGGCCCGGGGCAAGGCCGAGATCACCCTGCTCAACCCGACCGACTACTTCCTGTACCTCCCCCTGCTTCCCCAGGTCGCCGTGGGCGTTCTGGAGCCGCGCCGGGTCACCGTCTCCCTCTCCGGCACCCTGCGCCGCG
Source organism: Streptomyces sp. NPDC086766 (assembly GCF_044746005.1). Taxonomy (NCBI): domain Bacteria; kingdom Bacillati; phylum Actinomycetota; class Actinomycetes; order Kitasatosporales; family Streptomycetaceae; genus Streptomyces; species Streptomyces sp. NPDC086766. The sequence goes on along the minus strand of NZ_JBIVBI010000010.1, from coordinate 190,917 downwards.
TACGCCTTGTCCTCGGTGAGGCCGACGCCATCGACCTCGACGCGCGCACCGTGCGCTACACCGACCCCGAGGGCACCGCCGGCACCCTGACGTACGACCGGCTGGTGCTCGCCGCGGGCAGCGTGAACAAGCTGCTGCCGATCCCCGGGGTCGCCGAGCACGCCCACGGCTTCCGGGGCCTGCCCGAGGCCCTCTACCTGCGCGACCACATCACCCGCCAGGTGGAGCTCGCCGCCTCGGCGGACGACGCCGGGACCTGCGCCGCGCGGTGCACCTTCGTGGTGGTCGGCGCCGGGTACACGGGGACCGAAGTCGCCGCGCAGGGCCGGTTGTTCACCGACGAGCTGGTGCGCGGCCACCCGCTGCGGACCGGTCTGCGGCCCCGGTGGCTGCTGCTGGACATCGCCGGGCGCGTCCTGCCCGAACTGGACGAACGGCTCTCGCGCACCGCCGCCGGCGTGCTGCGCCGCCGGGGCGTCGACGTGCGGACCGGCACCTCCGTGAAGGAGGCCACCTCCCGGGGGGTGCTGCTGACGGACGGCGAGTTCGTCGAGACCCGGACCCTGGTGTGGTGCGTGGGCGTACGGCCCGACCCGCTCGCCGACTCCCTCGGACTGCCGATGGAGCGCGGCCGGCTGCTCGTGGAACCGACGCTGCAGGTGCCGGGACGTCCCGAGGTGTTCGCCTGCGGTGACGCCGCGGCCGTGCCGGACCTGGAGAGGCCCGGCGAGTACACCCCGATGACGGCCCAGCACGCGTGGCGGCAGGGGAGGACGGCCGCGCGCAACGTCGCCGCCTCGCTCGGCGTCGGCGAGCCGCGGCCGTACCGCCATCGGGACCTCGGCTTCGTCGTGGACCTCGGCGGGGCGCAGGCCGCCGCCGACCCGCTCGGCGTGGCGCTGTCCGGCCCCCTGGCGGGCGCGGTCACCCGCGGGTACCACCTCGCGGCCATGCCGGGCAACCGCGTCCGGGTGGCCGCGGACTGGCTGCTCGACGCCGTACTTCCGCGCCAGGCCGTCCAGTTGGGGCTCGTACGGTCCTGGTCGGTGCCGCTGGACACGGCCTCCCCGGAGCTGGCCCGCCTGCCGGGCCGGCACCCGCCGGGCCGACCGGACCGCACGCGCGAGTCCGGCCCCGAACCCTCCGCCTCACCCCGACCCCGACCCCGAACCGCCGAAGGAGACTCATGAACACCGCCGAACTCGTCGACCTCGGGCAGCAACTGCGCGTGGACAGCGTGCGGGCCGCCGCCGCGGCGGGCTCCGGGCACCCGACGTCCTCCATGTCCGCCGCGGACCTGGTGGCCGTCCTGCTGGCCAACCACCTCCGCTACGACTTCGGCCGCCCCGACCACCCGGGCAACGACCGTTTCGTCCTGTCCAAGGGACACGCCTCACCTCTGCTCTACTCCGCCTACAAGGCGGCCGGCGCCGTCGACGACGAGGAACTGCTGACCTTCCGCAAGCTGGGCAGCCGCCTCGAAGGCCACCCCACGCCCCAGCGGCTCCCGTGGGTGGAGACGGCGACCGGCTCCCTCGGGCAGGGCCTGCCGATCGGCGTCGGCATCGCGCTGGCCGGCAAGCGGCTGGAGCACGCCGACTACCGGGTGTGGGTGCTGTGCGGCGACAGTGAGATGGCCGAGGGCTCGATCTGGGAGGCCGCCGAGCACGCCGGCCACGAGCGGCTGGACAACCTGACGGTGATCGTCGACGTCAACCGGCTCGGCCAGCGCGGCCCCACCCGGCACGGCCACGACCTCGACGCCTACGCCCGCCGCTTCCGCGCCTTCGACTGGCACACGATCGAGATCGACGGGCACGACGTGGACGCCGTCGACCGCGCCTACGGCGAGGCGATCTCCACCACCGGTCAGCCCACCGCGATCCTCGCCCGCACCCTCAAGGGCAGGGGCGTCGCGGCCACCGAGGACCTCGAGGGACTGCACGGCAAGCCGCTGAAGGACCCCGACGAGGCGATCGAGGAGCTCGGCGGCGAGCGCGACCTGCGCGTCACGGTGCACGAGCCGCCGTCGGTGCGGTCGCTGCACGCGGCCGGCGACGGCAACCTGGAGCTGCCCCGCTGGGAGAAGGGCGAGGAGGTCGCCACCCGCGACGCCTACGGCCAGGCGCTCGCCGCGCTCGGCGACGCGCGCGGCGACGTCGTCGCGCTCGACGGCGAGGTCGGCGACTCCACCCGCACGGAGTTCTTCGAGAAGGAACACCCCCAGCGCTACTTCGAGTGCTACATCGCCGAGCAGCAGATGGTCGCGGCGGCCGTGGGAATGGCGGCGCGCGGCTGGGTGCCGTACGCCTCCACGTTCGCGGCCTTCCTCACCCGCGCCCACGACTTCGTGCGCATGGCCTCCGTCAGCGGCTCCGGCGTCAACCTGAACGGCTCCCACGCGGGCGTCGCCATCGGGCAGGACGGGCCCAGCCAGATGGGCCTGGAGGACCTGGCGATGATGCGCGCGATCCACGGCTCGACCGTGCTGTACCCGTGCGACGCCAACCAGACCGCGCGGCTGGTCGCCGCCATGGCCGACCTGGACGGCATCCGCTACCTGCGCACCTCGCGCGGCGAGAGCACGGTGCTCTACGGCCCGGACGAGGAGTTCCCCGTCGGCGGCAGCAAGGTGCTGCGCTCCTCCGACCGGGACCGGCTGACGATCGTCGCCGCCGGCGTGACCGTCTTCGAGGCGCTCGCGGCAGCGGACGCCCTCGCCCGGGAGGACATCCCGGTCCGGGTGATCGACCTGTACTCGGTCAAGCCGGTCGACCGCGCCACGCTCCGGCGGGCCGCGGAGGAGACCGGCGCTCTGCTCACCGTCGAGGACCACCGCGAGGAGGGCGGCCTCGGCGACGCGGTGCTCGACGCCTTCCTGGACGGGCGCCCGGTGCCGCGTCTGGTGCGGCTCGCGGTCCGTACGATGCCGGGCTCGGCCACGCCCGCCGAGCAGTTGCACGCCGCGGGCATCGACGCCGAGTCGATCGCCGCTTCCGTACGGCTGCTGGTGGAGCAGGCGATGGTGCCGTGAGCGGCGACGAGCGGACCGTCCGGGCCGGCAGCCGCACGGTGACCGTGCACCGGCCGGACAAGGTGCTCTTCCCCGGTGGCGGGGACGTCGGAAGGAGCGGCAGCGGGGGCGGGGGCGGTGAGCGCGGCGGCCGTACCGGCGAGGCCCGGGAGTACACCAAGGCCGACCTGGTCGACTACTACCGGTCCGTCGCGCCGTTCCTGCTGCCGCACCTGCGCGGCCGCCCCCTCATGCTGGAGCGGCATCCGGACGGCCTCGGCGGCCCGACGTTCATGCAGAAGAACACCCCGGAGCACTACCCGGACTGGATCTCCCGCGCCGAGGTCGCCAAGGAGGGCGGCACGGTCGTGCACACCGTCTGCGACGACACGGCCACCCTCGTGTACCTCGCCGACCAGGCGTGTCTCACCCTTCACCGCTGGCTGTCCCGGTCCGGCCGCGCCGAACGGCCGGACCGGATGGTCCTCGACCTCGACCCGGCCGACGACGACTTCGCACCGGTGCGTGAGGCGGCCCGGCAGGCGACCGGGCTGCTCGACCGGCTGGGACTCCCGTCGGCGCTGATGACGACGGGCTCGCGCGGGCTGCACGTGGTCGTGCCGCTCGGCGGGCGCGACGACTTCGACGCGGTGCGCGACTTCGCCCGGGACGTCGCCGAGGTGCTCGCCGCGGACTCTCCCGACCGGTTCACCACCGCCGTCCGCAAGCAGGAGCGCGGCGGCCGCCTCTACCTCGACGTGCAGCGCAACGCGTACGCGCAGACCGCCGTCGCCCCCTTCACGGTCCGCGCGCTGCCGGGCGCGCCGGTCGCGGTGCCGATCTCCCGGGACCAGCTCGACGACCCGGACCTCGGCCCGCGCCGCTGGACCGTCGAGAACGCAGTCGACCAGGCCCGGACCCGCCCCTGGGCCGGCCTCATGAGCCGGGGGCGTGCCCTGGGCCCGGCGCGGCGCCGGCTCGACGCGCTGCGCGACCGGTGATCGGGCGCCCGGGACCGAGGCGCCGGCGACCGGCCTGAAAGACGCCTGCACCCATGGATGTTTGGCCAACGAACCTGCGGCCACACGGAAGGGAGAGGTGGTCATGTCGAACACAAACAACACGGAAGAATCGCAAGATTCGCCGAAGGAACAGAAGCCCCAGGGTTCCCGCACACGAACCCGCAAGTCCGCGGCCCCCCGTCCGCCGCGGCCCATGGAGGTGCTGCGCGAGGCACGTGCCCAGCTCGCCGAGCTGACCGGCATGACCGCCGAGTCCGTCTCGTCGTTCGAGCGGACGGAGGACGGCTGGTCGCTCGAGGTCGAGGTCCTGGAACTCGAGCGCGTGCCCGACACGATGAGCCTGATGGCGAGCTACCAGGTCGAACTCGACTCCGAGGGGATGCTCACCGGCTACCGGCGGGTCCGCAGATACGAGCGAGGGCGTGCCGACACACGCCGATAGCCGACTGGCACCCGCGCGGTCCCAGGCACAGGAAATTCCGTACACAGACAAGGAGGCACGGTCGGCATGACCGTTGTTCCGGCACAGACGTCCGGCGGTGGAGGCGGCAGCAGCGGCCTCTACGACGTACTTGAGCTCGTCCTCGACAGGGGGCTCGTGATCGACGCGTTCGTCAGGGTTTCCCTGGTCGGTATCGAGATTCTGAAGATCGACGTGCGGGTGGTCGTCGCCAGCGTGGACACGTATCTGCGCTTCGCCGAGGCCTGCAACCGACTGGACCTGGAGTCCGGCCCGAACAAGAGCCCCGGCCTGCCCGAGATCGTCGGCGAGGTCACCGAGTCCGGCGCCCGCGGCAAGTCCAAGGGAGCGCTGTCCGGCGCCGCCGAGACGATCTCCGACGCCTTCAGCCAGGGACGTGAGGAGAAGTCGGGCGAGTCCCGGCCGCGCGCCCGCAAGAGCACGTCGTCCCGGCGGAAGGAGGAGCAGGAGTGAGCACCTACGTCTACGGGATCACCGCGGCATCGCATCCCTCCCTGCCCGAGGACATGGGGGGAGTCGGTGACCCGCCGCGTCCGGTCCGTGTCCTGAAGGCGGGCGGGCTGGCGGCGATCGTCAGCGACGCTCCGGAGGGGCTGCGCCCCAAGCGCAGGGATCTCCTCGCCCACCAGACCGTGCTCACCGAGGCGGAGGGCGCCGGCTGCGTGCTGCCGATGCGGTTCGGCAGCGTCGCCCCGGACGACGACACGGTCACCGGGGTGCTCGGCGAGCGCGCCGAGCACTACCAGGAGCGCCTGCGGGCGCTCGACGGCAAGGTCGAGTACAACGTCAAGGGCAGCCACCTGGAAGACGCGGTGCTGCATCGCGTGATGGCCGAGAACCCGGAGCTGCGCGCCCAGGTCGAGGCCAACCGGCAGTCGGGAGGCGGCGGTTACGACGACAAGATCCGGCTCGGCGAACTGGTCGCCAACGCGGTGAAGGCCCGGGAGGCCGCGGACGCCACCGAGGTGCTCCGTGTCCTGGAGCCGGCCGCGGCCGCCCGCAGCGAGGGGCCGGAGTCCACGGGCTGGCTGGTCAACGCCTCGTTCCTGGTGGACCGGGCCACGGCGGAGGAGTTCCTGGCCGCCGTGGAGCAGGCCCGCAAGGAACTCCCGCACGTCGAACTGCGCGTCAACGGGCCGCTGCCGCCCTACAGCTTCGTCGAGCCCGGTCCCGCCCAGCCCGCGGGCACCACGGTCGGCGCGGACGCGGACGCCGGAGCGGAGTAAGGCCATGGGGCTCATCTCGGAGGTGCTGCTGCTGCCGTTCGCTCCGGCGCGCGGCAGCGCCTGGGTGATCGGAAAGGTAGTCGAGGAGGCCGAGCGCCTCTACTACGACCCCGCCGCGGTCCGGGCCGAACTCGCCCGGCTGGAAGAGCAGTTGGATGCGGGGGAGATCACCGAGGAGGAGTTCGACCGCCGGGAGGACGAGCTGCTGGACCGGCTGGAGATCGGCATGCGCGGCGGCGCGGGAACAGGTGAGGGGACGGCACGATGAATCGAATGGGAATCGGCCTCGCGGTAGGGGCCGGATATCTCCTGGGACGCACGAAGAAACTGAAACTCGCCTTCGCCGTGGGTTCCCTGGTGGCCGGCAAGAAGCTGAACCTCAGTCCGAGGATGGTGGGGGAGCTGCTGAACCAGCAGCTCAAGAACAACCCCCAGTTCAAGGAGATCGGGGACCAGCTGCGGCAGGACCTGCGGGGCGTCGGCAAGGCGGCGTCGGGCGCGATGGTCGAGCGGCAGATGAACGCGCTGGCCGACCGGCTGCACGGCCGGACGTCCAAGGTCCGCGACCAGCTCTCGGGCGTCGCGCCGGAGACCGGCGGCGAGCGGGAGTCCGAGGGCGAGCCCGAGGAGGAGTACGAGGAGGAGTACGAGGACCGGGAGGGCCGCGAGGCCGCTGAGGAGCCCGAGGAGGAGCCGGAGGAGGCTCCCGCGAAGAAGGCTGCGGCGAAGAAGACCACGGCGAAGAAGGCCGCCAAGAAGGCACCGGCGCGCAAGGCTCCCGCGAAGAAGGCGGCGGCCAAGAAGGCCCCGGCCAAGAAGACGGCTGCGAAGAAGACGGCCGCGGCCGGGAGCGCCGCCTCCCGGCGGCAGAAGGGTGGCGGTGACCGATGACCGAGACCCTCGGATCCGCGACGTCCGCCGCCGGCAAGGCCGCGGGCAAGGCGAACCCCCTGAGCGATCTGGCCCACAGTGAGGCCGCCGACCGGCTGAAGGCCGAGGCGCAGGAGTACCTGGCCGCCCAGGCCACCCGGCTGCTGACCGGCGTCGGCCGCAAACTCGGCGAGACCACGGGCAAGCTGACCGACATCGCCGAGGGCAACAGCCCCGGTTTCGCCAAGCTGGCCCTGGAGGGCGGCCGCAAGATCGCCGAAGGCAAGGGCCCGCTGCGCTCCGCCCTGGAGGTCGGGGCCTCCCGCGCCAAGGAGAACGTCATGGGTGCGCTGAAGAACCTGGGGGGCGGCGGCAAGGGCAAGCGCAAGGGCCGCGGGGGCAACAAGCCCACCGTCATCATGGAGTCCATCGACGTCGGCGTGCCGCTGCGCACGGCGTACGACCAGTGGACCCAGTACCAGGACTTCAGCACCTTCGCCAAGGGTGTCAAGAGCGCGAGCCGCGCCGACGACACGACCTCCGACTGGCAGCTGAAGGTCTTCTGGTCCAATCGCAGCTGGAAGGCCAAGACCACCGAGCAGATACCCGACTACCGCATCCAGTGGCAGTCGGAGGGGGCCAAGGGCACCACGAAGGGTGTCGTTTCGTTCCACCCACTCGGCGACAACCTGACCCGCGTCCTGCTGGTCATGGAGTACTACCCGAGCGGCCTGTTCGAGAAGACCGGCAACATCTGGCGCGCCCAGGGCCGCCGGGCCCGGCTCGACCTCAAGCACTTCTCCCGCTTCATCACCATGAAGGGCGAGGCGGAGGACAGTTGGCGCGGAGAGATCCGCGACGGCGAGGTCGTGCGCACCCACGAGGACGCGGTGGAAGAGGAGGAGCGCGAGCAGGAGGAGGGCGCCTCGGCCGAGGAGGAGCAGGAGGAGCCCGAGGGCGAGTACGAGGAGGAAGAGGAGCCCGAAGGGGAGGAAGAGGAGCCCGAGGGCGAGTACGAGGAGGAAGAGGAGCCCGAGGAGGAGGAAGAGGGCGCCTACGAGGACGAGGAGTCCGAGCCCGAGGGCGAGTACGAGGACGAGGAGAACGCGGAGTACGAGGAGGAGCCCGAGGAGGAGAACGGCGAGCCCGAGGCCGAGTACGAAGAAGAGGATGAGGGCGAGTACGCCGGGCACGGGAGCCGTCGATGACGACACCCGGTCGGCTGCCCGACCCGTACGGGTCGGGCGGCGGCGCCAATCTCGCCGACATCCTCGAACGCGTCCTCGACAAGGGCGTCGTCATCGCGGGTGACATCCGCATCAACCTGCTCGACATCGAACTGCTCACGATCAAGCTCCGGCTGATCGTCGCCTCCGTCGACAAGGCGAAGGAGATGGGCATCGACTGGTGGGAGAGCGATCCCGCGCTCTCCTCGCAGGCCCGGCGGGACGAACTCTCCCGGGAGAACGCGGAGTTGCGTGAACGTCTGGCGCGGCTGGAGGAACTGGGCCTGGAACAGGGCCGCGCCCGTGAGGAGGAGGCACCATGACCGGACTGCGGTACGTCTACGCCGTCTGCCGCCCCCTCGGCGCGCCCCTCCAGGCGCAGTTGACGGGGGTGGCCGGCGCGCCGGCCAAGCTGCTCCACCACCACGGACTGGTCGCCGTCCTCAGCGAGGTGCCGGAGCGGGACTTCGCCGAGGAGCCGCTGCGGGTCCATCTGGAGGACCTGGACTGGCTCGCCGCCACCGCGCGGGCCCACCAGGGGGTGATCGACGCGCTCACCGCCGTCGTCACCCCGCTGCCGCTGCGGCTCGCCACGGTCTTCCACGACGACAGCGGCGTCCGCAGCATGATCGAGGCTCGCGAGGAGCACTTCCTGCGCACCCTGGAGCGGTTGGAGGGGCGCGTGGAGTGGGGGGTCAAGGTCTTCCTGGAGGAGGAGGCGCAGGAGAGCCCGCAGCCCGCGCCGAAGGCCACGTCGGGCCGGGACTACCTGCGGCAGCGGCGGCAGCAGACCCGGGCGCACGACAGCCTGTGGCAGAAGGCCGAGCGGTTCGCCACGCACCTGCACGAGACGCTCTCCGCGTTCGCCGAGGACTCCCGGCTGCACGCGCCGCAGAACACGGCCCTGTCCGGCGCCTCGGGGAGGAACGTGCTGAACGCCGCCTATCTGGTCCCGCGTACCCACTCCGAGGAGTTCGTCGAACTCGTCGACCGCACGAAGGACGATGTACCGGGGCTGCGCGTCGAACTCACCGGCCCCTGGGCCGCCTACTCCTTCGCCCAGGACACCGACCGGGAGGAGACCCCTCCGTCCGTCGGGGCGTCCGTGAAGGAGGGGGAGTGACCGTCGTCGAACGGCGTGAGATCGCCCTGGTGGACCTGCTCGACCGGCTGCTGGCCGGGGGAGTGGTGATCAAGGGGGACATCACGCTGCGCATCGCGGACGTCGACCTCGTCCGCATCGACCTCAACGCGTTGATCAGCTCGGTCAACGAGCAAGTTCCTTCTCCCTGGGGTGATTGACGTGGCGTCACCGGCCCGGCACAACCGGCTGGACCTCGAACCCGACACGGTCGAACGCGACCTGGTGAAGCTCGTGCTGACCGTGGTGGAACTGCTGCGCCAGCTCATGGAACGGCAGGCGGTGCGCCGCTTCGACACCGGGGACCTGACCGAGGAGCAGGAGGAGCGGATCGGGCTCACGCTCATGCTGCTGGAGGACCGCATGGCCGAACTGCGCGACCGCTACGGTCTGCGGCCCGAGGACCTGAACCTCGACCTGGGACCGCTGGGCCCCCTGCTTCCCCGCGACTGAGACCCGCCTCCCCACCCGGGCATGACCCGGGGGAGGCGGGTCCGGCACGCCGTGCGTATGTGTGTGAGCCGCGGGTGGTCCCGATGCCGTACGCGAGCTGCGTGCCCGCGGTGGTGTGTCTCAGCCGCCGGACGCAGCGGCCTCCTCCTTGCGGCACAGGATCTCGCCGTGCAGGACGGCGAACCAGCCGTCCTCCCGCCGCCCCCACTCCCGCCAGGCCTCCGACACCGCCCGCAGCTCCCGCTCGGTCGCGTGGCCGCCCTCGACGGCGCGCTCCGCGTAGGCCGGCGCCAGGGTGCGTTCGGCCCACAGTCCGCTCCACCACTCCCGCTCCGGCGGGGTGGAGAAGGTCCAGGTGCCGGACGTGGCCGTCACGTCCGTCAGACCGGCGCTCAGCGCCCAGGACTTCAGCCGGCGCCCGGCGTCCGGCTCGCCGCCGTTGGCGCGGGCCACCCGCCGGTACAGGTCCAGCCAGGTGTCCATCCCCGGCACCTCGGGATACCAGGTCATCGCCGCGTAGTCCCCGTCGCGCGCGGCGACGAGGCCGCCCGGCCTCGTCACCCGTTTCATCTCGCGCAGCGCCTGCACGGGGTCGCCCACGTGCTGCAGCACCTGGTGGGCGTGGACGACGCAGAACGTGTCGTCCGGGTAGTCCAGGGCGTGGACGTCCGCGACCGCGAAGTCGACGTTGGCCAGCCCCCGTTCGGATGCCGTGGCCCGGGCCCGCTCCAGGATGCCGGGTGCCCGGTCGACACCCGTGACGTGCCCCTCGGGGACCAGTTCCGCCAGATCGGCGGTGATGGTGCCCGGGCCGCAGCCGATGTCCAGGATCCGCATGTGGGGCTCGAGCGAACCGAGCAGGTAGGCCGCCGAGTTGGCGGCGGTGCGCCAGGTGTGGGAACGCAGCACGGACGCGTGGTGCCCGTGCGTGTAGACGGCGGTCTCCTTCGGCTTCGGCATGGCTGTGCCCCTTCTGTCGTACCGGTCGCCTCGTACCGGCACCCGGGAGCCGGAGGGTCCCGGGACGGTGAGGATCACGGTACGCGGATCAGCCGAATACTGAGACCCGCGTTTTGTCATGTGGACTGACGCAGCGTCAGAAACAATGTCAGGTGAGCGGGCGGTAGACCTCCAGCGCCTCGGGCAGCTTCTCCAGCAACACCTCGTCCTCCACCTCCATGACCTCCCCGTCGTAGGCCAGGAGCGTGCCCGGCGCGACGCCGGTCAGATGGAGCCGGCCCACATGGACGGCCGCGTGCGCGGGGGAACGGGTGAGCGGGCCCGCGAAGGCCGCGGCGAGCAGCCGCAGGGCCGGCCTGCGGCCGCCGTGCACCACCCGCACGTCGAGCTTCCCGTCCGCCAGGTCCTTGCGCCGGGCCGGAGCCAGACCCATGCGGTGGTACGTGCCGTTGCCGGCGAACAGCAGCCACAGCGGCCTGCGCCGCCCCTCGAACTCGGCCTCCAGCGGATGCCGGTCCGCGCGCAGCACCCGCATCGCCGCCAGCACCCCGGCCGGCCACCCGCCGATGCGGTCCGACCAGCGCTCCCGCTCGCGCACCAGCTCCGGATAGACGCCCAGGCTGAACGTGTTCACGAAGACCCCGCGCTTGTGCCCGGAGGTGAAGCGGCCGATGTCCACGCGGACCCCGTCGCCCTGCTCCAGGGCCCGGCACAGGTCCCGTACGTCCTCCACGCCCAGGTCGTACGCGAAGTGGTTCAGCGTGCCGCCGGGCAGTACGGCGAGCGGCAGGCGGTGGCGCAGCGCGACCGCGGCGGCCGTGTTCACGGTGCCGTCGCCGCCGCACACCCCGAGCACCCGGGCACGGGCCGCCGCCTTCTCCATCTCGGCCGTGATGTCCTCGGGCGCGCACTCGACGACCTCCGCCTTCGGCAGCGCGTCGCGCAGCGCGCGGGCCCGGTCCGCGGTGCCCGAGGCGGTGTTCGCCACCACCACCAGGCCCTCGCCCTCGGGCAGCGCCGGCAGGTCGGCGCGGGGCCGGGGCGGCGAGGCGACCTGGGCACGCGTGGGCACCATGCCCCGTACGGCGAACGCGGCGCCCGCGCCGAGGGCGGCGCCCGCCAGGACGTCGCTCGGGAAGTGGGCGCCGGTGTAGACGCGGGAGGCCGCCACCGAGAAGGCGATCGGCGCGACCACCGCGCCCCAGGCCGGGGACTCCAGGGCGACGCCGGTGGCGAAGGCGGCGGCGGAGGCCGCGTGACCGGACGGGAACGAGGTGGTGATCGGCTGCCGCTTCAGCCGGCGCATCAGCGGGACCGGGTCCAGCTCGGGCCGCGGACGGCGCACCGAACGCTTGCCGAGCGTGTTGACGGTCAGGGAGGCCAGGCTCAGGGAGGCGAGGCCCCGGGCGGCGGCGCGCCGGGCCCGTGGCGTGCGGCTGGCCGCGATGGCGGCCGCCGCCGCGAACCACAGCACCCCGTGGTTGGCGCTCCGGCTCAGCCGCGGCAGGACGGGCGCGGCGGCGGGCCAGTGCCGCTCGGCGGCGAACTCGAACAGCCGGCTGTCCAGGTCCAGCACCCGCTTGAAGGTGGCGTGGGCACCGTTCATCGGGGCGGTCAGGTCGATGTCTGGGCTCCTCATACAGGGACCGTTACCCGGAACTCGCCGTTCCTTGTGCGCCTTCCCCGCCCCGGGCGGGATATGGGTTTGCCCCGGGTGCGGTGGCCCACGCAGAATCTCGCCCCATGGGACATCTCGAAGCCGCGCATCTGGAGTACTTCCTCCCCGACGGGAGAGCGCTGCTCGGCGATGTCTCCTTCCGGGTGGGGGAAGGGGCCGTCGTGGCCCTCGTCGGGCCCAACGGGGCCGGCAAGACGACCCTGCTCCGGCTGATCTCCGGCGAGCTGAAGCCGCACGGCGGCATGGTCACCGTAGGGGGCGGCCTCGGTGTGATGCGGCAGTTCGTGGGGTCGGTGCGCGACGAGACGACCGTACGGGACCTGCTCGTCTCGGTCGCGCCGCCGCGCATCCGGGAGGCGGCGCGGGCCGTCGACGCCGCCGAGCACGCCCTCATGACCGTCGACGACGAGGCCGCCCAGCTCGGCTACGCGCAGGCGCTCGCCGACTGGGCGGAGGCACGCGGCTACGAGGCCGAGACCCTGTGGGACATCTGCACCACGGCCGCGCTCGGCGTGCCCTACGAGAAGGCGCAGTGGCGGCAGGTGCGGACCCTGTCCGGCGGTGAGCAGAAGCGGCTGGTCCTGGAGGCGCTGCTGCGCGGCACGGACGAGGTGCTGCTGCTCGACGAGCCGGACAACTATCTCGACGTGCCCGGCAAGCGCTGGCTGGAGGAGCGTCTGAAGGAGACCCGCAAGACCGTTCTCTTCGTCTCCCACGACCGCGAACTCCTCTCCCGAGCCGCCGAGAAGATCGTGTCGGTCGAACCCGGTCCGGCCGGCGCGGACGCCTGGGTGCACGGCGGCGGGTTCGCGACCTACCACGAGGCGCGGCGCGAGCGCTTCGCGCGCTTCGAGGAACTGCGCAGGCGCTGGGACGAGAAGCACGCCCAGCTGAAGAAGCTGGTGCTCAGCCTGCGCCAGGCCGCCAGCGTCAGCCACGAGATGGCGTCCCGCTACCAGGCCGCCCAGACCCGGCTGCGCAAGTTCGAGGAGGCCGGCCCGCCGCCGGAGCCGCCGCGCGAGCAGGAGATCACCATGCGGCTCAAGGGCGGCCGCACCGGCGTCCGGGCCGTCACCTGCGCGGGGCTGGAACTCACCGGTCTCATGCGCCCGTTCGACCTGGAGGTCTTCTACGGCGAGCGCGTCGCCGTCCTCGGCTCCAACGGCTCCGGCAAGTCGCACTTCCTGCGCCTGCTCGCCGGTGATGACGTCGCGCACACCGGCACGTGGAAGCTCGGGGCGCGCGTCGTGCCCGGACACTTCGCCCAGACCCACGCCCACCCCGAGCTCCAGGGCCGCACCCTGCTCGACATCCTGTGGCAGGAGCACGCCCAGGACCGCGGCGCCGCCATGTCCCGGCTGCGCCGCTACGAGCTGACCGGGCAGGCCGAGCAGTGCTTCGACCGCCTCTCCGGCGGGCAGCAGGCCCGCTTCCAGATCCTGCTCCTCGAACTGGCGGGCGCCACCGCCCTGCTGCTGGACGAGCCGACCGACAACCTGGACCTGGAGTCCGCCGAGGCCCTCCAGGAGGGGCTGGAGGCCTTCGACGGCACGGTCCTCGCGGTCACCCACGACCGCTGGTTCGCCCGCGCCTTCGACCGCTTCCTGGTCTTCGGCAGCGACGGCCACGTCCGCGAGACCCCCGACCCGGTCTGGGACGAGCGACGCGTGGAGCGGGCCCGCTAGAGAGCCGGACGGCGCGTGGCGCGGGCCCGGTGGGGCGGGCGCGGGCACCGCGCGGGGCGGGTTCGCCGGGGCGTCGGCGCCCACCGGACTACCCGGGAGTGCCAGGGCGTCGGCGTCCCGCCGGACACCCGGGCTCGTCGCACGGGCGTAGGCGTCCCGCCGGCCACCCGGGCTCGTCGCGTGGGCGTCGGCGTCCGGCCGGACACCCGTCACCTCCAGCGGAGGACGGCGCCCAGTCCGCCGGCCGGCACGTCCTCCTCCGTCGCGGCCGTCACCGGGGCCGTGGACAGCGCCGTGGCGTCCGCGGCGGCCGCGGACCGGATCAGCGCGTCGTCGGCGCGGGCCGCCCAGGAGTGCTGCTCGCCGAGGATCCGCAGCTCCGTACGGCGCACCGCCAGCTGGTCCGGATCCTCGCCGATCCACACCTCGCGGTGCAGGTCGGGGCCTTCCGGGCGGACCAGCAGCTCCTCGATCCGGTGCTCACGGGCCGCCGCCACCAGCGCGGGCAGGCCCTCGGCCGCCCCGGTCCGCCCCTCGGCGTCCGGCGCGCGGGCCGCCCGGAACCGGTCCAGCCCGGCCTCGACCCGGCGGCGGACGTGCGCGGCGCGGATCCGCTCCACGTCCTCGTCCAGCAGCCGGCTCCCGGCCCCGTGAGCGGCCTCCGCCACACGGTCCTGCAACCGCTTCGGCAGCCGCCCGCGCACCTCGCGCCGCTCCCGCTCGTCCCCGACGAGGACGAGCAGGTCGGCCGCGGCCTCGTCCTGGCTCACACTGAGCGCGTCGGCGATCTCGGCCGCGTTGTGCTCCCAGGCGTTCTCCACCTTGAGCTGGAAGTGCCGCTCCGACCAGTCGAGGCTGCTCGTGCGGCGGAGGGGCCACTGCTGCCGCACGACCGCGCCGGCCCGCTGACGGGCCGGCGCGCGGCGCAGTTCGAAGTCGGCGCCCCTGCGGTCGACGTACGCCACGATCGCGACCGGGTCCTCGCCCGCCAGGTCCAGCAGCGGCGCCATGCGCGGCAGCGGAGCCCACACGGCCCGGCTGCCTCCCGGCGGACGCCGGGCCAGACACGGGTCGAGGACCACCTTCCCCGCCCGCGCGAACAGGGCCCGTCCGTGCGGATCGGGGGAGTGGCGCAGATCCTCGATCGCACTCTCCACGGCCCGGCTGGTGGCCTCGTCCGCACCCTGCCCCGACAGCTCACGGGCCATCGCCTGGGCCGTCAGACGCAGCTCGTGGGGCGTGTCCTCGGCGTGCCGCGACGTGTCGACGTACACGGAGGCCCAGGGGCCGGGGTGTTCGTACAGTGGATGCAGAAAGGCGAGATCCATGGCTCCCTCCCGGGTGCCGTCGGAGAAGTGCTTCCGGGCGGGTACCCGTACCGCATGGACGAACACGACGAGCGGGGCACCACGATGACCGGAGTCGACCCGGGCCGGCTGGACGATCAGCAGCTCATGAAGGAGCTGGAGACCATCCACCGCACCCGTCACGACACGCTGCTCTACGGCTCGAACGACGCGCTGCGGGCCCACAACGACCGCATGGCCCAGCTCGAGGGCGAATGGCTGCGCCGCAATCCGCGACGCGCCGTCGCCTCGGGCCGCACCCGCGAAGGGGCCCGGGAACGCAGGTGCGGGGAGTCGGCGACTCCCCGCACCTGACACCTCTGCCGGACGCACCGGCCGCCCGGTCCGCCCGCGGGCGGCGCCCGCCCGTACCGCCGGCCGGGCGCACCGGCCGGTCCGGCCGACCGATGCGCTCGCTCAGCCGGCCTTCGCGCCCTTCTCGGCGAACACCTCGAGGAAGGCCTCGCAGAACGCCTTCAGGTCGTCCGGCTTGCGGCTGGTGACCAGCTTGTTCGGGCCGTGGTCGCAGATCTTCACCTGCTCGTCCACCCAGGTCCCGCCCGCGTTGCGGATGTCCGTGCGCAGGCTCGGCCAGGAGGTGAGCACCCGGCCGCGTACGACGTCGGCCTCCACCAGCGTCCACGGCGCGTGGCAGATCGCGGCCACCGGACGGCCCTGCTCGAAGAAGTCCCGTACGAACGCCACGGCCTTCTCGTCCATCCGCAGGAAGTCCGGATTGGCCACCCCGCCCGGCAGGACGAGCCCGTCGAAGGAGTCGGCGGCGACGTCCGCGACGACCGCGTCGACGGGGAACGTGTCCGCCTTGTCCAGGTGGTGGAAGCCCTGGACCTTCCCGGACTTCGTCGACACCAGCACGGGCTCGTGCCCGGCGTCGGTGGCCGCCTTCCAGGGCTCGGTCAGCTCGACCTGCTCGACACCCTCGGGTGCGGTCAGAAATGCGATGCGCATGATGATCCAGCGTCCTTTCTCTCTCGGGCCTTTTCCGGGCGGTCCCGCCGCGGTGCGGCCGCGCGGTGCGGAGCCGTGGGTGCGGCGGTGCGGCGGTGCGGCGGGCGGCGCCCGGCGTTCCCCCTGCCCTTCGTCCCCCGGCGGGGACTAGGTCCGGCCCTCTCGCGCGGGCCAGTCGAGCCGCTCGGGCGCGCCGCGCGTCAGTTCCCGGGCCAGCTCCTGGACGTTGGCCCAGCGCGCCTTGCGCGGCAGCCGCTCCACGGCCTCGACCAGGGTGTCCGGCGCGTTCTTCCGACGCAGCGCGGGGACCAGGTCGCCCGGACCCGCCGGGAAGGAGCTGCGGCCCAGGAACCGGACCAGCTCCAGCCGGATGGTCTCCAGGGACGCGCGGGTACCGCCCGGGGCCACCGGCCCGCCCCAGAACTCCGGGTCGTCGTCGGCGGTCGGTTCCGGGTCGTGCCACTCCTCGCTCCGGGTGGGATGGCCGGACCTGAGCAGGCCCTGGAGTTCGTGCTTCATCTCGTCGTCACGGTGGACGCTCAGCCGGTCACTGCCTCGCTGCATGGTGCTCCCTCCAGATCTCAAGGGTGGCCACCGCGTACCCGTGCAGGGGGAGCCGACACGGCCTTTCGGGGGAGTGGGTCCTCCTTGGGGTCTTCCCGGGGCCTTACGTGGGTCTTACCGGGATCTTCGCCGGGGGCGGATGCCTCGTGTCCTTCCCGGAGATGACGGGGTGTTTGGGCCCGCGGGCCCGGGGCAGGCGCACACTCAGTGCTTCGGACCGGAGGCACGCCCGTGGGAGCGGCACCGAGAGCCGCCACCTCTGCGTCCGGCCTGATCGCGTCGATCTCCCGCGGTGACCGTCCACCACCGAGCACTCCGAGGGAGCTGCGACGCACCATGCGAACTCAAGCGAGCGCGAAGCACCACCCGCACGACGACGCCCCCGACACCGCGGAGGACTTCCGCAGGCTCGCCGCACTGCCGGCGGGCCCCGAGCGCGACGCACTGCGCGAGGAGATCACCGAGGCCTGGCTGCCCATGGCAGAACGGATCGCGGGCCGCTTCCGCAGCCGCGGCGAGAGCTACGACGACCTGCGTCAGGTCGCGGCTCTCGGCCTGGTCAAGGCGGTGGACCGCTACGACCCCGAACGCGGCCACGCCTTCGAGAGCTACGCCGTCCCCACCGTCACCGGTGAGATCAAGCGGCACTTCCGCGACCACATGTGGACCCTGCACGTGCCGCGCCGGGTGCAGGACCTGCGCAACCGCGTCCGGTTCGCCCGCCAGGAACTCTCGCAGACGATCCCGGGCCGGCAGCCGACGGTCGCCGAGATCGCCCGGCACGCCGAGCTGAGCGAGGAGGATGTCCGGGCCGGCCTGGAGGCGCTGGAGAGCTTCACGGCTCTCTCGCTCGACGCCGAACTGCCCGGCAGCGACGACGGCTACTCGCTGAGCGACGCCCTCGGCTCGCCCGACCCGGCCCTGGACACCGTGGTGGACCGCGAGGCCGTCAAGCCCCGGCTCGCGGCCCTGCCGGAGCGGGAGCGGGCCATTCTCTACATGCGCTTCTTCGACGACATGACGCAGAGCCGGATCGCCGAGCAGATGGGCATCTCGCAGATGCACGTCTCCCGGCTGATCTCCCGATGCTGCGACCGGCTGCGCGACCAGGTGATGCGGGACGGGGCGTAGCCGCCCGGGCCGGGGTGGGGCGACGACCCCCGGGGTCACCCGACAGGCCGTTCGTGTCCCGCTAATGGGGCCCGGCGGCGCGCGGCCCGCGGCCCGAGCGGATGTGATGGCTGTGCACGGCGCGTACGCCGTGCCGCCAGCCGCCGTCGGTCCAAGGAGCCCCGCTCATGCGCCTCACCCCTCGTGCCCTGCCCGCCGTCGTCCTGGCGGGCGTCATAGCGGGCGCAGCAGCCCCGGCCGTGGCGGCCCCGTCCCCGGAGCCGGCGGCCGGCGCCACCACCGTACGACCGGACACTCCCCGGGAGCCTGCGCCCACATCGGAGCCGGCCTCGCGGGCGACGCGGGCAGCGCAGCCGACGCGAGGCTCGCAGAGCCTGCGGTCCACGCACGGCTCGACGGGCTCGACCGGGCAGCCCCCCGCCCCCCAGGGCTCGACCGGCTCCCGGGCCACGCAGGGCTCGACGGGCTCGCAGGGCCGGGCAGCGCACCAGCCGGCCGCACCGGGCCCGGCCACGCCCGACGCGCAGGCCGCGCCGGACACCCTGGGCCTGCGGGCCACGCAGAACACGCAGAACTCGGCGCCCTCGCAGGACGTGCGGGGCTCGGCGGACCCACAGGGCTCGACCGGGCAGGACTCCTCGGCGCAGGACGGAGACCAGCCGGACTCCACGGCGCAGGACACGGCGCCGCAGAACGCGGTGCCGAAGGACGAGGGGGCGGACGGTCTCGCCCGTCCGCAGCAGTCGCAGGGCACCGCCACCGCCCCGTCCCGCGACGAGGCCACCGGCGAGCCGTCCCGCCCGCCGGCCTCGTCGTCCTCGCAGGACTCCGCCCCCGACGCCTCCGACCAGGACGGCGGCAAGGAGGGCTCCTACGACGTGTCCCACGGTCAGGTGCCGGGCGGCGACGCCTCCAAGGGCACGGGCGGCCACGACTCCGGCCGGGACCAGGGCTCCGGCGACGGCGGCATGATGGACCACGGCGTGCAGGCCGGGGAGGGCGGCACCTTCGCCCCGTCGCTGCCGGCCCTGGTCACCGGCGGGGTACTGATCGCGGCGGCGTTCGGCGCCGCGGGCCACCGGCTGTGGCGGCGCGGACGAACGGACGTCCGATGAGCGGGCGGCGTACGCACGTACGGCTCACGTACGTGCGGCCCACGGGCCGACCGCCCACGGGCGGAGGGCCCGGCGAACGGCGGGCCGAAGCCGACCTCCACGGCCGGGAGCGGGCTCCCGTGTGACTGGCGCGACCCGGGACGCGGTCATGGGGCGGCGCCCCCCTGGGTACTCAGTGCCCGAGGGCTCGGCCCCGCGCCGCGCGGAGCGCACTCCAGCCCCTCACGGACCGCCCGACCCGACGGCGACGGCACACGGCGGCGCACGGCACGCACGGCACGGCACCAGTGGACTGCGCGGAGGTACCCATGCGGCGGACGGCCCCGGAAGGACACGGCCCCGTCCGCTACGGGCCGGGCCTCCCCGGTGACGGCCTCCCCGTGCTCCCCGAACTGTCCGAGGCGGTCGCCGCCGCCGCGGGCCACACCACGGAGCGCCCGATCGGTGGCGGGGGGTCCCTCCTCGCCGCCGCCTGCGGCTACTGGACCCGGCGCGGGCTGCCCACCGGACCCGAGCGGGTCGCGGCCGCGCCCGGCGCGCCCTCCCTGCTGCTCGCGCTGACCGCCGCGCTCGGCGGCGACGTCCTGGTGCCGCGCCCCTGTGCCGCCTGGTGGGCGCCGTACGCGCGCCTGCTGGGACGGCCCGCCTTCCATGTGGCGACGCCGGCCGAGTGCGGCGGTGTCCCCGACCCCTACGCCCTGCTGGAGACCGTCCGCCGGGTCCGCGCCGAGGGCGGCGACCCGCGGCTGCTCGTGCTGTCGGTGGCCGACGACCCCACCGCCACCGTCGCGCCCCCGGAGGTGCTGCACGAGACCGTGGAGGCCGCGGCGGGCGAGGGCCTGCACCTGGTCAGCGACGAGACCTGGCGCGACACCGTGCACGCGCCGCACCGGACGGTGCTGCTCAGCCCCGCCGAGATGCTGCCCGGCCGGGTCACCGTGGTCACCGACCTCGCCGGCGCGCTCCTGCCGACCGGCTGGCCCGCCGCCGTCGCCCGCTTCCCCGCCGGCGACACGGGCGACGACCTGCACGCGCGGGTGCTCGACGTGCTGACCGCGCTCGACGCCCGCGTCGCCGACCCGGTCGCCGCCGCGGCGGCCTACGCGCTCGACGAACCCGGACCGGTCACCGCGCGGATGACCGCCTCCGTCGGCCTGCACGCGCGCTTGGCGCAGGCCGTGTACGCCGCCGTGGTCGCCGGGGGCGCGCTGGCCCGGCCGCCCCAGGCGGGCCGACACGTGTACGCCGACCTCGGCCCGCTGCGCTCCGCGCTCGCCGCCCGCGAGGTCGGGGACGCGCAGGAACTGGAGGACTTCCTCGGCGCCCGCCTCCAGATGCCCGCGCCGGGCGGCCACCGCTTCGGCGACGACCTCGGCGCGCTGCGGGTGCGGCTGTCCACCGGCGAGCTGCTGGGCCGCACCGCCGAGGAGCGCGCGGAATGCCTCACGTCCCCCGTGCCGTTGGAACTGCCGCATGTGCAACGCGCGTTGAACTCCTTGAGGTCGGCCTTCGACGATCTCCGCGACGACGCTCAGCGATGGGAGCCTCCTCGATGACGCAGCAGTCCGAGCCGCCCACGTCCACGACCTCGCCCGGGTCCTCGTCCGCGCCCTCGACCGCCGCCACCGGAGCCGTGGCGGCGGCCACGCCCGTCCGGAGCGCCGGCGACCCGGCGCCCGCGTCCCAGCCCGCCCCCTCCGTCCCGCCGCTCGCCGCGCCGCGCCCGCTGGGCGAGCGGCGGGTGTGGCCGCGGTCCTTCCACGACCGGCTCACCGCCCCGCTGCCGGGGCTCAGGGCCCTCGCCCGGTTCGCCCGCGAGGGCGCCGTCCGCCCGGGCAAGGAGGGCCTCGCCGACATCCCGCTGCTGCCCTACGAACCCGGTCCGCTGCCCCGTGTCGACCCCGCGACCGTCGCCGTCACCTGGGCGGGACACGCCAGTTGGGTCGTCCGGATCGGCGGGCTCACCGTGCTGACCGATCCGGTGTGGTCCCGCCGCATCATCGGCACCCCGGCCCGCATCACCCCCGTCGGCGTCGCCTGGGAGGCCCTGCCGCGCGTCGACGCGGTCGTCATCAGCCACAACCACTACGACCACCTGGACGCGCCGACGCTGCGCCGGCTGCCGCGCGACACACCGGTGTTCGTGCCGGCCGGGCTCGGCCGCTGGTTCGAGCGCCGCCGGTTCACCCGCGTCACCGAGCTCGACTGGTGGGAGGCGGCGGCACTGGGCGGGGTCCGGTTCGACTTCGTGCCCGCCCACCACTGGTCCAAGCGCACCCTCACCGACACCTGCCGCAGCCTGTGGGGCGGCTGGGTGCTCACCGCCCCCGACGGGCGGCGCGTCCACTTCGCCGGGGACACGGGCTACGGCCACTGGTTCACCCGCATCGGCCGCCGCTACCCGGGCATCGACCTCGCCCTGCTCCCCATCGGCGCCTACGACCCCCGGTGGTGGCTCAGCGACGTGCACTGCGACCCGGAGGAGGCCGTGCGGGCCACCCTCGACCTCGGCGCCCGCCGCCTGGCCCCGATGCACTGGGGCGCGTTCGTCCTCTCCGCCGAGCCGGTGCTCGAACCGCTCACCCGGGTGCGCGCGGCCTGGGAGAAGGCCGGCCTGCCCCGCGAGGATCTGTGGGACCTGCCGGTCGGGGCCTCCCGGGTGCTGGAGCCGCCCTCCGACGAGGCCCGTGCGGGCGCGGGCGGGTCAGCCCGAGCGCTCGGCCGGTGACGTCCGCCGGATCCGGCGCCACACGCTGGGAGCCGCGCCGATCAGCACCGTCAGCACGACCGCCGCGAGCACGCCCTCCCACGCCTCGGGGAACAGCGACCCGCCGAGGACGCCGATCAGCCCGTACGTCAGCGCCCAGGCCAGGCAGGCCGGGAGGTTGCCGCGGGCGAAGCGGCGCAGCGGCCACTTCGCCAGCAGACAGGCCAGCATCACCGGGATCCGCCCGGCCGGGACCAGCCGGGACAGCACCAGCACCGCCACCCCGTGCCCGGCGAGCTTGTCCTGCGCCTGCCGGAGCCGGTCCTCCGGCGCCCGGCTCCGTATCGCCGCCAGCCATCGCGAGCCGTTCTTCGAACGCATCCCGCGCCGGCCCAGCCAGTACAGCGCCCCGTCCCCGCAGAAGGCGGCCGTCGACGCGGTGACGAACACCATCGCCATCGAGAACGGCGCCGTCTGGTGGAAGGCCACTACCGCCGCCGAACTGACCAGCGCACCCGTCGGCACGACCGGGACCAGCGCCCCGATCAGCACCAGCAGGAACAGCGACGGATAGCCGATGGCCCGCTGGGTCGACTCCGGTGGCACGAGCGTCACCAGCGCGGCGAGCCGTGTCACCGGGCTGCCTCCAGGCGCACGCTCTCCCCGTGCCCGAGCCGGTGCACCGCCACCCGGGGCGCGCGCCGCGCCGCCAGGCGCACGAATTCGTCGCCCGGCGCGTGGAACTCATGGGGGCGCACGGCGTCCAGCCCGATCGGCCAGTACGTGCCGTAGTGCACCGGCACCGCCGTGCGCGGCGCCAGCCTTGCCACCGCCTGGGCCGCCCGGCCCGCGTCCAGGTGCCCCGCACCGAGGTACGGCCCCCAGCCGCCCACCGGCAGCAGTGCCGCGTCGACCCGCCCGACCTCCTCGGCCATCCCGTCGAACAGCCCGGTGTCCCCGGCGAAGTACGTCCGTGCCCGGCCCTCGACGACGTAGCCGAGGGCGGGGGAGCGGTGCCTCCCGAACGGCAGCCGGCGCCCGTCGTGGTGCGCGGGTACCACGCGGACGACGACCTCGCCGACCTCGACACGGTCCCCGTGCGCCACCTCGGTGATCCGCAGATGGCGCAGCCGGCGCAGCCCCGGCACCGCGCGGGGCGCGCCCCGGGGCACGAGCAGGCGCGTGCCCGGGGCCAGCCGGGTCAGCGACGGGATATGGAGGTGGTCGGCGTGCAGATGCGAGACCAGCGCCACGTCCGCGTGCCAGGCGCCCGGCGGCGGCAGCGCGCCGCGCCGGCGCCGCAGGTGCGCGAGCCGGCGCGCGAACAGCGGGTCGGTGAGCACACGCACGTTCGAGTCCTCGATGGTGCACGTCGCGTGACCCCACCAGGTGATCTCCACCGGCACCTTCTTTGCCTCCTTCGCGCGACTCCCCCTGAGCCTACGTGCAGGAGTAGGGTCGGCGGCGAAAACCCGGAGGTGAGGGGGACTCCATGGGAGACGTGCGGGACGCCTCCGGCGCCGCCGCCGCGGTGCCGGTCCGGGTCACGGCCATCGCGAGCCTGACCCCCCTGGAAGAGCTCCACGACGAACCCTTCCTGGTGGACTCCCGCAGCCAGCACGCCATGTGCGCGCGCTGGGCGGCGGAGCACGGGTACGTGGTGGCGCGCGAGCTCCTCGTGCGCGGGCTGCGTACCGACCACTCGGCCCTGTGGGACGGCGTGCGGCCCGGCGTGGACCTGTTCGTCGCCCCCAGCCGGCGCGTCCTGGAGCGGGCGCTGTCCTCCGTCGAGGAGTTCACCGCCGAGTGCGCGCGCCGGGGCGTGCGGGTGGAGACGGTGGGCCAGGCCGAGCCGTCGTACGACGCGCAGATGAAGGCGCACGTGCACCGCCGGCTGTCCATGCCGACCGCCGGCTACGACGGACGGTAGCGGGCCGGCCGTACCGGCTGGTGAGGCGGGGCCCGGGGCGGCCTGTGTGACAAGCTGAGTGTTCGGGCCCGTGTGCCGGACCGGGCCGGGACGTGAGGTGCGCGGCGTGCGTGGCGGGCGGTGGCGGCGGGTCGCCAGTCAGGTCGGACGGAGCATCACGGTGTGGGCCGTCAGCACCGTCACCCTGCTGGCGCTCGCGGGGATCCTGCCGGACTTCCAGTTGCAGTCGCCCGGCCGTGGCAGCGCCACCAGCATCGCCGTGACCGCCGCGCTCGGCGCGGGCGCCTTCGGTCTGCTCTCCGCCGTCGTCTGGCCCCTGCTCGTGCGGGCGCTGCTGCTCGTGCCGGCGCTCGTACTGGGGCTGCTGGTGTTCTTCCTCAACGGCTCGCTGCTCCTCCTCGCACTACGCATCAACCCCTCCGGGGAGCCGGAGGCCGCGCCCGAGACCGCCGTCGTCGTGGCCGCCGTGATGTCCGCGGTCGCCTCGGCCACCGGCGCCGCCCTCGCCGTCCGCGACGACGACGCCTACCGGCGCCGGCTGTACCGGCTCGCCGACCGCCGCCGCAGACGGCTCCCGCCCGGCCCGAGCACGCCCGGCACCGTGGTCGTACAGCTCGACGGCGTCGGCCACGACGTCCTGCTGGACGCGGTCGGCCGGGGCCTGATGCCGACCGTCGCCCGCTGGCTCGGGACCGGCCCTCAAAACCCGGGGCCGCGGCCCACCCACCGGCTCACCCCCTGGCACGCCGACTGGTCCAGTCAGACCGGTGCCAGCCAGCTCGGCATCCTGCACGGCTCCAACCACGACGTCCCCGCCTTCCGCTGGTACGAGAAGGACACCGGGGAGATCGTGGTCTGCAACCGCCCGACCAGCGCCGCCGAGCTCCAGCGCCGCGCCGTCGAGCGCACCGGCGACGGCGGGCTGCTCACCCTCGACGGCGCCAGCCGCGGCAACCTGTTCAGCGGCGGAGCCGAGGAACTCGCCCTCGTCCTGTCCGTGTCGGCCCGCCGCGGCCCCGGCAACCGCTCCCGCGCGGGCTACTTCGCCTACTTCTCCGACCCCGCCAACGCCGTCCGCACCGCCCTGTCCTTCGTCGCGGACGCGGGCCGCGAGATCGGCCAGGCGGTCCGCGCCCGGATCCGGAAACAGCGCCCGCGGGTCGGCCGCGGCGGCCTCTACCCCTTCGTCCGCGCCTTCGCGACCGTCGTCGAACGCGACGTCGTCGTCGCCGCGGTGATGGGAGACCTGCTCGCCGGACGCACCGTCGTCTACGCCGACCTGGTCGCCTACGACGAGGTGGCCCACCACTCCGGGCCGCTCAGCGGGGACGCACAAAAGATCCTGCACCGGCTGGACCGCGCGCTCGCGCTGATCGAGAAGGCCGCCGAGCACGCCCCGCGCCCGTACCGGATCGTCGTCCTGTCCGACCACGGGCAGAGCCCCGGCGAGACCTTCCGCTCCCGCTACGGACTCACCCTGGCCGACCTGGTGCGGGCCGGCTGCGGACTGCCCGTGCCGCGCCGGGCGGAGCGAACCCGCAGCGGCGCCGAGGCTCGGGCGGCGGTCCGGGCGGCGCTGCGCCGGCCGGTGGAGGAGCTTCCGGAGCGCGACCGGCCCGCCGGGCGCGCCACGGAGCCGGTCGTGCTGGCCTCCGGCAATCTGGGCCTGGTGTCCTTCCCCGACGTGCCGCACCGGATGAGCCGGGAGGAGATCGACGCCCGCCACCCGGGGCTGCTGACCACGCTCGCCAACCATCCCGGCGTCGGCTTCGTGCTCGTCCGCAGCGAGGAGCACGGCGGCCTCGTGCTCGGCGCGCGCGGCGCGCAGATCCCGCTCGGCGACCTGGACGAGAACCCCGGCCCGCTCGCCGCCTTCGGCCCCGGCGCCGCCGACGCGGTCCGCCGCACGCACTCCTTCCCGCACGCCGCCGACATCATGGTCAACTCCTGCCTCGACGGGGCCGACGGCGAGGTCCTCTCCTTCGAGGAGCAGATCGGCTCCCACGGCGGGCTCGGCGGGGCCCAGGGCCGTCCGTTCCTGCTGTCGCCGCTGGCCCTCTCCCCGCCCGCCGGGGAGGAGGACGGGGAGGTCGTCGGCGCGGAGCACGTGCACCGGGTGCTGAGCCGCTGGCTGCGCGAGGCACACGGCCCGCAGGTGCCGCTCGACGAGCAGGAGGACGAGCGGGCCGCGTGACGCTCGCCCGCGTACCCCCTCGCCCCGTGCCCGAGCGACCGGGGCCCGTACGACCGGCGGCCGCGCGGCCGCCGGGCCGCGGCCGGCGTCAGACCTGGGGCCAGAACCCCGACCGGACCCGGCCGAAGTCGTTCATCGCCATGACCGCGGACGCCGCGCCCGACCCGTGGGCCGTGTCGCTGAACGACACCACCGTGTCCAGCACGCTGGTCAGCGTGATCAGCTTCTGCAGGGTCACCTGGTCGTCGCGGAACTCCCGGGCCGGCAGCTTGTCGTGGGCGGCCCGCAGCACCTGGATGTGGTGCGTCAGCCGCTTCGTCGCCGCGTCCCGGTCGCGGTCGTACAGGTCGTCCAGCGCGTAGAAGGTGACCTCGCTGGTCCACAGGCCGACCGCGTGCACCGTGACGGTCTCCTCGGCGAGCGTGAAGCCGGTCGACAGGTCGATGTCGTGCCGATGTCCCGCGCGGGCGACGGTGTCGACGTACTGCACGGTGGCGGTGCCCGGCTCCGGCGCCTCGCGGCCCGGCGGCACGGCGAGTTCGAGGACGATCCAGTACGTCTCCCCGAAGGCGAGGTCCGGGGCGAAGATCCTGATGCCCTTCTCCTCGGTGACGAGGTCCGGAAGGGGCTGCGCGCCGTAGTCCGCGCGGGCCCGCTCCGCCGCCCGGCCCGCCTCCCGCAGCACCGCGGCCCTGGCCCGGGGATCGGTGACCAGGTCGTGCCCGTACAGGTGCCGGATCTCCACGTCGGGAGCGATGTCCAGCCGGAGCTGGATGTCGATGGCGGCCAGGTGGTCGCGCCGGTTCAGGTCGGCGAGCAGGTCCGTGCCCACCTGCTCGGGCCGGGTGACGAAGGTCGAGTGGCCGCCCGCGAGCCCGGCCAGCGCGGCCAGTTCCGGCATCCGGGCGTCGGAGCCGAAGCCGAAGCAGGACAGGGTGAGGTCACCGCGGAGTTTGGCCGCGATGTTGGTGCGGATCCTGATCCAGTCCCGTTCACCGGACGTCGGGGAGCCGTCGGAGAAGACGTACAGGCAGTTGACCATGTGCCTGCCGAGGGCGTTGCGGCCGATCTCGTCGATGCCGTACTGCACGCCGAGGTTGATGTCCGTGCCGCCGCCCGCGCTCAGCCCGGACACCACCTGGGCGAAGCGCTCGGCCGGCAGGTCCTGCCGGGCGGTGGCGGCGAGCACGGTGCGGACGTGGTGGTCGAAGGTGATGATGCCCAGGCAGTCCGTGGGCCGCAGCCTGTCGTACAGCGCCTGCAGGGCGGCCTTGACGCAGTCGAGTTTCTCGCCGTGCATCGAGCCGCTGGTGTCCACGACGAAGACGAAGTTGACGGGGAGCGGTTCGGCGGGGGCGTCCCCGGGATGCGCCTCGCCCGCCTTGAGCGTGATCTCCAGGAAGTGGGTGGTCGCCTCGTCCGCGCGGAAGTCCCCCTGCACGGCGGTCAGGCCGTGGCTGACGCCGACGGCCCGGCCGGGCGGGGGGCCGGGCACCTGCTCGGTGCGCGCCGCCACGAAGTCGTCGAAGCGGATCTGTTCCTGACCGATGATCACGCCCTGCTCGATGAGGTCCCGGACGCCGAGCGGGGAGCGGGTGCCGAAGGCGTTGTTGCGGCGGATGAAGAGGCCGTCGTGGGGGAGCGGCTCGCCGGAGCGCCGGAACGGGGCCGGGAGCCGGCCGGGCGGGGCGCCGTGGCCGACGCGGGCCGAGGCCGCGACACGGTCCTTGGCGGCCGATCGGCGGCGGTAGCTGTGCTCGGACCGGACGTCGAGGGCCATCGCGTCGGCGGCGTCACTGCCCAGGTCCACCTCCTCGCCGACCTCGTAGCGGTACCTCGCGGCGCCTCGTCCGAGGGGTGGGTCCGGGAACTCGGGAAGGGAGGCGTCCTCGGACTCGTCCAGGGACCTGGCGAGGTGCTCCTGGCGTAGCTGCCGCTCCAGCTCATGTCGCTCCAGCTCCAAGCGCGCTGCCGACTCGGGCTCCCGCCGCCCCGTCTCGAGCCGCGCCGACAGCTCGGCCTCGTGCCGCTCCTGCCACGCGATCCGCCGGAACCGCTCCTGCCGGGTGACGGGCCCGGCCCCGGGCCTGATCTCCCGCCCGGCTCGCAGCCACCGCCACAGCACCCCGTCCGGGGTGTCGGGTGAGGGCGGGGTGATCTCCGGGTGGACGACGGCCGTCAGCGGGCGGGACCGGATCAGGGCCCGTCCCAGTTCCACCGCCCAGACGCGGCCGCGGTCCGCGAGCACCGGCCCGGGCGAGAGGCCGAGCCGCGTGGCGAAGGCCCGGCATTCGGCCTCGCGCCGCGCCCGCCGGCCCGCGTCGCCGTCCGGCGTGTCCACCGGGCCGCCCTCCCGCCCACCGTCCGGCGCTCGGTCCGGCCCACCGTCCGGCCCGTCCCCCGAGCCGCTCTCCCGAGGCAGATCGACCACCAGGAGAGCCACCCCGCCCCCGGACACCGGGGTCGGGTCGACCGCGGGAGGGCCGGGTGGGCCGGACGCGTCGGACGGGCCCGGCTCCGCCCCGGCGGGCTCGCACAGCCGTAACGCCACCCCGCACGTCAGCAGGTCCCACAGCCGGTTCCTCCGGCCGTTTCCGCCCGCGTCCGGGGCGGCACCGGGACGGACCACGAGCACCGCGTCCGGATGCTCCGCGAGCAGGGCCTCGGCCTCCGCCACCGTCCACGCCACCCGGGGCAGCGGGACCAGCCCGGCCCGCTCCGCCTCCCGCAGCGCCACCCGCGCCGCGGGCCCGTCCACCGCGTCGTCCCCGCCGCCGCCGGCGGGGGAGCCGACGTACACGACGGCCGTGCGCGCCCCACCGCCGCTGTTGCGCTCACTCGGCATGTGCATCCTCCGTGGTACGGGTGGGCAGCGGGCACCGTGCCTCGAACTGCGTGCGGGTGCGCACCCCACCGCCGAACATTCCCTCGGCCCTCAACTGCCTGAGCCATGCGTCGAGTTCACCGCTCAGCCCCGTGCTCTCCACGGACAGCCGCGCGGCCCGGTCACGCCGGTCCGGGTCGTTGGCCAGCAACAGCAGCTCGATCTTGAGCGCGATGCTGTACGGGTCCCGGCCGTCGAGCTTCAGCGCCTCCTCGACGTATCCGGCCGCCACGTCCAGATTGCCGCGGGTCAGCGCGATCCTTCCCTTCCAGTACCAGAAGGCGGAGGAGTCCCGGGCCGACCCGGACGCCTCCAGGGCGCGCTCCGCCTGGTCCGGCTCGTCGCTCTCCACGTGCCTGCGGACCGCGGCCAGCGAGCGCGCGGCGCCGTTCCTCCCGGCGCCCCCGGCCCGGGCCGACGGGCCGGTGACCGTGCGCACCGCGATCAGCAGCACGGCCAGCAGGAAGAGCAGCAGCATGCCCACCAGCACCACGAACTGCCGTACGCCCTTGCTCTCGGCGAGCGTGGCGAAGATGCCGAGGATCGCCACGGCGAAGGCGAGCACCACGACGGTGCCGAACAGGGCGGTCGCCTGGGCCGCGGTGAGCGTCCGGAACATCCGCCGGCGGATGATGTCGCGTACGAGATCCCGGTAGAGCAGGTACAGGACGCCGAGGGCGACCCCGCCAAATCCCGCGATTCCCCCGAGGACTTGGAACACTTCGACCATGAATCGGACTGTAGGGCCTCGCCCGGCCGCACGGCAGGCGATTGGCGGACCTTCTCCGGCAGGTCGCGGGCAGTTCGGCGGGTCCGGGCGGTGCGGATGTGATCGGATGGCGGGTACGCGGAACCCGTACGGAATCCCGGCGACGGGAACCCTGGCGAAAGGTATGGATCCACCGTGGCAACCACGCGCACCGCGCACACCGTCTGGGAAGGCAACCTGCTCGAGGGCAACGGCGTCGTCACCTTCGACTCCTCCGGCATCGGCGGGCAGCCCGTGTCGTGGCCGTCGCGCGCGGAGCAGGCGAACGGGAAGACCAGCCCCGAGGAGCTGATCGCCGCCGCCCACTCCAGCTGCTTCTCCATGGCGCTCTCGCACGGCCTGGCCGGCGCCGGCACCCCGCCCACCAGGCTGGAGACGAAGGCCGACGTGACCTTCCAGCCGGGTGAGGGCATCACGGGCATCCACCTCACCGTCGAGGGCACCGTCCCCGGCCTCGACCACGACGCCTTCGTCGCCGCCGCCGAGGACGCCAAGAAGAACTGCCCGGTCAGCCAGGCCCTGGCCGGTACGACGATCACCCTGTCGGCCAAGCTGGGCTGACCGGCCGTACGTCCCCGGTGCCGCGCCCCGGCTCCCCGGGGCGCGGCACCGTCGTCTCCGTGCCGCGCGCACCGCCACGCGGGGTACCCGCGGGATTGACAACCGACCACCGGAGTTTTGTGCTGGAGAACGGGACGCGCCCTGGTGGAAGGGGACGGAAATGGCACGTGCGGTCGGGATCGATCTCGGGACGACGAACTCGGTGGTGGCCGTCCTGGAGGGCGGTGAGCCCACCGTCGTCGCCAACGCGGAGGGCGCGCGCACCACGCCGTCGGTCGTGGCGTTCGCCAAGAACGGCGAGGTGCTCGTCGGCGAGGTGGCCAAGCGGCAGGCCGTGACGAACGTGGAGCGCACCGCCCGTTCGGTCAAGCGGCACATGGGCGACTCCGTGTGGCGGTTCCCGGACCAGGGGACCGTGGACGGCACCCGCTACCGGGCGCAGGAGCTGTCGGCCCGCGTGCTGCAGAAGCTGAAGCGGGACGCGGAGTCCTACCTGGGCGAGGACGTCACCGACGCGGTGATCACCGTTCCCGCCTACTTCGACGACGCCCAGCGGCAGGCCACCAAGGAGGCCGGGGAGATCGCCGGGCTGAAAGTCCTGCGGATCATCAACGAGCCGACGGCCGCGGCCCTCGCCTACGGTCTCGACCGGGGCGAGGAGCAGACCGTCCTCGTCTTCGACCTCGGCGGCGGCACCTTCGACGTCTCCCTGCTGGAGATCGGCGACGGCGTCATCGAGGTCAAGGCCACCAACGGCGACACGCACCTCGGCGGCGACGACTGGGACCAGCGGATCGTCGAGCACCTCGTCAAGCGCTTCAAGGGGCAGTACGGCGTCGACCTCGGCAAGGACAAGATGGCGCTGCAGCGGCTGCGCGAGGGCGCCGAGAAGGCCAAGATCGAGCTGTCCTCGTCCTCCGAGACGACGATCAACCTGCCCTACATCACCGCCTCCGCCGAGGGCCCGCTCCACCTCGACGAGAAGCTCACGCGCGCCCAGTTCCAGGAGCTCACCGCCGACCTGCTGGAGCGCTGCAAGAAGCCCTTCCACCAGGCGGTCAAGGACGCCGGGGTGGATCTGTCGAAGATCGACCACGTGATCCTCGTCGGCGGCTCCACCCGGATGCCGGCGGTCACCGACCTGGTGCGGGACCTCACCGGCAAGGACCCGCACAAGGGCGTCAACCCCGACGAGGTGGTGGCGGTGGGCGCCGCGCTCCAGGCGGGTGTCATCCGCGGCGACGTCAAGGACGTCCTGCTCCTCGACGTCACCCCGCTGTCCCTGGGCATCGAGACCAAGGGCGGCATCATGACCAGGCTCATCGAGCGCAACACGACGATCCCCACCCGCCGTTCGGAGATCTTCACGACCGCCACCGACAACCAGCCGTCGGTCGGCATCCAGGTCTACCAGGGCGAACGGGAGATCGCCGCCTACAACAAGAAGCTCGGCGTCTTCGACCTCACCGGCCTGCCGCCCGCCCCGCGCGGGGTGCCGCAGATCGAGGTCGCCTTCGACATCGACGCCAACGGGATCATGCACGTCTCCGCGAAGGACCTGGCGACCGGCCGCGAGCAGAAGATGACGGTCACCGGAGGCTCGGCACTGCCGAAGGACGACATCGACCGCATGATGCGGGAGGCCGAGCAGTACGCGGAGGAGGACCGCGCGCGCCGGGAGGCCGCGGAGACCCGCAACCAGGCCGAGCAACTCGTGTACCAGACGGAGAAGTTCCTCCGCGAGAACACCGACCGGATTCCCGCCGAGACCAGGTCCGAGGTCGAGGCGGCGACCGCGGAGGTGAAGACCCTGCTGGAGCAGAACGCCGACACCGCCGCCCTGCGCACCGGCACCGAGAAGCTCGCCACCGTCAGCCAGAAGATGGGCCAGGCGATGTACGCCCAGGCCCAGCAGGCCCCGGCGGAGGGCGCCGAGCAGCACACGCCGCCGCACCACGACGAGGAGGGCGTGGTGGACGCGGAGATCGTCGACGAGGAGCGGGACACCAAGGGCCCGGCCGCCTGAGCGACCGCGTCCCCGGACGGGCGTCCGCCTGAGCGACCGCGTCCCCGGACGGGCGTCCGCCTGAGCGACCGCGGCCCCGGACGGGCGTCCGCCTGAGCGTCCGCCGCCCCGGACGGGCGTCCGCCTGAGCGTCCGCCGCCCGCCCCGTCCGCCTGGCCGTCGGCCCGCCCGGGCCGACGCCTGACGCCGGCCGCCCGGATCACCTCACCCGGGCTGGTCCGCGGGCGCGTGCAGGGGCGTCCTCACGGACCCGTGCCGGAGGCACCGGCCGCCGGTACGGCCGCGCACACCGCGTCCAGCACGGAGGCGTACGGCGTGCCGAGGCCGGTGAGCCGCGAGCGCAGCCGTTCCAGGCCCGGGCGGTGGCACACGAGCAGGTCCGTGTCGCCGGTGCGGGCGGTGAACTCCAGCACCGCGGGCAGGAAGTCGGGCGGCTCCTGCCCGGCGAGTTCGAGGCCGTGGACGCGGTAGGGCTCCTCGAACCGCGCGGCCGCCGTCCCGTCCGGTCGCGCGCCCTCCTCGTCCCACCGGCTCAGGTACAGCCCGTACCGGTCCCCGACGTCCTCGGACGCGAAGACCGCCACGTAGTGTGCGGCCAGCTCGGCCAGCGGGGTCACGGCCGCGTGGTCGGCGAACGTCCTCAGCTGCGGCGCGGCTTCGCGCAGCAGCGGCAGCCGGGCGCACAGGGCCTGGTCGGGGTACGTCAGGCAGAGCGCCGCCGCCTGGTACAGCACGGCATCCGAGGGCATGAGGCCTCCTCCGGTTCGTCGACGCCGTCCACGGCGTGCACCGGGGTCCTGGACGGCCGTCCGCGCGGCGGCACGCGGGGTCGCGTGCGGGTTCCTCGCCGGTCCGTGGTCCGAATCTAGGGGCGGGCGGGGGAGCGCACCCGTCCACGGCACCCGTCCGGGTCAGGCGGGTGCCGCGGACCGCCCCCCCCGCCCCCGCGGGGTCAGACCTTGCGGGCCCCCCGCGTCCACCGGCACCGCGCCCTCCGCCCGCGCCGCCCCTGCCCGCGTCCAGGAACTGCCCAGTCCCGGACCGGGCCCCGGGGCGCACCGCGCGGTGCGCGAACCGTCGGTCGGCCCGCGCCCCGCGCACCGCGTGCCGTCGGCGGCCAGGATCCGGCGGGCCGGCTCCTCGCCCACCGGGTAGTCGTCCTTGCCGCCCAGCCACCGGTCGTGGCCCCGGGCCGGATGCGGCCGGCTCGTGTCGATGCGGGCGGGCGTGTCGGATCCGCTCACGCGGTGTCCGCTCCTCGGCACGGTCGGGGCGTCGGACACGGCGGCACCGCGCACGGGGCCGCAGCGCACACCTGACTGTGCGTCAACCCATCAGCTCATGAAGGTACTTGACGGTCGCCGGGTCGGCCGGCAGGAAGGTCTCGATCGCCAACTCGGCGACCGTCACGTCCATCGGCGTGTTGAACGTGGAGATCGAGGAGACGAACGACAGCAGCCGCCCCTCGTGCTCGATCCGCATCGGCAGCGCGAAGTACGGCACCTCCTCGTCCGGTTCCTCCACCGCGCCGCACTCCTCCGGCACCGGGTAGGCCGCCACCTCCTCGTACAGCGCGCGCAGCGCCGGCGAGCGGTGCAGCGCGATCTGCCGCTCCATCTGCGCCAGCAGATGGCCGCGCCACGCGCGCAGGTTGCGGATACGCGGCGCCAGGCCCTCGGGGTGCAGGGTCAGCCGCATCGCGTTCAGCGGCGGAGCCAGCAGCGACTCGGGCACGCCCGCCAGCAGCATCGTGACGCCGCGGTTGGCCGCCACCACGTCGTACGTGGCGTCCACCACCAGCGCCGGGTACGGCTCGTAGCCCAGGATCAGCCGCTCCAGACCGTCGCGCAGCGCGTCCAGCGCCGGCGCGTCGAGCGGGGTCTCCGGATAGCGGGGGGCGTAACCGGCCGCCAGCAGCAGCGCGTTGCGCTCGCGCACCGGCACGTCCAGGTGCTCCGCCAGCCGCAGCACCATCTCCTCGCTCGGCCGCGACCGGCCCGTCTCGATGAAACTGATGTGGCGGGCCGAGGAGTCGGCGCGCAGCGCCAGCTCCAGCTGACTGACCCGCCGGCGCTCCCGCCAGGCCCGCAGCAGCGGGCCCGCGCCCTTCTGGGCGGAGGCGGTGGACGGTGCGACGGGACCGGACGCGACAATGGCCATACGGACGACCGTAGTCGAACCGCAACCGCAACCGCAGCCGAGAAGAGGGCACATGATCGAGTCGTGGAAGCCGTCCTGGGAGGCGACAGCGGTCTACCGCGCCCGGGTTCGCGGCTGTCTCCTGGGCGGCGCCGTCGGCGACGCCCTCGGCTACCCGGTCGAGTTCGACTCCCTGGACCGGATCCGCGCCGCGCACGGCCCGCGCGGCGTCACCCGCCCGGTCCCCGACGGCGACGGGGTGACCGGCCGCATCAGCGACGACACCCAGATGACCCTGTTCACCGTCGAGGGCGTCCGCCGGGCCCACGAGCGGGAACGGCTCAAGGGCGTCGGCGGCGGCTGGGCCCACCTGCTGCGCCGGGCCTACGGGCACTGGCTGGAGACCCAGAGCAGGCCCGGCCCCGCCGCGCGCGAGGAGGCCGCGCCGGGCGGCTCCTCCCCGGAGGGCCGGCACGGCGGCCTGGTCGAGGAACCCTGGCTGTACGCCCGCCGCGCCCCCGGAAACGCCTGCCTGTCCGGGCTGGCCCACGACTTCGTCCCCGAGCCGTGGGCCGAACTCGGCCCGCCCGGCCCGGTCAACCCCGACTCCAAGGGCTGCGGCGCGGTGATGCGCTCGGCGCCCTTCGGTCTCACCCGCGCCGGCACCCCCGACGCCTTCGGCATGGCCGCGCGCTGCGCCCAGATGACCCACGGGCACCCCACCGGCTACTACGCGGCCGGCGCGCTCGCCGCGATCGTGTCGTACCTCGTGGCCGGGGACTCCGTCGAGGGCGCGGTCCTGCGCACCCTGCGCCTGCTCGCCCGTCACCCCGGGCACGAGGAGACCACCGCCGCGCTGCTGCGGGCCCTCGACCTCGCCGCCGAGGGCGCCCCCACCGCCGAGAAGCTCGAACGGCTCGGCGCCGGCTGGGTGGCCGAGGAGGCCCTGGCCATCGGCGTCTACGCCGCGCTCGCCGCGCCCGGCGTGGCGGACGCCCTGCTGCTGTCCGTCAACCACTCGGGCGACAGCGACTCCACCGGCTCCGTCTGCGGCAACATCCTCGGCGCCCGGTACGGCGACCACGGTCTGCCCCACGAGTGGGTCGAGGGGGTGGAGGGACGGGCCCGGATCGCCGCGCTGGCGGACGACCTGGCGGCCGAGTGCCTGCGCGGCTGACCCTCCGGGGCCAACCGTCCCGCGACCTTCCAGCCGGCCGCCGTCCCGCGCCCTCCGCGGAGGGTCTTCTCGCGGCCTCCTGACCAGGGACGCAGCGGCCTTCCTGTGGCAGTCTGAAATCAGTGACGCCGCCCGGGAGTCGGTGGCGCAGCCCAGGAAGGGAACGAGCGCATGCCCGTCGAACCGCTGTCGCAGAAGGAGATCGAGGACCGGCTCGCCGAACTGCCCGGCTGGTCCCTCGACGGCGACCGCCTCATCCGCTCCTTCCGGCTGGGCTCGCACTTCGCGGCGGCGGCGATGGTCCTGCACATCGCCCAGGTCCAGGAGGAGCTCGACCACCACTCCGACCTCACCCTGGGCTACCACTCGGTCTCCCTCGCCGTGACCACGCACAGCGCGGGCGGCGCGGTGACCGAGAAGGACTTCGAGCTGGCCCGCCGCGTCCAGGACCTCGCACCGGGCCACGGCGCCGACTGACCCACGCGCCACGGCCGCGGCGCCGACTGACCCACGCGCCACGGCCGCGGCCGAGCACCACGCGTCACGAGAACCGGGGGAGCGGGGGGGAGGGGGCGGGGCGTGCCGCACCGCCGGACCCCGACCACAGGGGGAGCCACGTGCCGGACCACGACCGCAGGGGGAGCCACGTGCTGGACTACGACGAGGAAGCCGAGCGGTACGACGCCTCGCGCGGCGGCGAGCCCAGGGCGGCGGCCGCCGCGGAGGCCGTGCTCGGCCTGGTCCCGCAGGGCACGCGCCGCCTGCTGGACGTCGGCTGCGGCACCGGCATCGTCACCCGCCGGCTCGCGGCCGGCCGCGACGGCCTGCGCGTGACCGGCGTGGACCGGGCGGCCGCGATGGCCCGGCAGGCCGCCGCCCGCGTGCCCGGCGCCGTGGTGCTCGCCGACAGCCGCCGCCTCCCCTTCCCGACCGGGCGGTTCGGCGCCGTGACCAGCGTCTGGCTGCTGCACCTGGCGCCGAGTGAAGAGGATGCCCGTGCGGTGGTCGCCGAGTGCGCACGGGTGCTCCGCCCCGGCGGTGTGTACGTGACGACGGTCGACAAGGCCGCCTCCCACAACGTCGGCAGCGACATCGACGCCGTGCTCGCCGCCCGGCCGCCCAGCCCGGTCCGGGACACCGCGGACCTGGTGGAGCGGTACGCCGCCGGCCACGGTTTGGTGCCGGCGGGCGCGGCCCGCTTCCCCGGCCGCGGACAGGGGCGCAGCCCCCGCCGCACCATCGCCGACCTGCGCCGCGGCTGGTTCGTCACCCTGCCGCCCGGCGACCCGCTCACCGAGGAGTTCGCCGCCCGGCTCGCCCGCCTGCCCGACCAGGACCGCCCGCGCCCGGACCCGGTCTTCGCGCTGCGGGCGTTCCGCAAGCCGGCGGACCCGCGGCCCGCGTGAACCGCCCGCCCTCGGCCGGCCGCGGGTTTTTGCCGCAACGGCAACAGGAGTGGCTGCGGCGCGGTGCGCCGGCGCAGGCTGGACGCACCGACAGGAGAGGCTGACCACCATGGCGCACGAGCCGCACGCGACCCACGACAACCATGAGCAGCACCACCCGCACCAGCATCACCACCACGGTCACACCGACATCGACTGGGCGGCGATGGCCCCGCTGCTGGAGGCGCAGGCCGAGCTGTTCAGCCCCTTGTACGAGCGGGCCATGGCGTGGCTGGCGAAGGAGGTGACCGAGCCCGGTCTGATCGTCGACACCGGAAGCGGGCCGGGGGTCGTCGCGTGCCGGTTCGCCGAGACCTTCCCGGGCGCGCGGGTGGTCGCCGTGGACGGCTCCGAGGAGCTGCTGGAGCGGGCCCGCGTCCGGGCCGCCCGTCTCGGTCTCGGTGACCGCTTCGGCACCCTCGCCGGGGAACTCCCGGACGTGCTGGCGGAATTGGACTACCCGGCCGATCTGCTGTGGGCGGGCAACAGCCTGCACCATCTGGGCGACCAGCGAGCCGCCCTCGCCGCGTTCGCCGCGCGACTGGCCCCCGGCGGCACGCTCGCCCTGCTGGAGGGCGGGCTCCCCGCGCGGTTCCTGCCCCGCGACATCGGGATCGGCCGCCCCGGTCTCCAGGCCCGGCTCGACGCCGTGGAGGCGGACTGGTTCGCGCGGATGCGCGCGGAACTCCCCGGCTCCGTCGCCGAGACCGAGGACTGGCCGGCGCTGCTGACCGCCGCGGGCCTGAAGCACACCGGCACGCGCAGTTTCCTGCTGGATCTGCCCGCGCCGGTGAGCGACCGGGCCCGCGCCTACGCCGTCGCCTCCCTGACCCGGTTGCGCGAGGCGCTGGAGGACGGCGTCGACGCGGAGGACCGCGCCACCCTGGACCGGCTGCTGGACCCCGACGACGAGGCGAGCGTGCACCGGCGCGGCGACGTCTTCGTCCTCAAGGCGCACACCGTGTACACGGGCGTCCGCACCGCCTGAGCGGCGCGCCCCCAGCTCGCCCCGCGTTCGCCCGGGAGCCCTTGACTTCAAGGGCGCTCCAAGTGATGGACTCTGCGGCGTTCACAGGGCGAAGGGGGTTTCCATGAGCGATATGACCGACTCTCCGGTCGCACTCATCACCGGCGGTGGCAGCGGCATCGGCGCCGCGGTCGCGCGGCGGCTGCTGGACGCCGGGCACCGGGTGGCCGTCACCGGCCGGGGCGCGGAGCGGCTCCGCGCCTTCGCCGAGGAACTCGGACACCCGGCCGGGCTGTTGACGATCGTGGGCAGTGCGGCCGAGTACGGCGAGGTGCGCTCCGCGGTCGACCGCACCCTCAAGGAGTTCGGCCGGCTGGACACGGTCGTCGCCAACGCCGGATTCGCCACGCACGACACGGTTGCCGAGGGCGATCCGGCCGGGTGGACCGAGATGGTCCTGACCAACGTGCTCGGCCCCGCCCTGCTGATCCGGGCCTCCGTCGACGCCCTGAAGGAGACCCGCGGCCGGATCGTGCTGGTCGGCAGCGTCGCCGGGTTCGTGCCCACGCCGGGGAACATCTACGGGGCGACGAAGTGGGCGGTCACCGGGCTCGCCGAGAACACCCGGCGCCAGGTCACCGAGTGGGGCGTCGGCGTGACGCTGATCGCACCCGGCCGGGTGGAGACGCCGTTCTGGGACGGACACGGCAGTCTCCCGCCCGGGCGGCTGCTGACCGCCGGCCAGATCGCCGACTCCGTCGTCTGGGCCGTACAGCAGCCCGCGGGCGTCGACGTCAACACTGTGGTCGTGCGCCCGCTCGGGCAGCCCAACTGACCCTTCCGGAAGGCCGCGCCGTCGGCGTGTCGGGCGCGCCCCGGACGGTACGGAAGTCACGCCCCGGGCGGGGGAAAGGACGCGCCCCGGACCGTACGGAGACGGTCCGGGGCGCGTCGCGGCGGGAGGCGGTGGGGCCGGTCAGGCCATGTTGAACTCCGCCGGGTCCGGGCCGAGCCGCCGCGCCTCGTCGAGCGCGCTGATCGCGGCCAGGTCCTCGTCGTCCAGGCTGAAGTCGAACACCTGGATGTTCTCCTCGATCCGGGCGGGCGTCACCGACTTCGGGATCACGATGTTGCCGAGCTGGAGGTGCCAGCGCAGCACGACCTGGGCCGGGGTGCGGCCGTGCTTGCGGGCGATGGCGACGATCGCCGGGACCTCCAGCAGGCCCTTGCCCTGGCCGAGCGGCGACCAGGCCTCGGTCGCGATGCCCCGCTCGGCGTGGAACGCGCGGGCGGCGGGCTGCTGAAGGTGCGGGTGCAGCTCGATCTGGTTGACCGCCGGGACGATCGACGTCCGGTCGATCAGGCGCTCCAGGTGCTCCGGCAGGAAGTTCGACACACCGATCGCCCGGGTACGGCCGTCGGCGAGCAGCTTCTCGAGGGCCTTGTACGTGTCGACGTAGGCGTCCTTGGCCGGGACCGGCCAGTGGATCAGGTACAGGTCCACGTACTCCAGGCCGAGCTTGTCCAGTGACGCGTCGAAGGCGCGCAGCGTGGAGTCGTACCCCTGTTCGCTGTTCCAGAGCTTGGTGGTGACGAAGACGTCCTCGCGAGGGAGGCCGGAGGCGGCGATGGCCTTCCCGGTGCCCTCCTCGTTGCCGTAGATCGCCGCTGTGTCGATGCTGCGGTACCCGGCCTCCAGCGCGGTGCCGACGGCCTGCTCCGCCTCGTCGTCCGGCACCTGCCAGACGCCGAAGCCCAGCTGGGGCATCTCGACGCCGTTGTTGAGGATGATCGGGGGGACCTTGCTGCTCACTAGCTCTTGATCCTTCGGTTGTCGTCAAGTGGTACTCGACATCGTCAACGATCACGAGCCGGGATGCATTCCTGACCGGCCGATCCGCCCGGAACTGATCGGTGCCCGCCCCGGAGAGCGGGATCGGCCGAAACGCGTCCCCCCGCGGGCCGCGGCGTGGTACGTGCCCGGGCCGGGCGCGGTCAGGTCCGGTACAGCGCGTCCACCTCGTTCACGTACGCGTTCTCGATGGCCTTGCGCTTCAGTTTCAGGGACGGGGTGAGCAGGCCGTGCTCCTCGGTGAACGGCTGGGCGAGGATACGGAAGGTGCGGATCGACTCGGCCTGGGAGACCAGGGTGTTCGCGGCGACCACGGCGCGCCGGACCTCGGTCTCCAGGTCGGCGTCGCGCACGAGCTGGGCCGGGGACATCCGCGGCTTGGCGCGCATCTGCAGCCAGTGCTCGACGGCCTCCTGGTCGAGGGTGACCAGAGCGGCGATGTACGGGCGGTCGTTGCCGACGACGATGCACTGGGACACCAGCGGGTGGTCGCGCACCCGCTCCTCCAGCAGGCCCGGCGCCACGCTCTTGCCGCCGGAGGTCACCAGGATCTCCTTCTTGCGGCCGGTGATGGTCAGGTAGCCGTCCTCGTCGAGGGAGCCTAGGTCACCGGTGGCCAGCCAGCCGTCGTGCAGGCTCTCGTCGGTGGCCTTCGGGTTGTTGAGGTAGCCCTGGAAGACGTTGCCGCCGTGCAGCCAGACCTCGCCGTCGTCGGCTATGTGCACGGTGACGCCGGGTATGGGCTGGCCGACGGTGCCGTACCGGGTGAGCTCGGGCGGGTTGGCGGTGGCGGCGGCGGTGGACTCGGTCAGGCCGTAGCCCTCGTAGATCTGTACGCCGGCGCCCGCGAAGAACAGGCCGAGCCGGCGGTCCATCGCCGAGCCGCCGGACATCGCGTTCCGAATCCGGCCGCCCATCGCCGCGCGCACCTTGGAGTACACGAGCTTGTCGAAGAACTGGTGCTGCATGCGCAGTCCGGCGGTGGGGCCGGGGCCGATGCCCCAGGCCTTCGCCTCGATCGCGTCCGCGTACTTCACGGCCACGTCGACGGCCTTCTCGAAGGGCCCGGACTTGCCGTCCTTCTCGGCCTTGCGGCGGGAGGCGTTGAAGACCTTCTCGAAGATGTAGGGCACCGCGAGGATGAAGGTCGGTTTGAAGGCCTGCAGGTCGGGGAGGAGAGCCGCGGCGTTCAGCTGCGGCTGGTGGCCGAGGCGCACCTTGCCGCGGATCGTGGCGACCTCCACCATCCGCCCGAAGACATGGGCGAGCGGCAGGAACAGCAGGGTCGACGCCTCGTCGCCCTTCTTGGTGTGGAACACCGGCTCCCAGCGCGCCATGACCGTGTCGGTCTCGTACATGAAGTTGCCGTGCGACAGCACACAGCCCTTGGGGCGGCCGGTGGTGCCGGAGGTGTAGATGATCGTCGCGATCGAGTCGGGGGTCACCGCCTCGCGGTGCCGGTGCACCACCTGGTCGTCGATGTGGGCGCCCGCGTCGTAGAGCTCCCGGACGGCGCCCGCGTCGAGCTGCCACAGCTCACGCAGATGCGGCAGCCGGTCGATGACCGTGGCGATCGTCATCGCGTGGTCCTCGTGCTCGACGATCGCGGCCGTGACCTCCGCGTCGTACAGCATCCAGAAGCACTGCTCGGCCGAGGAGGTGGGATAGATGGGCACCACCTGGGCACCGATCGTCCACAGCGCGAAGTCGAAGAGGGTCCACTCGTAGCGGGTGCGGGACATGATCGCGACCCGGTCGCCGAAGCGGACGCCCCGGGCGAGCAGCCCCTTGGCGAGGGCCAGGACCTCGTCGCGGAACTCGGCGGCGGTGACGTCCCGCCACTGGCCGGCCGCGTCCTTGCGGCCGAGCGCGACATGCAGGGGGTCCTCCTGGGCATGCCGGAAGACCGCGTCGGCCAGTCCGCCCACCGGCGGTGCCGACGTCAACGGAGGGCTGGTGAACTCGCGCAAACCCCGCTCCCGCTCCCTTTGTGACGCTCCGCACAGCGCGGTGAAAGCTACCCCACCTCGGGAGGGGGCGGGAGGGGCTTCGACGGGGGGCGGAGCCCGGGCGGGAGCGGGACGGCGTCGGAAAAACCCCTCACATGGGGAGAGGCCGGACGAAAATCCTTACGGATCAGTAGGTTTCGGTGCCGTGATCTCCACCGATCTCCACCGAATCTGTACTACCCGATTACCGTCCCCGGGGGGTGCCGGGCGCTCTGTCCGGAACGGGCCCGCGCGGCCGGGGACACCCCCGCGACGTGCGGTTGTCACCTCTGACAGCGTCGCCGGGCGGGATACCGTCACTCCGCTATCGCCGGTGCAGCCGGTCCCCGCCCGCCAGGATCGCGGTCGCCAGCGCGTCGGCGGCGTGCTGGGCGGAGGGGCGGCGCCGGCCGTGCACCAGGACGAAGTCGACCTGCCCCAGCTCCGGCAGTCCCGCCCGCTCGGGCACCCGCACCAGCCCCGGTGGCACCAGCCCGCGCGCGTGGGCCATCACGCCGAGGCCCGCCCGCGCGGCGGCGATGAGCCCGTTGAGGCTGCCGCTGGTGCACGCGACGCGCCACGGCCGCCCCTGCCGCTCCAGGGCCTCGAAGGCGAGCGCCCGGGAGATGCCCGGCGGCGGATAGACGATCAGCGGCACGGGCCGGTCGGGGTCGAGCCGGAGCCGCTCCGCGCCGATCCACACCAGTTGGTCGTGCCAGACGAGCTCGCCGCGCGGGTCCTCCGGGCGGCGCTTGGCCAGCACCAGGTCGAGCCGTCCGGCGGCGAGCCGCTCGTGCAGCGTGCCCGACAGCTCCACCGTGAGCTCCAGATCGACCTCCGGGTGCTCGTAGCGGAAGCCCTCCAGGATCTCCGGCAGCCGGGTCAGCACGAAGTCCTCCGAGGCGCCGAACCGCAGCCGCCCGCGCACCCGGGTGCCCGTGAAGAAGGCCGCCGCCTGCTCGTGCGCCTGGAGGATCCGGCGCGCGAAGCCGAGCATCGCCTCGCCGTCCTCGGTCAGCTCCACCGAGTGGGTGTCCCGCGCGAACAGCAGCCGCCCGGTGGCGTCCTCCAGGCGGCGCACGTGCTGGCTGACGGTCGACTGGCGCAACCCCAGCCGCCGCCCGGCCTGGGTGAAGCTGAGGGTCTGCGCCACCGCGAGAAAGGTGCGCAGATGGGCGGGCTCGTACACGCCGACAGGTTATCGCGATACGTGATGACAGTCAGAGCGGTATGACGGATTCCCGATCACTAGGGTGAGGAGGACGATGGAGAGGGGACCCGTCGGTCCCGCACTGACGAGAATGAGCACGACGAGCAAGTGGAGCACCGTGAAACGCCTGCGCGCGCCGAGTTGGATGCCGATCGACCCGTACATCCTGCTGCTGCTCGGGACGGTGGGTCTGGCCGCGCTGTTCCCGGCCCGCGGCACCGCCGCCGACGTGGCCTCCGGCGCCTCCACCGCCGCGATCGCCTTCCTGTTCTTCCTCTACGGCGCCCGGCTGTCCACCCGCGAGGCGCTCGAGGGGCTGCGGCACTGGCGGCTGCACGGCACGGTCCTGGTCTGCACCTTCGTGATCTTCCCGCTGCTCGGCCTCGCGGCCCGCGGCCTCGTCCCGGTGCTGCTGACCCAGCCGCTCTACCAGGGCCTGCTCTTCCTCACCCTCGTCCCCTCGACCATCCAGTCGTCGATCGCCTTCACCTCCATCGCCCGCGGCAACGTGCCCGCCGCGATCTGCGCCGGCTCCTTCTCCTCCCTGGCCGGCATCGTCCTCACCCCGCTGCTCGCGGCCATGCTGCTCGGCGGCAGCGGCGGCGGCTTCTCCGCGCACTCCCTGGTCACGATCGTGTTCCAGCTGCTGGTGCCGTTCCTCGCCGGGCAGGCCCTGCGCCCGTGGATCGGCGGCTTCGTGGCCCGGCACCGGAAGGTCCTCGGCCTGGTGGACCGCGGCTCGATCCTGCTGGTCGTCTACGCCGCCTTCAGCGAGGGCATGGTCCGTGGCATCTGGCACCAGGCCGACCCGGTCCGGCTGGGCGCGCTGCTCGTCGTGGAGGCCGTGCTGCTCGGGGTGATGCTGGGCCTGACCTGGTACGGCGCCAAGGCGCTGCGGTTCGGCCGGGAGGACCGGATCGCGATCCAGTTCGCCGGTTCGAAGAAGTCCCTCGCCTCCGGGCTGCCCATGGCGAGCGTCCTGTTCGGCGCGCACGCCTCGCTCGCCGTGCTGCCGCTGATGCTCTTCCACCAGATGCAGCTCATGGTGTGCGCGGTGATCGCCAGGCGCCGGGCGCACGAGGCCCGGGACCGGGAGACCACCCCGCCGCCACCGCCCACGGCCCCACTCACCCCGGCCGTCACCGCGACCCGTCCGCGCTGAGGCCGGCCCTCGCGGGTCGCCGGGCCCGGTCGGTCGGGGCCCCGCCGCCGCGCCTTGGGGAAGCCGGTCAGCCCTGGACGGCCGCGGTCCGCAGGGCCACGCGGTCCTCGCCCGCGTACACGTTCATGGAGCTGCCCCGCAGGAAGCCCACCAGCGTCAGCCCCGTCTCCGCCGCCAGGTCCACCGCCAGTGAGGAGGGCGCCGACACCGCCGCCAGCACCGGTATGCCCGCCATCACCGCCTTCTGCGCCAGCTCGAAGGAGGCCCGGCCGGAGACGAGCAGGATCGATCGGGACAGGGGCAGGTCGCCGTTCTGCAGGGCGCGGCCGACCAGTTTGTCGACCGCGTTGTGCCGGCCCACGTCCTCCCGCACG
The DNA here is from genome assembly GCF_044746005.1 of Streptomyces sp. NPDC086766. Classification (NCBI taxonomy): domain Bacteria; kingdom Bacillati; phylum Actinomycetota; class Actinomycetes; order Kitasatosporales; family Streptomycetaceae; genus Streptomyces; species Streptomyces sp. NPDC086766. The sequence goes on along the minus strand of NZ_JBIVBI010000010.1, from coordinate 146,652 downwards.
TCCACCAGCTCGCCGTCCTCGGCGAACAGGGCGGCCGCGTGCAGGCCCCCGGTCCGGTCGAAGACCCGCTGGGCCGCGCGCAGCCGGTCGGGGAGGCTCGCGAGGAGTTCGGGCTCGATCCGGACCGGGGGCGTGTCGGCGATCGGCCAGCGCGCCGTCGTACGGACCGCGTCCAGGCTCGCCTTGCCGCACAGGCCGCAGGAGGACGTCGTGTAGACGTTCCGTTCCAGGGTGATGTCCGGCAGGGCGACGTCCGGGGCGGTCTTCACGTCGACGACGTTGTACGTGTTCGTGCCGTCGGCTGTCGCCCCGGCGCAGTAGACGATGTTCAGCAGGTCCGACGCGGACGCCAGGACGCCCTCGCTCACCAGGAAGCCGGCGGCCAGCGCGAAGTCGTCACCGGGCGTGCGCATGGTGATGGCGAGCGGTTTGCCGTTCAGCCGGATCTCCAGCGGCTCCTCCGCCACCAGGGTGTCCGGACGGGACGAGACGGCTCCGTCCCGGATGCGGATCACCTTGCGTCGTTCCGTGACTCGTCCCATGTCCTGATCAGCCCCGGTTCTGTGCGTGCTGGTAGCCGAAACGCCCTATGCGAAGGTCGCCCTGGGTCACCGGGTCGTCGTGCGGCGAGGTGACTTTGACGATCTCATTGTCCTGTACTTGCGGAGCCGGGTTGCGGCCCACTCCGCGGTACGCGCAGACCGTGGTGTTCCCGGTCTGCGCCGACTGGTCCCAGGTACCCGCCGCGCGCATGTGGACTCCGACATGAACGACGGGCTCCAGGGATGACTGTGGAAATGGTGGCGCCAAATATTGTCTACAGTATGTAGTTGCGCCCTACAAGGGGGCGGCGCCGACCGTTCATCGCGTCATGCATACCGTTCACCGCATACGGTCGACCCGGCTTCTTCCGGCCCCCCGGCGTCCTTCCCTACCGTGCGGATCATGAGCCCACCGGTCGCACGCCCGGGATGGAGCCGCTGGCTCGTTCCGCCCGCTGCCCTCTCCGTCCATCTCGCCATCGGCCAGGCCTACGCCTGGAGCGTCTTCAAGCCACCTCTCGAATCCGCCCTGCACCTGGACGGCACCGAGAGCGCGCTGCCCTTCCAGTGCGCCATCGTCATGCTCGGCCTGTCGGCGGCGTTCGGCGGCACGCTCGTCGAGCGGCGGGGACCGCGCTGGGCCATGACCGTGGCCCTCCTCTGCTTCTCCTCGGGCTTCCTGATCTCCGCGCTGGGCGCGTGGACCGGCCAGTTCTGGCTGATCGTCCTCGGCTACGGCGTCGTCGGCGGGATCGGCCTCGGCATCGGCTACATCTCGCCCGTCTCCACCCTGATCAAGTGGTTCCCGGACCGGCCCGGCATGGCCGCCGGCATCGCGATCATGGGGTTCGGCGGCGGCGCGCTCATCGCCTCGCCCTGGTCGGCGCAGATGCTGGAGTCGTTCGGCGCCGGCCGCACCGGAATCGCGCTGGCGTTCGTCGTCCACGGGCTCTCGTACGCGGTCTTCATGTCGCTCGGCGTGCTCCTGGTGCGGGTCCCGCGCACCGAGAAGCCCGTCGCCGGGGCCCCGAGCACCGTCTCCGGCGCGCAGGTCTCGGCCCGCAGCGCCGTGCGCACCCCGCAGTTCTGGTGCCTGTGGCTGGTGCTCTGCACCAACGTGACCGCCGGCATCGGCATCCTGGAGAAGGCCGCCCCGATGATCACGGACTTCTTCGCCGGCTCCACCACCCCCGTGTCGGCCTCCGCGGCGGCCGGATTCGTCGCCCTGCTCTCGGCGGCGAACATGGCGGGCCGCATCGGCTGGTCCTCCACCTCCGACCTGATCGGACGCAAGAACGTCTACCGCGTCTACTTGGGCGTCGGCGCCCTGATGTACCTGCTGATCGCGCTGTTCGGAGACGGCTCCAAGCCGCTGTTCGTGCTGTGCGCGCTGGTGATCCTCTCCTTCTACGGCGGCGGCTTCGCCACCGTCCCCGCCTATCTGAAGGACCTCTTCGGCACCTACCAGGTCGGCGCGATCCACGGCCGGCTGCTCACCGCCTGGTCCACGGCCGGCGTGCTCGGCCCGCTGATCGTCAACTGGATCGCCGACCGCCAGGAGGCCGCCGGCCGGCACGGCTCCTCCCTCTACGGCCTGTCCTTCGCCATCATGATCGGGCTGCTCGTCGTCGGCTTCGCCGCCAACGAGTTCATCCGGCCCGTCCACCCCCGCCACCACGTCCCCGCGCCCAGGAAGGACGCCGATGTCGCACGACAGCAGACCGAGTCCGCCTGACCCCGCCGCCCCCGGGGCAGCGGGTCCCGGGGCGGGCACGCCCACGGCCCTGATCGCCGTCGCCTGGCTGTGGGTGGGCGCGCCCCTCGCGTACGGTCTGTACGAGCTCGTGCAGAAGGCGACGCAGTTGTTCACGGGCTGAGCGGTCGCCGCAGGTGTGTGCCCCGCGTCCGAGGGTCTGCTCGGACGTCCGAGGGCCTGACGGAAGCCGACAAGCCGGGCGCCCGATTCCTGTGGCATCACCTGCCGCCCTACCCGCGAGTCACTGATCAGACTGGTGGATCCCGCTACCCACGGCATCGAGGGGGACCACCCAATGAACGGCTCGCGCATCGCCGCCGTCGGCCATTACCAGCCCGCCAGAGTGCTCACCAACGAGGACCTGGCGGGCCTCGTCGACACCAGCGACGCATGGATCACGTCCCGGGTGGGCATCCGGACGCGCCACATCGCCGGCCCGGACGAGCCGGTCGACGAACTGGCCGCGCACGCCGCCGCCAAGGCACTCGCGGCGGCGGGCCTCACCCCCGGCGACATCGACCTGGTGCTGGTCGCCACCTCCACCGCCGTCGACCGCTCCCCGAACACCGCCGCCCGCGTCGCGGCCCGGCTCGGCGTGCCCCGGCCGGCCGCGATGGACGTCAACGTCGTCTGCGCCGGTTTCACCCACGCCCTGGCCACCGCGGACCACACCGTGCGCGCCGGGGCCGCGACCCGGGCCCTGGTCGTCGGCGCCGACAAGATGTCCGAGGTGACCGACTGGACCGACCGGACCACCTGCGTGCTCGTCGGCGACGGGGCGGGGGCCGCCGTGGTGGAGGCCTGCGCGCCGGGGGAGGAGCCCGGCATCGGACCGGTGCTGTGGGGCTCGGTGCCGGAGATGGGGCACGCGGTACGGATCGAGGGCACACCGCCGCGGTTCGCGCAGGAGGGGCAGAGCGTCTACCGCTGGGCCACCACCCAGCTGCCGCCGCTGGCCCGGCGGGCCTGCGAACGGGCCGGCCTCGCGCCCGCGGACCTCGCCGCCGTCGTGCTGCACCAGGCCAACCTGCGGATCATCGAGCCGCTGGCCGAGAAGCTCGGCGCCGTGAACGCCGTGGTCGCCCGGGACGTCTCCGAGTCCGGCAACACCTCCGCCGCCAGCATCCCGCTGGCCTTCTCCAAGCTCATCGAGCGGGGCGCCCTGTCCACGGGCGACCCGGTGCTGCTGTTCGGCTTCGGCGGCAACCTGTCGTACGCGGGGCAGGTCGTGCGCTGCCCGTGAGGCGGCGGCAGGTCGTGCGCTGTGTCTCAGCCGGCGGCAGGTCGTGCGCTGCCTTTCGGTCGACGGCGGGCCGTGCGCCGCCCGTGAAGTGAGGCGGCGGCACACCCGCGCGCCCCTTGAGCCGCCGACAGGAGGGCCGGGAAGGCTGTCACATGTCGGCGTGATACGGCCGACATTCGCTTCCCTCGGCCCCGGCGCGCCGTAGACTGTAGACGAAAGACAATCGATACGGGCTACCCGTGACCTGGCTTCCCGCCTGCTGTCCGCGGCCCGGCCGAGAAGGGGGACCGCGATGTTGTCGACCGGACTGCCGCAGGGAGCGGTGCCCAAGCTCGAACGGCCCGGACCGCTGCGCGACCGCGTCTACGAGGCACTGCTCGAACTCATCACCACCCGCGCCCTCCAGCCCGGCCAGCACCTCGTCGAGAGCGAACTCGCCGGGCACCTCGGCGTCTCCCGGCAGCCGGTACGCGAGGCGCTTCAGCGTCTGAACACCGAGGGGTGGGTCGATCTGCGCCCCGCGCAGGGCGCGTTCGTGCACGAGCCGACGGAGGAAGAGGCCGACCAGCTGCTGACCGTGCGCACGCTGCTGGAGGCGGAGGCCGCCCGGCTCGCCGCCGCGCACGCGGACGGCGCCGGGATCGAGGCGCTGGAGGAGCTGCTGGCCCAGGGCATGGCGGCCGTCGCCTCCGACGACGTGGACACCGCCGTGGCCCTGAACGCCCGCTTCCACGCGAAGATCATGGAGCTGGCCGGCAACGCCGTCCTCGCCGAACTCGCCGCGCAGGTCGACCGCCGGGTGCGCTGGTACTACACGCCCGTGGCCCGGCAGCGCGGAAACCAGTCCTGGATCGAGCACCGCGACCTGATCGCCGCGATCGCCGGGCACGACGAGCAACTGGCCACCCGGCTCATGCGCGAGCACACCGAGCACACCCGCCGGTCGTACCACGAGCGGCCGAAGGCCTGAGCTCCGTCCGCGTCCTCGAGCCGGTCGACGCCCGCCGCCCGGTGCGGCACGAGGCGGCCCTCCCCGCACCGGGGAGGGCCGCCTCCCGCGCGCGGGACGGCGTTCAGCCCACGGTCGGCGGCGCCGGAGCCGCCGCCTCCTGCCCGGTCCGCCCCGGCTGGCGCAGCAGCAGCGCGAGCGCCGCCGCCACCATCGACACGCCGCCCGCCAGGGCGTACGCGCCGTTGTAGCCCCACGCCGCGACGACCATGGATCCCAGGCCGCCGCCGAACAGACCGCTGACCAGCTTGCCGCTGTACACCAGCCCGTAGTTGGTGGCGTTGTAGTTCTCGCCGAAATAGTCCGGGGTCAGCGCGGCGAATATCGGGTAGAAGGCTCCTCCGCCGAATCCGGAGAGGAAGGCGAAGAACAGGAACAGCCACTCGCTCTTCACGTCGCCGGCCCAGATGACACCGAACTGGGCCAGACCCAGGACCACGATGACGAACACCAGGGTCGTCTTGCGGCCCCACAGGTCCGACAGCCAGCCCACCACGGCGCGGCCCACGCCGTTGACGACGGCCATCACGCCCATCGACGAGGCCGCGACCAGCGGGCCGAAGCCGATCTGCTTGGCGAAGTCGACCTGGAAGGAGATCCCGAAGATCGACACACCGGCGGTCATGACGATGCTGACCCACATCAGCGGCAGCATGCCCGTCCTGATGGCCTCCTTGGGTGTGAACTGCCGGACGGCGGGCGGGTTCTTGGCGAGGCTCGCGGCGCTCTTGCCGGTGCCGGAGTGCGCGAGCGGGTCGACGTGGGCCGGCCACCAGTTCTTCGGCGGGTCCTTGAAGAAGAACGCGCAGACCGCGACCACGACCAGCACGTACACGCCGATCAGGTCGAGCACCTCGTTGTAGTTCCCGGTGTCGAAGGCGTAGTTGAAGATGAAGATGAACGGCAGCGAGCCGTAGGCGAAGCCGCCGTTGACGAAGCCGGTCTTGGCTCCGCGCCGCTCCGGGAACCACTTGCCGACCATGTTGATGGAAGTGGCGTAGATCAGCCCGGAGCCGAGACCGCCCACCACGCCGAAGCCGACGATGGCCAGCAGGACGTTGTCGAGGTGGGACAGGGCCAGGAAGCCGAGCAGGCACATGGCCGCGCCGGCGTACATGGCGCGGCGCGCGGTGAGGATGCCCCGCTCGCGCAGCCAGCCGGCCGGGAAGGCGACGCCCGCCTGGAAGAACACCCAGACGCTGAGGATCCAGAAGGTGTTGCTCTGGGTCCACCCGTGCGCCTTGGACAGGGTGTCCTCCGCGGAACCGTAGGCGTACTCCGAGACGCTGATGGCCATCATCGCTATCCACGGCAGGTACACCATGAACTTGCGTGAATGACCCAGGATGTCGCGGTCCGTCTCGCCGACGCGGTAGACCCGCCCCCGGGAGTCGGTCACTTCGCGGTATGCGGGGCTCGCCGCGCCGGGATCGGCCGGCGTGTTCCGTGTTGCCATGGGATCAGCCGTCATGTCGGGCCATCTCCTCGCCGAGTGGGTGGGGATCGGGGACGGTGCGCCGGGCACGGGGACGGCCCGGAGCCTTGAGGAACAGCGCCGGAACGGCGCGGGCGAGCGAGACGCGGCCCGCCGGGGCGAACACTCGGTGGGGGTTGGGGCGCCGGCCGGTGCGGCGACGGCCAGAGGGAGGGTCGGGGAGGAGGCGAGCGGGCCGTACGCGCTCGCGCGGCGGTTCTCGCCGAAGCGGTCGGCGCTCTCGCCGACCCGGTACACGCGGCCCGTGCGGTCCCTCACCTCCCTGCACGGCCCTCTCGACACATTGCATACAGTCGACGGATACTGTATGAGGCTTGTTTATCCCGCATCCGGTGGCCGGTGTCCAGGGGGCGTGCGGCATTTTTCCGGGGGTCCGGGGCTGCCTGCGGAGTCTCACCGTGCACGCCCCGACACCCGCGGTGAGGCTCCGCGGGGGTGTGTCCGACCGCCCCCGCGCCCGCCCCATGGCACGGATACGCAGGTGAAAGGCATGCCGAAATCTTGGTATTGTTGTCCTCGTCGCCGCGGGGAGCACCCCGGCCGGGCGGCGCACACCTGGTCCGGGTGGCGGAATGGCAGACGCGCTAGCTTGAGGTGCTAGTGCCCTTTATCGGGCGTGGGGGTTCAAGTCCCCCCTCGGACACCAGCATTGAAATACGGAGACAAGGGCCTCGACCTAACCGTCGAGGCCCTTGTCTATGGTTGGCCCCATGAGCCGTTGGAAAGAGTTGACCGGGGGGACGTCCGGGCAGGACTACGCGGCACGGTTCGCGGCCCTCGCCCGGAGCGGCAAGGACATGCACGGCGAGGCGCGGTTCTGCGCGGCGCTCGTGCCTGCCGGAGCGCGGATACTGGACGCCGGGTGCGGTACCGGGCGGGTCATGATCCGGCTCGCGGAACTCGGGTACGACTGCGTCGGTGTGGACCTCGACGCGTCGATGCTGGCGGTGGCGCGGGAGCAGGCGCCGGGCCTGCCCTGGTACCAGGCGGACCTGACCGGGTTCGAGCCGGACGTCCTCGGCATCGCGGCGGACTTCGATCTCGTGGTCGCCGCCGGCAACATCTTCCCGCTGCTCGCCGCCGGCACCGAGGCCAGGGTGGTCGAGCGCCTCACCGCGGCCCTGCGCCCGGGCGGTCTGATGGTCGCCGGCTTCGGCCTGGACGAAGCCCATCTGCCCGTGCCGCCCGGCATCACCCTGCCGGAGTACGACGAGTGCTGCACCGCGGCCGGCCTCACTCTCGTCGACCGCTTCGCCACCTGGGACGCCGACCCGTACGACGGCGGCGGCTATGCCGTCAGCGTCCACCGCCGGTGAGGATCTCCACGACATTCGCGGGCCGACCGTGGCGCGTCATCGACCCGCTTCGGGCACCCGCGGGGGGAAAGCCTACGGCTGACGCACCGTCGGGAAAGACCAGGTCCGTCGGTCGGCGGGAGAACGCCGGCCAGGCCCTGGTGGACGGGTGGCCTGTTCCAAGGAGAGCCGGACCGCCTCTTCAGGTGCCGGCAGCCCGTACGGCGGACATGGGGCAGATCGAACATCCGCAGCGCGTCCATGCGGCGCAACAGCACCGCCATCAGTAGCGCGGGCCGCGCCTACGGCCTCGACCCGGCCCCCGGTGGTCGCCGCGGCAGTTCCATGCGGAGCAGCGAGCCGCCCGGCCCCTCGGACACGACGGCGAGGACTCCGCCGTGACGCTCGACGACGGCCCGCACGATGGCCAGGCCGAGGCCGGTGCCGGGGCGCCCCGAGGACTGCGGCCGGCCGCTGCCGTCGTCGGCCCGCGACCGGGCGAAACCGATGCCGGCGTCCTCCACCTCGACGACGGCACCGTCGCGGGTCGCCCGGCAGCGCAGGGCGACGGCGTCCCCCTCCGCGGTGAACTTCACGGCGTTCTCCACCAGGGCGTCGAGGGCCGCCTCGAGCCGGGACTCGTCGCCGTCGACCAGGACGGACGGCGCGTCCAGGAGCCAGTTCCGGTCCGACGCCGGCCGCCACCGCTGGGCCGTCCGCCGCAGGAGCGAGCCGAGGTCGACGGGGCCCCAGTCGAACTCGGTGGACTCGTAGGCGTCGGCCAGTGCGAGGAGGCGCCCGGAGAGGCGGCCGAGCTTGTCCAGCTCGTCCAGCACGACGTCGAGGTCCTCCTTGCTCTGCGGGCTCGGCAGCTCGTTCTGGACCATCTCCGCGTAGCAGCGGGCCACCGTGATCGGCGTACGCATCTCGTGCGAACAGGTGCGGACGAACAGCTCCTTGAGCTCCTGGGCGCGACGCTCCCGCTCGACCAGGCTCCGGGTCTCCGCGAGGGCGGTGGCCCGCCGGCGTACGTGCCAGACCATGGCGAGGAACACCAGCGCCATCAGCGGCACCTCGGCGAGTTCGTCCCAGCCGGCGCGGCCCTCCGCGACGAACTCGCTCAGCGCCGTCCCCGTGACCAGGGTGACCACGGCCAGCACGACGGCCGTGCGTCGGGGCGACCAGCCCTGGACGCCGTAGACGATGGACATGCTGATCCACACCAGGTGGAAGGCCACGGCCTCGAGGGCGGGCACCACGAACAGCAGCAGCTGGCTGCACGCGGCGAAGAGCACCCAGCCGACGAAGACGAGACACCGCCGCTCAGCCGGCACTGAACGCGTACCCGACATTGCGCACCGTCTCGATGACCGGCCGGGGCACCTTGCCGCGGATCCGGCGGACCGTCACGTCGACCACGTTGCTCCCGGGGTCGTCGGCGTAGCCCCAGACGCTCGCGAGGAGCTCACGCCTGCTGCACACCTGTCCCGCTCGCCGCATGAGATGGCCGAGCAGCATGAACTCCCGGTGCGACAGGGGTACGTCCCTCCCGCCGAGGCTGAGGATCTGCCGCTCGAGGTCGAGGACGACCTCCCCGATCCGAAGCCACCGCTGGGACACGGTGGTCGACGTCGTACGGAGCCTGGTGCGGACCCGCTCCACCAACTCCGCCGTCGCGAAGGGCTTGCCGAGGAAGTCGATGGCCCCGATCTGCAGGCAGCGGACCCGCGTCGCGACGTCCATCATGGCGGACAGGACGAGGACCCGCTGGTCGGGCCGTTGGTCGAAGGCGCGCTGCATCACCTCGAATCCGTCGAACCCCGGCAGCATGAGGTCCAGCACGACCAGGTCGAACTCGCTGACCCGCAGGCGGCGGACGGCGTCCGGACCGGACCTCGCGCTGTCGACGAGGTGACCTTCCGCCCCGAGTGTGCGGGTGAGATACGCACACAGCCGCGCCTCGTCCTCGACGACCAACACCCGAGCCATGACGGCCCCCTCCCCCCGCGCGAGATGACAGCGTCCCCATAGCTGTCATCTGCGGTTGTCCCCGCAACCTTTGTAGGCGGCGCCCCGGCGCTGCGCAGGCGATTTCGCAAAGGTGCCGGGATCACCCCGTTTCGGGTGCTTACCGAAGCCGGATCATCGTCACGATGAGCTATTTCACTTATACGTAAGGTGATTCCGCCGGGTGTGCCGACGTCCGGCGCGGTCCGGGCCGCCGCAGCGCTGTCATGACAACTCGATGAGAGGCTCGTCATCTTCGCCCTCCCACTCGGAGGCCGGCCGGACACTTTTCGCGCGGCCCCTGTGGATCACGCCACCGGCCGACGGCGGCGACTCGTGCTCTCGTTCCCGCTGCCGCCCGCCAGGCCAAGGGGGGCCGGACCCGCACGCGACGGCGGACGGGTCGACAAGGGAGGGGAGAAGGCGTGTTCACGCGAAAATCACTGAGACCGTGGGGAAGCCGAAGACGGCGGATCGTCGCGCTGATCGGCGTCGGGGCGACGGCAGCGGCGCTGCTGGGTCTGCCGCCGTCGCCGGCGCAGGAGGCGCGGGCGGCGCAGGCGGCCGCCTCCGCCGGGCCGAGCAGCGCGACGGACGAGACGAAGGTCCCGCACTACTTCGGTCCCTGGCCGAACTGGGCCAACAGCCCGCTGACCCTGTCGAAGGCCAAGGTGGCCATCACCTCCACCGCGGTGTCGGTGGGGAACAAGCTGGCCGACCGGGCCTACGCGACCGACTACGCGACGCCGCCGGGCGAACTCGGGCCGGTCTTCGTCGTCCTGGCCGGGTCTCCGCTGCCCAAGGGGACCCTCAAGAGCTTCCGGACCTGGAACCAGGCCAAACCGGGCGGGAGCCCCACGGCGTCCGAGGGCGGCCTCTTCCACGCCTACGTCCTGCGGCCGACGGACACACCGAAGCAGTACACCGTGGTGGCCGACAGCGGTCTGAAGACGGTGCCCAAACCGGGCTCCACGGACGGGGAGGTCGCGACGTACGACGTTCCCGACGTCACCGTCCGGGCCGGTGACGTCATCGGCTTCTACGGCGAGGGCGTCCCGGTCGACACCGGAGTGTCGTCCGGCACCGACACCTTCATGTACCCCGCCGGGGTCGACAGTTCGGTCACTCCGCCGGTCAACGTGCCCCCGGCGGAGGGCGGCACGGTGACGGCCGGTTCGAAGGACTACCCGCTCTACCCGACCCAGGACCGGACGTACTCCTTCGGGGCCCAGGTGGTCCCGGCAGGGACCGGCGCCGAGGCGACGGCCACGGTGGACCCGCAGACCGGCGGCATCGCCGGCATCGAGGTCACCGCGCCGGGCCACGGCTACACCGCCGACGGGACGTCCGTCACCGTCGACGGCGGCACCACGGCGGCGGCCGCCACGGCCACCGTCCAGTCGACCGGCGGCGTGACCGCCCTCACCGTCGGCGCGGCGGGCAGCGGCTACGGCGGCTTCTCGGTCGGCATCACCGGCGGGGGCGGCAGCGGTGCCGCCGCGACGGCGTCCGGCGGGGTGGACGCGGTGACGGTCAAGGACGGCGGGTCGGGCTACACCATGCCCACGGTGGACTTCGACCTGCCCGACGACCCGAACGGCACCGTGGCCAAGGGGCATGTCGAGGCGGCGGACCTGGCCGCCGACGGCAGCGTCTCGAAGGTGACCGTGGACGACCCCGGCAGCGGCTACAGCGGCGCGCCCGGCGTCACGATCCGCAACGGGACGGCGTCCGACCCGATTCCCGGCGCGACACCGGCGACCGTCTCCAGCACCCTGAAGCTGGTGGCGCTCACCGTCGACACGATCGGCTCCGGCTACACCGGGACACCCGACGTCACCGTCACGGACCCGACGTCGAAGGGAGGATCCGGGGCCACGGCGGAGGCCGTGACGAGCGTCGGCGCGATCACCGGCGTCAAGGTCACCGACCCGGGGGCCGGGTACCTCTCGGTCGGGATGAAGAAGTTCCAGGACCAGCTCCCGACGACCTGCGACCCCAAGGCGGACGGCACGGGGTGCCCCGACGTCCCGCAGCTCAAGGATCCGTCGGCGAAGCCGTCGGACAAGTTCATCCCCCTGGCCGTGCCCGAATCCGTCACCACCAGCGGCAAGCCGGCCGACGAATACGTCATCGGTCTCGTGCAGTACCGCACCCGGTTCTCCTCGGACCTGCCGCCGACCCTGGTGCGGGGCTACGTCCAGCTCTCGACGGACGCCGTGCCCGGACGGAAGGTGCCGCTGTACAACGAGCTGATGGACGGCACCCGGCAGCAACTGCCCTACACGGGTGTGACCTCACCGCAGTGGATGGGCCCGATCATCGCCGCGACCAAGGACCGGCCGGTGCGGGTCGTGTTCCGCAACCTGCTCCCGAAGGGCGCCGAAGGCGACCTGTTCCTGCCGGTCGACAGCACCGGCATGGGCTCCGGCATGGGCCCGATGGCGATGCCCGCTCCGAAGAACGACGCCACCGTCACCGACGAGGTGCGCAACCCGGAGTGCACGAACGACAAGACCAACTGCTTCAAGGACAACCGGGCCACGCTGCACCTGCACGGCGGCATCACACCGTGGATCAGCGACGGCACCCCGCACCAGTGGATCACCCCGGCCGGCGAGAACACGGCCTGGCCGCAGGGAGTCAGCGTGCGCAACGCGCCGGACATGAAGGACGGCGGCGGGGCGGAGCTCTGCGCCGCGAAGGACGACGGCTGCTCGACGTTCTACTACACCAACCAGCAGAGCGCGCGGCTGATGTTCTACCACGACCACTCCTACGGCATCACCCGGCTGAACGTGTACGCCGGTGAGGCGGCGGGGTACACCATCACCGACGACACCGAGAAGGCGCTGGTCGACAACGGCACCATCCCCGACGCGGATTCGACGCTCCCGCTGCTCGTCCAGGACCGCACCTTCGTACCCGACGACGCGCAGCTCAAGGACCGGAAGGACGCGAACGGCAAGACGGTGTCCTACGGCCAGGACCCGACCTGGAACACCCAACGCTGGGGCACCAAGGGCAGTTTCTGGTACCACCACGTCTACATGCCTGCGCAGAACCCGGGCGACCCGTCGGGCATGAGCTCGTACGGGCGCTGGATGTACGGCCCGTGGTTCTGGCCCCCGGCCGGCGACACCAAGTACGGGCCGATCGCGAACCCGTACTACGACCCGAAGTGCAAGCTCGACGACGAGTCGACCTGGCAGTACCAGGACGCCCCCTACTGCGAGCCGGAGCAGATCCCCGGCACGCCGAACATCTCGATGGGCATGGAGCAGTTCAACGACACGCCCATCGTCAACGGGGTCGCCTATCCGAAGGTGACGCTGCAGCCGAAGACCTACCGGATGCGGCTGCTCAACGCCGCCAACGACCGGTTCTTCAACTTCCAGTGGTACACCGCCGACCCGAAGCAGGGCGACGGGACGACCGAGGTGGCGCTGAAGCCGAACGAGCTGGAGGCCGCGCAGACCGACCCCAACGTGTCGCCCACGCCGGTGGACGCCGGCAACGACGCGGCGGGCCCGGACTGGGTCCAGATCGCCAACGAGGGCGGCTTCCTGCCGGCGCCGGCCGTCATCGACGGTCAGCAGCCGACGACCTGGATCACCGACCCGACCCGCTTCGACGTCGGCAACGTGGACAAGCACTCGCTGGCCCTCGCGCCGGCCGAGCGGGCCGACGTCCTGGTGGACTTCTCGAAGTTCGCCGGCAAGACCCTCATCCTCTACAACGACGCTCCCGCGGCCTATCCGGCGCGCGTCGCGTCGTACGACTACTACACGGGCGCCCCCGACCTCAGCCCGGTCGGCGCACCCCAGGTCATGCCGGGGTACGGTCCCAACACCCGCACCGTCATGCAGGTGACCATCGCGGACACCGCCCCGGCCCCGGCGTTCGACCTGACCAGGCTGCAGGCCGCCTTCAAGCACCACGCGGACGGCTCCGGCGTCTTCGAGTCGGGCCAGAACCCGGTGATCGTCGGGCAGGCGGCCTACAACTCGGCCTACGGCACGAACTTCGCCGCCAGCAGCAACTGCAACGTCACCAGCACGACCGTGAACACCTGCGACGGTCTGGTCCGCGTGAACGACACCTCGAAGTTCAGCTTCAACACACTCAAGTCACCGGCCGCCAAGTCGACGATGCCCCTCCAACCCAAGGCCATCCACGACGAGATGAACGCGACGACGTTCGACGACTTCGGCCGCATGCAGGCCACGCTCGGCGTCGAGGCGCAACCACCCACACCGGGCGCGCAGAACGTCACGCTGTACCCGTACGTCAACCCGCAGACCGAGCTGATCGACGGCACCGATCTCCCCAAGGGGGACATGAAGGTGACGCCCATCGGATCCACCGCGGACGGGACGCAGATCTGGCGGTTCACCCACAACGGGGTGGACACGCACCCGCTGCACTTCCATCTGTACGACGTCCAGCTGCTCAACCGGGTGACCTGGGACAACATCGTCATCAAACCGGACGCCAACGAGCTGGGCTGGAAGGACACGGTGCGGATGAGCCCGCTGGAGGACACGATCGTCGCGCTGCGGCCGGTCGTGCCGACGACACCCTTCGAGGTGCCGAACTCCGTCAGACCGCTGAACCCGGCGATGCCGGACGGTGACACGTCGATGTTCAACAACGTCGATCCGCAGGGCAACCCGACGGCGGCCATCACGAACAAGCTGGTGAACTTCGGCTGGGAGTACGTCATCCACTGTCACATCCTCAGCCACGAGGAGATGGACATGATGCGTCCCGAGTCGCTGGCGCTGCCGCCGTTGAAGGCGAGCGGGCTCACGTCCACGGTCGTGGGCAACGGCTCCAAGTCCCGCAACCAGTTGCAGTGGCAGGACAACTCGATCAACGAGACGTCCTTCGTCGTCCAGCGCTCGACGGACGGCACCACCTGGGCCGACGTCGGCACGGTCGACTCCCCGCTGAACCAGCCGAACACCCACGGGAGCCGCACCTTCGTCGACCCGACGGGTTCCGTGAAGACGTCGTACGTCTACCGGATCGCCGCGCTCAACACGGTCGGATACGGAAGCGAGTTCCCGAGCATGACGGTGAAGTCCGTCTCGGACCCGCTCCAGGTGACCGTGGCGCTGCGCGGGGCGGTGAAGGGGAAGGATCCCGCACGGCTCTGAGTGACCTGCGCCGGGCATCCCGCCGCCTGCCGGCGGCGGGATGCCCGGTTGGTGCGTCAGAAGGTCAGCCGCCGTGGACGGCGGTGACGAGGTCGGGCAGGAGCTTCGCCGCGTTCGGCGTGCCCAGCCCGGTGACGGGATCCCATCCTGAGGTGGCCGGGTAGCCCGGGACCGAGGTCTCGGCGGTGTTGTTGCCCACGGTGACGTCGTTGAAGTCCGCCCCGTAGGTGGCCGGGTCCGAGGCGAGCTTGTACAGAGCCGGGTTGATCAGGCCGAGTCCACCGTGGTTGATCTGGTCGGCGATGGCGACCAGGCCCGCCCACTCGGGACATGCCAGCGACGTGCCGCCGATGTCGTACCAGCCCGTGCTGCACGGCGCGCCGCCGCACTTCAGCCCGCCCTGACCGTCGGGCGGGAGGGACAGGTACACCAGCGCTCCCGTCGACGGGCTCGCCTGCAGGGAGATGTCCGGAACGCCGCGCATCGCGCCGATGGAGGTGCTGCCGGCCGGCAGCGCGCCCGACTGGTAGTCCGGCTTGGCGAAGACGCTGCTGTAGCCGCCGCCCGAGCCGATCCAGCCGATCTCCGACTGCCCGGGGGCCTTCTGGCAGACCCCCGGCGGGGAGACGCTGTCGACGACCCTGCCGCTGGTGGCAGTCGGGTCGGTGCACAGGTACGTGCCGCCGACTCCGGTGACCAGCGGGTCGGACGCGGGCCACTCGACGGCGGGGTCGGAGAGCGTCGAGCCGCCCTGGCCCACCGGCGTCTTGACCGAGCCGGCGCTTCCGTCGTCACCCGACGAGCCGAGGACGGTGACACCGTTCTGTGCCGCTTCCTTGTACGCGTAGCGCAGGTTCTCGAGCGACTGGGCGGTGTGGAAGGCGCCCTCCGCGGAGGCGAACGACTGGGAGACGACGGTCGCGAGGTGGTGCTCGACGACGTACTGCTCGGCAGCCATCATCTGGGGGAAGCCCTGTACCCCGAGGGTCTCGGCGGTGGGCGTGCTGACCAGCAGGATATTGGCGCCGGGTGCCATGGCGTGGGCGGTCTCGACGTCGAGAGCCACCTCCAGCGCCCACGCGCTCTTGTCCTCCTGCCCGGGGGAGTTGCTCGTGGACGGAGGTGCCTTGGTGGCGGGGGAGCCCTGCAGATGAAGCTCGCTGAAGGTCGGCATGCCGGGCGCGCAGGCGACGCCCTCTTCCCCGCACATGGATGCGATGCCGAATGCCTTGTCGAAGACGTGCAGGTCGTGGGCCATGGTGTCGCTGCCGTAGGAGTCGACGATCGCGATCGTCTGACCGCGGCCGTCGTTTCCGGCCGAGTGCAGCGGGCCCACGTTGTAGGCGGCCTGGATGGCCTGGGGGGTGAAGCAGCGCCGTCCCACCGACGCGCACTGGGACTGGGTCGGCGGGGTCTGGCTGTTCGTCAACTGCGTGTAGTCGGCGACGGTTGGCCGGACGAGTGGATAGGTTGCCTGGTGGGCAGCGCTCGTCGCGGGTACGGTGCCCGTCGCTGCGAGGCCGAGTGTGCCCACCCCCGCGAGCAGCCACCGTCTGATGGTGTGTGCCATCAGAGTCCTTCCTTCAGATGGAAAGGGGACTTGCGTGTCCGGCCCCTCAGGTGGGGGGTGGTGGCACAGGGGGCGGCGGACGGGGCGAGGCTATCCCTCGCGGTCGCCGGGCCGATAGGTTCGTCCTGTCAACAACGATCAAAGAAATGGCGCCCCTGGTCAGGGGGCGCCGAGTCGGGCCGAGACGTCACTTCACCCTGCGGCCGCGGGATCACACGTCCCGTCAGGGAGTGGCGGGCGGCGTGTCCACGACCATCCAGTCGAGCGCCGGGGTGCTCTGCAGGTAGACCAGCACGCACATGAACAGCATGAACACCACGCTCCACACGATGACCCGGCGGAAGAGGATTCCCTCGCGGCCCTCGAAACCGACCGCGGCCGCGGCGATGGCGAGGTTCTGCGGGGAGATCATCTTGCCGAGCACGCCACCGGAGGAGTTGGCCGCGGCCATGAGGGTGGGCGACAGGCCCGCCTGGTGGGCGGCGGTGATCTGGAGGGCGCCGAACAGGGAGTTGGAGGAGGTGTCGGAGCCGGTGACGGCGACACCCAGCCAGCCGAGGATCGGTGAGAGGAAGGCGAAGGCCCCGCCGGCCCCGGCCACCCACAGACCCAGCGTGGTGGTCTCACCCGACTCGTTCATGATGTAGCCGAGCCCTATCACCAGCATGACGGTGAGCACGGCGAACTTCAGCTGGTCCAGGGTGCGTCCGTAGGCGCGCAGGGCGCGGCGCGGGCCCACCTGGAGCAGCACCATGCTGATCAGCCCGGCTATCAGCAGCAGAGTTCCGGCCGCCGAGAGGTAGTTGAGCTTGAAGGTGGTGGCGACCGGGTCGCCGTTCGCCTTGAAGATGTGCAGCCCCGGCCAGTTGACGATGCGCGTCACCGACTCCAGGCCGGTACCGGACTCGCCGACCTTGGCCGGCGGCTTCCCGGTGATCGCCGGTACCCGGGTGGCCAGCACGAACACCACGATGATGGCCAGGTAGGGCGTGTAGGCCTTGAAGACCTCCCGCGGCGAGTCGTGCGTGTCGCGGCCGGCGTCGGCACGGGCCCGGGTCAGCACCCGGGAGTCCACGAACTCGTCTCCGGCCGCCGCCGGTTCGCCCCCGGAGGCCGGCGGCCGGCGCGAGCCGCCGTCGGTACCGCCGGCGCCGCCGCCCTCCTCGCTCTCCTGGTACGTCTCCTCGGCGTGCCACACCCGGGTGAACGCCAGGACCGCCAGTGCGGAGGCGAGCGCGGCCACGATGTCGGCGAGCGGCACGGACCAGAAGTTCGCGGACAGGTACTGGAAGACCGCGAAGGACACTCCGCACACCATCGCCGGCGGCCAGGTCTGCCGCAGCCCCCTCCGGCCGTCCACGATGAACACCAGGGCCAGCGGCACGAACAGCGCCAGGAGGGGTGTCTGCCGGCCGACCATCGCGCCGAGGTCGTCCACGGGCAGGCCCGTGACGCCCGCCAGGGTGGTGATCGGCACGGCGATCGCGCCGAACGCCACCGGTGCGGTGTTGGCGACCAGGGCGACGGTGGCCGCCTTGAGCGGCTTGAAGCCCAGGGCGATCAGCATGACCGCACTGATCGCGACGGGCGTGCCGAATCCCGCCAGCGCCTCCAGCAGGGCGCCGAAGGAGAAGGCGATGATGATCGCCTGCACCCGCTGATCGTCGCTGATGGACGCGAACGACCGGCGCAGCACGTCGAAGTGACCGGTCTCGACGGTGAGGTTGTAGATCCAGATCGCGTTGATGACGATCCACATGATCGGGAAGAAGCCGAACGCGGCGCCCAGCAGCCCGCTGTTGAGCGCGTCGCCGAGCGGCATGGAGTACACGGTCACCGCGAGCACCACGGCGACGGCGAGGGAGATCAGTGAGGCGAGCCACGCCTTCATCCGCACCACGCCGAGCAGTACGAACAGGACCAGCAGCGGCAGGATCGCGACGATGGACGACAGTCCGAGGGAATCGCCCACCGGACTGTAGTTCTGCTGGTAGTTGGCAAGAATCATGTAGCACCCTTTTCTGGCGCCTGCACGGTGTGGGCGAGGGGCATCCTGCGGGGCTCCGAGGAGTGGGCGGGGGAGTGGATTCCACCACTCGGTAGACACCAACCGAATGGTGGAAGAGGGGCCGGAGCTGTGTCAAGGGTCACACGTGGCTCGAGTGGCAGGCGAAGTCCCGTCGCTCGGTGCCCACATGACGGAGCGGCGGCCGGCGGGCCGCCGCTCGGAAGAGGAGGGCTCAGCCGCCGACGCCGACGTCCACGCCGACGCCGCTTCCGCCGGCAGCCGGGACGCAGGTGCCGGGCCGGGCTCCGCCGTGGGCCTGGAGGAAGGCCAGGAGGTCGCAGACGGACCGGCCCAGGACCTGGTTGTGGCCCGCACCGGGGTAGGTGCGGTAGACCAGCGCGGGGGAGCCCGGACGACGCAGGTGGGCCACGACTTCGTCGGTCCAGGCGGGCGGGACGTCCTCGTCGGCGCCGCCCTGGGCGACCAGCGTGGGGACGGTGACGGCGGCGCGGTCCGGATCGCCGTAGGCGCCCATCCGCGTGCTCATCCGCCGCAACTGGTCCCCTTGCAGCGGCAGCATCTCCTCGGTGTTCACCCCCTTGAGCGCGGGGTCGCTGTCCGTCACGCAGTCGGCGATGACCCGGGAGGCCGTGGCGGCTGCCGAGGGCCCCAGGAGCGAACGCAGATCCACCGCACGGCCACCGGGTTCGGTGGCCGCGAGGCCGACGAGCGAGTAGAAGGCGAAGGACAGCTCGCTGGGCACGTGGGAGGCCTTCACTCCCGCGAGCATCGCCTCCAGGTGGCTCGCGGGGGCGAGGGCGGCCACCGCGCCGAGGCGCTGGGCGCCCGTCGTCCGGCGCCCGGCATGGGCGGCGAACAGGGCGGCCTGCCCTCCTTGAGAGTGCCCGACCGCGAACCACACCGGCGCCAGGACGGGCGCGAGCTGGTGGGCCGCGGTGACGATGTCGGCCACGGCGTTGCCCTCGTCCGCGCCGACCAGATAGGTGTGCGGGCCCGGGGTGCCCAGCCCGGGGTAGTCCGAGGCGGCGACCGCGTACCCGGCGCGAAGGAGCGCGCGCAGTTCCTGGGCGAAGACGTCCAGGCCCAGGTTCGGCGACTGGGAGGGGGCGCAGGCGTCGGCCACACCGGTGGTTCCGTGCGCCCAGGACACCACCGGCCAGCCCCGCCGGGGAGGGGGCCCCGCCGGAAGCAGTACGGTGCCGCTGACCGCGATGTTCGCGCCGCGTGCGTTGGTGGAGTGGTACAGCACCGTATAGCGCCGCGCGCCCTCCAGCCCTGCGTCGGGGCCGTGGTCCGTGGCCGCGATCAGCGTGCCCGGCTCCGCGGCGGGCAGCGGATCGGGTACCTGGTAGGTGTGGTTCACCCTCGTCACGGCCGGTGGCTTACGACCGTCCGCCGCATTGTGTGAGGTCCCGTCACGGCTCGCTGCGCCGGAGACGGCACAGCCCGCCACCGCGGCGAGCGCGCACGTGACCGCCGCGGCACGCAGCCGGGGCCGCCCTGACCGGCGCGGCCCTGTCTCCGCGCCCGTCCCCGGGACACGACGCAGGCTCGGAATCCCCACGGGCGGACGCTCCCTTCGAACAGGCCTCTCCTGTCCCACTCTGGCGTCGCGGTGAGCAGCGGGCACGTCGAAGTACGCCGTCCGGTCCGCCCGCCCGGTGCCCGGCCGTAAGCGGCGCAACGCCCCGCCGGGCCGTCGGTGACGGCCCGGCGGGGCGGACGGGACCGCGATGTCAGCTCATCGTGAAGGAGTCCAGACGGAACAGGTCGCCGCTGCCGCCCTTGAAGACGAAGTACAGCTTGTGCGTCCCGCCCGGGTCGGTCACCGGTGCGCTGACCGTCGTGTAGGCGCCGGAGGTGTCGCCGACCGTCACCGTGCCGGCCGGCGGGCCGTCGGGCGCGTCCATGTGGACCTCGATGGTGCCGCCGGCGCCGCTCGACGCGGCCCGGAAGTCGATCTTGCTCACACCCTGGAGGTCGTACGGGTCGAATTCGATCCAGTCACCGTTGTCGATCGAGGTGACCGCCGCGTTGCCCTGGGCATTCGCGTCGGAGCCCGTCTGCACGCCGGACTGCGTGCGGAAGAACTCGGCCTGCCTGGACTTGGGCTGCAGGACGATCTGCGTCGTGCCGGTGAGGTCGGGCACCCCGGCGGTCGGGGAGGTGTCGGTGTAGCTCGCGGAGAAGATGCCGTAGAAGTCGTCGGCGTCGGTGTGGCCCGCGGCGGTCATGGAGAACGTACCGCTGCACCCCGTCGCCTGGGCGAGGTTGTGGGAGTGCATGGCATGGCCGAGGGAGTAGCCGACCTGGACCTTGGAGCAGTCCACCGGGGTGCCGTCGGGGTCGGTCACGTCGACCTTCCACGCGACCTGGTCCCCGTCCTTGAACGTCAGCCCGTTCGGCGGCTGGGAGAACGAGAGCACCGGCGCGGTGTTGCCCACCGTGACCAGGACGGCGGCGACGCCCGTCCTGCCGCTCGGGTCGGTCACCGTGAGCTTGGCGTGGTACTGCCCGTCGGCGGTGTAGGTGAACGTCGGGTCGGCACTGGTGGAGTCGGTCTTGCCGTCGTTGTCGAAGTCCCACGCGTAGGCGAGCTTGTCGTTCTCCGGGTCGGTCGAGCCCGTACCGTCGAACTTGACCGCCAGCGGCGCCTTGCCCGACGAGGTGTCGGTCTTGATCACCGCGGTCGGCGCCTTGTCGCCCGGCGCGTACTCGATCTTGTAGAGCCCGGCGTCCAGGGAGCCGCCGAACCAGGCACTGCCGTAGTCCAGCACGTACAGCGAGCCGTCCGGCCCGAACTCGGTGTCGATGGGCTCTACCAGGTGGGCCCAGTCCCTGCCGGTGGTCAACGTGTTGATCGACTGGATCTTTCCGCTGCTGTCGGAGGAGATCGGCTTGATCCAGTGCTTGCCGAACTCGTAGGCGAAGAACTGCCCGTCATAGCCCTGAGGGAACTTGACCGCGGACTTCAGCCCCGCTTCGTAGTTGTACACGGGTCCGCCCATCGGCGCGCCCTGGCCTCCGAGTTCGGGGAACTTCGGATTGCCCGCGTAGTGGTTCCAGATCCAGGCCGGCTGGGCCGGTGGCAGGTTCTGCAGACCGGTGTTCAGGGGAGCGTCGTTCACCGGGTGGGCGCAGTCGAAGGGGCGGCCGGACTCCTTGGTGGCGAAGTCGTACTGGACGTACGGCGTGTTGTCGCCGATGCAATACGGCCACCCGAAGTAACCGGCCTTGGTGATCCGGTTGTACTCGACGGTGTTCTCCGGTCCACGCTGCGGGTTCGCGGTGCCGGCGTCCGGGCCGTAGTCGGCCAGGTAGACGACGCCGGTCTTCTTGTCGACGTTGAACCGGAAGGGATTGCGGAAGCCCATCGCGTAGATCTCGGGGCGGGTCTTCGCGGTGCCCTTGGGGAACAGGTTGCCGTCCGGAACCGTGTAGGTGCCGTCGTCGTGCACCTTGATCCGCAGCAGCTTGCCCCGCAGGTCGTTGGTGTTGGACGTCGAACGCTCAGCGTCGTATACGGGGTTGCGGTCGGGCCGCCGGTCGATCGGGTCGTAGCCGTCGGAGGCGAACGGGTTGGAGTCGTCGCCGGTGCTCAGAAGCAGGTTGCCGCTGCCGTCGAAGTGCATGTCGCCCGCCACGTGGCAGCACTGCCCGCGGTCGGTGCCGACCTGCAGGATCTTCTTCTCGCTCGACAGGTCGAGCTTGCCGTCGGTGAAGGTGAACCGGGACAGCTGGTTGTGGCCCTTGTAGGGGGCGAAGTCGGCGGCCGTTCCGTTGTCCGGGGCGTTGGACATGGGGGTGTCGAGCCGCGGCGCGTAGTACACGTAGACCCAGTGGTTCTTGGCGAAGTGGGGGTCGATCGCGATGGTCTGCAGCCCGTCCTCGTCATGGGTGTAGACCGACAGCTTGGCCGCCACGTCGGTGAGTCCGTCGAGGGTCGTGTAGTAGACGGTGCCGTCACGGGAGGTGTGCAGAGCGCTGCCGTCCGGGAGCACCGAAAGCCCCATGGGCTCGCCGGTCTGGTCCGCTCCCTTGGCGAGGGTGACCTGCTGGAAGTCGGACGCCGCGGCAGCGGGGGCGGCCGCGGCCGTTCTGCCTGATGCCTGGGCCCGCGCCTGCGCGGACGTCGATCCGGCCACCGCGACCCCCACGCCGAGCGCTGCGCTCAACGTGGCGGCGAGTAGCCGGCTTACTGGTGTACGCACGTGACTGCCTACCTCTCTTGGGGCACTGCGATGACGGCGTGCGAGCGGTCGCGCCGCGCGGGACGGCGGGCCGGGTCCGGACGCCCGGGCCGGCGTGCTTCGGTTCGCCGGTGAACAGGGGCCCTGGTGTGCACGCCGTCGGCGACTGGTCTCGAGGGTGGTGTGACCGCGGACGGAGGCGGATGGGGGTCGCGCGGTCCGGGGTGGGACGTGGAGAGAGGGCCCGAAGGGGTGCGCGGCCCCCTGAAGAAGCGTCATGAGCGTGTGGTCCGTGAACATGGACTGTCAAGCAGGTACTGCCCGGTAGCCGCGTTTCCTGACCTGAAGTGGCCACATCTTTTGCTCGTCTGGTGAAAAGTCGCAACGGTTCGTGGTGAACTATCGGCGGTCTCAGGCGTTCATCGTCCTCTGAGGGTTCGTCGAGGCCGTCCTGTCGCCGTCGCGCGGTCCGCGGGGAGATCGCGCCTCGGCAGCGGCCGCCCTCGATCACCGAGCGCGACTTCGGTCGCCGCGCCACCAGTTCCGCCGACCGTCCGTCCACCAGGCGTTCCAGGCCGACGAACGCCCGCCAAGACCACCCCCGTCCGGACCACGGGCGAGGACGTCTCCCCCTGACGGCCCCCGCCGCGGCCTCATCGCGGCTCGGTGCTCCCCAACGAAGGAGTGATGATGGGTCAGTTCGCCCATGATTTCGACCGCAGAGGCTTCCTGCGCGCGGCAGCCGCAGGCACCGTGGCCATCGGAGCGGCGACCTTCGCCAGTGCGCTCCCCGCCGCCGCCCAGACACCCGGCCCCGATGCCGAGCAGCACGGCGCCAGCCTGAGCATCCCCAAGGACGCCATCGGCATCCAGCTCTACAGCGTCCGCGACAAGGTCTACCAACTCGGCTTCCGCGTCGTCTTCGAGGAACTGTCGCGGATGGGCTTCAAGGAGGTCGAGTTCGCCGGCTACACCCAGGACCCGTCCATCCTCGGCCGGCAGATCACCCTCCAGGAGATCCGCACCCTGCTCGACGACAACGGGCTGCGAGCCATCGGCAGCCACATCGGCATCGGCAGCTTGCGCAGCAACCTGCAGAAGGAGCTCGACAACGCCCAGATCCTCGGCATGCCGAACATCGGGACCCCGAACGCCCCTTCGGACACCGCCACGGTCGCCGGTTACCAGGCGGCCGCGGAGGACTTCAACCGCTGGGGCGCGGCGGCGTCGGCACGTGGACTGAAGCTCTACCAGCACAACCACTGGGCGGAGTTCGCCTTCGCCACCGACCAGCCCGCGGTGCGTCTCTACGACGTCTTCCTGGAGAACACCGACGCCGCCCACGTCTTCCTCGAGATGGACGTGTACTGGGCGTTCGTCGGACAGTTCCGCTACCCCGGCTTCGACCCCGCCGCGTACGTGCGCGAGCACCCCTACCGGTACACGCTGTTCCACATGAAGGACGGCAAGTCCGACCCCAACGTCGGTGACGGCTACGACATGACCGAATTCGGCGCCGGCGACATGCCCTACCAGCGCTTTATCCACGCCATCGGTCCCTTCGGCAACCACCACGGCATCTGGGAGCAGGACACCGCTCCGGGCACCCAGCCCAACCCGCCCGGCTCGTTCGGTGCCGCGCAGCGCAGTTACACCGCGCTCGCGGACCTGCTCTCCTGACCTGCCGTCACGCCCCGTTCCGTCGTTTCCCCGCCTCGTGCCGGGGCCAGCGGCGGAACGGGGCGGACGCTTCTCATGCCCTCGTCGGCCCGGACCACATTGCCCGGCGAGCGGTGCCTTCCACCAGGAGGTGAGCGAAGTGAGCGTCCGGTACGGTCTGCTCGCCCTGCTGCGGGACCACGGGCCGCAGTCCCGCGCCCAGTTGGCTGGCTGGCTCCAGGTGCCACGGCCGCGTGTGCTGGCCGAACTCGACCGTCTGACGGCGGCGGGGACGATCGTGGAGGCGGGCCCGACGCCCTCCCGCGGCGGACGCCGCTCCACACTCGTGAAACTGGACCCCGGTCTGCGCTTCGCCGCGATCGACCTCGACGCCCGCTCGGTCGGCGTCGAAGTCACCGACGGCTGCCTACGGGCAGTGGCGTCGCACAGCGAGCACTGCGACATCCGCACCGGTCCGGAGACCGTCCTGGGGCGGGTCACGCAGATCCTGGACAAGATCCGCGCCGAGGGCCACTTCACGCGGCTGGAGGCCATCGGGATCGGCCTGCCCGGACCGGTGAGTTTCCGCGAGGGCGTCCCCGTCTCCCCGCCGATCATGCCGGGATGGGACCGCCATCCGGTCCGCGACGTGCTCTCCGGCGAGCACGGCTGCCCCGTCGCGGTCGACAACGACGTCAACGTGATGACCCTGGGCGAGCGGCACAGCGGTGTCGCCCGGACCGTCGACAACCTGATCTTCGTCAAGATCGGCAGCGGCATCGGGTGCGGAGTGCAGATCGACGGCCGCGTCTACCGCGGCGCCACGGGCTGCGCCGGGGACATCGGTCACATACAGGTCGACGGGGACGGCCCGGTCTGCGTGTGCGGGAACGTGGGGTGCCTGGAGGCGCACTTCAGCCGGGAGTCGCTGACGCGCCACGCCGAGTCCGCCGCGGACGGGGACCGGTCCCCGGTGCTGGCGGAGCGTCTGGCGGCCAAGGGCTCCCTCACGGCCCGCGATGTCGCCGACGGCGCGGCCGCCGGCGACGCGGTCTGCATCGGCATCGTCCGGGGTGGCGGGCGGCGGGTCGGCCAAGTGCTCGCCGGACTGGTGAGCTTCATGAACCCGTCCATGATCGTCATCGGCGGCGACCTCGCCGACCTCGGACACATCCTGCTCGCGGAGCTCCGCAGTGTCGTCTACCAGCGGTCACTGCCGCTGGCCACCGGCGCCCTTCCGATCGTGCTGTCCGAGCTGGGCGCCCGTGCCGGGGTCGTCGGCGCCGCCGTGCTGGCGAGTGAGCTGGCCTACGGCGGACCCTCGGGCCGAGCCCCCGGCCGCCCGCGTCCTCGGCATGCCTCCGGGGAGTGACCGTCCAGCCATGCCCTTCCACCCCCATACGCTCCCTGCCGCGTCACTCTCAGAGCGCGACAGGGAGCGCCTCGCGGGGCGTGAGGGGGATCTCGGGGGCGGCTTCAGATCAGTCCGCGTCGGGCCGCCCACGCGACGGCCTCGATGACGCTGCTGACGCCTATCTTGTCGCACACACCTCGGCAACGCCGCCGCACCGTGCGAGGGCAGCAGTGGAGCCGTCGGGCGACGGACTCGACCGGCAGCCCGGTTGCCAGGAGCGACAGCAGATGCACCTCGTCGCCGCGCAGGGCAACGTTGTCAGGCAGGGGCTGCCGGTCCGTCTCGTAGCTGAGCGTGGACACTTTCGTCCTCCTTCGACGAGTGCGGCCGGCAGGGAACGCGGGGGAGGCCGCCGCCCGGGGGCGGAAGGCCTGAACCCGTGATCGACCGCGGGGTGTCAACCTGTCACGTATCAACGGGGTAACTGCTGTAGCTTGGGTAACTGTTCGCGTGCGCAGGGTCAAGGGCGACTCTGCTGCCTGGTCCGGGTTTGGTGTGCTCTACACGAAAACTTCTGCCGGATCGAACGGTTCGGTCCGGTGGCCGCACGCTCTGCGCGGTCCTGCCACCGGCGCGTGGACGCACACCGACTCGCAGCGGTGCCGGGCTCGGGAACGTCGTCCCGAGCCCGGCACAGGCGCTCCTGTGCTTACAGGTCCCGCACCCGGATGTTGCGGAACTCGATCAGGTCGTTGTCACTGTGGTTCTGCAGCCCCACGTAGCCACTGAGGAACTGACGCAGGTCCGTGGGCGGATCGCCCGCACGCGACGACGACTTGCCGGGCGTGTTGTCGAACTCGTTGATCACCACGCCGTTGCGGATGATCGTGTAGTGCTGCCCGACGACCCGGATCTCGTAGTCGTTCCACTGGCCCTTCGGAGTGACCTTCGCCTGGTCCAGGCCGAGCGGATCGAAGTTGTAGACCGAGCCGGTCTTCTGCGGTTCGCCGGTGTCACCGTCGTAGATCTGGATCTCGTTGCCGCAGTAGATCGCCACCCACTCCGGAGCCGTGCGAGCCGATCCCTGAGTGCCGCAGCTGCCGGCCGGCCGCTGGTCCAGGGGCGTCCGCGGGTCGGGGAACCTCACGAAGACACCGCTGTTGGCCCGGTGGCCGTCCGGAGCGACGTCCCGGAACTGCAGCCGGATCGAGTAGTCCTTGAACTCCTGCTTGCTGTACCAGAGCATGCCCATGCCGCCGGAGCTGCGCATGGTGCCGTCCGGCAGGAGCGAGAACCCCCCTGCGCCCGCCTGGCTCCAACCGGCGAGACTCGCCGCCGATCCGTCGAAGAGGGGCTTGTATCCGGGTGTCTTGCCGATCGGCGACCGGGCGGCGGCCTTGCCGAGGGTCGCCGCCTCGTGGTTGTCGAGGACACCGTCCTTGCGCCACTGGTCCACCAGGTCGTTGACGTGGCTGACGAAGGCGCCGTGGTTCGCCCAGGTTCCCTCGTCGTCGATCAGGTCGTTGACCGTGCACCCGCCGCCGACCCGGTGGTTGGCCACGCCGGTGTCGCCGTCGAGCAGCCAGACCGTGGAACGGGCGTCGGGCGCCGTGCAGCCCGCCGTCACGTCGATCTTCCCGGTGGACTGCTCGCCGTCGGCGTAGGTCACCTTGAGGGTGGCGTGGTAGGTGCCGTAGGAGGCGTACGTGTGCGTCGGGTCGGGCTCGTGCGACGGCCGGCTGCCGTCACCGAAGTCCCACTCCCAGGCGATGCCGCCCGCCTTGGCGGCCGAGAACTGGATCGTCCGCGGCTTGCTCTGCGCGATCGGACGGCCCGAGGCGTCGCTCGGGTTCGGCGTGGCCGGGCCCCCGTGGTACGCGACGCGGACCAGCTTCTGGTTCGGGTCCAGGCTGAAGAAGCCGCCGGCGTAGTCGAGCATGTAGAGCGCGCCGTCCGGGCCGAACTTGGCGTCCATCCAGCTCTGGACCTTGTTGTCCCCGCTGCCGCCGGGGAGGATCTTGCGCAGGTCCTCGCCGAAGACCGGCGGGCCCTGGTCCTGAACCTTGTCCTGGTCGACGGTGACCGCGACGCGGTTGTTGGCGTTGGACTCGTCGCCGATGAACCACTTGCCGTCCCAGTAGGAGGGCCAGGCGACACCGCTGCCCGTGTCCACCTCCGAGCGGTGGTAGGTCGGGCCGTCCATGATGGCCTGGCCGCCGCCCTTGAGGTAGGGCTCGGTGTACTTCTCGTCGCTCTGCACGTACGTGGGCAGCCCGCTGCCGTCGCTGCGCTTGGGGTAGACCACGCCGCCGCCCTGCGGCGAGTACCAGATCATGTTGTCGCGGGCCGGCGGGATGTCCACCAGACCGGTGTTGCGGGGCGAGGTGTTCTTCAGGTGGTCGCAGTCGTACCAGCCGGTCAGCACGCCGGCGTCGGTGTTGCTGCGGTCGCGGTACGGCTGCTTGTTCCCCATGCAGTAGGGCCAGCCCTGGTTGCCCGCGGAGGTGATGATGGTCGCGGTCTCGTACTTGGCCGGGCCGAGTTCCGGGTCGGGTTTCGGCGCGTCGGGGCCGACCCAGGCCGCGGTCAGCCAGTTGTTGGTCTTGTCCCAGGCGATCCGCGCGATGTTGCGGACGCCCATGACGTAGATCTCCGGGCGGGTCTTGCCGCCGCCTTCCTCCTGACCGGTGAACAGGTTGCCCTTGGGGATCGTGTAGGTGCCGTCGGCCTCGGGGTGGATCCGCAGGATCTTGCCGTTGAGGTCGTTGGTGTTGCCGGCCGTGCGGCGCGCGTCCTGGAAGGAGAGGCCCTTGTAGTCCTGGGTCCAGTTGTTCCCGGAGTAGCCGGCCCCCGCTCCCTGCGAGGAGTTGTCGTCACCGACGCCGACGTAGAGGTTGCCGTCGTTGTCGAAGGTCATCCCCCCGCCGGTGTGGCAGCAGCTGTGGATCTGCGCGGTCCAGTGCAGCAGGTCCTTGCGGGTGCTCTTGTCGATCGACTGGTCCTTGAAGTCGTAGGTCAGCCGCGAGACGGTGCGCTGGCCCGTCTGCTTGTCCCGGTCGACAGACTCGTGCGGCATCCAGTAGACGTAGATCCAGCCGTTCTGCTCGAACTTGGGGTCGAGCGTGATGCCGACCAGGCCCTCCTCGTTCTTGACCAGTTCGCTGCCGCTGCCCCGGTTGCCCATCACGTCGAGCGTGGTGAGCAGCTTGACCTGCTTGGTCTTGGGGTCCCACTGGTGGATGGTGCCGCAGCCCAGGCCCACCTCGGGGTCGTTCCAGTCGGGGATCGGACCGCTCGGGCAGGCCGCCTTGCCGATGTAGAAGACCTTGCCGTCGGGGGCGATCGTCAGACCGTGCGGCTCGCCGATCTGGTCGAGTTGGCCCGGCTGGTTCTTGCCCGTGAGCCGCTCGACCGAGTAGTTCGACGCGATGGTCGCCTGGCAGTCGCCGCGGACCATGCCGGTCGTCCACTCGATGGCGCCGAGCAGATGGCTCTGGAACTTGGTGTCCGAGGTGTAGCTGTCCTCGGTGCGGCCCATGCCGGTGTAGAACGACCGGCCGCCGTCGTAGTCCCGGCACCAGGAGACCGGGTGGAACGGGCCGTTGCCCGCGGGCCCCGCGTCGTAGGAGTTCTCCTCGACCTGGGCGACCGTCTGGACCTTGCCGTCCGGGTTCGGGTCCCAGTTCATCCACTGGTCGGACCGGGTCCACTTCAGCGGCAGGCCCTTGTTCGCCGGGTGCCGGCGGTCGGTGAGGTCCACGACCGCCGGCTGCACCTTGGTCTCCGGCGCAGGCGCGGGGTCGGCCCCGAACAGCCGCAGCTCGGCCAACTGGATCAGCGGCTCACCGGAGTTGGCGGTGATGTTCAGCCGGTAGTACTGGTAGGCCGTGGTGTTGGCGAACTTGTACTGCTTGGTCTCGAAGCGGTCCGGGAAGTTCTGGCCGGTCTGGGTGTCCAGCGTCTTCCAGGTGCTCCCGTCCTGCGAGCCCTGGAGGTTCCAGTCCTTGGGGTCCCGGCCCGGATAGTCGTTGGCCGACGTCAGCGCGTACTGGGCCACCGCGACCGCGTGGTCCGTCTTCGCCGCGACCCAGCCGGTCTGCTGGTGGGCCAGCCACTTGGTGGTGTTGCTGCCGTCGAACAGCTTGTCCTTCGTCTCGTTGGGCGGGTTGTCGTCGCTCGCGGTGACCTCCGTGACCTTCTCGGAGGCGGAGAGGCTGGAGGCCGGACGCGTCCCGATCAGGCCGGTGAACCAAGTGGAGTCGGCGTCCGCGCGCGCGGCGTCGTGGACTCCGACGAAGCCTCCGCCTCCCTTGACGTAGGCCTGGAACGCGGACTCCTCGTCCGAGGTGAGGGACACGCCCTTGGCCGACAGGAAGACCACGCCGCGGTAGCGGGCGAGGCGGTCGGCGGTGAAGACGCCCGGATCATCCGACTCGTCCACCGAGAAGCCGTTCTTCTGCCCCAGTTCCTTGATCGCCGAGGCGGCGGTCGCAACGGGGTCGTCCTGCTGGGCGGCCGGTCCGTGGAAGACCAGGACACGCACCGGCCCTTCGGTGTCGGTGCCCTGGTCCTGGCCTTGTCCGGCCTGCGGCCGCGCTTGTGCCTGCACGGCCGGCAGCGCGGACAGTCCCAGTGCCAGCGCCGAGCTGGACAGCAGGACGACCGCGCGGCGCCAGGGCGAGGCGTGGCGGGGGATCCGCGCAGGACGCGACGGCGGTGCTCCGCTCCGTCGTGACAGCGCGAACCGGTCTCTTCGGCCCATGGTTGCTCCTTGACTCGATCCGACAACGGAAGAGTGGCCAGGGGGGTGGAGCGAGGACTGCCGCACGGGCCTCGCCCGGACCGTGCCGGGCGAGGGGGATGCTGCACGGCCGTGGGGGTGTCCGGAGACGGCCGGGGCGCCGGAGTCGGTGGGAGCGCAGGCGCCCCGGCGCCTCGCGGCGCGGGGCCGACCGGCGGCAGGGTGGTACACGCCCGTCGGACCGTCCGGTCAGGTGTGACGGGCGTGGCTCAGGGGGGAAGGGGTGGGGGACGGGACGGGCGGCGGTACCGGCCGCCCCGGCTACATGGGGTGCGGGTCCCCGGGGACCGTGCCGTCGGCCTCGGTCACCAGGAAGACCCCGGACATCCCCATGTCGGAGTGGCTCTGCACGTGGCAGTGGTACATCCAGGCGCCGGGTCCGACCCGTTCGCCGGCGATCACCTGGAACCCGAAGGAGTCCGCGGGGCCGGTGGTCCTGGTGTCGATGACCTGGCTGACGTCCTGCGGACCCTGCCAGATCCCGGTGCGGTTGTCCGTCCAGCGGTGGCCGTGCACGTGGAAGGTGTGGAAGAAGTCGCCATGGGTGATCACGACGAACTCCACCCGCTCGCCGCGGACGGCCTTGAAGGTGGGGGTGTCGGGGGCGACCCTGTTGTTGATCGTCATGTTGTTGAACACGACCGTGAACTGCTTGTCGGGCAGCACATCGCCCTTGCGCCGCACCACCACGGGGCCGTACAGGCCCTTCCGGATGCCCCCGGTGCCGTGTTCGGTGCCCACGTTGTGGTCGTGGTAGTGCCAGTAGCCGGCGCTTCCAGCCTCCCACGTCCCGTCGTGGCGTCGGGTCGGGGCGTGCGTGCGCCAGATGTAGGTACGCCGCTCGCCCGGCTGTACGACGCTGTCGTTCATCCTGGTGCCGTCGCTCGTGGTGTCGTAGTCCAGGCCGTGCACATGGAGGCTGGCGGCGACATCGAGGTTGTTGACCACCTCGATGTTCATGGTGTCGCCCTCGGTCAGCTCGATGAGCGGGCCCGGAATCGTCGCCTGGCCGGGGTGCAGGCCGTAGCCCATCTCCCCGTTCGGCAGTTTCTCCATGTACAGCGTCAGGTTGCGGACCTCGCCGTCGCCTCCCACGGCGGGCTGGTCCTTGGGCGGCGCGGCGGCGGCGCTGCCGAGCACCGCGGGGACGACGGCGGCCGCCACGGCTCCGGTGGCGAAGGACCGCCGGGAGAAGAGGCGTCGCGAGCCTACGCCTGAGTCGGTCATCGCTCTCCAATCCTCGACAGGCGTGGGCGCCTGACGGCGTTTCGTGGGCGTGAGGTGCGATGCCCCGGTCAGCACGGCAAACCGACGGGCGGTCTGCGTGGTGCGCCGGGCGTCCGGCCCCGCGGGGCCGGCAGAGAGGTCGTCGTCGGGTGGGTGTCCGGTCCGGGAACCGTCCGTCCGCCGGATGCGCCGGTACGGCCGAGACCGGCTCGGCTGAGGGAGGCGGAGTGCGCCTCGGAACGGCCTCACCGTAACGGCGACTCACCAGTTTTTCCAGACTCAGGTCAAAGTTGGTTGGGTTGCGGTCATAGCCCTTGGCGATTCGTCAAAAGACGGCTAACTTCGCATCGTTGTCGCTTCCCAGGGGGAGGTGGGTGAGTCCCGGGTGCGGGCCTTTCGCGTCACTGCTCCGGTCCGAGGGCGAGCGGACACCGTTCGTCCGTCTGTGACAGCTGCCGGTCGCCGTCGTCACGCCCCGACCATCACCCGCATTCCCCCTCAGCCCACTTGCGCTCAGGCCGCCCAGGTGACGGACTGTGCGCCACCGCCGCCCCGGACCGAGCTCCGCGCGGCACCCCGGCCGGACGGGCCCCTACGCGGTCGTCCCGGCGGCTGGTCGTCCACCCGGCGGGACCGCCGATCCGCGCGCGGTACCGCAACCAGCGATTCGCGAAAGGTGCAGCGGTGTTCAGAAGACTGCTCCATGCCCAGACGGATCCACCCCCCTCGAGATTCGCGCCACGGGGCCGGTTCAGCCCGCGCTCGGTGTTGGTGACCTTGGCGGCCGTGCTGCTCACGGCGTTCTCGTTGGCCGCGCCGGCCGCGTACGCGGAGAGGAGCCGCGATGCCGCCGCGGCGGACACCCAGGTCCTCACCTGGACAGCCGGCGACGGATACATGAGCTACACGTCCGCCCCCACCACCGCGGTGGCCGGCCCGGCGACGATCGTGTTCGAGAACAGCGCGGCGACCGGCAACACGACGGGCATGCCGCACACACTGACGTTCGATACGTCCAACCCCGACTACAACACCGACGTCGACCTCAACATCCAGGCGAGCCCGTCGGACTCCAGCGGAGGCCGGCACACGGCCCAGGTCACCCTGAGCCCCGGCGTCTACCACTACTACTGCGCCATGCCCGGCCACATGATGTCGGGTGAGCTGACCGTCACTGCGGCCCCCGGGAATGACACGACTGCGCCGGACACGTCGGCCTCCGTCTCGGGTACGAAGGACGCGTCCGGGAGTTATGTGGGCAGTGCGACGGTGACGGTGTCGGCGTCGGACTCCGGTTCGGGTGTGGACAAGGTGGAGTACGCGCTCGATGGTGGGGCTTTTGCGGCTTATTCGGCGCCGGTGCAGGTGAGCGGTGTGGGTGATCACACGGTGTCGTACCGGGCGACGGACAAGGCGGGCAATACGTCGGCGGTGAAGTCGGTGTCGTTCGCGGTGGTGGCGGCTCCGCCGCAGGACACGACTGCGCCGGACACGTCGGCCTCCGTCTCGGGTACGAAGGACGAGTCCGGGAGTTATGTGGGCAGTGCGACGGTGACGGTGTCGGCGTCGGACTCCGGTTCGGGTGTGGACAAGGTGGAGTACGCGCTCGATGGTGGGGC
>NZ_JBIVBI010000010.1:0-113596 GCF_044746005.1 Streptomyces sp. NPDC086766 | reverse complement strand
GCTTTTGCGGCTTATTCGGCGCCGGTGCAGGTGAGCGGTGTGGGTGATCACACGGTGTCGTACCGGGCGACGGACAAGGCGGGCAACACGTCGGCGGTGAAGTCGGTGTCGTTCGCGGTGGTGGCGGCTCCGCCGCAGGACACGACCGCGCCGGACACGTCGGCCTCCGTCTCGGGTACGAAGGACGCGTCCGGGAACTACGTCGGCAGTGCGACGGTGACGGTGACTGCCTCCGACTCCGGTTCGGGCGTGGCCACCATCGAGTACTCGCTCGACGGCGGCCCCTATCTGACGTACTCCACGCCGGTGGCCGTGAACAGAGCGGGGAGCCACACCTTCCTGTACCGGGCCACCGACAAGGCCGGCAACACGTCCACCGCGAAGTCGCTGTCCCTCACCGTCGTCGACAGTGAACCGCCGACCAACTGCCCTGAGCAGGACGACCGTTCCACGGTGTTCCTCGGCTCGGTCAACACCGGCGTCCCCGACCGCGTGACGACGAACGGCTGCACGATCAACGAGCTGATCGAGGACCACCGTGCCTGGAGCAGTCACGGCGCGTTCGTCTCCCACGTCGAGAAGGTCGTCGCGGCCCTCCGGCGCGAGGGCGTCGTCGACCAGCGGGAGGCGGGCCAGATCAAGAAGGCCGCCGGTCGCTGCGATGTGGGCGATCCGCACACCGCTCGTACGGAACAGTGAGGTGATGGCGGGGGCCGCGATCCCCGCCTGATCTCTGGGGGGTTCGGCGCCCGACGGAGCACTCGCCGAAGCGCCTCGCAGGCCTCGACCGTACGGCGGCAAGGCCCGATGGAGTGGAGCCGGCCGGCTCCACTCCATCGGGCCTGCCCGTTGTCACGGCCGCCAGGCCCCCTCCAGCGGGTCACGCCGCGGACTCCGGTCCGGCACGCGCTCGTCCGCCGGGGGACTTCAAACCGGCTTTGTCCATTGCGAGATGAAAGTACATCGGACTGCCGCACAAGTTCTTTCGTGTTCGGCACCACGGTGCTACGGTCCTTTTGAAAGTCGCGCCCCGAAGTGCCGGGTGTGCGTACGACTCCGGCGACGACGGGAGGGGCGGCGTGAGGCGTATGACGGCTCGACCGGCCAATGTCCATCAGGCCAGGCTGCTCCGTCTGCTGCGCGACCTCGGCCCGCAGTCCCGGGTCGCCCTGGGTGACCAGGTCGACCTCTCGCGCTCCAAGCTCGCGGTCGAGATCGACCGGCTGCTGGAGACGGGCCTCGTCGTCCAGGACGGTCTCGCCGCCTCCCGCGGCGGCCGCCGCTCGCACAACGTCCGGATCGCCCCCTCGCTGCGGTTCCTCGGCGTGGACATCGGTGCCACCTCCGTGGACGCCGCGGTCACCAACGCGGAGCTGGACGTCCTCGGCCACCTGTCCGAGCCGCTGGACGTACGTGAGGGCCCGGTCGCCGTGTTCGAGCGGGTGCTCGCCCTAGCCGCCAAGCTGCGCGAGGCCGGGCTGGCGGAGCACTTCGACGGCGCCGGGATCGGCGTGCCGGGGCCCGTCCGCTTCCCCGAGGGGGTCCCCGTCGCGCCGCCGATCATGCCCGGCTGGGACGGCTTCCCCGTCCGCGAGGCGCTGAGCCAGGAGCTCGGCTGCCCCGTCCTCGTCGACAACGACGTGAACCTGATGGCCCTCGGCGAGCAGCAGGCCGGAGTCGCCCGGTCCGTACGCGACTTCCTGTGCGTCAAGATCGGGACCGGCATCGGCTGCGGCATCGTGGTCGGCGGCGAGGTCCACCGCGGGGTTACCGGCAGCGCCGGCGACATCGGCCACATCCAGGTGGACCCGGAAGGGCCACCCTGCGCCTGCGGCAACATCGGTTGCCTGGAGGCGCACTTCGGCGGCAACGCTCTGGTGCGCGACGCGACCACGCTCGCCGAGGCGGGCCGTTCGGCGGAGTTGGCCGGGCGGCTCGAGGCGGCGGGACGGCTGACCCCCGAGGACGTGTCGGCGGCCGCCGGCGCCGGGGACGCCGCGGCCCTCGAATTGATCCGCATGGGCGGAAGCCGCACCGGTCAGGTCATCGCGGGCCTGGTCAGCTTCTTCAACCCCGGCCTTGTGGTCATCGGGGGAGGGCTCACCGGGCTGGGGCACACCCTCCTGGCCAGCATCCGCACCCAGGTCTACCGGCAGTCCCTGCCGTTGGCGACCGGCAACCTGCCGATCGTCCTCGGCGAGCTCGGCCAGATCGCCGGCGTCGTCGGCGCCACGCGACTGATCAGCGACCACATCTTCTCACCGGCCTGACGCGCCTGCGCGCGGCCGGAATCCGTTCCCGGTGAACGGACGCGTTCCCGCGTCCGTCGCCCGCGCCCACGAGCATCCCAGGAGCGCCTATGGACAGTCAGAACGGCTCGCCCGCCATCGGGGTGGGCATGGTCGGATACGCCTTCATGGGCCGCGCGCACTCACATGCCTGGCGTACCGCCGCCTGTGCCTTCGATCTGCCCATGCGCCCGGTCATGGCCGTCCTCGCCGGACGCGAGCGAACCGCCTTGGAAGAGGCCGCCCGGCGCCAGGTCTGGGCCGCGACGGAGACCGACTGGCGGGCCCTGATCGCCCGCCCCGACGTGCAGTTGGTGGACATCTGCACCCCCGGATCCAGCCACGCCGAGATCGCGATCGCGGCGCTGGAGGCCGGTAAGCACGTGTTGTGCGAGAAACCGCTTGCCAACACCGTCGAGGAGGCGGAGGCGATGGCCGCCGCCGCGGCCGCGGCATCACCTCGCGGGGTGCGCTCCATGGTGGGGTTCAGCTACCGGCGCACGCCGGCGCTCGCCCTCGCCCGGCGACTGATCGCCGACGGCCGCCTCGGCAGCCTGCGGCACGTACGGGCACAGTACCTCCAGGACTGGATCGTGGATCCGGAGTTCCCGCTGGTGTGGCGGCTTCAGCGCGAGCACGCCGGCTCCGGCGCGCTCGGCGACCTCGGCGCCCACATCGTCGACCTCGCCCAGTTCCTCGTCGGGGAGCGGCTGTCGGGGGTCTCCGCCTTGACCGAGACGTTCGTCCGCGAACGCCCCCTGCCCACGGCCTCGTCGGGCCTCGCGGCCGTCGCCGACGGGACGGCGCCGCGCGGACCCGTCACGGTGGACGACGCCGCGCTGTTCACCGGCCGGTTCCCTTCGGGCACGGTCGCGTCCTTCGAGGCCACGCGGGTCGCCGCCGGCCGGAAGAACGCCCTGCGCATCGAGATCAACGGCGACCGCGGCAGCATCGCCTTCGACCTGGAGCGCCTCAACGAACTGGACTTCCACGACCACACCGAGCCGGCCGCGACCGCCGGATTCCGGCGGATCCTGGTCACCGAACCCGACCACCCCTATCTCGACGGCTGGTGGCCGGCGGGTCACGGACTCGGCTACGACCACACCTTCGTGCACCAGGTGCGCGACCTGATCCACGCCATCGCCGAGGGCCGCGACCCGGAGCCGTCCTTCGCCGACGGTCTGCAGGTGCAACGGGTGCTGGCCGCTGTGGAGCACAGCGCCGCCAACGACAGCCTCTGGACCCCCGTCCTGCACAAGGGAGTTCCGCAGGGGAACCCGCCACTGCCGTCCGGGAACGGCACCCCCGTCGTGGTCGTGCCCTGACCGTACTCCGGGCCGCCGGCCACCCCCATGGCCCGGCTGGCGCCGCACATTTCACGTAGCCGGACATCCGCGACGAGGTACACACTCCGTTCGCCAAGGAGGATTTCAGGAAAACTCCGGGCGGGAATATCCGACCGGTCGAACAACTTTCCTTCGCCGGTCGGAAAGACGGCCGGTGTCAACCGCCGTACGCCAGCGCTGGTGAAATCCGGGGCGCGTCCGGCCATGCGTTCCGGAAATGCCCGTCTGCCTCCTCGGGGGATTCGCGCGCCCTTTCCCGTGCGGAGTTCCGCACGCCTACGGGGGTGCGGGGTGGCGGCCCTCATCGAACCACGGTTTCCCCAGGAAGGCGGGCGGTGGTCGGCGTGCGCGGCGTCCCGCCGCGCCGGCGAACGGTACGAAGTCCAGGCATTCCCGCCGTACGGCGATGCCGATTGCGCAATGCGTTAAACAGGAGTTGCCGCTTCTGGCCACGAAAGGCTCGGAAGCTTCGCGAACCCTTCTCAAACAACGCCGTGAGAACTACCTTCCTCTCATCCCGCCGGGCGACACGGAAAACGTCCGACCGTGCGTACCGGAGTCCCCTCAGGGGCCTCCCCGCAGAGGCCGCCACGTCGCGAACCAACCGGTCCGAATTCTCAATAAGTTGACGCTCCGTCATGTCACTCTGGCGGACATCGCATCAGAGGGAGACCCATGAGTACCCCGCTGCTCGAGATGCAAGGCGTCGTCAAGGAGTTCCCCGGCGTCCGGGCCCTCGACGGCGTCGACCTCGACGTGGTCGCCGGTGAAGTGCACTGCCTGCTCGGCCAGAACGGGGCCGGCAAATCCACGCTCATCAAGGTCCTCGCCGGAGCCCACCAGCCCGACGAGGGGCACATCGCCTGGGAGGGCGAACCGGTGACGCTCCCGACCCCGACGGCCGCCATGCGCCACGGGATCGCCACCATCTACCAGGAACTCGACCTGGCCGACGGCCTGTCCGTGGCGGAGAACATCTACCTGGGACACGAGCAGTCCCGGCTGGGGTTCGCCCAGCGCTCGCGGATGCACGACGCCGCCCGTCAACTCCTGTGCAGGCTCGGGCATCCGGAGATTCCCGTCTCCCGCGAGGTGGGTGAGCTGTCCGCGGCCGGCAAGCAGCTCGTGTCCATGGCGCGTGCTCTCTCGCACGAGGCGAGGCTCATCATCATGGATGAGCCGTCCGCCGTCCTCGCCCACGACGAGGTGGACAACCTCTTCCGCATCATCGGCGACCTCACCGCGGCCGGCGTGGCGGTCGTCTACATCTCGCATCGCATGGAGGAGATCCGCCGGATCGGGGACCGCGTCACCGTCCTCAAGGACGGCCGCACGGTCGCCCGGGGACTGCCGGCGCGAAGGACCCCCACCGCCGAGCTGGTCTCGCAGATGACCGGCCGCACCGTCGAGTACGCCTTCCCGCCGAGGCCCCGACGCCCCGACCCGGACGAGCGCCCGGTGCTTCTGGAGGTCGAACGCATCAGCCGCCCGGGGGAGTTCCACGACATCTCCTTCGACGTCCGGGCCGGCGAGATCGTCGGGCTGGCGGGCCTGGTCGGCTCCGGCCGCTCCGAGATCCTCGAAGCGGTCTACGGAGCCCGGCGTCCGGCCTCCGGGCGCATCCGCGTGGCCGGATCCGCCCTCCGGCCCGGCAGCATCACCGCCGCCGTCCGGGCCGGCCTCGGACTCGCCCCGGAGGAGCGCAAGAGCCAGGCACTGTTCATGCACTCCTCCATCGCCCACAACGTGTCCATGTCCTCGCTGCGACGGTTCGCCCGCGCCGGCTTCCTCGACGCCCGCACCGAGCTGAGCGCCACGACGGACGCGGTCCGCAGGCTCGACCTGCGGCCCCCCGACCCGACCCGGCCGGTGCGCACCCTCTCCGGCGGCAACCAGCAGAAGGCCGTCGTCGCCCGCTGGCTGCTCACCGACTGCCGGCTGCTGCTGCTCGACGAGCCCACCCGCGGAGTGGACGTCGGGGCGCGGGCGGAGCTCTACGCGCTCATCCGGCGGCTCGCCGATTCGGGAGTCGGCGTGCTCCTCGTCTCCAGCGAGGTGCCCGAGGTCCTCGGCCTCGCCGACCGCGTCCTCGTCATGCGCGAAGGCCGGGTGGTCCGCGAGGCAGTCGCCCTGGACCTCGACGAATCGAAAGTGCTCGACCTCGTCATGGAAGGGAGCTCCGTGTGAGCCAGCAGACCAGTCCCCCCGGCGGGAGCGGTCCGCTGCCCGCCACCGGCCAGGGATCCCCGGCCGGACCCGTCCGGCAGACCGGCTCGTCCCTCGGCAAGGGCAGCGGCAGACCCGCCTTCCTCGGGCACATGGGCCGGGTGCGCAACCTGGGCCTGTTCGTCGTCCTCGTCCTGCTGTGCGTCGTCGGCGCGCTGAGCTCGGACAACTTCGCGACCAGCCAGAACGCCCTGGTCATCCTCACCAGCGCGGCCGTCATCGGGGTCATCACGATCGGTCAGACCTTCGTCATCATCGGCGGCGGCATCGACCTGTCCGTCGGCGCGATCGTGGCACTCGGATCCGTGTGGTGCACCACCGTGGCCACCCAGTCCTTCGGGTTCGGCGGCATGGTCTTCTGCGCGCTCGCCGTGGGCGCGGTCGTCGGCCTCGTCAACGGCCTGATCATCGCCTACGGCAACATCGTAGCGTTCATCGTCACGATCGCCATGATGGCGAGCGCCCGCGGACTGGCCGAGCGGATCTCCGACCGGCAGTCCCAGGTGGTCACGGTCGAGTCGTTCAACTCCCTCGCCTCCACCCGGTTCCTCGGCATCCCGCTGCTCGTCTACATCCTGGCGGTCGCCGTGCTCATCGGCTGGGTGCTGCTCAACCGCACCACCTTCGGCCGCCGGACGTTCGCCATCGGCGGCAACCAGGAGGCCGCGCGCCTCGCCGGACTCGACGTACGCCGACACACCGTGGTGCTGTACGCCCTGTCCGGCCTGTGCTGCGGCATCGCCGCGATCATGCTGACCGCGCGGACCACCTCCGGGGCCAGCAACCTCGGCGACCTGTACGAACTGGACTCGATCGCCGCGGTGATCATCGGTGGCACCCTGCTGACCGGCGGCCGCGGCTCGCTCGTCGGCTCGATCCTGGGCGTCCTCGTCTTCACCACGATCACCAACATCTTCGTGCTGAACAACCTCACCACCGACATCCAGCAGATCGCCAAGGGCCTGATCATCGTCGCCGCCGTGCTGATCCAGCGGCGCGGCCGGAGAACCGCCACCCCGTAGCGGCGGCGCGGGCGGCGGACCGACCCCGCTGCCGCCGCCCGCGCCGCCCCCGGCCCAGCCGCGCGGCACGTCCGCATCGACCACGGCAGGCACGACGCAGGCAAGACCCCCGTGACTGGAAGGACTGACGAGATGGACAAGCGCGGACTCGGCGGACTGGACCGCAGAAGGCTCCTCCTCGGCGGCGCCGTACTCGGCGGCGGAGCCTTGATCGCCGGCTGCACCAGCAACCAGAGCGACGCCTCCACCAGCGATGTGAACGCGGCGGGCAAGGCCGGAACCGACAACGACAAGCCGGGCAAGCAGGTGTCGATCGGGTTCTCGGCCCCGGCGGCCGACCACGGCTGGATGGCCGCCATCACCAAGAACGCCATGGCGCAGGCCAAGCAGTACTCCGACGTGCACTTCGAGGCCGTCGAGGGGACCAACGACGTCAACGCGCAGATCAGCCAGGTCCAGACGCTGATCGGCAAGAAGGTGGACGTCCTGGTCATCCTGCCCTTCGACGGCAAGGCGCTGACCGCCGTGGCCCAGCAGGCCATGGACGCGGGCATCCCCGTCATCAACGTCGACCGGGTCTTCGAGACCCCCCTCGCGTACCGGGCGTGGGTCGGCGGCGACAACTTCGGCATGGGGCTCAACGCCGGCCTTTACATCGGCAGGACCCTCAAGGCCAAGGGTGTCTCCGCGCCCGTGATCGGCGAGATCGCCGGTATCGACAACCTCGAACTCACCAAGCAGCGCAGCGCCGGGTTCAAGCGGGGCCTGGCCAAGTACGGCTTCCACGTGGGGATCCGGCAGGCCGCCAACTTCACCGCGGACTCGGGTCAGCAGGTGATGAGCAACGTGCTCCAGGCACGCTCGCACCTGGACGCGGTGTGGAACCACGACGACGACCAGGGCATCGGCGTCGAGGCAGCCATCAAACAGGCGAACCGGAGCGAGTTCTTCATGGTCGGCGGCGCCGGCTCCAAGCACGCCATGCAGGAGATCAAGGCCGACAACTCCGTGCTCAAGGCCACGGTCGTCTACCCGTCCAACATGTCCGCCTCGGCGGTCAAGCTCGCCCGGCTCGTCGCCCAGCACAGGGGCATGAGCGACCTCGTCGGGCAGGACCTGCCGTCCTCACTCACCCTGTTCTCCGCCACCGTGACCAAGGAGAACGTCGACCAGTACCTTCCCGGCGCCTTCAGCTGAGCCGGCATCCACCGTCCCCGAGATCAGGTTACGAAAGGTTGATGATGTCCCGCAGAGGTATCGTCGCGCTGCTGTCGGCGGCCGCTCTGGCCCTGCCGCTCGCGGCCACCAGCACCACCACCGCGCACGCCGCCGCACCCGCCTTCAGAGTGCTGGTGTTCTCCAAGACCACCGGCTACCGGCACGCCTCCATCCCCGACGGGATCGCGGCGATCGAGAAGCTCGGCCAGGAGCACGGCTTCGCGGTCGACACGACCGAGGACGCCACCCGGTTCAACGACGCCGAACTGGCGCAGTACCAGTCGGTCGTCTTCCTCTCCACCACGGGCGACCCCCTGGACCAGCAGTCCGAGAAGGACGCCTTCCAGCGCTACATCGAGCACGGCGGCGGCTTCGTCGGCATCCACGCCGCCGCCGACTCCGGTTACACCTGGGCTTGGTACGGCGGCCTGGTCGGCGCGTACTTCAGGGACCACCCGGCGATCCAGCAGGCGACCGTGAACGTCGTGGGCCAGGGCACCGCGGCCACCAAGGACCTGCCCAACCGCTGGACCCGCACCGACGAGTGGTACAACTACCGCTCCAATCCCCGTCCGGACGTGCGTGTCCTGGCCACGCTGGACGAGAGGACGTACAACCCGATCGGGTACACCGGCGGCTCGATGGGCGCGGACCATCCCATCTCGTGGTGCCACCCGTACGACGGCGGCCGGTCCTTCTACACCGGCATGGGCCATACGTCGGAGAGCTACACCGACCCGCTGTTCCTGTCGCACCTCCTCGGCGGCATCGAGATGGCGGCCGGTACCGCGAGGTTCAACTGCGACCCGGAAAGCACCGGCTGACCGGCGGCCACGCACCCCGGCGCGCCCACCGTCCGAGGAGCGCGCAGGGCCCCGGTTCTCCTCCGTGCCCGGACGACGGGCCGGAGGGGACCGGAAGCAGCGGACAGGGGACAGCGACATCGACAGCGAGGAACGAGCAAGCGGGGCGCTACCGCGCCCGGCCGACGGAGGTGACGAGATGCCAGATCAGCGCAGTCGCACGGGTGTCTGGTTGGCGGGGGCACGTGGATCGGTGGCCACCACGGTCGTCGCGGGCACGGCCGCTCTGCGGGCAGGGCTGGCCGGGTCGGCCGGATGCGTCACCGAACAGCCGGGGTTCCCCGACGCCGGCCTGGCCGCCCTGTCCGACCTGGTCTTCGGCGGGCACGACGTGGCCTGCACGCCGCTGCCGAAGCGCGCCGAGCAGTTGGTCGCGGCCGGGGTGCTGCCCCACGGGCTGCCCGCCCTGGTCCACGACGACCTGGCCGCCGCCGACGCCGAGATTCGCCCGGCCCCGCTCCCGGACCGGGACATGAGCCAGTCGGACGCCGCCGAGGCGATACGCGCCGACATCGACGCCTTCCGCGAGCGGCACGGCCTGGCGCGGGTGGTCGTCGTCAACGTGTCGTCGACCGAACCGGTCGTCCCGGAGCACCCGGCGCACGTCTCGGCCCAAGCCCTGCGAGCCGCGCTCGCCGCCGGTGAGAACGTGCTGCCGCCCAGCTCCCTCTATGCCCTGGCAGCGATCGACGCCGGATGCGCGCACGTCGACTTCACGCCGTCCGCCGGCATGCGGATCCCGGCACTGGAGGAACTGGCCGGGGAAGCCTGCCTGCCGTACGCCGGGAACGACGGCAAGACCGGGGAGACCCTGCTCAAGGCGACCCTCGGGCCGATGTTCGCCGCCCGGGGCCTGCGGGTGCGGACCTGGTCCGGCACCAACCTGCTCGGCGGCGGCGACGGCGAGACGCTCGCCGATCCGGCCGCGATGGCCAGCAAGGCGGTCTCCAAGCAGCGGGTGCTCGCGGAGACGCTGGGGCACCCGGTCGAGGGTGAGGTCCACATCGACTACGTGCCCTCCCTCGGCGACTGGAAGACCGCCTGGGACCACGTGACGTTCGAGGGGTTCCTCGGCGTGCGGATGAATCTGCAGTTCACCTGGGCCGGTTGTGACTCGGCACTGGCCGCGCCGCTGGTGCTCGACCTCGCCCGGCTGACGGCCCGGGCTCATGAGCGGGGGATCTCCGGCCCTCTCGGCGAGCTGGCCTTCTTCTTCAAGGATCCCGTCGGCGGCGGTGAGCATGCCGTGATGGCCCAGTACGAGACCCTGCGGACCTTCGCCGCCGGGCTCGGAGGCCGGCGGTGATCCGCCCGTCCGCGCTCCGGTTCGGCCCACGCGCGGTCCGGCGGGCGGGCGGTGACGCCGGGTCCCACAACGGCCCGCCCGGGGCCCCGCGTCCGGGATCCGCGGTCCGCGCGTCCGCCAAGCCGTCGCCGGGCCGCCGCCTGCGGGACCTGGCCGACCTGGTGCGCGCCCCGGCCGCGTTCACCGTGCCGGGGGACGTCCTGGCCGGAGCGGCCGCCGCGGGCCGTCGCCCCGGTGCGTCCGTGGCCGGGCTGGCCGCCTCCTCAGTCTGCCTGTACTGGGCCGGGATGGCGCTCAACGACTGGGCCGACCGCGACTTGGACGCCGTCGAGCGCCCCGAGCGGCCGATCCCCTCGGGCCGCGTGTCCGCTCCCCTCGCCCTGGGCACCGCGGCCGCCCTGACCGCCGTCGCCCTCGGCGTGGCAGCGGCCGCCGAGGGCCGGCGCGCGCTGACGGTCGCCGTGCCCCTCGCTGCGACCGTCTGGGGCTACGACCTGTGGGCCGGGTCCCGCTCGGTGGGCCCCGCGGTGATGGCGGCCGCCCGGGGACTCGACGTGCTGCTCGGTGCCGGCGCGGACCGGCTGCGGCCCGCCCTCCCGGCGGCCGCGATCGTCGCCGGGCACACCCTCGCCGTCACCGCGCTCAGCCGCGCCGAGGTGACGGGAGCGGAACCGTGGCTGCCTCGGGGAACACTGGCCGCCACCGGAGCCGTCGCGGCCGCGACGGCGTTCCGCGACGGCCCGGCGCGCCAGGGCAGGGGCCGCGGGCGCCGGCTGGCCCTGGCGGGCGGCCTCGTCGCGTACGGCGCCACGGCGGGCCGTGCCCAGGCGCGGGCCGTCGCCGATCCCTCGCCGGGGAAGATCCGCGGGGCCGTCGGCGCGGGGATCCTCGGCCTGATCCCGCTCCAGGCCGCG
Organism: Streptomyces sp. NPDC086766; assembly: GCF_044746005.1. Classification (NCBI taxonomy): domain Bacteria; kingdom Bacillati; phylum Actinomycetota; class Actinomycetes; order Kitasatosporales; family Streptomycetaceae; genus Streptomyces; species Streptomyces sp. NPDC086766. The sequence continues at coordinate 102,410 of NZ_JBIVBI010000010.1, read as the reverse complement.
CTCACCGCGGGCGCGGGCCAGGTCCGTTCCGCGCTTCCGCTCGCCGCGGTCTTTCCGCTGGCCCGAGCCCTGTCCAGGCGGGTGTCGCCGACATGACCGGACCCCGCCACCGCGACACCTCGTCCGCCGAGCCCGTCCTGCGGTACGGGTTCGGCACCAACGGCTTCGCCAACCACCGGCTGGAGGACGCGCTCACCGTCATCGCCGACCTGGGCTACGACGGCGTGGCGCTCACCCTCGACCACCACCACCTCGATCCGTTCGCGCCCGGCCTGGCCGCGCGGACGGTGGCCCTCGCCCGGCGGCTGGACGGTCTCGGGCTCGGCGTGGTGATCGAGACCGGAGCCCGCTACCTGCTCGACCCCTGGCACAAGCACGAGCCCACCCTGCTCGCGGCCGAAGGGCGGGAACGCAGGGTGGACTTCCTGCGCCGGGCCGTGGCCGTCGGCGCCGACCTCGGCGCCCAGGCCGTCTCCTTCTGGGCCGGCGTCAGACCCGCGGCCCTCGACCCGCGGGCGGCCTGGGACCGGCTGGTCGCCGGATGCGCCGAGGTCGTCGAGACGGCGGAGAAGGCGGGCGTCCTCCTCGGGTTCGAACCCGAACCGGGAATGCTCGTGGAGTCCGTCGACGAGTACACGAGGCTGGCCGCGGCGCTCGGCGACCCGGCCATGTTCGGCCTGACCCTCGACATCGGCCACTGCCGCTGCCTGGAGCCGTACCCGGTGCCCGAGTGCGTGCGCCGGGCCGGGAACCGGTTGGTCAACGTGCAGATCGACGACATGCGCCGCGGCACGCACGAGCACCTGGAGTTCGGCAGCGGCGAGATCGACTTCCCGCCCGTCCTCAGCGCCCTCGACGAGGTGGGCTACCGCGGGCTGGTCGCCGTCGAACTGCCCCGGCACAGCCATGACGCACCGGGCGTGGCCCGCCGCTCCCTGGACTTCCTGCGCTCGTGCGACCCAGCGGTCCGCCGTGAGGAGGAGATGGCATGACACCCGACCGCCTCAGAGACGCCCTGACCGACCGGATGACCGAGAAGGGCAGGAACTGGCTCGCCGGCGCGTGCGCCTCGGTCACCGCGGACCCCGGAGCCGTCCGCGGCCTGTTCCCCCTGGTCGGACGGCGATGCGGCCGTGGCCCGCTGGACCCCGCCGACCCGCACGGGTGGACGGTGGACGACGCGGCCCGGGCCCTGCTGCTCGCCGCGATCCCGTTGGCCGGCACCCCGTTGCTGGAGGAGCTCGGGGAGCTCTACCGGACCGGTGACGCGGCCGAACGGTGCGCCGTGCTGCGCGGCCTGCCGCTGCTGCCCGTCGGCGACGGCGCGCTGCCCCTGGTGCGCGACGCGCTGCGCACCAACGACACACGGCTGATCGCGGCGGCCCTCGGCGATTACGCGACCGGCCACCTGGACGCGGAGACCTACCGCCAAGGCGTGCTCAAGTGCGTCTTCACCGGCATCCCGCTGACCGCGCTGCCGGGCCTGCCCGGCCGGGCGGACGTCCAACTGGCCCGCATGATGGCCGCGTTCGCCCAGGAGCGGACCGCTGCGGGACGGGACGTACCCGCCGACCTCGGCCTGATCCTCGCGCTGTTTCCGGACGTACCGGCACCCGGTCACGGGGAACGCGCGGCCGTCCCCACCGCGACCACCAACCGTCCCAGCCCCCGGGAGGCGTGATGCGTATCTTCGATCCGCACATCCACATGACCTCGCGCACCACCGACGACTACGAGGCGATGCACGCGGCCGGCGTCCGCGCCCTGGTGGAACCCGCGTTCTGGCTCGGCCAGCCGCGCACCTCCGTGGGCAGCTTCCTGGACTACTTCGACTCCCTCATCGGCTGGGAGCCCTTCCGCGCCGCCCAGTTCGGTGTCCGCCACCACTGCACCATCGCCCTCAACCCCAAGGAGGCCAACGACCCGCGCTGCGCGGAGGTCCTCCAGCACCTGCCGCGCTACCTGCTCAAGGACGGCGTGGTCGCCGTCGGCGAGATCGGCTACGACTCGATGACGCCCGAGGAGGACAAGGCGTTCGCCGCCCAGTTGCAGCTCGCTCTCACCCACGACCTGCCGGCGCTGGTCCACACGCCGCACCGCGACAAGGCCGCGGGCGTGGAGCGCACCCTCGCCGTGGTGAAGGAATCGGGAATCGCCCCGGAGCGCGTGGTCGTCGACCACCTGAACGAAATGACGGTACGTCAGGTCGTCGACTCAGGCTGCTGGATGGGCTTCTCCATCTACCCCGACACCAAGATGGACGAGCGTCGCATGGTCGCCGTGCTGCGCGAGTACGGCACGGACCGGATGCTCGTCAACTCGGCCGCGGACTGGGGACGCAGCGACCCTCTGAAGACCCGGAAGACCGGGGACGCCATGCTCGCCGCCGGCTTCTCCACGGACGACGTGGACCGGATCCTGTGGCGCAATCCCGTCTCCTTCTACGGCCAGAGCGGCAAGCTGGAACTCGACGGCTCCGAAGCGCCCGGGGCCGGCACCACGTACGAGGGCAACTCCGTGGTGCGCGGCGCCCCGGCGGAGGTGTAGCCGTGCGGCTGCTCCACCCCGACGGCACCGTCGTCCACCTCGCGTACTGCACCAACGTCCACCCCGCCGAGGACCTCGACGGAGTGCTCGCTCAACTGGCCCGGCACGCCGAGCCGGTGCGCGAGCGGCTGGGTGTGCCCGTCCTCGGCCTGGGCCTGTGGCTGGCCCGCGACGCCGCGGCGGCCCTCGCCGCGGACGACGGCGCGGTCGCACGGCTCCGCCGGGAGCTGACCGCCCGCCGCCTGGAGGTCGTCACCCTCAACGGCTTCCCCTACCGCGGCTTCCACGACCCCGTCGTCAAGCACGCCGTCTACCGGCCGGACTGGACCACGCCCGAGAGGCTGCACTACACCCTCGACCTCGCCCGCGTGCTCGCGGCACTGCTTCCCGACGACGCCGCGCACGGCAGCGTCTCCACCGTGCCGCTGGGCTGGCGGACCCCGTGGACGGCCGGACAGGCGGACGAGGCCGCCCGTACGCTCGACTCGCTGGCCGGCGGCCTGGCCACCCTCGCCGCCGACACGGGCCGGACGATCAAGGTCGGTCTCGAACCTGAGCCGGGCTGCGTCGTCGAGACCACCGCTCAGGCCGCCCGGCACCTCGCCCGCGTGGACACCGACCGCATCGGCGTCTGCCTGGACGCCTGCCATCTGGCGGTCGGCTTCGAGGAGCCGGCCGCCGCACTCGCCCGTCTGGACGCGGCCGGGCTCCAGGTGGTCAAGACCCAGGCGTCCTGCGCCCTCCAGGCCGGCGACCCGGCCGATCCGGCGACACGAGCGGCACTGGCCGCCTTCACCGAGCCGCGCTTCCTGCACCAGGTCCGGGAGTCGGCTCCCCCACAGGCGACGTCTGCCGGAGCACCGGGCACCCCGCCCCTGGCCGTGGACGACCTGGACGCCGCCCTGGCCGGGGGGCTGCCCGGCCGCGCACCCTGGCGAGTCCACTTCCACGTGCCGCTGCACGCCGACCCGGAGCCCCCGTTGACCACGACGCGCCCCGAACTGGAGGCGACCCTCGCCGCCCTGCTCGGCGGCGACACCGCGCGCACCGCTCACGTCGAGGCCGAGACCTACACCTGGGGCGTGCTCCCCGAGGGCCGCCGGCCGCGGGGCCCCGGAGCTCTCGCCGACGGCATCGCCGCCGAACTGGCCTTCACCCGCGACCACCTGATCTCTCTCGGCCTGAAGGAGGTCGTCGCCCCGTGAGTCCCGTTCCCCTGCTCGTCCTCGATGTGGTGGGCCTCACCCCCCGGCTGCTCGCCCACATGCCCCGGCTCCGCGCCCTGGGCGAGGCGGGCTTCACCGCACGCCTCGACACCGCGTTCCCCGCCGTCACCTGCACCGTGCAGTCCACCCTGCTCACCGGGCAGCCCGCCACCGGCCACGGCATCGTCGGCAACGGCTGGTACTTCCGCGAGCTCGGCGAAGTGCTGCTGTGGCGCCAGCACAACGCGCTCGTCGGAGGGGAGAAGCTGTGGGACGCCGCGCGCCGCTCGCACCCCGGCTACCGCGTCGCCAACGTCTGCTGGTGGTACGCCATGGGCGCCGACGTCGACCTCACCGTCACCCCGCGGCCGATCTACTACTCCGATGGCCGCAAGGAGCCCGACTGCTACACCCACCCCCCGCAGCTGCACGACGAACTCAGCGCCAAACTCGGGACGTTCCCGCTGTTCACCTACTGGGGGCCGACCGCCTCCCTCACCTCCTCCCGATGGATCGTCGACGCCGCCCGGCACATCCTCGCCACCCAGGCCCCCGACCTCAGCCTTGTCTACGTCCCCCATCTCGACTACGACCTGCAGCGCTACGGGCCCGACGATCCCCGCGCCGCCGCGGCGGCGGCCGACGTCGACCGGGTCCTCGCCCCCCTGCTGGACGACGCCGCCGCCCGCGAGATCACCGTGGTCGCCCTCTCCGAGTACGGCATCACCAACGTCTCCAGGGCGGTGGACGTGAACCGGGTGCTGCGCCGGGCGGGGCTGCTGAACGTCCACACCCAGGACGGCATGGAATACCTCGACCCGTGGACGTCGGCCGCCTTCGCCGTCGCCGACCATCAGGTCGCCCACGTCTACGTGGCCGACCCGGCCGACACCGAACGCGTCCGCGAACTGCTGGCCGGCACCGACGGCGTGGCCGAGGTGCTCACCGAGGCCGGGAAGAAGGCGTACGGCGTCGACCACCCGCGTGCCGGGGACCTCGTCGCCGTCGCCGAGCCCGACGCGTGGTTCACCTACTACTACTGGCTCGACGACGACCGCGCCCCGGACTTCGCCCGTCTGGTCGAGATCCACCGCAAGCCGGGCTATGACCCGGCCGAGCTGTTCATGGACCCGAAGGACCCCAAGGTCAAACTGCGCGCCGCCGCCGCACTCGCCCGGAAGAAGCTCGGCCTGCGCTACCGCATGAGCGTGGTCCCCCTCGACCCGTCCCCGGTACGCGGCAGCCACGGCCGCCTGCCCGGCCACCCGGACGACGGCCCCGTGCTCCTGTGCTCCCAGCCGCGCGAGGCGCGGGAAAACTACGACGCGACCGAGGTCAAGGACCTGCTGCTGCGCCTGGCCGGGATCACGCCGAGCGCCTCCCCGGCCCCCTGACCGCTCGACCCCACGACCGCCCCGACCGACGAACCCACCGGAGGAACCGATGCCACGCCCGATCACCTTGTTCACCGGTCAGTGGGCCGACCTGCCGTTCGAGGAGGTGTGCCGGCTGGCGGCAAAGTGGGGGTACGACGGGTTGGAGATCGCCTGCTGGGGCGACCACTTCGAGGTCGACAGGGCCCTCACCGAAGAGGACTACATTCCGCGCCGCCGCGCCGTGCTGGAGAAGTACAACCTGCGCTGTTGGACACTCTCCTGCCACCTGACGGGCCAGGCCGTCTGCGACCACCCCATCGACGAGCGCCACCGCGGCATACTCCCCGCCCGCATCTGGGGCGACGGCGAGCCGGAAGGCGTCCGGCAGCGCGCCGCGCGGGAGATCCAGGACACCGCGCGCGCCGCCGCCGCGTTCGGGGTGAAGACCGTCGTCGGCTTCACGGGATCCTCGATCTGGCACACCGTGGCGATGTTCCCGCCGGTGCCGCCGGAGATGATCGAGCGCGGCTACGCGGACTTCGCCGAGCGCTGGAACCCCATCCTCGACGTCTTCGACGAGGTCGGCGTGCGCTTCGCCCACGAGGTCCACCCCTCCGAGATCGCCTACGACTACTGGACGACGGTGCGCACCCTGGAGGCCATCGGCCACCGGGAGGCGTTCGGGCTCAACTTCGACCCGTCCCACTTCGTCTGGCAGGACCTGGACCCGGTCGGCTTCCTGTGGGACTTCAAGGACCGCATCTATCACGTGGACTGCAAGGAGTCGGTCAAGCGGTTCAACGGGCGCAACGGCCGCCTCGGCTCCCATCTGCCGTGGGCGGACCCCCGTCGCGGCTGGGACTTCGTCTCCACCGGGCACGGGGACGTCCCCTGGGAGGCGTGCTTCCGGATGCTCAACTCCATCGGGTACGACGGGCCGATCTCGGTGGAGTGGGAGGACGCCGGCATGGACCGCATGGTCGGTGCCCCCGACGCCCTGCGGTTCATCCGGGCGCTCGGAGCGATCGAGCCGTCGGCCCAGTCCTTCGACTCGGCCTTCTCGTCCGGAGACTGACCTCTTCACGGCCCGGACCCGCCTTTCGCGGCCGGCCGACGGCCGGTGGGGGCCGCCGGCCGGCCGCGGCGGCCCGGACGCGCGATCGGCCCGCGAGGACGGTTCGCGGGGACAATCGTGCCGCCCTGTGAAGACATGAAGGACTTGGGGGTCGGGGTCTTGCTCTCGCGGATGACGCGAGATCAGGATGTGGCGCCAACTGACTGGTGAGTAACAAGCGCCTGTCGCAGCCGCCACCACAAGAGGGTCCTGCCATGGCTTCGTTCCCCCGTTCCATCGCCGCGGGGCTGGTCGCACTGATGACGCTGACGCTCGGTGCGACGCCCGCCGATGCCGCCGCGGGCCCCGTCACCGGCTACACCGCCCCGGGATTCGCCGCGGAGTGCACCTTCCATCGGTTCGGCGAGGGCGAGACACCCCCACTGGGCCTGATGGACAGCGATCCGCTGTGCGTGGAGTACGCCAAGCGGGACATCACCGTCAGCAACGGCGGCGCGGTGCGGTTCCTGCTGGCCGAGCCGGCGCGCTTCGCCGTCGCCGTCCCCGCCTGCCGCTACTGGCAACTGGACCACTGGAGCGTGCAGGCGCGACCGCACGGCACCGAACTGGTGGGCTGGGACGGCAGCTACTGGTTCGACAAGAGCACCGGAAGCGCCGGCGCGCGGCTGCGCCACCTGACCGTGGCCGGAGTGCCCGCCACCCCCGCGCACGCGGCCCGGGTGCTGCGGCCGTACGATCCGCGGCTCGCCGACGCCGTCGCGCGTGCGGCCCTCGGCACGACGGTGCACCTGCCCGCCGGCCTGCCGTGCCCCGGTGCGCGCCCGTGAGCGGCCTCCTGACGCGGCGGCGGCTGATCGCCGGTCTGGCCGGGGCGGTCGCCGCGGTGACCACCGGCGCGGTCGCGGCGCCGTCCGCCGCCGCGGCGGCGCCACTGAGCGGTGGCGTGGTCGCCACCCTGGAGGCGTTCGCCGACACCATGGTCCCGGGCCGGAAGCGGTACGCCGATGACCGGGCCATCGCCGGGGCGGCACCCGGCGCCGGCGCGGTACAGGCCGGCGCGATCGCCCTGCTGCGGTTGCCCGAACTCGGGCTGGGCCCGCTCCTGCCCGAACTGGCGGCACTGCTGAACACGCGAGCCACGGCCTACGCGCTCGCCGAGGGGCGCGTGCTGCCGCCCACCCGGCCCGCCTTCACCGCACTGGACTTCGCCGACCGCACCGAACTGGCCGCCACGCTGCTGCGTCCCACCGAGGCGGACCAGAAGGTCTGGGTGCTGCTGGCCCTGTTCAGCGCCGCCGCCTTCGACACGGCGGCCCACCTGCACACCACGGAGGCGATCGGCGAGCGCCACCCCGGCCTGGCCTGGCTGCGCTTCCCGGCGCCGGACCCGGACGGCCTCTGGCGCTTCCCGCAGTACTCGTACGGCCGACGGCTCGCGCGGGAACATCCGCGAACCACCATGGGAGGCAGCCCGGCATGACCGTCACCGAACGTACCGACGTGCTGGTCGTCGGCAGCGGATTCGGCGGTTCCATCCCCGCCTACCACCTGGCCGCCGGCGGAGCGCGGGTCGTCGTCCTCGAACGCGGACCACACCTGCGGTCCGCGGACTTCGCCCACGATCTGCGCATCGGGAGCTACACCCGCACGGTCGACTTGGTGCAGGGCGACGGCATCACCGTGGTCGCCGGCAACTGCGTCGGCGGCTCCAGCGTGGTGTACTTCGCCGCCTCACTGCGCGCTCCCGGCTTCGTCTTCGACCGCCGGGGCAGCCTCGGCCACCGGCTGTGGCCCGCTTCGCTCACCCGGGCGTCGCTGGATCCCTGGTACGACCGGGTCGAGGAGACCCTCCCGGTCGCCCTGCCGCGGTGGGACCAAGTCCCGTATCCAGGGGGCCTGTTCGCCGCCGCATGCACCCGCGCCGGACGCACCTGCAATCCGGTCCCGGTCGCCGTGGACCTGGACCGCTGCACCAACTGCAACTGGATGCTGAGCGGCTGCCACTTCGACGCCAAGCGCTCGATGCTGCTCAACTACCTCCCGGCCGCCACCGCGGCGGGCGCCGAGATCCGGGCCCTGCACGAGGTGCAGACGATCGCCCCGGCCACCACGCCCGGCTACCGCTACCGGGTCGCCTACACCGTCCTCGACGCGGACGACTACCGCGTGCCGGTGGGCGCGGGAACCATCGAGACCAAAGTGCTGGTGCTCGCCGGCGGCGCCCTGGGCACGCCCGTGCTGCTGCGGCGCTCGGCCGCGCTGCTCGGCGGGGTGCCGGGCGCGGTCGGCCGGTACTTCTCCGGAAACGGCGACCGGGTCTCCATCGCCGACGTCGACGAGTCCAAGGTGCGCGATCTGCTGGGTCTGGAACGGGCACCGGGCACACCGTACGAGGCCTTTCCCGTGGGCAAGCCGATCGGGTCGATGTCCTTCGACCGACTCGACCCGCGGGCACCGGAGTTCACCCGCTTCTCCCTGCAGCAGATCTACTTCCCCGGCATCACCAACATCCTGGCGCAGGCCACCGACCGTCCGGACTCCAGCTGGTTCGGGGTGGAGAAGAAGGAGCTGCGGGCCCGGTGGCGGTCCTGGCTGTCGGTGCTGGCCATGACCGAGGACGACAACGAGGGCGTCTTCGGGGCGCCCCCCGCCACCGGAGGCTTCACCCGCGTCGCGTCCTCTGTGGGCCTGTCCAGCCTGCGCTACCGGCCCACCGCCAACACCCTGCGCGGCTGGGCCGCCGCCGACGCCGAGGCGCGAGCGGTACTGGAGCGGGACCGGCTCGCCCGGGTACGCCCGTGGAACGAGGTGGTCGGCTCCCTCACCGCCCACCCACTGTCCTCCTGCCGGATGGGCGACGACCCCGCGAGCTCGGCGCTGGACGAGCACAACGAACTGCGCGGCCATCCCGGCCTGTTCGTCACCGACGCGGCCGCGGTGCCCACCTCGCTGTGCGTCAACCCGTCCCTGACCGTCGCCGCGCTGGCCGAACGTGCCTGCCCGCACATCGTGGCCCGCGCGGCCGAGGCGGGCGTGGCGGTGCGCTACGGGGCTCCGGCACCGGACGGGTCGACCGCCGGCCGCCGGGGCGTCCTGAAGAACGCGCTGAGAGAGAGCCGATGAAACGGAAGCAGGACGACGTCGCCCGCCTCTACCCACCGCGGCTGCGGGGCCGGCCGGGCCGGCTGGAGGTCTGGTACGCGACGTTGACCGACCCACGGACCGGCACCGGGGTGTGGATCCACCACGAGGTCGTCACGCCGCCGGACGGCAGACCGGGCCCGGCCCGGGCCCACGGCTGGATCTCGGTCTTCCCACCCGGCGGGCCTCCCGTGACCGAGCGGTTCACGGCCGACGCCGAGCCGGCGCCCGAGCAGACCGACCCCGGCGCGGTCTACTTCGCGTCCGCCGACGTGCACGCCGCGCGGGCCCGCCTGTCGGGACGCGCGGGACGGATCCGATGGCGACTGGACGTCCACGAGGCCGGCACCCCCCTGTACACGTTCCCTCGCTGGGCCTGGGAACGGGCGGTCCTGCCGGCGGCGCAGATCGTGCCCGCACCGGACGCGGGCTTCGACGGCTTCATCGAAGTCGGGTCGGAACGAATGGAGTTGGCCGGAGCCACGGGCGCGGTCGCCCGTATCGCGGGTCATGGCAACGCCCGGCGCTGGGCCTGGCTGCACGCCGGGCTCGGCGGCGGAGACGTCCTGGAGGTGGTCGCCGCCGTCGCGCGCCGACCCGGAATGCGCCTGCTGCCACCGCTGCCCCTGCTCCAGCTGCGCGTCGGCGGAAGGGACTGGCCGACCGATCCGCTGCTCGCCGCGCCGCTGTTCAAGGCCCGGATCGGCCTGCCGGAGTGGTCGGTGCGCGGCCGGGTCGGACGGCGCAGGCTGTCGGTCGAGGTACGCCAGGAGCCGGGCGACTGCGTGACGCTCGGCTACACCGACCCGGACGGAGCGACGGCCACCTGCACCAACAGCGAAAGGGCCTCGGCGGAGGTGGTCGTCGAACGACGCACCGGTTCACGCTTCGAGATCGAGCACCGGTGGACACTCGACCACACCGCACACGCCGAAGTCGGAACGCGCCCCTGACCCGTGCGCCGTCCCCCCCCCTCGTCGGCGGTGGACGGTACGTTCGGCGCCGTGAACCCCTCCCACGACGTCACGGGTCTCGCGTACGCCCGGGGCGGGAGGGGTAGGGGACCCGCGTGAGCGGCTCGGGGGGACGGGGACTGGAGGCGGCGCGTGTCGCCGAGATACTGGTCGGGCGGCACGGCGGACTGCCCGGCCGGCGCGGTTCCGGCTACCGGGTGGGCGCTTCCTTCGTGCTGACGGCGGCGCACGTCGTGGCCGGCCCGGTGGCGGCGCTGCGGGTGCGCTTCGACGCCGACCAGCCGGGGGGGTGGAGCGCCGACGCCCACGTCGTACTGCTGGCCGAGACCGCGGACGTGGCCCTGCTGGAGCTCGCGCGCGTGCCGTCCGGGGCCCCCGCCGCCGACCCGCCGCGCTGGGCCGCGGTGCCCGGCACCGACGTGGTGCTGCCCTTCACCGCGATGGGCTTCCCCCGCTTCAAACTCCGCCAGGACACCGCGCGGCCGCTCGACGACGGCTCGGCCGGCCAGTACCGGGACTCCTGCCATGTCTCCGGCACGGTCTCCGTGCTGTCCAACCGCCGCGAGGGCACCCTCGAACTGGCCGTGGCCGTACCGCCCGCCGACGTCGAACCGGAACGCTCCCCCTGGGAGGGGATGTCGGGCGCGGCCGTCTGGTGCGACGGAGCCGTGATCGGTGTGCTGAGCGCCCATCACCGCGCCGACGGCCTGGGAAGGCTCGCGGCCCGCCGGGTGGAACGCTGGTACGACTGGCTGTCCCCGGACGAACTGGAACTGTTCCAGCAGCACGCCGGACTTCCCGCACGCGACGCCCTCGCCCGCGCCGACGGCGCGCACACGCCGCACGACCCGAACAGCCGGCACGCCCCGAACAGCTCGCACGGCCCGAACAGCTCGCACGGCTCATACGGCCCGCTTGATCCCCGCAGCCCTCACGACCTTCGCCGTCCGGTCCCCGTCCCCGTCCTCGCATCGCTGCCTCCCGACGTCCCCCTGCGCGAACTGGCGCCTCTCGTGGACGCGTTGACCGCACTCCCGATCCTGCGCAGCCCGAACGGCACGGCCCTCCTCCTGGAGAGCATCAGCGACCGGATCGCGGCGAACAGCCCCCGCGACCCCCGGCTGCGGATGGACGTCTACGGCATCGTGCGCACCTGTCTGCGCTACCCCGGCACCCTCGACCAACTCCTCGAAGCGGTGCGCCTGCTGGAGGGAGCATCGGCGGAGGCGGACCGCGTGGACGAGGCCGCCGCCCAACTGGCCCGGCGCTACAGCTGACTTGATCTCGCGGCGCGGCCGGGAAACGGGGTTTCGACTTGTGCCGCGCTGGGTCATCATGGATGAGGGCACCGACGGTGACGACTCGCGTGTACGGGAGGGGACTTGGCAGCCGTGGAACAGACGATGCCTGCCGTGGAGTCCGATCTCGTCGATCTCTCGGGGATCTCACTGGAAGCGCTGCGGTCCATGGACGGCCCGGCCTTCACCGAGTCGCTGGAGCAGTTGCTGCACCACATCGACGGCCCGCAGGCCATCACGCTGTCGTACAACCCGTCCCGCTTCGACTGACGCGATGAGGTGATCGGAACGGTGCAGTGGGGAATCCGTGGCTGCTGAGGCCACGCAACGGGGGGACCACGCACAGGGGCACCGCGTACGGGACGACGGCGTACGGCGGGAGCACCTGCCGTTCCACAGGCTCTCGGAAGCCGGCGTCCTCGCGCTCGCCCGCGGTGACGGCGGCGGCGATGTGGTCGCGGAACTGCTGAACGCCGAGCGCAGCCGCCGCCTCCTGCTGCTGCGCGCCCTGGACGACGAACTGTCCCGCGGCGCCCCGCCCGCGCGGCGGGCGGAACCGGTCGGAGAGCGCCCGGTCCGGTACGCGGAGGCCTGGACCCTGCTGACCCGCGCCCAGCACCGCTCGCCCGAGGCGTTCGAGGACGTCCTGATGTCCCCGAACACCGGGATGTGGGTGTCGCTCGCGGTGCGCCGGGCCAGGGGACGGGCCTACGAGGAGGCGCCGCGGTGGGTGGTCGTCGGGCATCTCGCGGCCCTGGCCGCCGCCGCGGCGGCGCGGGCCGGACTCGACTTCTCGATCACCGTTCCCGTGCGGGGCGGACTGGTGCCGCTGCCGACCCTGGGATGCGCGGTCCTGCCGGACGGGAAGGCGTGGAGCACCGCCCGCGTCACGGGACACGGAGGCCGCCTGCGGATCAGCGGCTCGGGCGGCGAGGTGGAGGTCGCGCCGCCGTGGGACGTCCGCGTCCCCGGCTGGCACCCGAGACGCCTGCTGACGCTGGGCTCGGGCGAGGGTGCGAAGACCCTGGTGCTGGAGGACCTCGACCCCTACCGGACGTTCCCCCGCCCCAGTGAGCCGCGTCCGCTGCCGGAGCCGGAGGCGGAGCTGTGGCGGTCGCTCCTCGCCGGCGCGTGGGACACGGTCCTGCGCGACGACCCGGAGAGCGCCGAGGCCATGCGGCGCGGGCTGATGTCGCTCACCCCCACCGAGTCGAGAGAACGTTTTCGGCCGCACAGCAGCACCGCCGGCGACGCCTTCGGCGCCCTCACGGCATCCCGGCCGGACGACGTCGCGCAGCTCGCCGCGACCCTCGTCCACGAGTTCCAGCACACCAAGCTGGGCGGTCTGATGCACCTGGAGGCACTGACCGTGCCGCCGCCGCAGCCGTCGTCCCCGGAGCACCTGCTGTACGCCCCCTGGCGCGACGACCCCCGCCCCCTGGGCGGCCTGCTCCAGGGCATCTACGCCTTCCTCGGCGTCACCCGGTTCTGGCGGGCACACCGTCAGGCCGCCACCCCGGCGGACGCCCCGACGGCCCACTTCGAGTTCGCGCTGTGGCGCACCCAGGTGTGGTCCACCCTGAACGCGGTCCGCGGACACGAGCAGCTGACCCCGCTCGGGCGCCGCGTCGTCGAGAGCCTGCACGCACGGTGCGCCGAGTGGATGGCCGACGAGGTCCCGGCGGCCGAACTGCGCCTGGCCCAGGAGGCCGCCGAGGACCACCTGGCCCGCTGGCGGGCGCACCACCTGCGGCCGCCGGCCGCCGCCGTCGACGAGGCGGTGCGCGCCTGGCGGCACGGTGCCGCCAGGCCTCCGGCGTCCCTGGCCGCCGAACCGATGCTTGTGCCGGACACCGAGGCGCGCTTCCTGGACGGCGCGGCCGTCCTCGCCCGCCACCACCTCGGCGACCCCGACGGAACCTGGCGGCACACCGCCGCCCACGACGACGGCGACGCCGGGGGAGTCGACGGCGCCGGCCCGGCCGACGTCCTGCTGGCCCGCGGCGACAGCGCCGGAGCCCGCGCCGCCTACGTCGACCGGCTGGCCCGCAAGGGCGCGCCCGTGTCCGCCTGGGCGGGCCTGGGCCGGGCGCTGGCCGACGACCCCGCCCACCGGGCCGCCTCCTGGCTGCTGCTCCGCCACCCGGAGCGGGCCCGCGCCCTCCAGGACGCCCTGGAGGCCGCGACGGGCCGCCGCGCGGACCCCGTGGACCTGGCGGCCTGGCTGGCGTCCGGCGGGACGGCGGAGAGCTAGGGGTTGTCGCGCCCTTCGGATGTCGCGCGGCCGCCCGGCGGGGCGGCCGCGCGGCCGGTCACAGCGGCAGCGGGTCGATGTCGCAGTTGGCCCGCTCACGGTTCCTGAACTGCACGGTGGCCGCGTGCCGGGTGCCCGACTCGCTCTGCAGCCGGGGCAGGTCGAGCACCCGCTCCATGCGCTCCAGGGTGTCCTCCCGCAGGGTGGCGGCCTGGGCCTCGGCCCCGACGGAGATGAGGTCGAGCGACAGATTGGCCGCACACGCAAGCGTGGTGGGGTGGTCCTGCCCGAAGGTGACCCGGCACAGGGCCAGTGAGTCCTCGCTCCGGCGCCGCGCCTCCTCGTGCTCCCCGAGCGCGGCCAGGTCACTGGCCAGGTTGATGGCGCAGACGAGGGCGAGCGGGTGGCCCGCGCCGAGTCGGTCGGTGAGCGAGGCGAGCGCCGCCTCGTCGAGGCGCCGCGCCTCGTCGGGCCGGCCGAGCAGACGCAGGGTCACGGCGAGGTCGACGTCCGCGGACAGCGCGTGCGGGTGGTGCGGGTCGTAGATCTGACGGTAGCCCTCGCACACCTTGACGCCCCGTGTCCGGGCCGCCTCCAGATCGCCGTTCTGGCGCAGCGCCACCGACAGGGTCAGGGCCGCGGCCAGCGACTGGGGGTGGGTTTCGCCGTAGCGGCGGGTGAACTGCGCGTGCGCCTCGGTGGCCAGCTCCAGCGCGCGCACGTGGTCGCCCTCCTTGCGGCAGGCCTCACTGAGCTGGCGCATCGCCTCCACCGTCGCCGGGTTGCCCCGGCCGAACACGGTCCGGTAGCCGCTGAGCACCGACTCCTGCAGGGCGCGGGCTCCGATGTAGTCCCCCGTCTCCCGCACGTCGATCGCGACGTGCGTCTCCGAGTGCAGGGTCGTGCGGCCCTCGCGGCCGTACAGGCGCAGTTTCAGGGCGAGAGTCCGCCTGTCGAGCTCCAGGGCCTGCTGGAACTCGCCGATCAGACGCAGGCTCACGCTGAGGTTGTGGGCGGTGTTGAGGGTGGTGGGGTCGTCCTCGCCGAACGCCCGGTGCGCGCGCTCGTAGGCGATCCGGTCGAGTTCCGCTCCGGTGGCGAACCTGCCCTCCACCCGGCGCACGGCGGCTTCGAGCTGGAGGGCGTCGAGCGCGTCCTCCCGGGTGTCCTCGTGGTCCGCGGGGGCGGTGCGCTCGTAGACCTCTCTGAGGTGGCTCACCAGACGGGCCGCGTCGTCGAAGCGTCCGACCACCCAGTACAGGAAGCACAGCTTCTGCCCCATGAGCAGCGTCTGCTGGTCCTCCTCGCCGAAGATCTCCAGCCAGGACTCCCACGCCTGCTCGGAGAAGTCGAGCGACACCTCGTGGTCGCCCCACCAGTAGAGGTACTCGCCGACGTTCCTGACCAGCTGGCGCACCCAGGGCTGGTCGGACTTGATCGCCTCGGAGGCGATGACGTGGCTGTAGAGCTCGGAGTACCGGGGCCAACTCGCCGGGTCCTGAGGGGTCCTGGGGTCGGCGGCGGCCAGCAGGGTGTGCGCCCCGTGGCGCATGCGGGCCTGTTCCTCCAGGCTCATCCGGTTGTTGAGCACGAGCTGCACCAGCCGGTGCATCTCGATGGAGTTCGTACGGTGGTCGATGCGGGCGAGCGAGTAGCGGTTCACCTCCCTTATCGCCCGGGCCAGCCTCATCGGGTCGTTCAGCGCCGCGTCCAGCTCGGGGAAGATGCTGCTGTTGCCGAGGCCGGAGAAGATGGACCGGGAGATCGGGTCCGGGGCGAAGTAGGAGCACAGCTGCAACAGCCGCAGCGCGGCCGGGCTGCGGGTCTCCAGGTGGTCGAGGGAGACGTTCCAGGCCGCGGCGACGGGGAGTTGGTAGTCCGGCGGCGGGGCCACCTCCAGCAGCTCCATGCGCTTGTTCTCGAACAGCCGCAGGTACTCGGAGGCGGGCATCCCGGTCTCGGCCCGCCAGGCCGCGGCCTGTTCCAGCGCCAGCGGCAGGTCGCCCAGAGCCTCGGCCAGCCGGTCCGCCTCGGCGTCGCTCAGCGGGGGCCCGGAGCGGCGCAGCAGCTCCTTGCTCTCCTCGCGGGTGAACACGTCCACCTCGAGGGACCCGCCGACCTGCCCCCACCGCCGGTTGCGGGAGGTGACGAGGATCGTGCCGTTGCCCCCCTGCGGGAAGTAGTGGCGGACCTGCTCGGGGTTGTCGGCGTTGTCGAAGATGAGGAGCCACCGCGCGTACGGCCGTCCCTCGCGCAGCGCCTCGCGTACGGCGGGGCCCGCGATGTTCGCCTCCGTGGTGGTCACCAGGCCCAGCCGCTGGGCCAGTTCCACCAGGGCCTGGCCGATCTGCCCGGGCCGCTCCGAGGGGATCCACCACACCACGTCGTACTCGGCCTGGTGCCGGTAGGCGTACTCGATCGCCAGCTGCGTCTTGCCGACGCCGCCCATGCCGTGGATCGCTTCCGGCAGCACCGTCGTCGTGCCTTCGCGCAGCCGCTGGGCGAGCAGTTCGAGCAGCTCGCTGCGGCCGGTGAAGTTCGGATTCCGGGGCGGCAGATTCCCCCAGACGCGCGGTTGTGTGGTGCGGTCCCCCTCCGCTGTCCGCTGGGGTGTCGTCGACATCTGAGAGGCTCCTTCGGAAGCGGTCCGGGGTTCAGTCGTAGCACCGTGTTCGACCACCGCCGGGGCCGAATCGGACTGCGCGTGTCCCGATGCGGTACGGGGTGATTTCTCCAGGCTCACGGCGTATCGCCGATCGTGCCAGCTCAGCACCTTCGCCAACATCGCGGCACGCTGGTCGTAGCGTCCGGACAGGGCCCGCAGAGCGGTCAGCTCCACCCGGAGGAAGGCGATGTTGCGCTGGTCGACGCGTGGCATCGCCAGGGTGTCGAGGGGTTCGGCGGGGGGCGGCAGCAGCGAGTCGGCCGGCGTGTCCCTGGCCAGGACCGCGCGTACGTCGTGCAGGACCCGTGCGGTGGCGCTGCGGCGTCCCAGCGCCAGCAGCTCCTCCCGGACGTCGGGGGCGAAGGTGAACGCCACGTCCGCCGAGCCCTCCCCGCTCGTCCCGGTGGGCCGGACCAGACCGCTCATCAGGAGTTCGGAGACGTGCACCGGGCCCGCGTCCGGGGTCGTCGCGACGATCCGGTGGATGACGGGCAGGCTCAGCGGCGCGGCGGCGAGCCGGGTGGCGAGCGCGAAACCAGTGGGGCTGGCCGCCGCCCGGAAGTCGGAGACCCGGACCGCGGCGGGCACCGTGCTGTGCGGGTCGGGCACGTCCTCGGCCCAGGGGAGGGCCCGCGCCGCGTCGGGCCGGCTCTTCCACGCCCGCGCCCGGATGGCGGACAGATCCAGCCACTGGTGCTCCGGCCCGGCGACCAGCCGGGTCAGCGCACCGGCCCAGCGGCCGGTCAGGGCGAGCACGGGGACGACGACCGCATCCCCCTCGGCCCCCTCGGTCCCGCCCTCGGAGTCGTCGGCGCCGGGTAACCCGGCCGGGACCTCGCGCTCCTCCCATTCCCAGGCGCGGTTGGCCGCCCAGGCCCGGGCGGCGCGGATGCGCACGCGGCTCACGTTCAGTCCGGTGCGGAACCACAGGTGCGGGGGCAGCAGGTGCAGCACGGCGACCGGGTCCGTGCGCCCCCAGGCGCGCAGCAACGGCTGCACCGCGCCGAGTCGCCAGCCGGCCGCCAGACCGTCGGTGACCACCAGGACCACCCGACGGGTGCCCGCCGGGGCCGCGCCCAGCGGCTCCTGGAGCCCCACCCGCGCCGGGTCCGTCTCGTCGGTCCCGAGCAGGGGCAGCACCCGCACCCGGGTGAGGTTCTCCGTCCGCTCCAGCTGGTCGACCAGGTCGCTGCGGACCGCCCGGTCCCACACCCGCATCGTCGGATGGGCGTCGACGACGAGAACCGCCTCCGCGGGGTGCGGTCCGTCCGGCCGTCCGAGCCGGCTCAGAACCTGAGCGGCCTCACGGCGCGTCCGCGCGGCCTGTGCCGGCCGTAGCCCGTCGTCATCGTGCATGGGTGCTCTCAAGGCGTCGGAGTGACGGCAGGCGTCGGGCCGGCGGCGAGCATCGTGGTGACGTGAGGCGTGGGGCCGGCGGCGAGCATCGGGGAGACGGCGTACGGCGAGGCGATGGCGAGGAGTGCGGTGACGGCGGACGCGGTGACGGCGGACGTCGTAGGGACGGCAGACGTCGTACGGACGGCAGGCGTCGTAGTGACGGCGAGCATCGTAGTTGCGGCAGGCGTCGAAGTGACGGCGGGAGTGTCGCGGAGTCGCGCGGACTCCAGGCAGGCGTGACAGCCACGGGGAAAGCCTCGCAGCGCGTCCACCCCCCGAGCAAGTACGCACGACGGTCCGCGCGAGGCATGGGCAAGGGCATGCCGGAAGCAGGGGGGCCGGCGCGGCGCGGAAGCGGGCCGGCGGAGGCACGCTGGTTCATTCCGGGCACCTCCCCGCGCAGGCGGACGGTCCGTGCGCCCGTGGCCCCGGCCGCCCCGGTCACGGGCGCACCGGCGCATGGTGGGGGGCCGGCGGGCCGGGCCTGCGCTCCGGGTCGTCGAGCAGGATCGCCAGATGGCGTCCCACGTGGTTGTCCCACCCCTCCGGCCCCATGGCCAGCGCGTCCTTGCGCCATCTTCCGGCCCGCTCCAGCAGTCCGCCCAGGCCCCGGTCCTGCACGATGTCCGCCACCGCCTCCTTGAAGGCCGGATCGGAGCAGTCGCCGCGATGCCAGATCATGGCCGGCACCCCGGCTCTGAGCCCCGCGAGGTACTCCTGGCGGCCGGTGGCGGAATCCGTGCCGGGCGGCTCGCTGAGAACCAGGCATACGGCGTTCTCGTCCTCCTTCAGCTCCCGCTCCAGGTGGAAGTGCGAGTGGCCGGGCCGGTTCCAGTACGAGTGCGTGTCCGCCGGCCTGTCCTTGTACTGGCGCCACTTGTTGTGCCAGGGCCGGTGCCAGGCTGCCTTGCGCAGCCGCTCGAAACTGCGGACGAGAACCGTGTAGTCCATCACCAGGGGAGTGGGTGAGCCGGAGTCCGACTCCTTGTGCCACCACTCGACCGGTTCCCCCAGCAGCTCCCACGGCAGGATGAACTCGAGCACCACGGGCTGCCGCAGGTCGGACCAGCGCTCCTCGGTCTGCTCGATCAACGTCTCGACCTCGGTGGGCAGTTGGCTGCGGTGCAGGTGCAGCGTCTCGCCCGGGACCGGGTGCCAGCCCTCCGAGTCCGACTGCCGCCAGTGGGAGAGGTAGTACCGGTCGGGGTCCACACCGTCCGGCTCGAACTGGATCATCAGATACGCCGGCATCAGCGAGACGGCCGGCTCGCTGACACTGCCGCGCTGCCACTGGGCGAGCTGGTCCTCCAGCCGCCAGGCACGGGACTGCCGGCGGTTCCAGCGGCGCAGCAGTTCGGCCGCCTCCATCTGGCCGTCCTCGACGAACTGGTCGGCGGCCAGGGACAGGAACGCCATGCTCACGGGCAGTTCCTTCGCCGCCGCGTTGTCCCCGGCCAGCCGCAGGAAGACGGCCCACCCCGTGTCGCACCACGAGGGCAGTTCCTGGGTGCGCGACCGGCTGGCCCGGCGCGCCATCGCCGCCAGGGCCGACGCCGAGCGCAGCTCCAGCAGGACCGGTCGCAGGGGGTGCAGATCGGCGCCCTCGAAGAAGTCGACCGCCTCCCACTCGTCCACCAGGCGCCGCAGCGCCGTCACCCCGGCGGACCGCTGCTCCACGTATCCGAGGCAACGCACCAGGCAGGACAGCCCGTCGGGAATCCGCGCGCAGCTCTCGACGAGGTGCAGCAGCCACGGACGCAGCGTCTCACCCCGTAACGGCTCCACCGGCGCGTCCAGTTCCTGGCCCAGCATGGTCACCAGCAAGTCGGCGCTGGTCGTGTGCCGCATCGTGGCCGACTCCTGGAGCACGTCGACGACGCCGGCCACCAGCTCATTGCGAACCCGCGCAGGACTGCGCCCTTCCACGCTTGTGACCTCCCCCGTCGTCACCAGCCGTCACCCAGTTCCCACTGTCCGTGCCGACCAGGGTACGGCCCCTCGTCCGCACACGTCAGGGGGTCGAGAAGCCGGAACCGCCGCGCTGGCGGCCGCGCCACCTCAGCGCTCCCCGTCGGTCTCGTCTCCCGAGATCAGGACCCCGCGCCGCGCTCCGTCCGGGGCGACCAGCCTCGGCTGCAGGGTGAGGCTGATCCGATGGGTGCGCGACGCCTCGAACTGCCCGTCCCCGCCGGCCTCCACGACCCAGAACCGCACCTTGCCGCCGGCCCCGCCCTTCCGCCCCACGGCGACGGTGGCCTCGATCTCCACCGGCCCGAGCTCGAACCGCACCGGACCGGCCGGGCCGCCCGTCAGCGCCTCGTTCAGCTCATGCCTCAAGTCCCTGATGAGTTCGGCGAGTTCGACCACACCGTGGATCCTATCGGCGCCGCCCGTGATTGGTCCAAAGGGATGGTGGCCACCTGCTCGCCCTCGGCCGTCGAGAGGCGAACCCGCGGGAGCGTAAGGTGATGAAACAAGATAAACATGTTGAATGTCGTAATTGTTAAAGATGAGTAATAAATGTCGGGATAATCCTGCATACTGGTTGCCATCTCGTACGCCTGTGCGGGGAGGGAGTGATCCAGTTGGCGGTCGGCTGGGATGACAGTGGCGGTCTCGCCGATGTCTACGAACGGTTCCTCGCGGGAGAGCGGATCGAGGACACGGGGGGAATCGTCAGGACCCCGATCCTGACCTCCTGGCAGCGCTGCAGGTCGCTGGGGCTCGTCCCCGACCAGCTCGTCCTGACCTGCGAGCAGGACCTGGACCTGGACGGGCGGCTGCTGAGCGCCGCGGCCCCGGTCCTCGACCGGCTCGAGGCCGCGCTGGACGGACCACCGGTGAGCGTGATCCTCACGGACGCCTGCGCGCGCGTGCTGTCGCGCCGGGGCGGCGACGCCGAGCTGAACAGGCACCTGGACGCGGCCCACGTCTTCCAGGGCTTCGGCTTCCCCGAGTCCAGCGCGGGCACCAACGCCCTCGGCACCGCGCTCGCCGAACGCCGCCCCGTCTACGTCCTGGGCCGCGAGCACTTCGCCGACTGCATGCGCCTGCTGGCCTGCGCCGGCGCGCCCATCCGTGATCCGCTCAGCGGCCGCGTCGAAGGGGTACTGGATCTCACCTGCTTCCGGCGCCATTCGGATCCGACGATGCTGCCCCTCGTGCAACAGGCCGCCGGGGAGATCGAGCAACGGCTGCTCGAACAGTCCTCCCGGCGCGAGCGCGAACTGCTCGCAGCGTTCCTCCGCACCCGGCGGGCCGCCGGAGGGTCCACCGGACCACTCGGGGAGCCTCTGCCCGGCCCGGCCCCGGCCGAGGCCCTGATCGGCCCCGCCGACCAGGCCGCGCTCCGGGAGAGAGCGCAGGAGCTGATCGCCTCCCCGCACGAGGTCGCCACCGAGGTGACCCTGTCCGACGGCCGGACCGCGGTGCTCCTCTGCCGCGAGGTGTGCGCGGCCTCCGGCGAGGCCGGAATCGTCGTGGAAGCCGCCATCGCCGCCGGCCCTCAGTGGCGCATCCCGGCGCCCGCGGGACCCGAGCCGTGCCACGCCCGCACGCCGGTGACCGAGGCGTCGACACCGTCACCGACGGTCGCGGCACCCCGGCGTCCCACCGCGGCGGTCGCGGCCGCGGGCCCGACGGCGCTGCTCGAGGAGGACCGGACCGGGACGGGGGGCCAGGTCCGGGGCAGGCCTCGGCCATCGGCGCCCCCGCCCGAGCGGGCGCCCGGCAGGGGGTCTGGCCCTGGCCGGGGGCCCGGCCAGAGGCCCGCGGCGGATCAGGGCCGGGGCGTTCCCTCGGCGGAACACGGCCGGACCGTGCCCGCGGCGGATCACGGCCGGACCGTCCCTCCGGCCGGGAGGGGCGCCTTTCCCCCCGCGGATCGGAGCGGGACCGTCACCCCGCCGCCCGCCGAGCCCACCGACCCCGACACCGCCACCGCACCGGCGACCCCGGGGGACGAGATCCCCCACACCCACGTGGGGCTGCTGCTCCTGGGTGAGCCGGGGGTCGGCCGGCTCGCCCTGCTCGCCCGTAAACGACTGGAACTGCTGTACGACGCCAGCGTGGGCATCGGCCGGACCCTCGACGTGACCCGCACCGCGGAGGAACTGGTCGAGACGGCGGTGCCGCAATTCGCCGACTTCGTCACCGTCGACCTGCCCGACTCGGTCCTGAACGGCGAGGAACCCGTCGCCATCGGCGAGAGCCTGCGGCGGGTGGCGCTCGGGGCGGCCCGCGCGGGCTCGCCGCTCTGCGCTGTCGGCGAGGCGGTCAGCTGGCTCCCGGCCTCCCCACAGGAACGCTGCCTGCAGACCGGGAACCCCGTGCTCGAACCCGATCTGAACCGGGCCGTGGACTGGGCGGCCAACGACCAGGAGTGCAGCCGGAAGCTCCTCGCGTCCGGAATGCACTCCCTGATCACCGTGCCCATGCGGGCCCGCGGAGTCACCCTCGGGGTGGTCAGCTTCTTCCGTGCCGAGCGGTCCGGCCCGTTCGAGGACGACGACCTGTGGCTGGCGGGCGAGCTGGTCGGCCGGGCCGCGGTCTGCATCGACAACGCCCGCCGCTTCACCCGCGAGCACACCATGGCCCTGGCGGTGCAGCGCAGCCTCCTCCCGCAGGGCATGCCGGTCCAGGACGCCGTCGAGGTCGCCCACCGCTACCTGCCCGCGCAGGCCGGGGTGGGCGGCGACTGGTTCGACATCATCCCGCTGTCCGGCTCCCGGGTGGCTCTCGTCGTGGGCGACGTCGTCGGGCACGGGGTGCACGCCGCCACCACCATGGGCCGGCTGCGCACCGCCGTGCACAACTTCTCCGCCCTCGACCTGCCGCCCGAGGAACTCCTCACCCACCTCGACGACCTGGTCGGCCGCCTGGACGCCGACAGCGGCGGAAACGACGGGATCATCGGCGCCACCTGCCTGTACGCGGTGTACGACCCGGTGTCCCGGCGCTGCGCGTTCGCCCGGGCCGGCCACCCCCCGCCCGCCCTCGTGCTGCCCGACGGCACCGTCGACTTCGTGGACGTGCCCACGGGGCCGCCGCTGGGGCTGGGCGGCCTGCCCTTCGAGCACTGCGAGATCGAGGTGCCCGAGGGCAGCCGGATCGTCCTCTACACCGACGGGCTCATCGAGCAGCGCGGACAGGACCTCGACATCGGGCTCGGTCTGCTGCGCCGCACCCTGGGTGCCACCCGGCCGCTCGCCGATTCGCCGGAGGAGACCTGCCGGGCCGTCCTGGACGCCCTGCTGCCCGACCGCCCCGGCGACGACATCGCCCTGCTCGTGGCCCGCACCCGTGCCCTGGACGCGGAACGCACCGTGCACTGGGACGTGTCGGCCGACCCGGCCGAGGTCCCGAGGATCCGCGCGGCGGTGACCGAACATCTCAAGAAGTGGGGCCTGGTCGAGCAGGTGCCCACCACCGAGCTGATCGTCAGCGAGCTGGTCACCAACGCCGTCCGGTACGGCGGCGCCCCGATCCGGCTGCAGTTGATCCGCGATCACCGGCTGATCTGCGAGGTGACGGACGGCAGCAGCACATCCCCGCGTCTGCGGCGGGCCCGCACGACGGACGAGGGCGGACGCGGCCTCTTCCTCGTGGCTCAGCTCGCCGAACGCTGGGGCACGCGCTACACGGCCGAGGGCAAGGTCATCTGGACCGAGCAGCCCCTGCCCGCGGAGGGCGCGTAGAGCTGCTACGACGGCTGAGACCGATCCGCCGTCACTGCCTCACCGCGGTCCCGCTGCGGCTCACTGCCCCACCGCGGCCCCGCTGCGGCTCACTGCCGTCCCTGGCCGAGGAAGCGCTCGACCACGAGGGTCAACTGCTCGATCCAGTCGTCCAGTTCGTCCTCGTCGCGGGTGGTGATACGGCAGGAGCGCGTGGCTCCGTCGTGAAAGTGGAGGGTGACGGTGAGGGAGAGCCCGCGCCCCGACTCGCTGTGGGTGACGGCGCGGACGGCGGACCAGGGGAAGTCGACGGGGTGACCGTTGATCCCGAGCGAGATGCCGTGCGCGTCGGCGACGACGGCGTTCTTGTGGTCCATCGCCAGGAACTCCTGTCCCCCGGGCGCCGCCTCGCCCGCCGCGCCCCCGGCGGCCGGCGGCCCGAACCCCTGCGGCCCGAACCCCTGCGGCGCGGGCGGAGGCGACGAGGCCGGGTACGGCGGATAGGGCGAAGGCGCGGACACGGTGGGGAGGGAGGCCGCGGCTGCCTGCGGTGGGGGTGTCGAGTGACCGGGCGGAGGTGGGGTTGAGGCGTAGCCGGCCTGCGGTGGGGGTGTCGGATGGCGCTGAGGTGAGGCGGTCGCGTAACCGGGCTGCGGTGGGGGTGAGGCGTGGCCGGGTTGCGGTGGAGTCGCGGGAGTCGCGGGGGTGGGGGAGGGCGCGGTCCCGGGCGGCGGGGGAGTGGCCACGCCGTGCGGCGGTGGGGTCGGCAGAGCGGCCGGTGGCGCGTACGCGGTCGGCGTGTACGAGGGCGGAGTGTGCGCTGGCGGTGTGCCGCCCTGCGGAGGGGCGAGCAGGTCCAACAGCTCCCCGGCGCTGGGCCGTTGCCCGGGATCCTTGGCCATGCACAGGGCCACGGTCGCCCGCAGCCCCGCCGGCACGGCCGACATGTCGGCGTCCTGGTGCACCGACCGGTACATCAGCATCATCGGCGTACCCTCGCCGAAGGCGCTGCCGCCGGCCGCCGCGACGAGCACGGCGCCCAGCGCGAAGACGTCCGCGGCGGCGGTGACGGGCAGTCCCTCCGCCTGCTCCGGCGCGAGGAATCCGGGGGTGCCGAGCGCGGCGCCGGTGACGGTGAGCCGCGACGCCTCGACGGCCCGGGCGATACCGAAGTCGACGACCCGGGGGCCGTCGTCCGCCATGATGATGTTGCCGGGCTTCAGATCGCGGTGCACCAGGCCGCAGGCGTGGATGGCCTGCAGCGCCTCGGCGAGCGCGAGGCCCAGTTGCCGCAGCGCGGCCGCGTCCATCGGCCCCCGGGCGGTGAGCAGATCGGCGAGGGTGGGCCCGGGAACGTAGGCGGTGGCGAGCCAGGGGGACTCGGCGTCCGGATCCGCGTCCACGACCGGGGCGGTGTGGAACCCGCCCACCGCACGCGCCGCGGTGATCTCGGCCCGGAACCGCTCACGGAACCCGGGGTCGCGCGCCAACTCCGGCTTGGCGACCTTCACGGCCACACTCCGCCCCCCGCGCGACCGCCCCAGATAGACGGTGCCCATCCCACCCTCACCAAGCACCCGCTCGATCGTGTAGGCGCCGATCTGCTGCACGCCGAAACCTCCCCCTGTGCGTCGTCCGCGCCACCTTAGAGCAGGCCGGGGGCGGAGGGGGCAACAGGCGGAGCCCCGGCCGCCGATCGAGCCTCGATGAAGCGAAGGCGCAGTGCCGTCCGTGGCTTCAACCGCGAACCCAACCCCGGGGCACGTTCAACTCCATGACGACCGGGGGCAAGAGTTACTGGCAGAACCCGTACCTCTAGGCCGAGGGCGATCCGTCAACCGCATCGCCCCCAACGGGCTGTGGAGTTGGTCGGTGGGTGGATCCGTGCTTCTGGGTCTGCCGCAGAGCGGTCGCCTTCGTGAGCATGCACGGGAGTGGTGCCCAGCCGCTCCCGCGCCCCAACCATGGAAACAGGAGGCACTCGCGTGCAGAGACTTCTCCAACTGGCCAATGACCGGCCCCAGGTGCCTTCCTGGCCCCCGTATCTGGCCGTCGGCATGTGCGTTCTTTTCGGGCTCGTCGCGCTCGGCCTCTACACCCGAGACCGGCGACGGCGACGGGGCAAGTAGAGAAGCACTCTGCGGGGCCCTTCGTCGGTCAGGGCGGTGACGAGCAGGAGGCCGCGGCGCCGTACGGAGATCTGCTGTACACGACGGACAGCGCCCTTACATCCCGCGTCCGTGACCGCCGGGTGCTCACGCCGCCTGGCGAAGGGCCGCCGGTTCGGCCCCGTGGACGGTGTCCAGAAGTGCCTGGCCCTTCACCAACCGGATCATCTCGTTCAGGTCGGGGGACATCCAGCGGTCGTCCCCGAGGGGAGGGATGTGACGGCGGATCTCCTGGCGGATGACCGACGTGCCGGAACCCAGGGCGAGTCCGTGCATGCGGGCGCGGATCAGGTCGATGCCCTGGGCGGACATCAGCATCTGCACCGCGAGGACGGTGTCCATGCGGTCGAGGTTCTCGTGGAGGTCGCGGGCGGAGGCCATGGCCATGGTGTTGTGGTCCTCCTGTCCTGCCTTCGCCGGCCTCGACAGCACACTCGGCGGGTAGGCCCGCACCTGCATCTCCGGTACGAGGGCGGTGGCGACGGTCTGCACCTGCACCATGCCGGAGTTCAGGCCCACGCGGCCCCCTGCGAGGTTGGCCGGAAGGCCGTAGCTCCACGCCGGCGACATGAGCCGGGCCGACAGTTGCTCGAACAGGACGCCCATGTCGGCGATGTTGCCGTTCAGCCTGTCGATCTCGTGCGCCAGCAGGTCGGCGTCGTAGTTCCCGCCCATGACGAACTCGTCCCCGCCACCGGGCCGCGGGAACACCAGGGGATTGCTCGTGGAGGAGTTCGCCTCGCGTTCGAGGACTCGGCGCTCGTCGTCGAGCGTCTCGCGCAGCGCGCCGAGGATGTGCGGTGCGGCACGCACCGAGACGGCGTCCTGTACGCGGTCGTGGGTCTCCCCGAGCCGGCGGCGCCCCGCGTCGGTCATCCATCCGCTGCCTGCGACCAGCGCACGCAGCCGGGCCGCCACGTCGATCTCACCGGCAATGCGGCGCTCGTCGTGGGTGCGGGCGTCCAGAGCCCCCTTCTCGGCACGGGTGGCGTCCATGAACAGGGCGAGGCCGCCCTCGGAGAGGTCCGCCAGCCGCTCCGTGCGCTCGACCGCGTAGACGAAGGAGGCGGTGACGACCGGGCTTCCGCTGAGCAGCGGAAGGGCCTCTCCCTGCTCCAGCGTGAAGGAGGGCGCCAGACCCGCCCGGAGCAGCAGCCGCGACGCCGGGGCCACCTCGCCCCGGAACCGGGCCGGAGCGGCTTCGCCGAGGGCGACCAGACCGGCTTCCGCCATCGGCTGGAGGTCGCCGATACCCAGTGACCCGATCTGCGGCATCTCGGGAGTGACACCGGCGTTGACCAGGTCGAGCATTCTCTCGGCGAGTTGCGGACGCACCCCCATCCGGGCGCGGGCCATCTGGTTCGCGCGGATGACCAGCGCGAGCCGGGCCACCTCCGGCGGGAAAGTGGGCCCGACCCCCGCCGCGTTGGACAGCAGGATGTTGCGCTGGAACCGGAGTTGCTCGTCCGGGGTGAGCGCACGGTCCTTCAGGGGGCCCAGTGCCTGGTTCCATCCGTAGACGCGCTGACCGGAACGCAGCGCGTCGAGCGCTTCCCGGCGGTTCTGCCGCATCCGCTCCCGGGCCTGTGGCGCCAGGTGCACCGAGACCGAGGAAGCGTCGAGGACGGCGAACATCTGCTGGAGGGTCAGGGAGTTCCCGTCGAGGACCACGCTCACCGTCGCGGGCCCGCCCGCGGCGGCCGTGGTCCATGCGGGCGGCGCGGCCCCGCAGGTGCCGAGGGAGAGAACGAGCGTGGCCACGAGCGGCAGGACCAGCCGGGTACGACGGCGCATCACCGACCGCTGTCCGCGGCGGCGGCGCGGCGGCCGTCCGGCGCGCCGGGCCGCGCCGATCCTCTCCTCGTCTATGTCGGCTTTCTCCATGCCGTCCCTCCACGAGAACTGGGGGTAGGGGGCCGTCGCGTGCCTCGCACACACTCGATCGGGGAGTGGGGCGGAGGAAGCGGGACCGTGCAGCTCCCTGCTTCCTGCGTGCTCCCCGCTGAGCGTCCGGACGCGCCGACGCGCCGACGCACCGACCGTCGGCCGCCGCGGAGGGCGGGGGCGGGCTACGGGCCCGGATCGACGCGTGGTGCCGGCGCCCGCAAGGCTGTTGTCGCCGGGCCGACGGTGTCGCCCCACCCCTACACCGTCGCACTGCGTACAAGGCCCCACAACGCAGCGCAGCCATTCGGGGGACCGCGGCCCCCTGAGCGCCGATGAGACGGCGCCGACTCACCGGCGTCGTCTCATCGATGTCACGTCCACGGGTCCCGGTGCCGTGCGCCCGGGCCGCGGAACTCGTCCGCCGGCCTGAACCTGGCGGCCCGGCTGACCGATACGTCGCCTGGTTCCTGGTCGGCCGCCACGGCGCCGGCGGTGCCCGTGGTGACGACCAAGTCGGCCTGACCTCTTCCTGGTTCACCCCATTTTTCTCAGCAGATCGCTACCGGCCGCTGGACTCCGCCCGAGGACCGTGCAACCTGAGTTCCGCTTCTCATAGCCACGGTCGGCGCTCCGATAAGAGAAGCGCCGACCGTCGCAGTGCTGTGCGCAGCCCGGAATCCTGCCGGCGGGAAAAGCCGTGCGGACGGGCGTGGGGGGGGGCGGGGGGGGGGGTGGGCCCCCCCCCCCCCCCCCCCCCCCCCCCCCCCCGCCCCCCCCCCCCCCCCCCCGGCCCCACCCCCCCCCCCCCCCCCCCCCCCCCCCCCCCCCCCCCCCCCCCCCCCCCCACCGCGCCCCCGGGGGGGGGGGGGGCCCCCCCCCCCGGGGGGGGGGGGGGGGTCGGGGGGGGGGGGGGGGGGGGGGGGGGGGGGGGGGGGGGGCCCCCCCCCCCCCCCCCCCACGCCCCTCCGCCCCGGGCGAACGGCCCCGACGACTGTCCCAGCCACTCGCCCCGCCCGCGGCAGCAGGAGCCTGAACGCACCCCTGTCCGGAGACGTCAGCCGGTCGACCAGCCGATGATCACCTGGCCGGCGTGGCCCTGCGTCCCGGTCGACGAGAGCTCATAGCTCGTATCGGTTCCCGACCGGACGAAGCTGCTGCCCCCGCCGCCTCCAGCCCCACCCGCGAAACCGGCCCTGCCCATCGGGATGCCCGCAGCCCCGCCGCCACCGCCGGCGAAGTCTCCGCCCCCGCCGCCTCCACCAGGTCCCGCACCGTCGGGGCAGTCGCCGGCGGGGCTGCGGACCGAGCCTCCAACGCCGCCCGTGCCGACGTTGACACCCGCGTAGCGTTCCCCTCTTCGGCCGTCGGTGCTGTTACAGCCCGTGCCGGCCTCACCACCGGCACCGACGCGGGACGCGGTGGTCGATCCTCCGCCGCCCCCTTGCCCCGGAGAGCCGTTGCCGGCCGCGCGCCCCGCACCGCCGGCCGTCGCGTTCGGCAGCCCGCCGTTGCCGCCGTTTCCGCCGCGTACCGAGATACTGCCCTGGTGATAGGCGGCGCCGCCACCCCCGCCGCCGCCTGCGACGACCAGGAGCCTTCCGGTCACACCGACACTCGAAGCCCCGCCCCCGCCGGCTCCGGCGTCGATCGTCCCGCCGGCGGGACGCCTGCCGCCGTCACCGCCGCCGTTCCAGCCGCCGTCACCGCCACGGCCGTTGGGCGTCGCGCACCCCGTCCGACCCGCTCCGCCCACCTCGACCCGGTACGTGGTCGGGTTCGTGGTCGGCCGCAACGTGGTGGTCACCCGCGCCCCCACTCCACCCCGAGAAACGTCGCAGGCACCGCCACCGGCCCCGTCCGCGATGACCGTCACGGTCACCCCGGCAGGAATCCTGACGGTCTCCACCCTTCCGGTGTAACCGAAGACGAGGTGCACGTCCCGTTTCTGCCCCGCCGCACCGCCGGCATTCGGCACGGCGGTCGCCGGCAGCAGCAGCATGCCGGACAGCACCGTGCACGCCGCGGCCAGGGTCGTCAGGCGCCGCCGACCGCGTACTCCGGCCGACAGGTGGGGGGACGGACCGGAGCCCTGCCCATGAACATGAGGGATCATCGAGCACACCACTTCCCTACGAAGTCCCGCCGGTCCCCCGACACGGGGACAGCGGGAAAGTCGAAACTGGCCCAAGTCGGGCTAATGCGATTAGAAGCGGGGAAAGGTGTTCGAGGCCACTTCGGAACCGCCCACGTGCCGCCAGATGGATGAGCGCGGCCCGTGGTGAGGGCGTGGCGGCGCGGAAGGCCCGTGTCCTCCTGCTAACGGTCTCGGGGGGATTTGAGTTTCAGTCGTGCTGACCTGCCGGCTCGGCTGGTGGGGGATTGGCGAGCGGTGCCGCGGATGAGGACGAGTTCGGGCACGGCATTCGTGCGGCCCTGCTCACGTCACGGACCGACCGGGTGATCATTACGTCCGCCGAGGCCGTAAAGCGATGGACAGCCCTGCGGTGCTGGGGCGAACATCTCCGCGATGAATCACGAACCTCTCTCCATCTCCAAACGCGTCCGTTTCGTCGAGCTCAGCGCGAAGGCTCTGCGGGCGCTTGCCGACGGTGACCTCGTCGGCGGCAGTGCCGAGGCCGGGGTCGCCCTTGACGAATACTTCGTCTGCGACCGGGCCCGCTGGACCTTCGGCTATCGCGCTGACCAGCTCGCCAAGGATCCGTCTGCCGCGCCCTGGATCACGCGGGCCGCGGTGTCCGAGCCGGACGGGGCCGTTGTCGGCGACGCCGGGTTCCACGGGCCACCGGACGAGGCCGGCATGGTCGAGGTCGGCTACACCGTCGTGCCCGGATATCGCCGCCAGGGCTATGCCCGCGCCATGCTGAGGGCGCTGCTCGTCAGGGCCGCCGCCGAACCCGGTGTCAGGACCGTGCGGGCCAGGATCGGCTCCGACAACACCGCCTCCCTGGCCACCATCGCGGGCTTCGGTTTCACGCGCGTCGGCGAGCAGGGGAACGAGCGCGACGGGCTCGCGATCGTCTTCGAGGTCCCGGCAGACGCGATCCAGGCCAAGCGGCGTACGGCCTCGGCGGACATGGCGGGTGACCCGGTCGGCCCGTGACATGAAAGGGGCAGGGGCCCCACGGGTTGGTGATTGTGAAGCTGACCTGGGCCCGTGCGGCCTGTTCCCATCCTGCCCTGTCCGGTGTCTCACGCGCGCATTTCGGCGAGTTGTTGGCCGAGCTCGCCAGTGCGTGGGAGGCCGCACGGCAGTCCGCGCTCCGCGAGGCCCGGGGCGGGGAGCGTCGGCGGGAGGAGGGTGCCGGCCGAAAGCCCAAGCTGGTCTTCCTCGATCGGCTGCTGGTCACCCTGGTCCATCTGCGCCATCAGTTGCCGCACGTGGTGCTCGCCGAGCTCTTCGAGGTGGATCGCTCCACCGTCTCCGCGGCCATCCGTCACGGCGCCAGTCCTCGGCGCGGATCTGTGTCGAGCACACCAACGCCGAACTCCGCCAGTGGGCACCTCTGCGGCGATTTACCGGACGCCGCGAGACCTACGCCGAAAACCCATCTCGCGATCGCCTCACTCGTCTCCGACCGATCCGCGCATCGGGCCACCCACCGCCGGACGAGCACCGACCTCGTCCTCGTCCGCGACACCGCCTGCTGATCCCCCACCAGCCGAGCCGGCAGGTCAGCACGACCTAAAACTCAATTTCCCCCGAGACCGTAAGGCCCCTTCGGCCGATCATGCCGCGGGCGTACGGGCTGGCACGTACACCCGCAAGCTGCTTCGAGCAGGGGGTACCCCCAAGCGGCCCAGCCGCGTTGTGGTCACCCGCTCGAAGGGCTCCGCGCAGCCGGCGTTCCGCACAGCGGGGCGGCTCTGCCGCCGCGAGGCTCTGCACGAGGGCGTCGTGCAGCCTCCGGAACCGGTCGCCGCGTTGACGGGGGATGGGTTCCGGAGGCTGCTGTGGGCGGCGTCCCGGTGTCCTGGCGAGCGGTTCGACGCCGGCCGGTCCGGCACAGCCGACGTCATGCCGCCGGCCGACGACACGGCCCGTCCGGCCGGCCCTTTACACCGAGCGCGCGGGGAGCCGGCCGGCTCGGACCGCCGACGGCACCGGGGACGACGTCGTCACGGATACGACACCACCGTCGACGGCACGGTCGAACTCCCCGAAGTAGCCGCCCCCGTCTCGTTGATGACGTGCTCGTACTGTCCCTGGCCGCCGAGGGAGATCACCAGCAGGTCGTGGAAGCGCACGCCGGGACGGTCCGGGGCCGAGAAGCCGTTGTGCTGCACGATGGTGGGGTCGACGTTGTAGTAGCAGTAGCTGCCCAGGCCCCAGGCCTCGTGGGTGGTGACGTCGTCGCCGACCTTGTAGGCCGCGTAGCCCTTCACCGGCCCGTTCTGGATCGCCGCCTGGTTCGGGGCGTCGTACGCCTTCTCGTTCTGGAAGAAGAGGGTGCGGCCGCGCTGGCCGTACCACTGGACGTCGTACTTGTTGAAGTGCTCGACGAACAGGCCCGTGGCCAGGACGTCGTCGCCGTTGACGACCAGGCCGTAGTCGGCCCGGTTGGTCTCCCAGCCGACGCCGGTCCCGTGGTCGGCGCGCCAGATCCAGGTGTGGTCGACGATCGTGTGGCGGCTGTTGATCACCATGCTGGTGGTGGCCAGGCCGGCGCCCGCCCCGCCGATCCGCACGAACACGTCCTGCACCGTCGTCGGGTTGGCCGAGTGGTCCTTCGACGCGCCCCGCGGGCCGACCTCCAGCAGGGTGGGTGAGTTCACGGGCCCCGCGTCGATCAGGAAACCGGCGAGCCGTACGCCGTCCACGTCGGCGACCTTCATCGCCGTGACGCCGTTGTCCGGGACGAGGGTCGCGTAACCCAGGCCGAGGACGACGGTGTTGGGCCGGTTCACCTCGATCGGCCGGTCCAGGTGGTAGATGCCCGGGGTCAGCAGCAGGTGGAGTCCCTGCTCCAGGGCCTGGTTGAGGGTCGTGGCGCTCACGCCCGGCCTGGCGACGTAGAACCGCGTGAGCGGCAGCGAGGTGCCCCGCGGTGTGCCGTTGCCCCAGGTGACGCCGCGGGCGTTCGTCCGCTTCGCCGGGAGGAAGACCCGGAAGCGGTCGCCGTCGAGGTGGAGGAAGGGCTTCTCGCGGGAGACGGGGGTCGTGTCGAGGGTGGTGTACGGCGGGCTGGGGAAGCTCTGCACCGGGGCGCCCACGACGCCGGAGAACACCATGTTCCACACGCCGTTGAGCCAGCTGCCGATCACGCTGTCGCGGGTGTACCACTGCTGCTGGGAGTACGGGCCGACCTGGCCGTCGATCCGGCTGTCGGCGATGTAGCCGCCGCTGGCCCAACCGTAGCCGGACGGGGCGAGGTTGAGGCCGCCGCGCACGTGCATACGGCGGAAGGGGGCCGCCTGCGCGACCGCCCAGCGATTGGTGCCGTTCGCGGGGACGAGGGCGAGGTTCTCCGCCGAACGCCAGAAGTTCTGCGTCGCGTTGCCGTTGAACCAGCCCGCGTCGACCGTCACGTCCCCGTTGATGGTCGTGTCGTCGGGGGACAGGCCCAGGCCGGCGATGGAGGTGTAGAAGCCGAGCTGCGCGTTGAGGCCGTGATAGGTGCCGGGCTTGAACAGCAGCGCGTAGCGGCCGGTGCCGAACTGGGCCGACTCCTGCTGCCGGAAGACCTCGTCCAGCTTCGCCTGGATGTCCGGCGTGGACGGGTCGAAGACCAGGACGTTGGGTCCGAGGTCGCCGCCGCCGGGCAGGGCGCACCGCTTCCGGCGCGAGGCGGGCGGCCGCCCGGCCGCCCCGTCGGGGGTCGAGGCCGCGGCGGGCGCCGCGGCCAATCCGGCCAGGACGGGAGCGGACGCCGCGGCGGCGCCGAGGACGGTTCTGCGGCCGACGGAGCGCGGCTGCCGGTCGGGGGTGTCCGGGGAGACAGGGGGCATGGGGCGGCTCTCCTGGTTCAGGAAGTGAACGAAGTGGGGTGTGAGAGCGCTCTCTCGGTGCTGAATGCTTCATCCGTGTGAACGAAGCGTCAAGGGGGGCGACCGCAATTTCGTTCAACTCGCGATGACAGGCCGTCAACTGGCTGCCAGTGATGCACAGGTGGGTCCGCCGGGTGGGGGCAGGCCCTTCGCGGGTGTCGAGACCCAACCGTTGCCGAGGGGTGTGCGTCCGCGCGACGGCGTCCCGTCGCAGGTCACCCGGGCACCCGCGGCGGTGCGGCGGCGACCGTGTCGCCGCGGCCCGCGCCACTTCCCGAACCGTCCTTGCCGCATCCCTTGACGAGTCCCCTCCGCGCGGTTTAACTCACGTCCTAAATTAAGTCATGAGGACTTCGGGGACCCGAACGAGGCAGTGCCCACTTCGGGGACCCGAACGAGGCGATGTCCGGGATCCCTCGAAGCGTTCCCGACTCGTTCTCGACTCCCGGAAGGGGACACCAGGAGCCATGCGCAGCATCCGAGCCGCGGCCGTAGGCGCCGTCACCCTGTCTCTCGCCCTCGCCGCCTCGGCCTGCGGAGGCGGTTCTCCCACGGGCGGCGGCTCCGGCGACTCGCCGAAGGCCCTCACCTACTGGGCGTCCAACCAGGGCGCGAGCATCGAGATCGACAAGAAGGTCCTGCGGCCGGAGCTCGACAAGTTCGAGAAGCAGACGGGCATCAAGGTGAAGCTGGAGGTCGTCCCCTGGTCGGACCTGCTGAACCGGATCCTCACCGCGACCACCTCCGGCCAGGGCCCCGACGTCCTCAACATCGGCAACACCTGGAGCGCCTCCCTGCAGTCCACGGGCGCGCTGCTGCCGTGGGACGCGAAGAACTTCGACCGGATCGGCGGGAAGGACCGCTTCGTCGACTCCGCGCTCGGCTCGACCGGCGCCCAGGGCAAGGACCCGGCCGCGGTGCCGCTGTACTCGATGGCGTACGCGCTCTACTACAACAAGCGGATCCTCGCCGACGCGGGCATAGCCAAGCCCCCGGCCACCTGGGACGAACTGGTCGCCGACGGCAGGAAGATCCGTGCCAAGGGCAAGCAGGTCCTCGGCGCGGAGGGCTCGAACGTCTCGGAGAACATCCACCACGTCTTCGTCTTCGCCAAGCAGCACGGCGCCGGCTTCTTCACCCCCGACGGCAGACCGGACTTCACCAGTCCGGACGCCGTCGCCGCGGTCAAGGGTTACGTCGACCTGATGGCCAAGGACAAGGTCGTCCCGCAGGGCAACGCCGAGTACGCGCAGAACCAGTCGGTGAGCGACTTCGCCAAGGGCAGGACGGCGATGCTGCTGTGGCAGTCGGCCT
This sequence comes from Streptomyces sp. NPDC086766, assembly GCF_044746005.1. Classification (NCBI taxonomy): domain Bacteria; kingdom Bacillati; phylum Actinomycetota; class Actinomycetes; order Kitasatosporales; family Streptomycetaceae; genus Streptomyces; species Streptomyces sp. NPDC086766. The sequence goes on along the minus strand of NZ_JBIVBI010000010.1, from coordinate 67,427 downwards.
CCGCCAACCTGAAGTCGCAGGGCATGAGCGAGGACGCCTACGGCATCGCCCCGGTGCCCGTCCGCTCCGGCACTCCCGGCACCGGCACCCAGGTCAACTCCATGGTCGCCGGCATCAACATGGCCGTCTTCAAGAACACCCACAACCTCGACGGCGCCACACAGTTCGTGAAGTTCATGACCAGCGACGCCGAGCAGAAGATCCTCAACAAGGCCTACAGCTCCATCCCGCCGGTCAGGAACGCCCAGTCGGACCCCGCGTTCACCACCCCGGCCAACGCCGTCCTGAAGAACACCCTGGCCACCAGCGCCGCCGCGCTGCCGCAGGTCGCCGACGAGTCCCAGTTCGAGACGACGGTCGGCACGGCCGTCAAGGAGCTGTTCGCCGACGCCGCCGCCGGGCGCCCGGTGACCACCCAATCGGTGAAGGCCAAGCTCGAGAAGGCCCAGCAGCAGATGCCGGCGCAGTGAGCACGGACACCGTCATGACGACCACCGCCCCCACCGAGGCGGGCGCGGCGGCCGTGCGCGAGAGTTCCCCCGGTGCGGCGCGCGGCCCACGCCGCACCGGGCGGATCCACCGCGCAGCGCTGCCGTACCTGCTGCTCCTGCCCGCCCTGCTCCTCGAACTCCTGGTCCATCTGCTGCCGATGGTGATCGGCATCGTGATGAGCTTCAAGGAACTCACCCAGTTCTACATCCGCGACTGGGCCTCCGCCCCCTGGTCCGGCCTCGGCAACTACCGCGTCTCGGTGGACTTCGACGCCCCCGTCGGCCAGGCGCTGCTGCACTCCTTCCTCGTCACCGTCGGCTTCACCCTGCTCTCGGTCGGCCTGTGCTGGCTGATCGGCACCGCTGCCGCGCTCTGCACGCAGGACACCTTCCGCGGCCGGGGCCTGCTGCGCGCGCTGTTCCTGGTGCCGTACGCGCTGCCCGTCTACGCGGCCGTGATCACCTGGGTGTTCATGTTCCAGCACGACAACGGACTGGTGAACCACGTCCTGCACGACCAGCTGCACCTCACCGGCGAGCCGTCCTTCTGGCTCATCGGCGACAACAGCTTCGTCGCCCTGCTGACCGTGTCGGTGTGGAAGGGCTGGCCGTTCGCCTTCCTCATCGTCATGGCCGGCCTGCAGAACATCCCCACGGAGCTCTACGAGGCCGCCGCCCTCGACGGCGCCGGAATGTGGCGGCAGATCCGCCACATCACCCTGCCCTCGCTGCGGCCCGTCAACCAGGTGCTGGTCCTGGTGCTGTTCCTGTGGACGTTCAACGACTTCAACACGCCGTACGTCCTGTTCGGCAGGGCCGCCCCGCAGGCCGCGGAGCTCATCTCGGTCCACATCTACCAGGCGTCCTTCGTCACCTGGAACTTCGGCACCGGCTCCGCCATGTCCGTCCTGCTGCTGCTCTTCCTGCTCGTCGTGACGGGCGGCTACCTGCTGCTGACCTCCCGGGGAAGGAGGACGGCCGATGTCTAGCACGTCGCGCGCACCCCGCCTGCCGGGCACCGCGCGGGCGGCCTCGCGCTCGCGCACGGCCCCGCCCCGCTCGCCGATGGCGCCCCCGCCCTCCTTCCTCTGGACCCGGCGCGTCCTCCTCACCCTGCTCGCCGGTTTCGTGCTGGTTCCGGTGTACGTGATGGTCTCCAGCTCGCTGAAGCCGCTGCCGGACGTCACGGGCAAGTTCCGCTGGCTGCCGAGCGGGTTGACGATCCGTCCGTACATCGACATCTGGTCCACGGTCCCGCTGGCCCGGTACTTCGCCAACTCGCTGATCGTCGCGGGCGCGGCGACCGTCTGCTCGGTGGTCGTCGCGGTCTTCTCCGCGTACGCCGTCAGCCGCTACGCCTTCCACGGCAAACGCGTGTTCACGGTCACCGTCCTGTCCACGCAGATGTTCCCCGGCATCCTCTTCCTGCTGCCGCTGTTCCTGCTCTACGTCAACATCGGCAACGCCACCGGGATCGCGCTGTTCGGCTCGCGCGGCGGGCTCATCCTGACGTACCTCACCTTCTCGCTGCCGTTCTCGATCTGGATGCTGATCGGGTACTTCGACTCGGTGCCGCGCGACCTGGACGAGGCGGCGCTGGTGGACGGCTGCGGCCCGCTGGGCGCCCTGTTCCGGGTGGTGGTGCCGGCCGCGATCCCCGGCATCGTGGCCGTCGCCGTCTACGCCTTCATGACCGCCTGGGGCGAGGTGCTCTTCGCCTCCGTCATGACCAACGACACCACCCGCACTCTCGCCGTCGGCCTGCAGGGCTACTCCACGCAGAACGACGTGTACTGGAACCAGATCATGGCCGCCTCGCTCGTCGTCAGCGTTCCCGTGGTCGCCGGCTTCCTGCTGCTGCAGCGCTATCTCGTCGCCGGGCTCACCGCCGGAGCGGTGAAGTGAACAACACCCGCCCTTCTGAGAGGACTTCCGTGTCCGACGCCATCGACCTCGCCGCGCTCCCGCACGACTTCCTCTGGGGCACGGCCACATCGGCGTACCAGATCGAGGGCGCCGTCGCCGAGGACGGCCGCGCACCCTCGATCTGGGACACGTTCTCCCACACCCCCGGAAAGATCGACAACGACGACCACGGCGACATCGCCTGCGACCACTACCACCGCTGGCGTGAGGACATCGACCTGATGCGGCAACTGGGCACGAACGCCTACCGGTTGTCGATCGCCTGGCCTCGCGTCATGCCGCGAGGCGACGGCCCGGTCAACCCCAAGGGCCTCGCCTTCTACGACGCGCTGGTCGACGGGCTGCTGGAGGCGGGCATCACCCCGTCCGTCACCCTCTACCACTGGGACCTCCCGCAGGGGCTCCAGGACCGGGGCGGCTGGCCGGAGCGGGCGACCGCCGAGCACTTCGCCGCGTACGCCTCAGCCGTCGCCGAACGCCTCGGCGACCGCGTCTCCCACTGGGCCACCCTCAACGAACCCTCCTGCTCGGCCTGGATCGGCCACCTGGAGGGCAAGATGGCCCCGGGCCTCACCGACCTGACCGCCGCCGTCCGCGCCTCCTACCACCTGCTCCTCGGCCACGGCCTCGCCACCCAGGCCATCCGCGCCGCCGCGCCCGGCGCCGAGATCGGCATCGTCAACAATCTCTCCACCGTCTTCGCCGCCACAGACCGCCCCGAGGACGTGGCGGCCGCCCGCCGCCACGACGGCCACATCAACCGCTGGTGGCTGGACCCGGTGCACGGCCGCGGCTTCCCCGCCGACATGCGGGAGGTGTACGGCGTCGAACTACCCGAGCGATCAAGAGACTTGGAGACGATCGCGGCCCCCTTGGACTGGCTGGGCCTGAACTACTACTTCCCGGCCACCGTCGCCGACGACCCCTCCGGACCCGCCCCCCGGGTCCGCGGTGTGCGCCGCCTCGGCGTGCCGCGCACCGGCATGGACTGGGAGATCGACGCGAGCGGCATCGAGACCCTGCTGCTGCGCCTGACCCACGAGTACGGCGCCCGCAGGATCCACGTCACCGAGAACGGCTCCGCCTTCCCGGACGTCGTACGCCCCGACGGCACGATCGACGACGTAGAGCGCCAGGAGTACCTGGTGCGGCACCTGGCCGCCTGCGCCTCCGCGGCGCGCAAGGGCGCACCTCTGGCCGGGTACTTCGCCTGGTCGCTGCTGGACAACTTCGAGTGGGCGTACGGCTACGACAAGCGGTTCGGGCTCGTCCACGTCGACTACCGCACCCAGGCCCGCACCATCAAGGGCAGCGGCCACCGGTACGCGGCGATCGTGCGGACGCACCGGGAAAGGGGCCGCGAGGCGGCTTGAAAGGCCTACCCCGCGTCGTCCGGCGTGCGGTCGCTCATCACCGACCGCGCGCCGGACAGGGATCGAATCCGCGGACGAGTATCCGCAAGCGCTACCGCTGTGGGCGTGCCCGGCCGTTCGCAGGCGCTGTGCGACGGGTCGCATGGGTGGCGTGCGTGGCCGCCAGGATGAGGAACAACCCCAGGGCTGCGGTCGGAGCGATGGACGCCACCCAGCCCACGCCCTGGATCGGGCCCGCCACCGCGCGCATCCCCGCGACGGCCGCGGCGGCGGCGACGCCGCAGCCCAGGACGGCGGCGACGACGTACCGGGAACGGCCCGGTCCGGCGGGGCCGGGCACGTGCCCCAGCCCCGCCCACTGGTGGGCGGTCTCCCGCGCCTCCCGCCTGCGCTGGACGGCGGCCCGCAGGCGGAGGGCGGTGCTGGTGACGGCCCCGAGGAGGGCGGCGACGCCCGGCACCCACCACCCCTCGGCGACGAGCAGCAGCACGGCGAGGGCGGCGACGCCGGCCCAGCCCGTCACACAGGCCGCCGCGGCGCTGCGCCGGGAGTCGGGACGGTCGGCGCCGGCCCGCAGGTCGGCGAGGGCGGGCAGGTACCAGACGCATCCGGCGGCGGTCAGTGCCGCGGCTCCGAGCGCGGCGACGGCGTGCGACACGGCCTACCTCGCCGCCGCTTCCAGGCCGGGGCCCTGCGTGATCCCGGCTGCTCCGGCGATCTCCGGGTGATGCAGGTCGAAGGCCGGGGACTCGCTGCGGATCCGGGGCAGGGAGACGAAGTTGTGCCGGGGCGGCGGGCAGGAGGTGGCCCACTCCAGCGAACGGCCGTATCCCCAGGGGTCGTCGACCTCGATCTTCTTGCCGTACTTGGCCGTCTTCCAGACGTTGTAGAAGAACGGCAGGATCGACAGGCCCAGCAGGAACGCGCCGATCGTGGAAAGGGTGTTGAGGGCGGTGAAGCCGTCGGCGGCGAGGTAGTCGGCATACCGGCGCGGCATGCCCTCGGCGCCCAGCCAGTGCTGCACGAGGAAGGTCAGGTGGAAGCCGACGGTGAGCGTCCAGAAGGTGATCTTGCCGAGCCGCTCGTCGAGCATCTTGCCGGTCATCTTCGGCCACCAGAAGTGGAACCCGGCGAACATCGCGTACACGACCGTGCCGAACACCGTGTAGTGGAAGTGCGCCACCACGAAGTAGGAGTCGGAGAGGTGGAAGTCCATCGGCGGGGACGCGAGGATCACACCGGTCAGGCCGCCGAAGAGGAAGGTGATGAGGAAGCCCGTCGTCCACAGCATCGGGGTCTCGAAGGACAGGCTGCCCTTCCACATGGTGCCGATCCAGTTGAAGAACTTCACCCCGGTCGGCACCGCGATGAGGAACGTCATGAAGGAGAAGAAGGGCAGCAGAACGCCACCCGTGACGTACATGTGGTGCGCCCACACCGTCACCGACAGACCCGCGATGGCGATCGTCGCGCCGATCAGTCCCATGTAGCCGAACATCGGCTTGCGGGAGAAGACGGGGATGACCTCCGAGACGATCCCGAAGAACGGCAGGGCCAGGATGTACACCTCGGGATGGCCGAAGAACCAGAACAGGTGCTGCCACAGCAGCGCCCCGCCGTTGGCCGCGTCGAAGACGTGGGCGCCGAACTTGCGGTCGCACTCCAGGGCGAACAGCGCCGCCGCCAGCACGGGGAACACGATCAGGACGAGGACCGCGGTCAGCAGCACGTTCCAGGTGAAGATCGGCATGCGGAACATGGTCATGCCGGGCGCGCGCATACAGACGATCGTGGTGATGAAGTTGACCGCGCCGAGGATGCTGCCGAAGCCGGAGAGGGCCACTCCCATGATCCACAGGTCGGCGCCGAGCCCCGGCGAGTGGACCGCGTCCGACAGCGGCGCGTACAGGAACCAGCCGAAGTCGGCGGCCCCGCCCGGGGTGAGGAAACCGAACGCGGCGATCGAGGAGCCGAACAGGAACAGCCAGTACGCCAGCATGTTCAGCCGCGGGAAGGCGACGTCGGGGGCGCCGATCTGCAACGGCATGATCCAGTTCGCGAAGCCGGTGAACAGCGGCATCGCGAACATCAGCAGCATGATCGAGCCGTGCATCGTGAACGCCTGGTTGAACTGCTCGTTCGACATGATCTGCAGCCCGGGCCGGGCGAGCTCGGCCCGCATCAGCAGCGCCATCACACCGCCGACGATGAAGAACACGAAGGCCGAGACGAGATAGAGCGTCCCGATCCTCTTGTGATCGGTGGTGGTGAGCCACTCCACCCAGGTGGGCCGCACGGCCCTGCGCTCCACCTGGCCGCGCGCCTCGCCGGCGGCGGCCTCGACCTCGACTTCGGCCTTGTCCTCGACCTTGTCCTCCGGGTCTTCCGGCCGCCCCGCCGGACCCTGCTGTATCCGCACCTCGTCCACCGGACGGTGCCCTCCCCATCTGCTCGTTTCATCGATTTGTCGATGCGTCGACGAGCCTGGAAGCGCACAGGTTGAGAATACGGACCCGGCCCCTTCCGGCCGCCGCCCCATGATCGCCGGGGTGGTACGGGGTGCCGATAGGGTCGAACGGTCCCCGAGCGGGACCGCCGGTAGGGCCCAGCGGCCGGGACCTCTGTCCCGGGGGTCGGGTGACGGGCGTGCCTGACGGCCGGCATGTGAGCAGGCGGACGCGCGGTCCGGCCGGAATGTGTGCCTGTGCCGGGGCACCGCAGCCCCTGGGGTCCTTGTCGGTTCCGCCAGGTAGTCTCTGACCCGTCGTCACTGCGGCCCGACGGGCTTCCGCTCCACCTCGGTGGAGTCTCGAAGGACATGCCCCCACCCGCACGAGTCACTTCGTGCTGCCTGGGGGAGTCCTTGCTGTTCCGCGAATCCGCGAAAACGATCGCCGCGAGGGCACTCGACACGTCGCTCTACCTCCACCTCACCGAGCAGTTCGTCCATATGCACGGCCACAGGCCCAATGCCGCCGAAGCCCGCTCATGGCAGCGGAGCATCCCCGCACTGGCCGCAGCGCTCAACGACGCGGGCCTCGGCGAGGTCGAGGTCATGCTGGAGTACGCGCTCCCGCTGAACAGCAAGCGCGCCGACGCCGTCCTCGCCGGAGTGCATCCCGCTACGGGCGAGCCTTCGTACGTCGTCGTGGAGCTGAAGCAGTGGAGTCAGGCCGAGCCGGACGAGGACGACCCGGCGCTGTGCCGGATCGACGCCTACGCGCACCCGGTCCTCAATCCCATCGAACAGGTGCGCCGCTACTGCGAGTACCTCGTCAACTTCAACGGCGCGGTGGCCGAGCACCCGGACCGGGTCAGCGGTGTGGCGTACCTGCACAACGCCACGGAGTTCGGCGTGGGCGGTCTACGAGCGATCGAACTGGACAACCGCGGGCAGATGTTCACGGGCGAGCGGCGCGGCGAGTTCATCGACCACCTCCGGGCCAGGCTCAGCGACAAGGTGCCCGGCGCCCGTGCCGCCGACGAACTGCAGGCGGGCCGGACGGTCCCGTCGAAGCAGTTGATGTCCGTCGCGGCCCAGGAGGTGCGCGAGCGGGAGCAGTTCGTGCTCCTGGACGAGCAGCAGGTCGCGTACCGCATGGTTCTCAACGCGGTGCGCAAGGCCAAGCGGTCCAACCACAAGGAGGTCGTCGTCGTCACCGGCGGCCCCGGCACCGGCAAGAGCGTCATCGCGCTCTCCCTGCTCGGGGAGCTGTACCGGCAGGGGATACCGGCGCTGCACGCCACCGGCTCCCAGTCGTTCACCAAGACGATGCGGAAGGTCGCCGGCACCCGCAAGCGCGAGGTGCAGGACCTCTTCAAGTACTTCAACAGCTTCATGACCGCCGAGCAGAACTCCCTCGACGTCCTGATCTGCGACGAGGCCCACCGCATCCGCGAGACCTCCGCCAACCGCTATACCCCGGCGGCCCAGCGCACGGGCAAGCGGCAGATCGACGAACTCATCGACGTCGCCCGCGTGCCCGTCTTCCTCCTCGACGAGCACCAGGTGGTGCGCCCCGGCGAGATGGGCACGGTGGAGGACATCAAGGCGGCTGCGGCGGCTCAGGGCCTCGACTGTCACGTGGTGGCGCTGGAGAGCCAGTTCCGCTGCGGCGGCAGCGACGCGTACCTGCGCTGGGTCGTGCGCCTGCTCGGCCTGCAGCCCGGGGGGCCGGTGGTCTGGGAGCCCGACGACCGTATGCAGCTTCTGGTCGCCGACAGCCCGGAGGAGATGGAGGCGTTTCTTGAGGCCCGCAGGGCCCATGGCTACGGCGCCCGTATGTCCGCCGGCTACTGCTGGCTTTGGTCCCCGGAGCCCAAGCCCGGTGATCCGCTTCCGGCCGACGTGGTCATAGGCGACTGGGCCCGCCCCTGGAACCTCCGCGGCGAACGCTCCGTCTCCGGCGCCCCGCCGTCCGCCCTGTGGGCCACGGACCCGGCAGGCTTCGGCCAGGTCGGCTGCGTCTACACCGCCCAGGGCTTCGAGTACGACTGGTCCGGCGTGATCATCGGCCCCGACCTGGTCTGGCGCGGCGACCGCTGGATCACGGACCGCACGCAGTCCAAGGACCCGGTCTTCAGGAAGTCGACCTCCGACGACGACGTCGACCGCCTCATCCGGAACACCTACAAGGTGCTGCTGACTCGGGGCATGGTCGGCACGATCGTGTACTCGACGGACCGGGAGACGCGGGAGAAGCTGCGGAAGCTGGTGGGCGGCGTGGCGAGGGAATCGGTGGTCGCATGACGGCCGGCCGGTTCTGAACCGGTCCGCGGCTGATGACGGCTGAGCTGTGAGTGTCGGTCACTGTGGTCTGCGGCGCTTCGTGCTCCGAGGAGCGGGTTGGCGTGAGCACGAGGCGATCAGTGGCCGCGCTAGGTTTAGACACCACCCAAGCGTTGTATCGCTGCCTTAATCGCACCGAGTTCGTTCATCAGCCGGTCGATGGCGCTGTCCAGGACGAGCACCGGGTCGTGGGCGTACCAGAAGCCTGCGAACTCCCAGCTTCGGAACGGCCTCGGGGGCCATGACTTGGTGAGCGGGGGCCCGCAGACAGCGGCAACGTCAAGGCACCTCGTATCCCGGAAGCGGACCACCGAATAGGGCGTTGCTGAATCTTCTCAGCGCCCGTCACTGGCTGATAGGTGCCAGGTACCTGTTAATCCGCCTGATCCCATGCCCGAGCCGCCCTTCAACCGTCAGACTGGACTGGCGCGTTGATGGAGGTGCGGGTGACAGGTCGGACATGTGACGGATGGGTTCACAGCCTGAAGGCACAAACTGTGTGTTTCACCGGCAAGATCGTCGTAGACGGCGAGTGGATGGTTCGCACGGAGTGTGCCCGCAGGTCCAAGCAGCGCGGTGCAACGACAAGAACCGACTTCTCCAGCGGGATCAGCCTGGTCGTCCACGGCGATCTCGCAGGCAAGCAGGTCTCCGACACCCGGCGGAACTACAGCGGCACGTTGGTCGCGGCCGAGCGTGAGCGTGGACAGGGTCGTCACGTGCATGTGGTGGATGGACGAGGCTTCGGCGATCTCATTCACGGCTTCTCCGCACCGTGCTTGAAGCTGCGGCGCCCGCCGCGGGGCGGCGGCCCCGTGGTGGTTCCTGCGCACGCTGCGTACGGTGTACTCGGCGCTTGTACTCGGCGCTCCCCTTCAGATTCGCAAGAGCGGTCGGCACCAGCCGACCGAGCTCACCGTGGACCTCAGTTCACTGGACGAGGGAACCGCGGCCCATGAGTCCACCGTCGAAGCGCTCATTCGGCACCTGGCCCGTAGAGGTGTCGAGGTGCACTCTTTCGCGCGCAACAGCCCGAGGTTCGACGCAGGCTGGGCGATCGGGAACGACATTTTCATCAGCGAGGTGAAGAGCCTGACCGGTACGAGTCAGGATCAGCAGATCCGCTTGGGCATCGGTCAGGTGCTCGACTACGCGCATCAGCTTCGCCTCGCTGTCTCGGGGCGGTCCATACGGCCAGTCCTCGTACTGGAGAAGGCACCGGCGGATGACAGGTGGACCTCATTGGCTCAGGAGGTGGGCATCCAGTTGACCTGGGCGCCGACCTTCTGCGGAGTCTGAGCCACTCCGAGTGCACCGGCATCCGATTGCCGACAGAGAGTCCACGCGACACATGAGGGGGGACCCATGAAGCTCACCTATTTCTGCTTCGAAGGCACACCGGAGGAGCTGGACGCATCCGAGCTGGTTCACAAGCTCGTCCACCAGCAGTCCGCTACGGTCGACGCGCCTCGGCAGACGCCCGAGGTGGCTGCTGATCCCGACAACGATGGCGAGGTGGACTTCGGGGGGCTCATCGAGGGCGAGGTGCCGGGAGTCGCGGCGGAGGGGCAGGATGCCGTGAAGGCGCAGCTCGCCTTCAACCCCGCCGCTCAGCAGTTCATCGACTTCATGGCGGTAGCCGGCTCCTGGGAGAGCGTCGGAGTTCACGGCATCAAGCGCCAGACGTCGCAGGAGGGTGATCCGCTCGACTACACCGGCTATCTCCGACTCCGCCGCAAGGGCAGCCAGTACGGCGGTTTCGCCTACGTCTTCCCGTCGACAGGCTTGATCAACTTTCGTCTGAAGCACGGCGACGAGATCGCAGAGCTGGCATCGGACGCCTACGCACTCACCACAGGCCACCATCAGTACAGAGTGAGCATTCAGATCCGCGACGAAGAAACGCTGAGGCAGGCGCTCGCCCTGGCCGAGCTCGCGTACAGCGCCACATGACGGTCGACTGGCCGGCCGTGCTAAGTCGGCTGCCTTCTAGGGCAACATGCCGCTTCATGGCGATATGTCCCCATGGTGTGGAGTTCTGAGTCCGGTCGTGCAGAGGTATGTCCTACAGTCCGCTCCTTCACGAAGTCTTCCCATGTAGCAGGCAACCATTAGGATCTCTGGCAGGTCCGGATCTGGGGAACGACGGGCCTCGAGGGAACGAATGAGTGGGGACAGGCATGCGGGAAGGCCGGTGGGTCACGGTCACCGAGTCCGAGTTCGAACACGAACGCCGCGGCCTGGAGGCGATCCGGGAGAAGCTGCCGGACGGCGACCCCTGGCGGGCCTGGTCGAACTTCACCTTCACCGCCAACACAGGTCACGTCCGCGAGGTCGACCTGCTGGTCGTCGCCCCCGGCGGCCTGTGCATGATCGAGTTGAAGGACTGGCACGGCTCGGTCGCCTCCGAGAACGGGACCTGGGTACAGACCACGCCTGGTGGCTACCGCCGCACGCACGGCAACCCGCTGCACCTGGTCAACCGCAAGGCCAAGGAACTGGCCGGCCTGCTCGCCCAGACCGGCGCCAAGCGGGTCTGGGTCGCCGAGGCCGTCTGCTTCACCGACAACAGCCTCCGCGTCCGGCTGCCCGCCTACGACCAGAACGGCGTGTACACCGTCGACGAGCTGATCGACATGCTCAAGCAGCCTCCGGCCGACGAGCGGCGCCGCGTCACCGCGATCAGCTCGCGCGAAGTCGCGGCGGCCCTGAAGGGCATCGGCATCCGTAAGAGCGACGCGCAGTACAAGGTCGGCCCGTACGAGCTGGAGCGGAAGTCCTTGGACTCCGGGCCCACCTGGGCGGACTACCTCGCCCGCCACAGTGACCTGCCCGAGGCCGCACGCGTGCGGATCTACCTCAGCGAGCGCGGCTCCGACGCCTCCCTGCGGCAGTCCGTCGAGAACGCCGCCCGGCGCGAGGCCGCGGTGCTGGGCCGGTTCAAGCACCCGGGCGTCGTCCAGCTCAAGCAGTACTTCCCCTCCGGGCACGCCGCCGGCCCCGCGCTGATCTTCGACTACCACCCGGACACCCTGAAGCTGGACGAGTACCTGGTCCAGTACGGCGAGAAGCTGGACATCCTCGGCCGGATGGCACTGGTGCGCCAGCTCGCCGAGACGATGCGCTCGGCGCACGCCAGCCGCATCCACCACCGCGCGCTCGCCGCCCGCTCCGTCCACGTCGTCCCCCGGCCGCGCGGCCGGAAGGGGCAGGCCGTCGGGGAGGAGGCCGCCTGGCTCACCCCGCAGCTGCAGATCTCCGACTGGCAGATCGCCACCCAGCGCAGCGGCGACTCCTCCCAGGGGCAGGGCATGACCCGGTTCGCGCCGACCGCCCTGTCCGCCATGCACCTGAGCGACGACGCCGACGCCTACCTCGCGCCGGAACTCACCGCCCTCAACCCCGACCCCGTGTACCTCGACGTCTACGGCCTCGGCGTCCTCACCTATCTGCTGGTCACCGGCAAGGCCCCGGCCGCCAGCCAGGCCGAGCTGCTGGCCCGCCTGGAGGCGGGCGAGGGCCTGCGGCCCAGCTCCCTGGTCGACGGCCTGTCCGAGGACGTGGACGAGCTGGTGCAGGCCGCCACCGCCTACCGGCCCGGTCAGCGACTCTCCAGCGTCGACGAGTTCCTGGAGCTGCTGGAGGTCGTCGAGGACTCGCTCACGGCCCCCGCCGCGGCTCTTGACGCGCAGGCCGAGGGGGAGACCGGGGCTACCGCCGACAAGGACCCGCTGGAGGCCGTCGCCGGCGACGTGCTCGCCGGCCGGTGGGAAATCCGCCGCCGCCTCGGCACCGGCTCCACCAGCCGCGCCTTCCTCGTCCGCGACCTGGAGGCGGAGGCCCGCAGGACGCGCCCGCTCGCCGTGCTGAAGGTCGCCCTGTCCGACAGTCGGGGCGAGATCCTCATCCGCGAGGCCGAGGTCATGGGCCGCCTGCGCCCCGACTCCCGCGTCATCCGCCTCGTCGAGCCCGAGCCGCTGCACATCGGCGGCCGCACCGTCCTGGCGCTGGAGTACGTCGGCGACGAGCGCGACGACGCCGGCCAGGGCGCCGAGGGCACGGCCCGCCCGCGCCGCCGCGAGGAGACCGTCGCCCGCCAGCTCCGCGAGAACGGCCGCCTCCAGGTCGACCAGCTGGAGGCGTACGGCGACTACCTCTTCGGCGCCGTCGACTTCCTCGAGGGCGAGGGCGTCTGGCACCGCGACATCAAGCCCGACAACATCGCCGTCCGCATCCGCCCCAACCGCACCCGCGAGCTCGTCCTCATCGACTTCTCGCTGGCCGGCTACCCGGCGAAGAACACCGACGCGGGCACCGACGGCTACCTCGACCCCTTCGTCGACGTCATCACGCGCGGCTCCTACGACTCGCACGCCGAGCGGTACGCCGTCGCCGTCACCCTGCACCAGATGGCCTCCGGCGAGCTGCCGAAGTGGGGCGACGGCAGCGTCCTGCCGCGCATGACCGACCAGAAGGAGTGGCCGTACCCGACCATCGCGGCCGAGGCCTTCGACCCGGCCGTGCGCGATGGGCTCGTCGCCTTCTTCCAGAAGGCCCTGCACCGCGACGCGGGCAAGCGGTTCCCCGAGCTGAAACCGATGCGGGACGCCTGGCGCAAGGTCTTCCTCGACGCCTCGCAGACCGTCCCCTCCAGCCACCGCACCCGCCCCGCGCCCCCCGCCGAGGGAACCGCGCCCGCCGAGGGCACCGCCGCGGGGATCGCGGAGGCCGAGCCGGAGACCGCCGAGCAGCAGCGCGACCGGCTCGCCGCCGAGGTCACCCGCGACACCCCGCTGACCGTCTCCGGCCTCACGCCCGCCGCCCAGTCCTTCCTCTACGGTCTGGGCATCACGACGGTCGGCGAACTCCTCGACTACAGCCGCCGCAAGCTCGTCAACGCCCCCGGCCTCGGCGCCAAGACCCGCAACGAGGTCCAGCAGCGGCAGCGCGAGTGGGGTGTACGGCTGAGCGAGGTCCCCGTCTCGCCGCTCACACCGAAGGGACGGGCGGAGGCGAAGGAGGAGCTGGAGCAGCTCACCGCCGCCGAGTCGGCCCTCGTCGGCCGGCTCGCGACGGGCGAGTCGGCGGGGGCGCTGTCCGCCCGCACCCTGCGCTCCGTCAGCCTCGACACCCTCGCCACCCTCTTCGTACCGGCCGTCAACAACAACGGCTCCAACCGCAGCAAGGCGGAGATGGTGCGGCTGCTGCTGCGCCTGCCCGACGAGCACGGCGTCCTGCCCGGCATCGGCGTCTGGCCGAAGCAGAAGGACGTCGCGGACGCGCTCGGCCTCAGCCACGGACGCATCCCGCAGATGCTCAAGGAGGAGCGCAAGCGCTGGAAGGCGGAGCCCGCCGTCCAGGCACTGCGGGACGAGATCATCGACCTGTTGGAGGGCATGGGGCGCGTCGCCTCCGCCGTGGAGATCGCCGACGCCCTCGCCGTCCGCCGCGGCACGCACCTCGCCGGACGTGAGCAGCGGCGCGCGATGGCCCTGGCGGCGGTGCGGGCCGTCGTCGAGGCCGAGCAGCTGGTGCCGCAGGAGGCCGAGTTCCAGCACCAGCCGAACCGCAAGGCGACCGACGAGTCCCTGGGCGCCGGCCTCCTCGCCCTCGACGTCCGCGAGAACGACGCCCCGGACACTCCGACCGCGCCCGGCCTGCTCGACTACGCGACCCGCCTCGGCAAGACGGCCGGTCGGCTGGCCGAGCTGGACACCCTACCGACGGCCGCGACCGTCCTGGCCGAACTCGGCGCGCTGACGGTCCCGCCCGGAGCCGTCGATTGGGACGAGCGGCGCATGGTGGAACTGGCCGCCGCCGCGTCCGTCAACGCCGCCGCCACCCCGCGCCTGGAGATCTACCCGCGCGACCTGCCGCTCATCAGGGCGCTGCGCCTCACGCAGGCCGGGCTCGTCCGCTGGATCCCGGGCGTTCCGGAGGGCCGGCAGCCCGGCCTGACCGGCGAGGACGTGCACGAGCGGGTCCGCGCCCGCTTCCCCGAGCTGGTCGTCCCGGACGGGCGCGGCGGCACGACCCACGAACTGCCCACCGGCGGCCCACTCACCAAGGCACTGCGCGACGCGGGCTTCGAGCTGTCGCTGAGCATGCGCGAGGACACGGGCACGCTGCGCTACCTGCCGACGCGGGTGGAGGACGCCTCCAGCTACCTCACGACGGGCGCGTGGCGGCAGTCGACGCGTACGGGCGCGGTGACGCGGTACGCGGACGACCCGCAGCTCGCGGGCGCGGTACGCGCGGAGGAACGGCTGCTCGCCTCGGCCCGCCGGGACGGGTACCGGGTGCTGACCGTGCGGCAGCAGCTCGTGCGGGACGCGGTGCGGGAACTGGGCGCCGAACGGCTGGGCGCGCAGGCCCTGTCGGTGACCGAGCTGTTTCTGGAGGCCCTACACGGGCAGGTCACGCCGGGGATCAAGCCGACCTGGGAGACCCTGCTCAAGGCGGACGCCGCCGAGCCGGGGTCGAAGGGCGCGGTGCGGTTCGCTGAGTACGCGCGGACGGCGTGGGGCTCCGTCGAGCCCCGGATCGTGGAGCTGCTGGGCAACGGTGGCGGCGGTGCGGGTCCGGTCCTGCTGACGGAGGCCGGGGTGTTCGCCCGGTACGACGCGATGGGCGTCCTGCACCGGCTGGCGTCGGCGGCCCGGCGGGGCGGGCGGGGGCTGTGGCTCCTGGTCCCGCAGAGCGACTCGTCGCGCGAGCCCCGGCTCGGGCAGGTGGCCGTGCCGTACCAGGCCGGCCTGGGGGAGTGGATCCAGCTTCCGGACACGTGGGTGGGCAACGCCCACCGTGGGTCCGGTCAGGTTGTGGCGAGTGGTGTCGAGGGAGACGCGAAGTGATCGACCGCAAGGCTCTGTTGGACGACCTGAAGCAGCAGGTCAAGGCGGTCGAGGCCGACCTGGGCAAGCAGGTGAAGGCGCTCGGTGAGGTCGGCGCGCGACTGCGGGCCGAGTACGACCAGGCGCGCAAGCTCGGACGGACGGCGGCGACCTGGAACTCGTGGCTGGACGAGCGGGTCACGCAGGTCGCGGTGGCGTGGGTGCTGGGCACGGTCTTCGTGCGGTTCTGCGAGGACAACCGGCTCATCCCCGAGCCGTACCTGACGGGGCCGGACGGTGACCGGCGCGAGCTGGCGGAGTCGCGGTACGACGCGTACGTGGAGTCGGACGACAACCCGACGTACCGGGGGTGGCTGGAGAAGGCGTTCGACGAGCTGGGCCAGGGCCAGGCGGGTCGGCTCCTCTTCGGCAAGCGGCACAACCCGCTGTACCAGATCCCGCTCTCGCACGACGGTGCGCGCGAGCTGGTCGAGTTCTGGCGTCAGCGGGACGAGGCGGGCGTCCTCGTCCACGACTTCACCGACCCGCTGAACGAGGATGGCACCGAGGGCTGGGACACGCGGTTCCTGGGCGACCTGTACCAGGACCTGAGCGAGGCCGCGCGGAAGACGTACGCGCTGCTCCAGACGCCGGAGTTCGTGGAGGAGTTCATCCTCGACCGGACGATGAACCCGGCGGTGCGGGAGTTCGGGTACGAGGAACTTAAGATGATCGACCCTACGTGCGGGTCTGGGCACTTTGTGCTGGGGGCGTTTCGGCGGCTGGTTCGGCTGTGGGCGGAAGGACAGCCGGGCAAGGATGTGCATGAGCGAGTATCGGCCGCGCTGAATTCGGTGCATGGTGTCGACGTCAATCCGTTTGCGGTAGCTATTGCTCGGTTCCGGTTGCTGGTTGCGGCGATGGCAGCGGGTGGGGTACGGACGCTGGATGAGGCAGCGAAGTATGACTGGCCGGTGCATTTGGCGGTGGGGGATTCGCTGATCAAGTCCCGCCGTTCCCAGCAGGGCAATCTGTTTGGTGGGGTTGCGCAAGGCTTCGTGGATGAGTTGGCTGAGTTCAACTACGCCACGGAAGACGTACACGAGTACCCGGACATCCTGAGGCCCGGGCGGTATCACGTGGTAGTGGGGAACCCGCCGTACATCACGGTAAAAGATAAGACCCTCAATTCTCTCTACCGGGAGCTGTACTCGGCGTGCGCGGGTAAGTATGCGCTGTCGGTGCCGTTCGCCCAGCGATTCTTCGAGCTGGCCAAGCGCGGAGACTCTGATGGGCACGAATACGGCTTGGTTGGGCAGATCACTGCCAACTCGTTCATGAAGCGGGAGTTCGGAACGAAGCTAATCGAGGGGTACTTCGGGCACGCGGTGGAGTTGACTGAGGTCATCGACACATCGGGTGCTTACATCCCGGGGCATGGAACACCGACGGTCATTCTGGTGGGCAGGCAGAGGGGTGGCCAGGGACGATCGCCGTTCATCCGGACTGTTCGCAGTGTGCAGAGTGAGCCATCCGCACCAGATAACGCCGAGGAGGGGGTGGTCTGGCAGGCAATTGTGGAGCAGATCGACAAGCCCGGTTCGGTGAGTCAATGGGTCTCTGTGGATGACTTGGAGCGCACTCGGTACTTCAGTAAGCAGCCTTGGATTCTTGCTGATGGCGGTCTAGAGATCAACGAATCGATCGAAAGGGGTGGGATTAAAAAACTACAGTCCATGCTTGGGCGAGATATCGGCTTCGCCAGTTTTCCCGGACAGGACGATGCCTTTATAAGTTCTCCTGATGCGCTTTCACGGCAGGGTGTCCCTGAAAGTGTTGCGAAACCGCTAATCGTGGGCGAAGTAGTTCGCGACTGGGGCGTGCACTGCGTCGAGAGCGCCATCGCGCCATATGGTGACGACCTCAATCCGCTATCCTTCGATATTAATAGCGCCTGGGGTCGGCTACTGTGGATCGCTCGCAGCCACCTCAGGTCTACCACGGATTTCGATGGTCGGACGCAGGAGAGTCAAGGAAAGCCTTGGTGGGCTTGGTATCGATGGGTGGCTGATCGTTATCAGACTCCCCTTTCGATCACTTTTGCGGAAGTGGCGACGCACAACCACTTCTCGCTTTACCGGGGCGGTGGCGTATTTAAGCAGACCGCTCCGGTGATTAAGCTTGACAAGGGGGCAACTGAGGAGTGTCATTTGCAACTCCTTGGGCTGCTGAACAGTTCGGTAGCGGGAATTTGGCTCAAGTTGGCCTGTCATAACAAAGGTCGTCCGGGGGCGGAGCAGGCGGGTGCTGATGAACCGTGGGAGCATCGCAGTCAATACAATGGTACGAACGTTGCAGATTTTCCCCTTCCTGGTGAATTTCCCATTGAGTTGGGGCCTGCGATTGATAGGCTAGCGAAGGAGCTAGCGGAAACTGCGCCTCAGGCTATCGTTTCCTCAAGCGTTCCGACTGTGGCCGCTCTTCGCGGCGGGCGGGAAAAGTGGGAGTCCATTCGTGGACGCATGATCGCTCTCCAGGAGGAACTTGACTGGCAAGTTTATTCTCTTTACCGCCTTCTCGAAGGGGATTTCACTGTCTCGGGCTGCGAGAATATTCCCGAAATCTCTCCTGCTGAGCGAGCGTTCTCTATCGTGTTGGCGCGCAAGGTTGAAAAGGGTGAAGTCAGTACCTCATGGTTCAAGCATCATAATCACAATTTCACGCCCGTAACCGAAATCCCCGCCCATTGGCCCGCTCCCTATCGTGAGATCGTTCAGAAGCGCATCGACGTCATTGAGTCGAACCGCGCCATCAGCATGGTCGAGCGCCCCGAGTACAAGCGCCGTTGGGCCACTGAGGGCTGGGACGCAATCCAGGAGAAGGCACTCCGCTCCTGGCTGCTGGAGCGCATGGAGAACCGCGACCTCTGGCTCGACGAGAACGGCCAGCCCACCGTCCTCACCCTGGCCCGCCTCACCGACGCGCTCTCGCGCGACGAAGACTTTGTCTCCGTTGCCAAGCTCTATGCGCCCCGTAAGGAATTTGCGAAGGTCGTCGCCGAGCTGATCACCGACGAGCACGTGCCGTTCCTCTCCGCCCTGCGCTACAAGCCTTCCGGTCTGAAGAAGCGCGTCGACTGGGAAGAGGTGTGGGACCTTCAGCGCAAGGAGGACGCCGCGCCCGACGAGCAGGCCAAGCGGAAGGTCCGGGAGTCCATCCCCGTGCCGCCGAAGTACACCTCGGCCGACTTCCTCCGCCCCTCCTACTGGAAGGCACGCGGCAAGCTCGACGTGCCCAAGGAGAGGTTCATCTCCTATGGGCAGACCAACGCCGCCACTCCCGAGCTGTACGGGTGGGCCGGCTGGGACCACAAGGAGCAGGCGCAGGCGTTGGCGACGTACTTCACCAACACCGCGCTGTCCACAGAGGAGATCACGCCGTTCCTCGCCGGGCTGCTGGAACTCCAGCCGTGGCTGTCCCAGTGGCACAACGAGTTCGACATGCTCTACAGCGGCTCCCCGGCGGACTTCTTCGCCGGTTACCGCCAGCAGAAGCAGGGCGAGCATGGACTCACTGACGACGACCTCCGTGGCTGGCGTCCTCCGGCCGCGACCCGAGGTCGTCGCGCAGCAGTGAAGCAGTAGTCAGGAGTAGATCGACGTCGGTCAGATCAGGGGTCACCCGGTGCGTGCGCGGGTGGCCCTTTCTCCGCACGTGCAGCTCCGCCACACGGTCTTGCCCGGGGCGGCCCGGCGAGGGCTGACGCCCCAGTCGTCCGCCAGGGTGGCGACCAGAAGCATGCCCCGGCCGGATTCGGAAAGTGAGTCGGTCGCCGGGGGGCCGCTTCTCGGCACGGGTGTCGGTCACCTCGATGCGGAAGGTGCCCTTGGCCAGGGTGAGTTGGACATGGAAGTCCCTGCCGGGGACGTGGCCGTGGCGTACGGCGTTGGCGGTGAGTTCCGCCGTGATGAGGGTGAGCGTCTCGTTGACCAGGGTCGTGTACGGGTGGCCCCAGTCGTTCAGGTGGCGCGAGACGAGTCGGCGGGCGAGGCGGGCGCCGCGCGGCGTTGAGGTGAAGCGCATGGTGACCTCGCGTTCCGGTGCGGGGTGATGCGGCATGTGCCCCGTTCGGGGGAGTTGCTGACTTCATACGGTCAACGGTGTCGGACTCTGCGTAGCGTTGATCAGGAGTGATGCGCTGACGGGTACGGGCTGTACACGCGGTCGGTGCGCTTGTAGTGGTGTTGGGCGTGACCGGTTCCTGGGCCCCGAAGTTGGCTGACTGGGCGGTTGTACGAGAGGAGCTGCGGCGTGGGCGATGAGGTTCAGCAGCCGGAGTACGAGGTCGGGAGGGGCATGCTGTCCGTGTTCGGACGGCAGTTGAAGCTGTTCCGGGAGCGGGCGGGCCTGGACCGCGCGAGGCTCGGGTCGCTGACCGGGTACTCGGCATCGACAATCGCGTCGTTCGAGCAGGCGAGACGTATTCCGCCGCCGAAGTTCATCGACCAGGTGGATGAAGTGTTGCAAGCGGGTGGGGTGTTGAGCGCGAGCAAGGAGGAGGTGGCTCGGGCTCAGTATCCGGTGTTCTTCCGAGAAGCGGCCAGGTTGGAGGCCAAGGCTGCAGCCCTGCATGTATACGCGACGAAGGCAGTACCAGGGCTGTTGCAGACGGAAGATTACGCGCGAGCGGTGTTCTCCATGTGGCGTCCGCTGCTGGACGAGGAGACCATCAACCAGCGGGTCGTGGCTCGCCTGGCACGCCAGGAGGTCTTCTTTCAAGTTTTGATGCCCACTATCAGCTTTGTCATCGAGGAGTTCGTCCTGCGACGACCACTCGGTGGGCGGGCTGTGATGCAGGGTCAGTTGGAGCAAATTCTGCTGTTTGGGCACCGGCGCAACGTGGAAATCCAGGTGATGCCGATCGAGCGGGACGAGCATGCTGGGCTCGAAGGTCCCTTCACCTTGATCGAGACGCATGAAAGGCAGAGCATCGCCTACGTGGAGGCGTACAAGGACAGTCGTCTCTACACGGAGCGGAGGCTAGTACGGGAGATCGAGGAGCAGTACGGCATCCTTCGGGCCCAGGCGCTCACTCCGCGCGAGTCGCTGGCCGTCGTCGAGAAGTTGCTTGGAGAGAGATGAAAGCCCAACAGCTCATAAAGCCGATACCTGAGTCGGTCTGGTTCAAGAGCAGTTACAGCACGGGTTCGGGTGGCGAATGCGTCGAGGTCGCCGTCCGCCCCGCCACGGTCCACGTCCGCGACTCGAAGGACACGACCCGCGCCTCACTCGCCGTAGAACCCACGGCGTGGGCCGCCTTCGTGGAGTTCGCGGCACGCTGACAGACGTGGTGCTGATCGCAGGGCCTTCCGGTGGGCGTGTGCGTGCCGAGGGCCCTGCGCATCCCGCCTCCACGGCACACCTTCAGCAGCCCCGGCGCCTTGCTCGCCGGTTGCCCGCGCCGGCGTAGGCTGCCACAGGAGTCTCGTCCGCCCACAGGTGCTCGGTTCGCGACGGCGGTCGCCCTCCCAGGTGGCGATCGGCATCGTGGTGGAGCCAGCCCTCACGCAGCCATCACCCACATGACGAGGTCGCAACGGAGTCAATACATAAGGGTCCTTGCAGCCCGCAGCTACTGTAAGTTCCTGCCATGAAGCAGGGTAAAGAGGTCGAGAACCCCGAGTCGCGTTTCTTCGCGGTACTGCTGGCGGCGGCGAAGCTTCCGGGTGTGCGTATCCACAGGGAGGCGTACCTCCGAAGTGCGCTGGCTCGCCACTGCTCCGAGGACGAGATCCGACGAGCGATACAAGAGACTCCCGCTGCGGCGGGCATCACTGTCGAGCTCCTCGACAAGGTCGCCAACGACTCCATCCGCTACGAAACCGCCAAAGTCAGCGCCCTCTCGGCCGCCGCCGGGATACCCGGCATCCTCGCCCTTCCCGCCACGGTGCCCGCCGATGTGGCCCAGTACGTCGGCCACATGCTGCGCATCGCGCAGAAGCTCGCCTATCTATACAGCTGGCCCGATCTGTTTTCCGACGACGGCGATGACGTCGATGACGCCACCATGGGGGTGCTCACGCTGTTCTTCGGCGTGATGTTCGGCACCCAGTCGGCGAACGCCGCTGTGGGGAAGGTCGCGGGGATGATGTCGGAGCAGGTCGCCAAGAAGCTGCCTCAGAAGGCGCTCACCCAGGGCGTCGTCTATCCCATAGTGAAGAAGGTCGCGGCCTACATCGGTGTCAAGATGACGAAGGAGTCGTTCGCGAAGGCCGTCTCGAAGGCCATCCCTCTCGTCGGGGCTGCCGTCTCCGGCGGGCTCACCTTTGCGACCTACCTTCCGATGGCCAAGAGGCTCAAGAAGCACCTCGCCGGCCTGCCACTGGCGGAGCCGTCGCACCGAGTGACGGAGGGGGACGTCGTGGACGGTGAAGTCGTGGAAGAGCACGAGTCTTTCGCCACAGCACACGCTGAACTGCACGGCGCGGACACCGCTGCCGTCAGGCTGGAGGAACCCAGGTCCTGACGCCACGAGTGCCCCCTGGCTGCCCAAGGTTCCGGCCTTCCGTCGTCGACGGAGGTGCGGGCCGGGGTTCGCAGCTGTGGGACACCTTCGCCGCCTCCGCGTTCGAGGACGACGCGGAGCCGGGCTTCTGCTGGACCCAGTACGCCGGTCACGGGCCCGGCCCAGAGTTGTCGGGTGACCCGCGCTCCGTGCTGGAGATCGGCTGCGGCACCGGCCGCGCTCTCGTCCATCTAGCTCAGCGAGGCATCGCCGCTCGGGGTGTTGACCTGTCTCCCGTCATGGTCGAGAGAACCGCCATGGGCCGAGTTCGCCTCGGCCGACGCGTGGGTCCTCGACGCGCCTTACCCCGGGCACATCGGGACCCTCCTCGTCCGTGCGGTCGCGCCATGACGGACCCGGCACCGGGGGCGGCGCACGGTAGGTCGAAGCCCCGTCCCCCCGCCCGCCGGGCCCACCCCCGAAGTAGTTCACTTTTCATGAACATGTAAGTTCACATAGCATCCATGTGCTCCACTACTTCTTCACGTCTCTCGGGGGGACGATCTTCGTGCTTCACCGGAAACACTTCGGCGCGCTGGGCGCTGTCGCCCTGTCCGTGGCGCTTGCCGCCTGCGGCAACACCGCCACGCCCACGGCTGCGAAGCCTGCCACGTCGAACAGCTCCGCCGCGGCCGGCCCGGCATCCTCCTCTCCTGTGCCACAAGCAGCGCTCCTCACCAAGGCCCAGCTCACGTCCGCTCTGCTGTCGCTGTCGCAGATGCCCGCCGGCTGGTCGGCCGTAGGCGACTCCAGCTCGGGCGACAAGACGTTCTGCGACTACCGTCAGCCGCACAAGGCCCGGATTCAGGTCTCCCGCAGCTTCCAGAAGGGCGGAGGGCTGACCGCCACGGTCGCGACCGTGGGCATGCGGCAGTACGCGAGCGCGAGCGATGCCGCCGAGTCGTTCACCGCGATGGAGAAGGCACTCGAGACCTGCCACCAGGAGACGTATCAGGGGTCAGTGCTGAAGTACTCGCCGATGAGCGTGGACAAGCTCGGCGACCAGTCCTTGGGTGTACGCATCGACAGCGACGGCACCACGCTGCTCCAGCAGTTCACCCTCGACGGGCCCACCCTGATCAACGTCGGCACCGGCGGCCTCACGAACGCGGAAGCCGACACGGCCACCAAGCTCCTGCGCGACCAGGTCGACCGGTACGAGGCCGCGGCCCGCAAGTAGGCCGGGCTGCGAGAGCCGCCTGGCCTGAGAGGCAGTGGCTCGGCCGACCGGCGTTCACCAAGGAAGTCCTCCGCTCGGTCGGCACTCGTGAGCGGCGGCACGTTCGTAACAAGAGGAGCCATGACTAGTTCTGCCAACCGTGATGAAGCGACGCAGGGATGCCTTGTACTGGTCGCCATCTCTGCCGTTGTGGTGGTCGGCTGGCTGGTGTGGACCGCCGTGATGTGGACTGTGGCCGAGTGGCGGTGGGCATGGTTCGTCGGATGCGCGGCTGCGGCTCCCGCTGCCGCGTTCGCGCTCGTGTTCGCGTGGGGTGAGGAGCGTCCGTTCGTGCCGTCCCACCGGCGGGAGGCTTGGATGACGGCAGTCGTCACCGCCGTGGCGGCGGAGGCACCGGTCGCCGTCCTCGCGAAGGGCTGGGGCACCGGGGCGGTTGCGCTGCTTCTCGCCCTTGGAGCCGGGTCTGCCGGTGTGCTCGGTCCGTTCGACCGGCGTGGCGTCCGTCAGGCCGGCAAGTCCGCCCCTGTGGACGTCGACGAGAAGCAGAGGTCTGTCGACGCTTCGGCGGCGACGGAGTGAGGGAGAGCCAGTAGACCTCGGGTGCCTGCTGCGCGCCTCGTCGGAACCCCTTTCTGAGTCAGCGAACCAGACCCATCCCGGTCGGTCTGTACTTGTTGGAGCCCCCGTGATCCCCCCGTCCTTCTTGTCGAGGCAGCGTGTTCGTCGCCTGGGAACCCTGCTGGCCGTCCTCTGCGTGAGCGCAGGGGCCATCGCCATCGGTGAGGCATCCAGCGGAGAGGATGCGGCGCCGCAGGCCGACCATCGCCGCGTTGTTCCTTCCATGAGCCCCTCTGTCGAGCCTGCTCCGACGAAGGCCGCGCTCAAGACCTCAGCCCGTCCGGCCCCGCAGGTGATGTCCGCCCGTTGTACGGGACAGGCCAAAAACATGTTCTTCACGGCGGCGGGGGGTTCGGTCACGGAGTCGTCTTCGCGGCCGCCGGCGTACCTGCGGATCAAGAAAGCCCATGTGGTTCGTGACAGCAAAGGCGTGACCGTGAGCTACACGCTCGCCGGTGACGCTCCCGAGCCCGGTTCGGACGCGGACGCCACCTACTGGACGTGGCTGGGCGATGGTCTAAACGACATGGACGAACCTGCTGTGAGCATGCAGTACCTCGACTCGCGCTGGTTCGTGCACGTATCCGGAACGAACGACGTGGTCGGAGGAGACGTGGAAGCCCGGCCCGAGATACACGGCCACACTGTCTCCGTCCGGCTTCCGCTTCGCGTCTCCACGTCGTCGGGTTACGTGGCGGACCTGTCGGAGTTCACGCATGCCGGCTGGTCCACGGAAGGCAAGGACCCCTCGGGATTCGGCACCTGGATGGATGGTTGCCCGATCAATGGTGAGGAAGCCGGCAATCCGGGATCGTGGGAAGTGGCACTGCGCTGAGCCCGCACAGAGGGCATGCTCTCGTCGGCATCGCGCGGTCGGCGCCGGCCGGGTCCCGCTTCACCGTCGTGAGCCGTCGGTGTTCCGGCTGTCGTGGTGCCCGCGCGGCAGCGGACGCTGAGGCATCAGGGGCGAGGGCCGCCGGGGTACCGATGTAGGGTGCTATGCGCAGGCCGTGCGAGTGGTCGTTCAGTGCGAGGGGGAGATGAAGCGCAAGCGACACGAGTCCGCCTCCTTCGACCCGAACGATGCCGTGCACGTCGTTCCCGCCCAGCGGCACGCGACCGATCTCCCCGCCACGGGCCAGGTCCATTGGCGCGCCGCACCGCCCGTCGGCAATCCGTGTTCTCGGGTCCTGCCGTACGACCTGGACAGGTGACCGGCAGCGGACCCGGGCCGCGGACCCACACCACATCGAGTACGAGCAGTAGCACCTAACACCGTCAGGGAGAGCGAGAACCCGCGATGGCCCAGCCGCCCCTCCTCCGCGATGTCATCGACATCAAGGAGTCCATCTCCACCTCGGACTTCGTGCTGTCCCTCGCGGAGGCGACGACACCCGAGGGCGCCCAGCACGCGCTCAAGGACTACGTCGTCACCGAGCGGCTGCTGGAGAACTTCGACGAGGCGCTGGACCTCATCAAGTCCGCGCTGGACGGGCACCGCTCCAAGGCGGCGTATCTCCACGGCTCGTTCGGTTCCGGTAAGTCGCACTTCATGGCCGTGTTGTACGCGCTCCTCAGCGGCAATCTGGCCGCCCGCGCCCGCACCGAGTTCGACCCAGTGCTGACCAGGCACGAGTGGCTGACCACCGACGGCAAGAAGTTCCTGCTCGTGCCGTACCACATGCTCGGTGCGAAGGCCCTGGAACAGCGGGTGCTCGGCGGGTACGTGCACCACGTCAAGAAGCTGCACCCGGAGGCGCCGACCCCGCAGGTCTATCGGACCGACTCCCTCTTCGCCGACATCCGCGCCATGCGCGCCAACATGGGCGACGAGGCTGTCATCCGCGGCCTGGGCACCACCGGCGCGGACGACGGTGAGGAGGACGAGTGGGGCGAGGGCTTCGCCTGGACCCCGCAGCTCCTGGACACCGCGCTTGCCGCCGAGGAGAACCACGAGGCGGGCGTCCCGCTCAACCTCACCAACCCCTCCACCCCGGTCGAGCTGCGGGCGAAGCTGGTCAACGACGCCGGCACCAACCTCCTCCCCGGCTTCACCAAGAACGCCGCCGAGGACGAGCACGGCTTCATCTCCCTGGACGCCGGCCTGTCCGTCATCGCCGAGCACGCCAAGTCGCTCGGCTACGACGGCCTGATCCTGTTCATGGACGAGCTGATCCTGTGGCTGGCCACCCTCATCCACGACCAGAAGTTCGTGGCGCGTGAGGCCAGCAAGATCACGAACTTCGTGGAGGGCGGCGACGCCCGCCGTGCCATCCCCGTCGTGTCGTTCATCGCCCGCCAGCGCGACCTGCGCGAGCTGGTCGGCGAGGAGGTGTCCGGCGCGGCGGAGTCGTCCATCCAGGACACCCTGAACCTGGCCTCCGGCCGGTTCGACAAGATCACGCTGGAGGACCGCAACCTCCCGCAGATCGCCCACGCCCGCCTCCTCAAGCCCAAGGACGCCGAGGCGGCCAAGCTGGTCGACGCGGCCTTCGAGCAGACCAAGCGGGTCGGCCCGCAGGTGTGGGACACCCTGCTCGGCTCGGAGAAGGGCACGACCGGCGCGGACGCGGAGTCGTTCCGGCTGACGTACCCGTTCTCGCCGGCGTTCATGGACACCCTCGTTCACATCTCGTCCGCGCTGCAGCGCTCCCGCACGGGTCTGAAGCTGATGGGTCAGCTCCTCGCCGACCACCGCAACGAGATCCGCCTCGGTCAGCTCATCCCCGTCGGTGACCTCTACCCGGTGATCACGGCGGGCGGCGACAAGCCGTTCACCGACAGCCTGAAGGTCGTCTTCGAGGCCGCCGACAAGCTCTACAAGACCAAACTGCGGCCCTACCTGCTCAGCTCGTACGACATCACCGAGGACGACGTCGAGCAGTACCGCAACCGGCCCGAGTCCCTCACCGATCCGAAGCGGCTCAACGGCTGCCGGATGTTCGTCGGCGACAACCGGCTCGTGTGCACGCTGCTGCTGTCCGCGCTCGCGCCCAGCGTCCCCGCGCTGTCCGAGCTGACCATCCGGCGGCTCGGCGCGCTCAACCACGGGTCGGTCCTCGCGCCCATCCCGGGCGCCGAGGTCGGCATCATCAAGAACAAGGTCGCCGAGTGGGCGGCCAGGTTCCCCGAGATCAAGGAGACCGGCACCGACGCCAACCCCGGAGTCCGCCTCGAACTCTCAGGCGTCGACGTCGACTCCGTCATCGCCAACGCCCAGGTCAACGACAACCCTGGTAACCGGGTCGCGCTCGCCCGCCGCCTGCTGTCCGAGGAACTGGGCGTGGAACACGGCCAGATGAGCGACCAGCTCAGCTTCACCTGGCGCGGCACCGCCCGCACCGCCGAGATCGTCTTCGGGAACGTCGCCGACGAGGACGAGCTGCCCGACCACGACCTGATGCCGCAGGAGGAGGGCCGCTGGCGCATCGCCATAGACCTCCCCTTCGACGAGGGAGAGTGGGGCCCGGTCGAGGACGTCAACCGCATCCAGCGGCTGCGTGAGCGCCAGCAGGGCGAGCGGTCGCGTACCGTCGCCTGGCTGCCCGCGCACCTGTCCGCGCAGCGCTTCGCCGACTTCCGGCGCCTCGTCGTCATCGACAAGGCCCTCGCCGACGAGCACCGCTTCGACACCCAGTACGCCGGCCACCTCAACGCCGACAACCGCAGCCGCGCCAAGGGCCTACTCGAAACCCAGCGCGAGGCTCTGCTGAAGCAGGTCAAGGGCGCCTTCAAGCAGGCCTACGGCCTCGCCCAGAAGCAGCCCGCCGACGTCGTGCCCGACTTCGACGACCATCTCGTCGCACTGCCCGACGTCGACGGCCTCACCCTGTCCTTCGGGCAGAGCCTGCACGACGGCATCCGGCACGTCGCGGGCAGGCTGCTCGCCCACCAGTACCCGGCCCACCCCGACCTCGACCCCGACGCCACCGGCACCGCCGTCAAGCCCGCCGACACCAAGAAGGTCTTCACCCACGTCCGCGCCGCCGCCGAGGCGCGCGACGGGCGGGTGGAGGTCCCTGCCGCCGACCGCAAGCTGATGCAGCGGATCGCCGGACCGCTGCGTCTCGGACAGCAGAAGGAGGCGTACTTCGAGCTGTCCCGCTACTGGGCGGACCACTTCCGGCAGCTCGCCCGCTCCCAGGGCGTCACCGGGGACCTGTCCTTGATCACGCTCACCGACTGGACCGACAAGCCCGACCCGCGCGGCCTGCCCGACTTCCTCGCTCGGCTCGTCGTGGCCGCCTTCGCCGAGATGGACGACCGGGTGTGGGTGCGCGGCGGCACCGTCCTCGACCCCGCGCCGGAACTGTCCGCGATCAAGGACCACGACGCGCTGCGTAGCCAGCCGCTGCCCGCCGAGTCCGACTGGGACACCGCGCGTCAGCGCTTCGAGACGATCTTCGGGGTGAAGCCGCCCGCGCTGCGGCGCGGCCGGATGGTCAACCAGTTCGCCCGCCAGATCATCGAGGCCGCCCGTGCCCACCGGGATCACGCGGCCGATCTGGTGCACCAGTTGGAGAACCACGCCACCTTCCTCGGCCTCGACCAGACCGCCGACACCGGGCGGCTCGCCCTCGCCCGTCGCTCCCTGCAACTGCTGGACGCCCTCACGGCGGAGGCCGGCAAGGGCGCGGCCGGGGCGAAGAAGACCGTGGAGGCCCTCGCCTCCTTCGACCTGGGCGAGACCAGCGCCGACCGGTACGGCACCTCCATCAAGAAGGCCCGCACCGTCGCGGAGGCCGTCGCCTCCGCCCCCTGGAGCACCCTGGAACTCGCCGCCGGGCTCGGCCCCGAGGGCGAGGCGCTGCTCGACTCGCTGCGCAACGTCGCCCGCGACGACCAGCGCACTGCCGACCTGCGCGACGCTCTCGCCCGCACCCAGCGCGAGGTCGTCGCCCTGATCAAGCGCACCCAGGCCGCGGCCACCCCGCCGCCCGCGTCCATCGCACCCCAGCCCGCCTCGGCCGGTGACCTGTCACTGGACACGCCGACCAGCGACCCGCGTATCCCGTACACCCCGTCGCAGGAGACGCCCTCCCCGGCGAGTGGCGGCGGTACGGCGCGGAAGTCCGGACGCCGCAGCACGACCGTGTCCCGGGCCGCCGCCGACCTCCAGGCGGAGCTGGCCGAACTGGCCGCCCGCCACCCGAACGCGACCATCGAGATCACCTGGCAGGTCATCGAATGACGGACACCGCCACCGCCGCTCCGGGTGCGGTGCGGCTGAACACCGCGACCGTCACCCAGTACCTGTCCTCCCAGACGCACCTCGCCGCCTCCCTGACGGGGGAGGAGCAGGGACGGCGCCGGGTCGTGCTGCTGCGGTCGGCGCCGCAGTGGGACGGCCCCGCCGAACCCGTCTGGGGCGAGGGCCTGGCGGCCGGTGTCGCGGTGGCGCCGTCCCCGCTCGCCGTCCACGAACTCGTCCTCGACCACCTGGCGGGCCGCCGCCCCGGCCCCGCCGTCCTGGTCGTCCTCACCGACCGCGAGCAGCACGAACTGGACCCGGCGATCCTCGCCCGCGTCCACAAGCTGCGCATCGACACGGTCGACAGCTGGGACGTCGTCCGCGAGGCGTTCGGCGCCCGGCAGATAGACCCCCGGCTCAAGGACGTCAACTGGGCCGCCGAGGCCCTGCTCGACGCCACCCCGCCCGGCGGCTGGTCGGCCGTGCCCGGCGGCTGGCTGTCCCGCCAGTACGCCCTCACCTCACTCGCCCAGCGCCGCCTGCGCCTGGGCCGCTACGACACCGAGGGCGGCACACGCCGCCCCGGCGACGATCGGCTCGACGCCCAGGCCCTGCTGCACTGGTCGACCCGGCCCGGGGCTCCTGAGCGGTTCCTGGGCCTGCGTGGCCCCGAACGCGCCGGACTGGCCGCCTTCCTCGGCGAGGAGGACCAGGCGGGCCTCGCCGGCCGCGCGCTGCTCGCCCTCGTCGACGGCGAACGCGGCGCGGACGCCGCCGCCTTCGGCCTGGTGTGCGCGGCGCTGTGGCAGCATGCCGAGCCAGCCCCCGGGACGTACCGGGCGCGGGGCCGCGCCGAACGCTACTTCGGTGACCAGCCCCCGGCGACCGGCGAGCAGCTCGACGCCCTGGTGACCGTCTTCGGCCGGGCCGCCGAGGAGTACGTGACCACGCTGCTGGCGACCGGACACCGCGCCGGTGGCCCCGACGCCGAGCAGGCACGCGAGGCACGCCGCACCACCGGCATCGTGCTCGACAGGGCGTCCGCGCTGGCCCGCCAGTTCGGCGGGGAGGGGGCCGTGGCGGCGAGCCCCGTCCTGCGCGGTGGACTCGATGCCCGGTTCACCGCCGTCGGCCGAGCCCTGGCGGCGGGTGACACGGCCGCGGTGGCGGACGCCGTCCGCGCCCTGGAGGCCCACCGGCTGGCCGCCGAGCCGGAGGAGTCCGCCCGCATCGAACGCGCCCGCATGGGCCGGCGCCTCGCCCGCTGGCTGGCCACCGACCCGCCCGCCGATGCCCCCACCGTCGCCGACGCCCTACAGCGGCACGTCGCCGAGACCGGCTGGGCGGACCTCGCCCTTGAGCACATCGAGGCCGGCGGCGACCCGGACCCCGTCCTCAAGGCCGCCTACGACACCCTCGGCACCCGCGTCAGGGACCGGCGCCGGCAGATCGACGCGTCCTTCGCCCGTTCCCTGGCCGCCTGGACGGAGGCCGGAACCCAGCCCGGCAGCATGCTCACCGTCGAGACCTTCCTCGACCGCGTGGTCGGCCCGGTCGTGCGGCGCGGGGAGGAGCGACGGATGCTGCTGCTCGTGCTCGACGGCATGAGCGCCGCCATCGCCAACGAACTCGGCGAGGAACTGCGCCGCTCATGGGCCGAGTTCGACCCGCTGCCCGAGGGCGACACCCCGCACCGGCGGGCGATGGCCGCCGCCCTGCCCACCGTGACGGCCGTATCCCGCACCTCCCTCTTCTCGGGCTCCCTGATGAAGGGCACCCAGACCGACGAGAAGCGGCTCTTCCCTGCACTGAAGTTGTGGGGCGGGGCCCCGGCCGCCGTGTTCCACAAGGACGACCTGCGCACCGAGACCGCGGGCGACACCTTCGGCCCGGCTCTCACTGAGGCGCTCGGCGACGACAGGATCCAGGTCGCCGTCGTCCTCAACGCCATCGACGACCGGCTCGCCAAGGAGCAGAAGCTCGGTGACGGCGCCTGGCGGATCGACGACGTGCCCGGCCTGCGCGACCTGCTGCGGGTGGCGGCCAATCAGGGCATGGCGGTCGTCCTCACCAGCGACCACGGCCACGTCGTCGACCGGCACGGCACGAAAGTCGACACCGCCGCCGATCCCGCGTCCGCCCGCCACCGCCTGCCCGGCGACGGCCCGCTCGCCGAACGCGAGATCGCCCTGTCCGGACCGCGGGTGGTCTGGCCAGGGCCCGGCGCGTCCGTCGTCGCCCTGTGGGACGCCGACTCCCGCTACACCGCCCTCAAGGCCGGCTACCACGGCGGGGCCTCCCTCGCCGAGGTCACCATTCCGGTGCTCGCCTTCCTGCCGTTTGGCGCGGAGCCCCCCAAGGGGTGGCGGGAACTGGGCGACCAGCGGCCGGACTGGTGGGCTCCGGAGGAAGCCCAGAAGGCACCACAGCCGGACGAGCATGCCGCTCGACCGGTGACCGGAACAGCTCCCGCTCCCAAGAAGCCGACGGGGAAGGCCAAGAAGGAACAGGCGGAAGTCGCTCGGACCCATGACACGCTCTTCGACGTGGCGCTGACCGCCGGGGGAGACGACGCACTGCTCACCCCGGCCGTCGTCTCCCGGGCCGAGACACTGGTGACGGCACTGCTCGACTCGGAGACGTACCAGGCGCAGCTCGGCGGCCTGGCCCGCAAGCCGCAGCAGGAGCAGGTCCACAAGGCGCTCGCCGCTCTGCTGGATGCGGGCGGCACCCTGCCGGTGACCGCGCTCGCCCAGCGTGCCGGCATGCCCGTCACCCGGGGCGACGGCTTCGCCGCCGTCCTGCGGCAGCTCCTCAACTATGACGGCGTACAGGTACTGGAGACTCTGCCGGACGGCCGAACCCTGCGTCTCCACGAGGCGCTGCTGCGGGAGCAGTTCGCTCTCGGAGCGGGCTGACGACGCGCTCGCGGTGTCTCCGGCCCCTGCTCTGAAACGCCCCGAGCTGCGTCTCCGTCACCTGCGGTCCTCTGCTGCCGGGCTGAAGCCTCACAGACGTAAGCGGTGAACACGGCCCACTGTTCCCAGTGAGAGGTCGGCACCGCTCCGGCTGCTTTTTCGAGGTGTCTGCAGCAGGTCCACGCGGACATGCTGGTGCGACTCGCGGACATAAACGCAGGGGGCGGCCCGGTGGAGGCCGCCCCCGGGCGCGTCATGCGTTCTGCTTGGTGTGGTCCAGCACCTTCATCCCGGCGCCGAAGACGCCGATGAGGACCAGGCCGCTGCTTCTGAGGATGCCGAGAGGGGTGTCACGGAGAGCCATCGTGACAAGGGCGGCACCAAGGGAGGCCACAAGGGAGACGAGGATGACGATGGTGATGCTGTACACCGAGCGGTTGGGCACCTGCGGAGCAGGGTTGGTCGACAATCTTCCTCCATTGACTCATGGCATGCATCGCCGGATGCGGGCATGACTCGCCGATGCGAGAGCTTCCCAGTGACATGGGGCAGGCCGAAGGTCTGCAGTCGACTGGCCGCGATCAGATCGCGTGAGGCGCGAACGCCAATGGAGTGCCTGAATCAACAGGACTTGCCGAACTGTTAAGATCTTACTTGCCTATCAACTGATGTGCAAGAGAGGGGCGTTCGCGGGAACCGCAGTCCACTGGTGCGCGTGAGGAAGATCGTCTGGCGCAGGGGAGTGCCGGGACTCGCGGGCACCAGGCCGCGCCGCGCCGACGTGATGTCGCCGAGCAACAGCCGCCGGCGGCACGACGTCGACGGCACGACGCAGACCGCATACGGCTAAATACCGCAGCCAGGGGCGGCCCGCTTTCAGCCGACCGCCCGTGAAGGCGCTACACGTCGCGCTTCACGTGGTTGAGCACGTTCAGCCCCGCGCTGAGGACGGCGATGAACGCGCCGCCGCTGGTCGTGAAAGTCGCCAGCAGGCTGACATTGAACGCCATCGTCGTGATGGCGGTACCAAGAGAGGCCACACCGGAGACGAGAGCGACGATGGTGATGTCACGCGCAGGGTGGTGGCACGTCTGATGAGTCGAGTTGGTCGGCACCGATCCTCCATTGCCTTATTGGCTCGCTCGCAAAAGGAGGGCACGACCCACCGAGGTGAGCAGCCGCTCCCAGCGATGCGCGTACAAGCTCTACGGAGCCCGCAACCAGCAGGGTGCTGGTAAGTGCGCGCATGAAGAGCGAGTCAATGAGTCCCCCGGCGAAATGGGTGTCGGCCTGCGAAGCCATTGTGCCGCCCGCCGCGTTGCTGCACGGGCAGCCCTGGGAACATGGCCGAATAGCATCGGTGCGTTGTCCCGACCGGGATCCTGGCTCGAGTAGGGCCCAGCCGCAGAGTGCTCGTGGGACTGCCCTTGCCACCGTACGGCAGCGCTCAAGGCATGGCTTCGGCGTACCGACCGCGCGTGTAGACAGACGGTGCTGAGGACTCGGCCTACTCCGGGTCGTGAATGCGGTCGACCGTGATGCGAAAGGGCGGTGGCGTGGAGTAGTCCATCTTGCCCACGGCTTGGGCGTTCAGTTCGGACCCGCGGAGCTCGATGATGAAAATGCCCCCGGTCACTCGAATCCAGTATGCGGGCGGGTCCAGTTCGGTGAGAACCTCGACCTCGGGAAGGCGTAGGTAGCTGGGTGCGCCGCGATCGTACCGGCAGATCAAGGCGTGCAGGTTTTGCTGAAGGCCGACGACGACCTCAACGGGGACGTGTTGCTTGATCTCGGGCTCCAGAATGCGGGTGAGGTGGTAGTGGCCGCGTTCCTGAGCAATGTCGAGTGGCCGCTTCCCATCGCGGTTCCTAAGAGTGCGCCATGCTCCGCAGCTGAGGAGAGCCTCCACGGTGTCGATGGAGGCACCGTGCCACGCGGCCTGATGGAGTGGGGCATATTGGCGATGGCCGTCAAGACGAACTGCGTTGATCCAGCCGCGGTTCAGGCCTTGGGACTTTGCGGCGCGGGTAACGATGGAGAGGACACGCGTCCAGTTGCCGACGCGGGCGGCGTCAGCCAACTCGTCCCGCCTGGCTGCTTCCTGAGGGTTGACGGTTTCCCGGCGTACGCGGCCTTCCCACTGAGCGATCCGCCCGAGCTCGTAGATCATGCGAAGGAGCTTACGGCGGGCCACCTGGATCCGCCGTGGCTTACCCGGATCACTTCGTGGACATCTGGAGCTTGGCGGCGGGGATGCGCTGCTTTCCCATCTCGATGATCCGGCCGGCAGCTTTGAACGCGAGGTTGAGGGCGACGGTCTCGGGAACCTGCTGAGCGGGGCCGAGGTGTTCGGTGACGTAGTCACCCATCTGGACATCCGGGTCCAGACGCTTGAGGACCATGTAGGCGATGGACTCCGCCTCGACCTCGTTGCGGGCATGGACCTTCACGGCCTCCTCGTCTGAGAGAGGCCGCAGGTACCGGTCGGGCCAAGTTCCTCCGGGGCCTGCGCCGAGATGTCCGCAGAACAGGTGGCCGAGCTCGTGCGCAAGCGTGGCGTACCGGTCCAGCAGCGGCAGGTTCCGGTTGACCTCGATCTCGAACAACGTCGGGTACGTCTCCGGTCGGTCCCCAGGCCTGCTGCCGGGACGCTCGACGTAACTACCGGACCAGCTGTGGTACGTGCGCCCGCATGAGGAGGTCCCGTGGTTGACCAGGCTGAGCCGGATTCCCAGGGGCGCGAGGTTCGTCTCGGTGTGGTGCCAGACCTCAGTGACTTCCTTCTCATCGGCTCGAGACGCCACCGATACCGGGGCGGTGATCGCTTTGGGCAGAGGCCGGGCCCCAGGCAGAGCCTCGGTGTCCCCGACGTCGTACACGAGCATGTAGGGCCCGCGGGGCTGGAAGATCAGCATTGGTTGGGCAGCGGGCTTGAGCACCCGGCGGTACGTCGATTCCCACTCCGAGGAGGACAGAACGTAGCGTGCCCCCGGCTTTTGGATGTGAACCACCATCGCGTTGAACGGTGCGTACCGCTTGAACCGGCCGACGAACTCGAGCATCTCCAGGTAGTCCGAGGACGAGCGATAGCGTTGGGCGCCGCGAACGAGGTCGTCGATCGAAGCCTTGGCCAGGGCTGCCTGGGAGAGTTCAACCTCTTCGTCCCAGGGCAGATCGGGCCCGTGCTGCACGCTCACCGGCTCCTCGTACTCGAGAGGGATCTCGCGCAGCCGCTTCCAATCTGTGAGTTGTTTCCCGGCCCAGCCGGGCTCGACCATGTGCGCGAACGACAGCAGCCCGGTCACGTGGGCGTCCAGCTCGGCCAGGTCCTTGAAGCCCTGGTGACGGCGATGCTGCTCGATGCCGAACGACGCGGCCCCTCGCACATGCTTGGTGATGCGGCGCTTGTACTCGCGCGTCAGACGAGGAGCGGGACCGTCGACGAGGATGCCCAGCACGCTGCGGCGCGCACCAGGACGGGCCACATAGGTCTTCTTCGCGTTGAGCCTCATACCCAGCGGCTCCAAGGCCCTCTTCACGCCGGCTATGAGACGGTCGACGTCGTCGTGACGGACGAGTCGGCGGCTCGAAAAGTACATGTCATCGCTATAGCGGGTATAGCGCAGCCCCAAGGACTCGGCCTGGTAGGTGACGACCTCGTCGACGTCGCGCATGACGATGTTCGACAGGTACCCGCTTGTAGGAGCACCCTGGGGCAAGAACCCCTCGCGGGTGTGCCGGTAGACCGGGCCGGGCCAGCGAACGGAGGACTTCTGTCCGGCGGCCTCCAGGCTCATGCTGCGACGCCCGGTGCCGCGATTCGTCCAGGTTTGGGTCGCTCTAGGAGGCGATACGGTGACCAGTCGGGCCGTGATGTACGTAGCCAGGGTACGGACGGTATAGCGCAGGGCGATCTTCCGCCGGTCGTCGTCCTGCACTAGGCCGATCCGGTACTCGCGCTCCGTCGGGCCTGTCCAAGCATCTTTGAGAGCGGCGTAGACGTGCCGTTCCCTGATACTTCCGAAGAAGTCGGCGATGTCCAAGCGGATCACGGTGTGGGCTCGCAGATGGACGGCGGCGCAGTCCACGACCGAGCGACCGCGCCGGTAGGCGAACGCTGCCGGGTGCGGCTGGAACCTGGCTGGAAAAGTCTCCAACCGGGCCAGAACTTCTTGCTGGATCCGGGACAATTGTGGAACCGGGGCGTGCAAGGTCCGCAACCCGCCGCGGTGCTTGCGGATTTGGTGCTCGGTGTACGGGTAGATCGAGCCGCTGACCACCGCTTTGAGGAACTGATCCGCGGTGAGGTCCGTGAAGTCGTCTGCCGCCGTCACCCAACCGCCCCGTCCCTGAGTGTGAGATGCAGTCGGCGAGCCTCACCTTGAGCGCCGTCAGGCAAGCCGCCGGCGGTCCGCTGTATCCCTCCGCCACCCTGTGCAAGCACAGGGACCGGTCTTCGGCACCCGGTGTGATCAGCACCGAGATGCTCCCGACCTGGGGCCCATCGCAAGGGATGGGTTCCTGAGACCCGCCGACTGCGTTGAGCCGGATCGTAGCTTCCCTGCGAATCGAACTCATAGCGAGGTCGCTTGATGGCACACCGAACCACGGTGTCCCTCCCGCCCCTGGCAGAACGATGACGGCTGTACGGCGATGCTCTGGGACTCACATGACCACAAACCGGGCATCATGAACCTTCGCCGAGGCACTGGTGCATAAGGAGATGGAACACTGGTCCCCGTGAGCACCACCGGATCCAAACGCCCCGCACAGGTCAGCGCGGCCCGCCGCCGTACCGTTATCGACGCCCTTCGCCGCGGGGCCGTGCCCGAGAGCGGGCTCGACCTGCTCGCCACCGGTCTCGACCGGTTCGAGGCGGCCCTCGAGGCGGAACTGGATGCCGTCGCGTCCGGCGGATCCGTGTTCAAGGCGGTGCGCGGTGAGTACGGGTCCGGCAAGACGTTCTTCACCCGGTGGCTGGGGGAGCGGGCCAAGCGGCGAAACTTCGCCGTGGCCGAGATTCAGATCTCGGAGAACGAGACCCCGCTGCACAAGCTGGAGACCGTCTACCGGCGGCTCACCGAACGGCTCACCACGTCCAGCTTCCCGCCCAGCGCGCTGCGGCCGGTCGTGGACGCCTGGTTCTACGCCCTGGAGGAGGACGCTCTCGCGGCCGGCGCGACCGAGGACGAGCTGCCCGGCGAGGTGGAGAAGCTGCTCGTGGCGCGGCTCGCCGAGGTCTCCCGGCACGCTCCCTCCTTCGCCACCGCCCTGCGCGGCTACCGGGCCGCTCTCGCCGACGGCGACGAGGCGACAGCCGCGGCCGTGCTGGCGTGGCTCGGCGGCCAGCCGCACGTCGCGGCCTCCGCCCGCAGGTCCGCCGGGGTGCGAGGCGACCTCGACCACTTCGGGGCACTCGGCTTTCTGCAGGGTCTGCTCACCGTGCTGCGCGACTCCGGGCACACCGGGCTCTTCGTCGTCCTCGACGAGGTGGAGACGCTCCAACGGGTCCGCTCCGACGCCCGCGACAAGGCGCTCAACGCGCTGCGGCAGCTCATCGACGAGGTGTACTCCGGCCGCTTCCCCGGCCTGTACCTGGTGATTACCGGTACACCGGCCTTCTACGACGGCCAGCAGGGCGTCCAGCGCCTCGCCCCGCTCGCCCAGCGGCTCGCCACCGACTTCACCACCGACCCGCGCTTCGACAACCCCCGCGCCGTCCAGATCCGGCTGCCCGGCTTCACCCAGGAGTCCCTCGTGGGTCTGGGCTTCATCATCCGGGACCTGTACGCGGACGCCGCCACGGCACCCGAGCGCGTGCGGACGGTCGTCGAGGACGCCTACGTCGCGGACCTCGCGCGGGCCGTCGGCGGAGCGCTGGGCGGGAAGGTCGGGGTGGCGCCCCGGCTGTTTCTGAAGAAGCTCGTCGGGGACGTCCTCGACCGCGTGGACCAGTTCGACGACTTCGATCCTCGCCGACACTACAAGCTGACCGTCGCGAGCAGCGAGCTCACAGACGTGGAGCGGAACCTGGCCGCCACGGTCACCGGCGGTTCCGCGTCCGCCGACGACATCGACCTGGAGCTGTAATGGCGGAGGC
Organism: Streptomyces sp. NPDC086766; assembly: GCF_044746005.1. Lineage (NCBI taxonomy): Bacteria > Bacillati > Actinomycetota > Actinomycetes > Kitasatosporales > Streptomycetaceae > Streptomyces > Streptomyces sp. NPDC086766. The sequence goes on along the minus strand of NZ_JBIVBI010000010.1, from coordinate 29,443 downwards.
CGACAGTCCGAAGCGGGCAGGGCCGACGGGCGGAGGGGCCGACGTGCTCGATCGGCTCGACCCTGTCGTCCTGCACCACATCGTCAACACCTTGGGCTGGCCCGACCTTCGCCCCCTCCAGCGGGCGGCGATCACTCCGCTCATTGACGGCGAGGACGCCGTTCTGCTGGCGCCGACGGCCGGCGGCAAGACGGAGGCGGCCTGCTTCCCGTTGCTGTCGGCGATGGTCGAACAGCGCTGGACCGGCACCTCGGTGCTGTACCTGTGCCCCCTCAAGGCGCTCCTCAACAACCTGGTCGGCCGCGTCGACACCTACGCCCAGTGGGTGGGACGGCGCGCGGCGCTGTGGCACGGCGACACCAAGGAGTCGCAGCGGCAGCGCATCCGTACCGAGGCGCCCGACATCCTCCTCACCACCCCCGAGTCGCTCGAAGCGATGCTGATCGGCGTCAAAACCGACCACGCTCGGCTGCTGGGCGGCGTACGGGCGGTGGTCGTCGACGAGGTGCACGCCTTCGCGGGTGACGACCGCGGCTGGCACCTGCTGGCCGTGCTGGAACGACTCGAACGGGTAACCGGGCGGCCCATTCAGCGGATCGGGTTGTCGGCGACCGTCGGCAACCCGAAGCAATTGCTGCACTGGCTGCAGGGCGCCGAGACACAGAACCGGACCGGGCAGGTCGTGGCCCCAGGAGTCCGGCTGCCCGCGTCAGACCGGGCGGGTGACGACGGGGAGGCCACCGAGGAACGGCTTCCACGCCCGGCGGGCGAGGTCGAACTCGACTACGTGGGCTCCCTCGACAACGCCGCCAAGCTCATCGCGGCCCTGCACCGGGGGGAGAAACGGCTCGTCTTCTGCGACTCGCGGGCTCAGGTCGAACAACTGGGTGCCGCGCTCCGGGCCCGCGAGGTGACCGTCTTCCTGTCCCACGCCTCCCTCTCCGTCGACGAACGAGCCCGGTCCGAGCAGGCCTTCGCCGAGGCCCGCGACTGCGTCATCGTCTCCACCTCCACCCTGGAACTCGGCATCGACGTCGGTGACCTGGACCGTGTCATCCAGGTCGACTCACCGGCCTCCGTCGCATCGTTCCTGCAGCGCATCGGCCGCACTGGCCGGCGCTCCGGCACCGTACGCAACTGCCTGTTCCTCACCACCCGCAAGGACACGCTGCTGCAGGCGGCCGGGCTGTTGCTGCTGTGGTCGCGCGGCTGGGTCGAACCGGTCCTCCCGCCGCCCGAGCCACGCCACCTCGTCGCTCAGCAGCTCCTCGCCATCACGCTGCAACAGCACAAGCTCGGTGACCAGTTGTGGGACCGCCAGTGGAACGGACTCGCCCCCTTCGACCGGTCCGCCGCCCCCATCCTGCGCCACCTCACCGATGAGGGCTACCTCGACAACGACGGCGGCCTGCTGTTCGTCGGACCCGAGGCAGAACGCCGCTTCGGTAAGCGGCACTTCATCGAACTCACGGCGTCCTTCACAGCGCCGCCTCAGTTCACCGTCCTGTCCGGGCGCACCGAGATCGGCCGGACCGACCCGAGCTTGCTCACCCAGGAACGCCCCGGGCCCCGACGGCTCCTGCTCGGCGGACGCAGCTGGCAAGTCACGTACATCGACTGGCTGCGCAAACGAGTCTTCGTCGAACCAGCCGACGGCGGCGGCATCGCCAAGTGGATGAACGGCGGCATCGCCGGACTCTCTTACGCCATCACGCGGGCCATGCGCGAGGTGCTGCTCGGTCAGGACCCGCCCGTCTCCCTCACCCGGCGCGCCGAGGCGTGCCTGGCCGAACAGCGCGAGAGCGACGCACCCGACACTGTGCACCCGGGCGGCACACTGATCACACGTGTCGGCAGCGACGTGCGCTGGTGGACCTGGGCCGGCTACCGCGCCAACGCCACCCTCGGGGCTACCCTCCAGTCGGTCACCGACCCCTTGCAGCGCCCTACCGACTGCTGGTTGCGCCTGCGCGAGGACCTCACCCCGGCCGACTGGCGCACGGCCCGCGAGAACGTTGGCGACAACCTCGTCCTCCCCGACGTGGATCGCAGAGCGGTCCGCGGCCTCAAGTTCTCGGCCGCCCTCCCGGAACGTCTCGCCGTCGCCACGGTCGCGGCGCGGCTGGCCGACTTCGAGGGCGCCCGCGCAGTGTTGTCGGAGCACGTACGTCTGATTGCTCTCAACGATTCCGCATGAGACCTCGGGTGCCGTTCGCAATTTGGAACGGAAGGGCCGAACCGCTGCAGCGGGCTCGGCCTTGCCCGCTCACCTGTTCGGTGCCTCCACGCGTGCGGTGACGCCAAGGTCACGGCGCATCTCGTCACGCAGGTCGGTGAGCCGGCCCCAGAGGACGTCCATCCGCCGGCTCAGTTCCTGGAGACCTTCATCCCGTTCCGTCCGCTCCGCGTCCAGACGCTTGACCAGGCCGTAGATCTGCCGCAGTGAGCCGTTAGCGGCTCCCAGAACGGGCAGCACGGCATCGGACACGATCATGTGAGACTCCGCGTGTTGGACGACGTAGGCACTCCAGCGTTCCTCCAGTTCCGCTCGTTGCGGCTCGTCAAGAGTGCCGACCTGGCGAAGACCGTGCATGCATCCCGCCAGAGCGTCCCGAGCGGCTCGCGCCGTAGCGTTCAAACGCGTGTACGCGGCACGCCGTTCGTCGAGCAACCGGCTATCCCACTCACGGATCCGGTCCTCCTCGCGATGCCTCTCTATTCGCTCGTGCTCACGAACCCATCCACGTTCCGTGCCGCGCTGCGCAAGGAAAACCGAAGCCAGGGATACCCCGCCCCCGATCACCGCAGCCGCGAGCGTCACCAAAGCTCCCCCCATCACTCGTCCCCCTAACCCACCGACTTCACAGCATTCTTGCCGACATCCCCCGCCACCCCTGCGGACTTCACTGTCATGGGCGGGTAGCAGTCGTCCCAGAAGCCCATGGAGCGTTGAGGCGTCACCCGATGGCTTCCTCAACCGGCACGAGTCCCGACGAACCCTGACTACGAGCCCGAACGCAATCAGCTCCTCGACGTCCGCTTCGAACGCGGCCCGGTTGTCCGGTCCCAGGCGCAGCACCCGAAGAACCGGACTGTCTCTCTGGCCAGTTCTTCGCGGCGCATGCCTGGTGATCCCGACAGAATGCCCAGCAGAGCAACATGACGCTCCACCGGAAGCGGAACCTGGGTGACCTTCTTGCGATAAGTCCGGGCTCGGCGTACGGGCCACCGTCACGCCCCGTTCGGGCACGTCCCAGACAGTTCCGGACGGAACCGCTGGTGGATGACCTGCTTGACTTCAGCGGTGGTGGTTGCCTGTTCTACCATCGACAGGATCCGTGACCCGGCCCATGGGGAGTGAGCAGGGACTGCACGGAATGAGGGGGGAACTCTTCGATGACGACAGAGCTGCCTGCCGTGGACCATGTGGAGGATCTGCGGCGCGCGGAAATGGAACGCAGGGAGCAACGGCGTCAGGCTCGGGAGGACGGCGCCGTCGCACCTCTGCGCGCCCGGCGCCGGGTCCTCGCGAGTGGTGTTGCGTCCGAGGCAGCCGACGTTCATGCCATGGATGAGCCCGCGCCTCCCGAGTCGCTTGTGCTGCCTCCGCGCCTAACCCATGTTCTTGGACGGGTGGTAGACGAACTGGGCGAGTCCCGGGCGTTTGTCGACCAATTGGTGTTGCGGGCGGCTTCGACGGATGACCCGCTACGGGCCGTGGCAGCCGAAGCGATCGAGTTGTTGAGCCGGATGGCTGCCCTGCCCGCCCTGGGATACCTGCTCGACCTGGCGGCTGGAGGTCTGCCCGTCCTTGCGGAGGGCGAGCGGGTACGTGCCGAGGCGCTTCGCTCCGGTCGCGTGCCCGCTCCGGAGATCGCTCCGGACATCGTCGATTCCTGGCAGTTGCACCTGGAGGCCGTCGAGGCACGGGGCCGCGCAGTGCTCTCGGCCGCATCCTGGCAGCGGCTCGTCGAACGCCTCCCGCTGCCCGTCGTCGACGATCTGATCGACCAAGGCTGCCTCCGCGCGAACGACGCGCCGCACACCTGGCCGGAGCAGACCGAACATGTCCGGTACGTGCGAGCCCGCCTCGATCCCGGACGTCTCGACGACGCCGACATCGAGGCACTCGACTGGCAGGACGAGGAGTGCCGGCGCATCCTGGCGGCTGGCGGCACGATCGAACCTGTCGACGGGCGCCACGACGAGTGGAGCTTGCGCTCGGCACTGTTGAGCGGTCAGGTCCCCGTACTGGACGCCGTCCGGTCGTCCGAGTACGAGGAACTGCCCCGCGACCTTGCCGATCTGGTGGCGTCCCTCCGGCGCATCCGGGAGGGCGGAGGTGTGGACACCCGCCTTGGCCACGATCGCTCGCTGTTCGGGCTGTTGGAGGACTGCCTTCCCGACGGGCGACTCGTCTCCGGCAGGACGCCCTTTCACTTTTGGGCTGGCACCCGTCGCCTGTACCGTCTCCTGGACGACGTGCACTGGGTCATGGCCTGCGAGCCGCAGGACACGGACCGCGTGGTGCGGGCAACCTTGCAGCAGGCCGCGGTCCTGCGGAATCCGGAATCCCGGGGAGCCGCTGGTTCCGCGGACCGGGAGGCGCGGGCTGTGCAGGCTTACCTGACCTACCTCTACGCGCGTCCGGGCGAACGCGATCGCCTCGACCAGGGAGTCGGCCTCCTCGAAGACGTCCTGAAGCGTGGGGGCAGGCGACGCGGGGGAGTAGGCGGGGAGCAGCGGCGCCGGATGAACACGCTCAGCGAACTGCTCCAGGCCCTGCGCTTCAAGAGCAAGCCGCAAGACGTCCTCAACCCCTACTTCGCCCTCTGTGTCGAACATGGCTCCAGCGAATGGGGGCAGGGCTGGCGTGATCTGCGTCGGCAAGTACCCCCGGAGCAACTCGAGTACATCAACGGTGCCAAGGACCGCATCCGACGCATCGAGACGACGCGACGCCTCGGTGGCGAGAGTGAGGCGCTCTGTGAACTGCCCCTGGATGAGCAGTTCTTGTGGGTCCCCGATGTCCGAGGCGAACTGCTGAGCCCCGGCCCACAGCCGCTGGAGCGCCGCACCCCGCCCAGCAGCGAGCAGGAGAAGTCGTGGACCGCCGACCAGGCGGCACGGGAGATCATCGGCCGCTGTGCCGCGAGACTGAGGAACGAGCACTGATGCCCGCGAACAAGAAGCCACGTCCACCCGCCGCCGAGCCCCGGCGCATTCAGGAGTTCGAGGGGGTGCGCACCAAGCCTGTGAGGGGTGGTGCGCGGCGCGCCCGGCCGTACGACGGGGAGAAGCGGGCCGCCCGCAACGAGGCCACCCCTTCGGAGCCGAAGCCGGCGAATCACGGCCGAGGCAGGGCCGACGACGAACGCGCCCAAGACCGGTCGGTCGCGACCAGGGACGCCGCGCGGCTGGTGGATCCCCGTTCGGACCCCGAGGCGATGTTTCGTGTCCTCAGTGACAAGATCGCCGCGAAGGTGGACCGGGCGGCGATGAAGGCGGGCGCCAGCGCCGCTCAGGAGGTCGGCCGCAGGCTCACGGCCGAGCTCGACGCCGCGATCGCCGGAGCACAGTCGACTGCTGGAAAGATGGGCACCCTGGTGCAGCAGGCGGTGCAGGCCGCGGTGGACGAGGCACTGCGCACGGCGGTACTCAACGCCACCCGGGTGCACGAGGAGCACCTGGCACAACTGGCGTTGATCGACCGCACGGCCCAGACGTCGGGACACATCAGCGCCGTCAGGCTCCGTGTGGAGGAGGAGATGCGCCGTTCCGGCCTGACCCGCGTCACCGAGCCGGACCCCGACTGCTTCAACCTGGCCAATCCGACGGAGCACGTGGGCAGTACCCGCTACGAGGTTGTGGCCCCCGCCTACACGGACAGCGGCTCTGGTCGCGTGATTCAGCGGGGTGAGATGCGACGCATGCCCGCTGACACTGCCACCGACTCCGAGGGGAGAGAGCAGAAATGACCTTCGGCATCGACTTCGGGACGAGCAATTCTGTTGTCGCGCGGTGGACCGGCAGCGGCACAGAGGTCATCCGGGTGGACTCCGCGGCCTTGCCCGCGGAATGGAACCGGCCCGGCTTCGACGAACTGTTCCCGTCGGTGGTCTCCCTGCGGGACATCCAGCGCACGCTGTGCTTCGGCTGGTCCGCCAAGTGCGAGACAGCCGAACCTCAGGACGCGGTGAAACGCATGCTGGCCTCCCGGCCACGGGCCATGGACGACGGCGACCTGGCCCCCGCGGGCACGGTTCCCGAGGAGCACGAGGTGTGGCTCGGCGATGAACCGTTCCGCAGCACCGCAGTGGCGGCTGCTCTCTTCGACCAGATGAGGGCGGGAGTGCGCCGCAACCTGCGGGAGATGGAGGAAGCGGTCGTCACGGTACCGGCGAACGCCACCGGAGCCGCGCGCTACCGAACGCGGGCCGCGGCCCGGCTAGCAGGTATCAAGGTCAAGGCGCTCATCAACGAACCGACTGCCGCTGCCATCAGTTACGCCCACGACTTCCCCGGCGAAGGCAGGTTCCTGGTCTTCGACTGGGGTGGCGGCACGATCGACGTCACCGTGCTCGAGCATTACGACGGCATCTTCGACGAGATGGCGTCGCGCGGCATCACCGCCCTCGGCGGCCTGGAGTTCGACGAGGAGCTCGTGAGGCTGGTCCTGTCCAAGCTGGACAGCCATCCGGGCAGACTGACCCGGCAGGAAGCCCGCCGCTGGAGACGGCACGTCGAACTGACGAAGATCCTGCTGTCCCAGCCAGGGACGGACCAAGTGCTCTTCGAGCCGCTGGGCGGATTCGAACCGGTGGTGCTTCGTCGGGACGAGTTCGAGGACGCCGTGCAGCCTCTGGTGCGCCGCGCGCTGATCCCACTGGAGGAGTGCCTGCAGGACGTGGGCCTTACCGCACACGACCTCGACGCCGTGCTGATGATCGGCGGCACGTCGCAGATCCCGCTTGTGCGGCGCGAAGTCGAGCGAGCCCTGGGGAGAGACGTGGTCGATCCCCGGCTGTGCAAGCCGATGACGGCGGTGGCCAGAGGAGCGGCCATCACGGCGGCCGAGATCGACGGTCTCATCCCGGAGACGACGGTCTCGGTCGCCACGAGCCACGACCTCGGTCTGTCCTTCGAAGCGGGCGGGCGGCGCGGCTTCGCCACGCTGATCCCCAGGTATTCGACCCTGCCTGCACGAGGCACCCGCAGCGCCATGCCCTCTCTCCGCGGAGCCTCGAAGGTGATCCTGGAGATCGTCGAGGGTGACGGGCAACGCGCCGCGGATGACGAACGCACGTTTCCGCTGGCCAGACTTGAACTGCCGGTTCCCCAGCCGAATGCCGAGCCGTCGAGCAATGTGTTCGACGTCGATTACCACTATGACCGCAGCGGCATCCTCAAAATCCATGCCAAATCCCGTCACGCGGGCACGGTCATCCTCGATGAGGAACTGGACTGCTTCGGGCCGGACGGCACCCCCATCGCACAGGGGCTGGACAGGGAATTGGAGCGGCTGTTGCGGCGCGTCAAGGAGCCGGCGGTGCCACCGACTGCCGCGATTTCCGCACCTCACGCGGAGACGCCGCCGCTCCGTGCGGAGAGCGAACGGGAAGAGAGCCGAGGCAGTGACATCCCGGTTCTGGTCGTCGACGGCCGCGGCATCATGACCGCCGGGCGCACTCCCGCCTCGCCACGTCCGCCGAGCATGCGGTTGCTCGGTTCGGCCCTGGCGGAGATCAGGCGCCGCTTCCGAGACCGGCATGTGGTGACCGTCATCGGCACCGACCTGGTCGACGCCGTCGAGTATGACGAGCAATCCGTGCTGGACAAGGCGATCGAGGAGGGACTGGTCGTGACCGTTCCGACCTCCTCGCCCCAGGCCGTTCTCACCGTGGCGCAACAGCTCGACGCCTTGGTCGTTTCCATGGACGATCTGACGCGGCTGCGCACCCCGCATCCATGGGTGACGGAGAAGGGGCGATTCGTGAAACTCGCTCAGGTCGGACGCAACTGGGTCTTCGTGTAGGCGTCGGTGATCGGGGTTCGTGCGGCGTCACGCGATCGGGTGAAGTCTCCCGGCCGGGGCACACGCGGCGCGGGCGACTCGTTCGGCGGTGTGACGGGATGTTCCCGCTCATGGAATCGAAGGAGGCGCGCATGGGACTGTCCTTCCGCCACAACCCCGATGGCACGACCACTGGTCGGAACGAGGAGACGGGCTTCACCGTGACGCTCGCCGACGAGGAAGAAGTCAAGCGGCGGCTGTATGAGGACGCGGGGTGGGAGTACGGTCCGGGCCCTCCCACCTGCGCCGGGCGTAGCGGCGTCACGCCGCCCGCGCCGTCTCCACCAGGATCTCCTCCGTCGGGGGCTCCAGCACCTCGTCCATTCCGTCGTCCTCGCGGGTCGCCGTCTCCACCACCCGCAGCCGTGACGACCGCCGCCGCAGCCACAGCACGTCCCGTCCGAAGGACCACACCAGCAGGGTCAGGGACAGCAGTGCCACGGCGAAGTTCGCCGCCTTCGGCAGGAGGTCCGCGCCGGCCAGGAGCAGGAGGATGCCCTGGAGGGCGGCCACGGTCTTGCGGGCGGTGCTCGGGGGGAGGGGGGTGTTCAGCCAGGGCAGGAGACGGGCGGCGGCGACGAAGGCGTAGCGCATGGCGCCGATCAGCAGCACCCACGGGCCGAGGCTCATGGAGACGTAGACGCTGAGGACCAGGATCAGGAAGGCGTCGACCTCCATGTCGAAGCGGGCGCCCAGTGCGCTCGTGGTGCCGGTGCGGCGGGCCACCTTGCCGTCCACGCCGTCGAGTATCAGGGCCACCGCGGTCAGGCCGACCAGCAGCGACACCGGCGGTGAGCTCTCGAAGGAGTCCGCGACCAGCGCCGTCACACCGCCGACGAGAGTGGCCCGGCCCAGGGTGACCCGGTTGGCCGCGCCGAAGGAGCGCAGCCGCGACCGGTGCAGCGCCCGTGAGAGCACCGCCCAGGTGGCGATCGCGAAGACCAGACCGGTCAGCCAGCCGGCCGGGCCCATCCCGATCGCCGTGCCGAGCAGGGCCAGCAACAGGATCTGCACGCCCGCTCCCACAGCGGTCTCCTGCTGGACCAGCCTCGCGTCGTAAGTGTTGTTCAGGGCCACCGCACACCCTCCGGCCGAGTGACAGAGTCGATCAACGCCGCGTACCTTGTGCGCGGCCTGTGCACACTCCGTACGTGAACAACTTCCCGATCGTTCAGGAGGACGACGATGAACCGTTCCGCCCGTGCCTTCTGGCTCCGCTCGCCCGGCCACGGCGAGATACGTGACCTGCGGCTTCCCGATCCCGCCGATGGCGAGGTGGTGGTGCGCACCCTGTTCTCCGGGGTGAGCCGCGGCACGGAGACGCTGGTCTTCCGGGGCGGGGTGCCGGCCAGTCAGCACGGCGTGATGCGGGCGCCCTTCCAGGAGGGCGACTTCCCGGGACCGGTGAAGTACGGCTACCTCAACGTGGGCGTGGTCGAGGAGGGCCCGGCGGAGCTGGCCGGCCGTACCGTCTTCTGCCTCTATCCGCACCAGAGCCGCTACGTCGTCCCCGCGAGCGCCGTGACGCCGGTGCCCGACACCGTGCCCGCCGAGCGGGCCGTCCTCGCCGGCACCGTCGAGACCGCGGTGAACGCCCTGTGGGACGCTGCGCCCCTGGTCGGTGACCGTATCGCCGTGGTCGGCGGCGGCATGGTCGGCTGCTCGGTGGCCGCCCTGCTGGCCCGGTTCCCCGGCGCGCGGGTCCAGCTGGTGGACGCCGACCCCGGCCGCGCGAAGATCGCCGAAGCCCTCGGCGTCGGCTTCGCCGCGCCCGAGGACGCCCTCGGCGACTGCGACCTCGTCGTGCACGCCAGCGCCACCGAACAGGGCCTGGCCCGCTCCCTGGAACTGCTCACCGCCGAGGGCACCGTCCTCGAACTGAGCTGGTACGGCGACCGGCGCGTCGCGCTCCCGCTCGGCGAGGCCTTCCACTCCCGCCGGCTGACCATCCGCAGCAGCCAGGTCGGCACCGTCTCCCCGGCCCGCCGCTCCAGCCGCGGCTACGCCGGCCGGCTCGCCCTCGCCCTCGACCTGCTCGCCGATCCGGCCCTGGACGCGCTCGTCACGGGGGAGAGCGCCTTCGAGGAACTGCCGGAGGTCATGCCGAGGCTCGCCTCGGGGGACATTCCCGCGCTGTGCCACCGCATCGCGTACGGCGGCTGACGTCCCGTCACACGCCCACGGTCCGGCGGACACCGTTCGACGGACACAGTGCGACACGGTTGACGGAAACGGTGCGACGGACACCGTTCGACGGACATGTGCTGAAAAACGTGGTCGGATGGGGAGGGCCGACTCGGAGTGGCAGGAGCGCCGTGGAAAACCGACCCGACCCATGCGGAACAAGAGCGTCTGACCTGAGAAAAAGGGTGAGACACGGCTGAACAAGGGGAAGCGGAGAGCCGTACTACACGGCATCCCCCCGGCAGGGATCAACAGGGATCAGCCGGGGGACCAGACGCGCCGCACCTGGAGGGTCGTCCGTTGTTCAGCATCACCGTCCGCGATCACATCATGATCGCCCACAGCTTCCGCGGCGAGGTGTTCGGGCCCGCGCAGCGGCTGCACGGAGCCACGTTCCTCGTGGACGCCACGTTCCGGCGCGAACAGCTGGACGACGACAACATCGTCGTCGACATCGGACTGGCCACCCAGGAACTGGGCGCGGTCGTGAGCGAACTGAACTACCGCAACCTCGACAACGAGCCCGACTTCGCCGGCGTCAACACCTCCACGGAGTTCCTGGCCAAGGTCATCGCCGACCGGCTCGCCGAGCGGATCCACAAGGGCGCCCTGGGCGAGGGCGCCAAGGGACTCGCGGGCCTCACCGTCACGCTCCACGAGTCGCACGTCGCCTGGGCGAGTTACGAGCGTGCCCTGTGACCGACGCGACCATCGACCGGGCGCCCGCCGGAGGCGCGTCGCCCCTCGCCTTCGTGCCCGCCCAGCGCGCGGGCCTCGACCACGTCGGGATCATCCCCATGTCCCTGCGCACCGTGCACTTCATCCTGCCGGGCGGCGTCGACGATCCGGCCACACCGAGCGGCGGCAACGCCTACGACCGCCGGGTCAGCCTGGACCTGCCCGGCTTCGGCTGGCAGGTGCTGGGGCACCCGGTGGACGGCGGCTGGCCCCGGCCGAACGCCACCGCCCGTGCGGAACTCGCGCGTGTCCTGCGGGAGTTGCCGGACGGCTCGGTCGTGCTGCTCGACGGAATCGTGGCCTGCGGGGTTCCCGAGGTCGTCGTCCCGGAGGCCGAGCGGCTGCGCCTGGCCGTCCTGGTGCACCTCCCGCTCGGCGACGAGACCGGGCTCGAACCGGCCGTCGCCGCCGAACTGGACGCCCGTGAACGCACCGTCCTGCGGGCGGTCCCGGCGGTGGTCGCCACCAGCGACTGGGCGGTCCGCCGTCTCGTCTCCCACCACGGACTCGCCCCCGAGCGGGTGCATGTCGCCGCCCCCGGCGCCGACATCGCGCCCCTCGCCCCCGGGACCGACGGCGTCTCGCAGTTGCTGTGCGTCGCCGCCGTGACGCCGCGCAAGGGCCAGCACCGGCTCGTGGAGGCGCTCGCCACGGTGACCGACCTCCCGTGGAACTGCGTGTGCGTCGGCGGACTGACCCACGACCCCGAGTACGTCACCCATCTGCGCGGCCTGATCGGGAAGTACGGCCTGCAGGACCGTTTCCACCTGGCCGGGCCGAAGGCGGGCGCCGCACTCGACGCCGCGTACGCCTCCGCCGACCTGATGGTCCTCGCCTCCTACGCGGAGACCTACGGCATGGCGGTCACCGAGGCCCTCGCACGCGGCGTTCCGGTGCTGGCCACCGACGTCGGCGGGGTCGGCGAGGCGGTCGGCCGCGCACCCGACGGCGGGGTGCCCGGCATCCTCGTCCCGCCGGAGGACCCCGCGGCCCTCGCCGCCGAACTGCGGGGCTGGTTCGGCGAGGCCGATGTGCGGCGCCGTCTGAAGGCCGCCGCACGCGGCCGTCGCGCCGCGCTCGGCGGCTGGGCGGCGACCGCCCGCGCCCTGGCCGGCGTGCTGGGCCGGCTGCCCGACGAGCCCCGGAGGGCGGCATGAAGGAGACCATGAGGAACACGACGACCACGCCGGCCGGCACCGCCGGCCCGCGGGGCGGGGGCGCACCGGCCCAGCCCGGTCTCTTCGGCGACACGTCCTCCGTGCATGCCCTGGATGCCGTGGATGCCGTGGATGTCGTGGGTGGCGTGGGCGCCGCGCATGGCGTGGACGTCGTGAGCAGTGGTAGGGGTGTGGACCTGGCGGCGGCCGGCCTCGGCAGCGACGAGACCGCGCCGGGGCCGGTGTCGGGGTCCGATGCGATGTCCGGGTCGGATGCGATGCCCGGGCCGGATTCGATGTCCGAGCCGGATTCGGTGCCGGGAGAGGACGCCGTGATCCCCGGTGCCGGTCCCGCGCCGCGTCCCGGTGAGCGGGCCACCGTCCGCCTTCGCGCGGCCGGGCCGGACGAGCCGGAGGAGCCGGCCCGGTACGCGCCCGAGTGGCTGCAACTGCGGGAGGTGGCGGACGCGGCCGCGCGTGCCACGGAACTGCTGGACCCGCTGCGGAGCCGGCTGGCCGATCCGCCCGGGCGGGACGGCGGGATCGTCGTGCACGACCTCGGCTGCGGCACCGGCTCGATGGGCCGCTGGCTCGCGCCCCGGATCGACGGCGCCCAGCACTGGATCCTCCACGACCGTGACCCCTACCTGCTGCACTTCGCCGCCGTCGCCTCTCCGCACGCGGCCGCCGACGGCAGCCGGGTCACCGTGGAGACGCGGCGCGGCGACGTGGCCCGGCTGACCCCGGACGCCCTCGTCGGCGCGTCGCTGGTGACGGCGTCCGCCCTGCTGGACGTCCTCACCGAGGACGAGATCGACACCCTCGCCGCCGCCTGCGCCGGGGCCGGCTGCCCGGCCCTGCTGACGCTGTCGGTGGTCGGACGTGTCGACCTCACCCCCGCCGACCCGCTGGACGCCGAGATCGCCGAGGCGTTCAACGCCCATCAGCGCCGCACCGGCCTGCTCGGCCCGGACGCGCTCGCCGTGGCGTGCGAGTCCTTCACCCGGCACGGCGCGGCCGTACGGGTGCACCCGAGCCCCTGGCGGCTCGGCGCCGACCAGCGCGAGTTGACCGCGCAGTGGCTGCGCGGCTGGGTCGGCGCGGCCGTCGAACAGCGTCCCGAGCTGAAGCCGCGCGCCGACCGCTACCTCGCCGAGCGCCTCGAGGCCTGCGCGGCGGGGGAGTTGACGGTCGTCGTCCACCACAGCGACCTGCTGGCGCTGTCGCAGCCGGCGGGCGGTGCCTGATGAGCGTGGAGACGGTGGACGTTCGGGCGGTGCGTTCCGGTGCGGGTGCCGGCGCCGGTCGGTCCGGAGGCGCAGACGTACGACCGGAGGCGCGCCCCGAACCGGGACCGCGCGGCGCGGTACGCGCCCGCCTCCTCACCTCACCCGCGCTGCGCACCCACCTCGGTACCGTCGCCGGCGCCGCCATCCTCGTCGTCCTGCTGTGGCGCCTGGGCACCGGCGTCTTCCTGGACGGGCTGCGCCGGATCGACACGCCCACGCTGGCGGCCGCTCTCGCGATCGGGGTCGTCACCACCGTATGCAGCGCCTGGCGCTGGCAACTGGTGGCCCGGGGCCTGCGCATCCGCCTGCCGCTCGGGCCGGCCGTCGCCGACTACTACCGCGCGCTCTTCCTGAACGCGGCCCTCCCCGGCGGCGTCCTGGGAGACGTGCACCGGGCGGTGCGGCACGGCCGGAACGCCGGCGACCTCGGCCGCGGTGTGCGGACCGTGGTCTGGGAGCGGGTGGCCGGGCAGATCGCTCTCGCCGTCACCGGCGTCACGGTGCTGCTGACCCTTCCCTCGCCGGTCCGGTCCCAGGCCCGGCACCTGGCGGCGCCCGCGGCGCTCGCGGTCGTGGGAGCGCTCGCCGTGCTCCTCGCCCTGCGCCTGAACCGGGCGCCCTCCGCGCGGGGACGGGCCCTGCGCCGGACCCTGGACGAGGCGCGCGAGGCGCTGCTGTCCCGCCGCAACGGGCCCGGGGTCGCGCTCTCTTCCGCCGTCGTCCTGGCCGGGCACCTCGCGATGTTCGTCGTGGCCGCCCGGGTCGCCGGCTCCGCCGCCTCCGTCGCCGTCCTGCTGCCGCTGGCGATCCTCGCGCTGCTCGCCATGGGACTGCCCCTGAACGTCGGCGGCTTCGGACCGCGCGAGGGCGTCACCGCCTGGGCGTTCGGCGCCGCCGGACTCGGCGCCAGCACCGGACTGGCCGTCGCCGTGGTCTACGGGGTGCTGAGCTTCGTGGCCAGTCTGCCGGGCGCGCTCGTCCTTCTCGCCCGCTGGTACACCGGCCTGCGCTCCGGGTCGCACGACGGCGGGGTGGAATCCTTGTACGCCGGGCCGGACTTCGCGGTAGCGGAACCCCTGAACGCCGGGCTGAGCCTCGCCGTTGCGGAACCCCCGCACGCCGGGCCGGGGTTCGCCGTCGCGGAACCCCTGAACGCCGGACGCGGCCCGGCCGTAGCGGAAGCCCTGCGCGCCGGGACCCGTGTCGCCGGGACCCGTGTCGCCGGGACCCGTGCCGCCGGGACGGAGCCGGGCCCCGGCGGCACGGCCGAGGGCGGCTATCCGCGCCGGACCTCGCGCTCGCCTTCGCCGTCCTCCTCGCGCCCGCTTCCCGTACCCGCCGCGGAAATCGGTGAGTCCACGGGCGCATCCGCGGACGTGAGCAGCGAGAAATACGGTCCGAAGGAGGCGCCGAGGCTCGCCAGCAGTTCCTTCCCCTTTTCCGCGGATCCCAGGGAAGGACGGCCGATGACGCCCGACGCGGTATAGGCGGACATTCCGACGGTGAGCAGATGACGCCGGTCGTCCGCGGTGAAATCGGCCGACTCGTAACCGGCCCGGACCATTTCGGGGTGAGCGTGCAGAAGAATGGAGGTCTCGATTTCTCCCGCGTGCATGTCGGTGAGCAGCGAGGTGCGTACCCCGGCCCGTTCCAGGGCCGTCTCCCAGTCCTCGGCGGCCGGGAAGAGCGCCATCCGTTCGCCCCGGGCGTTGGACTCCTGCACCACATTGCCCAGTACGTAGTTTCCGCCGTGCCCGTTGACCAGCACCAGCACGTCGACGCCCGACCGGCGGAGCGACGCCGCGACGTCCCGTACCACCGCATGAAGGGTCACGGAGGAAATGCTGACGGTCCCCGGCCAGGCCGCGTGCTCGTGCGAGCAGGAGATCGTCACGGGTGGAAGGAGGTGCACCGGGTACGCGTCGGCGATCTCCCGCGCGATGGCGCAGGCGACCAGCGTGTCGGTGGCCAACGGAAGGAACGGGCCGTGCTGTTCGAAGCTCCCCACCGGGAGGACCGCGATCTGCCGTGAGAGGTCCGCCCCCCGCGTCCGTACGTCTTGCGTGGTGTCCGCCGGCAACAGACCATATGCCGTCGGCCGCGTTCCCGAACCACTCATTGTTTTCCGGCCTTTCGTCTCTGCTTAGGATCCAGATCATGACAGAAAACCTCGGCGTACTCGGCAAGAAGACCCCACGGCGCTCGGGCGTGGAACGCGTCGTGAATGCCCCGCTGCCCACCGTGTACGGCAAATTCGAGGCGGTCGGCTACATGGACCACGACCGCGGTGACGAGCAAGTGGCCCTGGTCTACGGCGACGTCGGCACCGAGGGCGTACTCACCCGGCTGCACTCGGAATGCCTGACCGGCGACGCCTTCGGCTCCCAGCACTGCGAGTGCGGCGACCAGCTCGACTCCGCGCTGCGCGCCGTCGTCGCCGAAGGCAGCGGCATCGTCGTCTACTTGAGAGGGCACGAGGGCCGGGGGATCGGCCTGCTCGCCAAGCTGCGGGCGATGGCCCTCCAGGCGGAGGGCCTGGACACCGTGGAGGCCAACCTCGCCCTCGGCCTGCCGGTGGACGCCCGCGACTACCGGGTCGCCGCGGAGATGCTGCGCGACCTGGGGGTGCGTTCGGTGCGCCTGATGTCCAACAACCCGCGCAAACGCGAGGCGTTGGAGCAGCACGGCGTCCAAGTGGCCGAGCAGGTGCCCCTGCTGATCCCGCCGTGCGAGAACAACATCACCTATCTGCGCACCAAGCGCGAGCGGCTGGACCACCACCTGCCGCACCTGGACGCGGTGGCCCACCTGTCCTGACCGGGAACCCGACCGGAAACCCGAGCGAAGGCCGGGAGCGAAGGTCGAGAGGGGGCCCGGACCGTGGCCGGGGCCGAAGCCGAGCCCCGGCCGGACCGGCACGGACTCAGTCCACGACCGCCTCGTGCACGAGCCGCTTCAACTCCGGGAAGATCCTCAAGGACCGCTTCGGGCGCACCTGGGTCATGAACTGGAGCGTCAGATCGCGACCGGGATCGACCCAGAACGTCGTCGTCGCCACCCCGCTCCAGCCGAACGTGCCCGGCCCCGAGGGCGCCTGGGTGCGCTCCGGGTCGATCACGACGGAGACCCCGAGCCCGAAGCCGACACCATCGTTGCCGGGTTCGTCATGGGCGGGGCGGCTGCCGAAGGAACGCAGGTCGGCGTTGCCCGGCAGGTGATTGCTCGTCATCAGGTCCACGGTGCCGGGGCTCAGGAGCCGGGTGCCGTCGAGTTCGCCCCGGCGGCGCAGCAGTTCCATGAAGCGGTGCACGTCGTGCGCGCTCGCCACCAGGCCGCCGCTGCCGGAGAGGAACCGGGGACGGCCGTGCAGCGGAAGCCCCGTGATGGGCTCGATGCCGCCGTCGTCGGTCTGGCCGTACAACTCGGCCAGCCGCCCGGCCTGTTCGTCGCTCACGCAGAACCCGGCGTCGGTCATCCCGAGCGGCCGGAAGATCCGCTCGGCGAAGAACGTGTCGAGCGGCTGCCCGGACGCCACCTCGACGACCCGGCCCAGTACGTTGCTGGCGACCGAGTAGTTCCACTGCGTTCCCGGGTCGAACTGGAGCGGCAGGCTCGCGTAGACCTCCATCGTCCGGGTGAGGTCGGCGCCCGCGGGCACGGACGACTCCAGGCCGGCCGCCCGGTAGAGGGCGTCGACCGGGTGGGAGTGGTAGAAGGCGAAGGTCAGGCCCGCGGTGTGGGTGAGCAGGTGCCGGATCCGGATGGGGCCGGCGGCCGGGCGGGTGCGTACGTCGTCGCCGGAGCCGCTCTCGTACACCCGGGGCCCGGCGAAGACCGGGAGATGGCGTTCCAGCGGGTCGTCCAGCGACAGCCGGCCCTCCTCGACGAGCATCAGCACGGCCACCGCGGTGACCGGCTTGGTCATCGAGTAGATCCGCCACACGGTGTCCGTGCCGACCGGCAGCCCGGCCGCCACGTCCCGCAGGCCGTACGTGGTGAGGTGGGCGATCCGGCCGCCCCGCGCGACGGACACGAGGAACCCGGGCAGCCGCCCCGCGTCGACGAGGTGGGCGAGGTACCCGTCGAGGCGGTCCAGAGCCTTCGCGTCGAGCCCCACACCGCCCGGGTCGACATCCTGCCGCAACTGAGCCATCGCTCTCCTCCGGTTCGTCTCGCACGAGGACCCTCCCGGCCCTCCCGGCCCGGACCTGCCCAGACCTCATGGTCGCGCAGGAACACGGGTACGGTCCCTCGGTTCGGGCCGATCGGCGATCACCGTGCCGGAACGTTTCGGCAGAGTTCCGCCCAGCGCCGCCCCCGCCACGGCCACCCCCGCGAGCACCACCAGGGGCAGCGCGTCGCCGCGGCCCAGCCCCCGCAGCGTGGTGGCCGCCGCGACGCCCAGCGCCGGGCCGACGTTCATCGCCGTCTGCTGGAGCCCGCCCGCCACCCCGGCCCGTTCCACGGGGCTCTCCCGGACGACGACCTGTGTCGCCGCGACCATCACGGTGCCGAAGCCGGCCCCGAGCAGCGCGAAGCCGGTACCCAGGGTGAGTGGTCCCGACGCCCGGGCGAGCACCAAGATGCCCAGCGCGAGCAGTGCCATCGCTCCCACGGTCGTACGACGGGCCCCGACCCGGCGCAGCAACAGCGGGCAGACGGGGGCGGCCGCCACCATGAGCACGGCGAGCGGCAGGCTGAGCAGGGCGCTGTGGAACGGGTCCCGTCCGAGGGTGTCCTGCAGGAGGTACGTGCCGAGGAAGAGCGTGCCGAACAGGGCCGAGGACGCGGCCACCAGGACCGTCAGGGCCGAGCCGACGGCCGCCGAGCCGATCACGTCCGGCGGCAGCAGCGGACTTGGGGTGCGGCGCTCGTGCCGGACGAAGGCGGTGCCGGCGACGACGGCCACGAGCGGCCCGGCCCATCCGGGCTCCGGAAGCGCGGCCAGCGTGTGCACCGCGCAGCCGAGGGCAACGGCCGGCAGCAGAGCCCCGGGCACGTCCAGGCGGGCCGCGGAACCACCGGGCCCGGCCGGGGGCCCTGCCGGCCGGCCCGTCGACGCGGCCGCTCGGATGCCGGGCTCGTCCGGCTCGGCGGCGGGGGCGGCGCCGGACCGCTCCGGTCCGCGCGTCGCGAGAGCCAGGACGCCGAAGAGGGCTGCCGGAAGGACGTTGACGTAGAACACGGACCGCCAGCCCAGTGTGGTCACCAGCGCTCCGCCCACCAATGGACCGGCGGCGGCCGCCAGTCCGATGGCGCTCGTTCGGACGGCGATGGGCATGGCGAGACGGTCGGGCGGGAACGCGGCGCGCACCATCCCCAGCGTGGCGGGCTGCAGCAGCGCCCCGCACACCCCCTGCGCCACGCGCAGCCCGATCACCCAGCCGATTCCGGGGGCCACGGCGATGCCCGCCGACGCGGCGCCGAACCCGAGCATTCCGGCCGCGAACAGGCGCCGGTGACCGTAACGGTCGCCCAGCCGTCCGGCGAACACCAACAGGGCCGCCACCGCGACGAGATAGCCGGTGCTGGTCCACTGGACCTGGGCGACCGACGCGTCCAGGTCGCGTTGCAGCGTGGGTTGCGCGACGGTGAGGACGGTGCCGTCCACGGCGACGATCACGGCCCCGGCCACACTGCTCGCGAGCGTGGTCGCCCGGTACGGGGTCACCGGCCGCCCTCCGGCCCGAGGTGCGCGTCGAGCGCCGTGCGCAGGAGGGGGGCGAAGTCCGTAAGATCGGTGGCGAGTTGGAGGCTGCCCCAGCCCCACAGTTGGGCGATGCCGTGCAGGTTCGCCCACAGGGCTCCCGCGACGGCGCGCGCGTCCGCCTCGGGGCGGGCCTCGGCCACCAGCCCCACCAGGGCTCCGAACAGCGGCAGGCTGGTGTCCCGCAGGCCCAGATGGCCGCTTTCCAAAAGGTCGTGACGGAACATCAGCTCGTACATGCCGTGGTTGCCCAGCGCGAATTCCAGGTAGACGCCGCCGAGCGCGCTCAGCCGGGTGCGGGGATCCGCCGCGGTGCCGTCGAGCACGGCCGCCGCCCGGTCGGCGAGTTGTGCGAAGCCGCGGCGCGCGATGGCGGACAGCAGTTCCAGGTGAGTGGGGAAGTAGCGGCGCGGCGCCCCGTGGGACACGCCCGCTCGACGCGCGATCTCGCGCAGCGTCAGTGCCTGGGCCCCCTCCTCGGCCACCAGGTCCACCCCGACCTCGACCAGCCGGTCCCTCAGGCTCTTCTCGGAGTCAGCCATAGACACTGTCTACCAGTCGCGAGTAGACACTGTCTACGAGGAATGTCCGGCGTTGCCCCGGGAGTTGTTCCTGATATGAGCCGAGACACGAGCGAGGGCGCCGCGCAGGATCCGGCGCGGGAGCGGCTGCTGCGGCTGCTCTCCGAAGGGCACGGCGGGGTGCTGGTCACGCTCAAGCGTGACGGGCGGCCCCAGCTGTCGAACGTCAGTCATGCCTACGACCCGGAGGAGCGGATCATCCGGGTCTCCGTCACCGACGACCGCGCCAAGACGCGCAACCTGCGGCGCGACCCGCGGGCGTCGTACCACGTCACGAGCCCGGACCGGTGGGCCTACACGGTCGCCGAGGGTGCCGCCGACCTCTCACCCGTCGCGCGGGACCCGCACGACGACACCGTCGAGGAACTGGTACGGCTCTACCGTGCCGTCCTCGGCGAGCACCCCGACTGGGACGACTTCCGCGCCTCGATGGTCCGCGACCGCCGTCTGGTGCTGCGGCTGAGGGTGGAGCGGGTCTACGGCATTCCGCGGGCCGCCGACGGCGACTGACCAGGGGCGGCCCGGCCGATCATGTCGCGGACGCGGACGCGGATGCGGACGTGGACGGGGAGGCCGGGTCCTGGGGCCGGTCCCGTGGTGCCGTCGTCGTGCGGGCCTCGATCGCGCGCAGGACCGCCACCATGTCCTCGGCACCGTGTCCCAGGGCCACCGTCTCCTCGAAGAGGGTGTGGCACACGTCCAGCAGGGGGGAGGCGATGCCGGACGCTCGGGCGGCCTCGGCGATGAGCCGGTTGTTCTTCAGGACGTCGAGGGCCGCCGCCTGCACCGAGAAGTCCCCGGCCAGCAGCTTGGGCGCCTTCATCCCGGAGACCGCGCTGGCCATCGGGCCCGCGCTCAGGACGTCGAGGAACAGGCCCGGGTCGAGCTTCTGCCGCTCGGCGAAGTGGAACGCCTCCGTCAGGCCCGTCACCAGTGTGATCAGGAACAGGTTCACGGACAGTTTCATCAGCAGCGCGCCGGGCGTCGGCCCGCAGCGGAAGCTCTGGTGGCACAGGGGCGCGAGCAGCGGCCGTACGACCTGCACCGCCGACTCGTCCCCGGCCAGCATCGCCACCAGCCGCCCGTTCTCCGCCGGGACACGGGACCCGGAGACGGGCGCCTCGACGTAACGGCCGCCCGCCGCGCGGACGTCGGCCTCCAGGCCCTGCGAGTACGCGGGCGAGGTCGTGCCCATGTGGACCACCACCCGTCCGGCGACACGCGCGGTGAAGGCGGGGGTGCCCCGGCCGAGGACGGCATCGGTCGCGGTGTCGTCGGCCAGCATCAGCAGGACCACGTCCGCGCGGGCGAACACCTCGCCGGGGTCCGCCGCCACCTCGGCGCCGGCCGCGCGCAGCGGAGCGGTACGGGCCTGCGTGCGGTTCCAGACGATCAGGGGAGTACCGGCGCGGGCCAGCCGGAGCGCCATGGGCCGTCCCATGACTCCGAGGCCGAGGAAACCGACGTTCACGGGGGACCGCCCTCCGGACGCGACCGTTATGACACCGGTCATAGTAGCGGCCTTTATGACGGCGGTCATAGGCTGGAGCAGGGCAACGAGCAGGGAGGTCGGATATGGCCGAGTCGCAGCGGGGACCGCGCGAGCGGATGGTCTTCAGCGCGGCCCAGCTCATCCGGCGCGAGGGGGTCGGCGCCACGGGGATGCGGGACGTCGCCGCCCACGCGCGGGCCCCGCGCGGATCGCTGCAGCACTACTTCCCCGGCGGCAAGGAGCAACTGGTCGGCGAGGCGGTCGCCTGGGCCGGGCGGTACGCCGGGAAGCGCGTCGCCCGGTTCCTGGCCGGCCTGGACGAGCCGACCCCGAGCGGCCTGTTCGCCGCGATGGTGCGGCAGTGGACCGACGAGTGCGAGGCCGAGGGCTTCGCCGCCGGCTGCCCGGTCGCCGCGGCGACGGTGGACTGTGCCGCCACCGGCGCCTCCACCCGGGCGGCCACGGCCGCGGCCTTCGCGGCCTGGCGGGAGGCGGTGGCCGAGGCTCTGGCGGGCATGGGGGTGCCGGCCGGCCGGGCCGGGGCGGTCGCCACCCTGATGATCAGCGCGCTGGAGGGCGCGCTCCTCATGGCCCGCGCGGAGCGGGACGTGCGCCCCCTGACGACCGTGGCCCGCGAACTGGGCCCCCTCCTCGACGCGGCGGCGGTCCCCCCGCCTTCCGGCCGCTGAACCGAAGGACGGGACAGCCGGGACGGCACGGCCCAGGACGACTTGGAGAAGAGGTACCCATGCCCGTGGACGGCCGCAGTCACCTCCGCATCGCCCGCCCCTCCCGGGACCTGGCCGCGGCCGAGCGGTTCTGGGCCGGAGGGCTCGGCCTGGACGTGCTCTGGCGGGCCGAGGGAGGCGCCCGGCCCGGTGAGCACGACCTGCTGATGGTCGGCTGGCCCGACGCCGGATGGCACCTGGAGCTCGTCCACGAACCCGCCCGGCCCGTCGAGCCCCGCCCCACCGAGGAGGACCTCCTCGTGGTCTACGTCGACGGTCCCGTGCCGGACGAACTGGTCGCCCGCCTCGAGGAGCACGGCGGCAGGCGGGTGGCGGCGCCCAACCCGTACTGGAACGAGTGGGGGGTCACCGTCGAGGATCCCGACGGCTACCGGCTGGTGCTCTGCCGGCGGTCGTGGTCCAACGGCTGAGCACCGGCAACGGACCACGGACGACGGGCGACGGGCGACGGGCACGTAGCCCGGCGCCCACGGGCGAGGAGGCGTCTCCTGCCCGTGGGCGCCGAGCTTCGCCGTATGTGTCCTGCGTGCCGTACGCGCCGCGTGGCGGCGGCTCAGGCCGACACGGTCTCCGGCTGGGACGCCGGCCGGTCGGTCCGTTCGCCGAGCAGTTCGGTCGGGACCCGGTGGGTCTCGCGAGCCGACAGCGCGGCGATCACCGGCGGGACGCACAGGGCCGCCGTGAACAGGGCCACCGACGACCAGTCGGTGCCGTCCGGCCCGGCGATCTCGGCGGCGAAGGTGACCGCGAACCCGGCGACCGCGAAGCCGATCTGCGTGCCGATCGCCATGCCCGACAGGCGGACCCGGGTGGAGAACATCTCGCCGTAGAAGGAGGGCCACACGCCGTTCGCGGCGCTGTAGACGACACCGAAGGCGACGATGCCGAGGACGAGGATCAGCGGGTAGGAGCCGGTGGAGATCGCCCACAGGTAGAGGAACATCGTCACCGCGCTGCCCGCCGCGCCGATCAGGTACACGGGGCGCCGGCCGATCCGGTCCGACAGCGTGGCCCACAGCGGGATGGCGCCGAGCGCGACGACGTTGGCGAGGGCGCCCACCCACAGCATCGACGAGCGGGACATGCCGACCGCGTCGCTGGTGGCGTAGGCCAGCGCCCACACCGTGAAGATGGTGC
The DNA here is from genome assembly GCF_044746005.1 of Streptomyces sp. NPDC086766. Lineage (NCBI taxonomy): Bacteria > Bacillati > Actinomycetota > Actinomycetes > Kitasatosporales > Streptomycetaceae > Streptomyces > Streptomyces sp. NPDC086766. The sequence continues at coordinate 6,335 of NZ_JBIVBI010000010.1, read as the reverse complement.
TCACCGAGGCGACGAGCGCGCCCGCGACCACCCGCAGCACGTCCGCCCAGTGCTCGCGCAGCAGCACCGCCAGCGGCAGCCGGGCCACGCCCCGGACGGCGGCCTGCTGGGCGAAGGCGGGGGTCTCCGCCAGCCTGCGGCGGATCAGGTAGCCGACGAGGGCGACCGCGATGCTCAGCCAGAAGGGCAGCCGCCAGCCCCAGCTCAGCAGCTGGTCCTCGGGCAGCGAGGCGACCGGGATGAACACGAGCGTGGCGATGAGCTGGCCGCCCTGGGTGCCGCTGAGAGTGAAACTGGTGAAGAAGCCGCGCCGGTCCGGCGGCGCGTGCTCCAGGCTCATGGAACTGGCGCTGGCCTGCTCGCCCGCCGCCGAGATGCCCTGCAGCACCCGGCACAGCACCAGCAGCACCGGGGCCGCGCCGCCGACCTGCGCCCGGGTGGGCAGACAGCCGATCAGGAACGTCGACACGCCCATCAGGATCAGCGTGAAGACCATGATCTTCTTGCGGCCCAGCCGGTCGCCGAAGTGGCCGAGGAAGAACGCGCCGACCGGGCGGGCGGCGTAGGCGACGCCGAAGGTGGCGAGCGACAGCAGGGTCGCGGTGGCCGGGTCGGAGGCGTCGAAGAAGACCTTCGGGAAGATCAGCGCGGCCGCGCTGCCGTAGATGAAGAAGTCGTAGTACTCCAGCGCGCTGCCGATCCAGGCGGCGGCCGCGGCCTTCTTCGGCTGGCCGGGCGGGGCGGTTGCGTCGTGGGGTGCGGCGGGGACGGACACGGCGGGCTCCTTCGGGGGGCTCCAACGTATGCGGAGAGGGCGGACGTCGAGAAGTGCCGGATCCCTGGGGTGACGGGCCGGCCGCACCGGGTGCGCGTCCCGGTTAATTAACCCACTGGGTAGTTAGTAGCGGTTGGCCAGTGATGTTGCGCCCGCGTTTCCCGGGTGTCAAGGGGTAGTGCCGCGGCCGTGCGGAGACGCCGGCCGCGGACGGCCGCCGCGGGCTCAGTCCGCGGCGCGGTCCGCCGTCAGATAGGCGATCACCATGTCGCCCAGCATGGTCCGGTAGTGCTCGCGCCGTGCCGGGTCGACGAGGTCGCGCCCGAACAGGGCGCCGAACGTACGGCGGTTGGCGACCCGGAAGAAGCAGAACGAGCTGATCATCGCGTGCAGGTCGACCGCGTCCACGTCCGCCGTGAACAGGCCCGACTCCTGGCCCGAGGTGAGGATCCGCCGGATCACGTCCAGCGCCGGCGAACCGATCCGGCCGAGCTTCTCCGAGGCGGCGATGTGCTCCGCCTCGTGGATGTTCTCGATGCTGACCAGGCGGATGAAGTCGGGGTGCTGCTCGTGGTGGTCGAAGGTCAGCTCGGCCAGCCGCCGGATGGCCGCGACCGGGTCCAGGTGGTCGACGTCGAGCTGCTGCTCGGCCTCGCGGATCACGCCGTAGGCCCGTTCCAGCACGGCCGTGAAGAGCTGCTCCTTGCCGCCGAAATAGTAGTAGATCATCCGCTTCGTGGTGCGGGTGCGGGCGGCGATCTCGTCCACGCGGGCGCCGTCGTAGCCTGCCCGGGCGAACTCCTGCGTGGCCACGTCGAGGATCTCGGCCTGGGTGCGGGCGGCGTCGCGGATGCGCCCGTTCGGTCGTGCCGGTTCGTCGACGCTGGTCATCACGTTCCTTCGGCGTAGGTCCAGTGCCGGTGATTCTAGAAGCAGCGGGTGTCCCGGCCCCGAGGGTCTTCCCGCGGGAGCCGGCGTGCTGATATAGCTAACGTACTAGTTCGTACATTAGGTGTCTGCTCAGGAGGTCAGCGGTGGCCAAGGACTCGTATCTCGTCGGTCTGGTCGGTTCCGGCATCGGCCCATCGCTCAGCCCGGCGCTGCACGAGCGGGAGGCGGACCGCCAGGGCCTGCGGCTGCTGTACCGGCTCCTCGACATCGACACCCTGGGCCTGCCGCCGCAGGCGGTGGGCGACCTGGTGCGCTCCGCCCGCACCCTGGGCTTCGACGGGCTCAACGTCACCCATCCGTGCAAGCAGCTCGTCATCGAGCACCTGGACGCCCTCGCCCCGCAGGCCGAGGCGCTGGGCGCGGTCAACACCGTCGTCTTCGAGGACGGCCGCGCCGTCGGGCACAACACCGACGTCACCGGCTTCGCCGCGTCCTTCGCCCGCGGGCTGCCCGACGCGCCGCTGGAGCGGGTGGTCCAGCTCGGCGCGGGCGGGGCCGGCGCCGCCGTCGCCCACGCCACCCTGACGCTCGGCGCCGAGCGGGTCACCGTCGTCGACGCCCTGCCCGAGCGGGCCGCCGCCCTCGCCGAATCCCTCGCCCGCCACTTCGGCGCCGGACGGGCCGCCGCCGCGGCTCCCGACGCCCTCGCGGACCTGCTGACGCGCGCCGACGGCATCGTGCACGCCACCCCCACCGGTATGGCCGCCCACCCCGGCCTGCCCTTCCCGGCCGAGCTGCTCCACCCCGGCCTGTGGGTCGCCGAAGTGGTCTACCGCCCGCTGGAGACCGCGCTGCTGCGCACCGCCCGCGCCCGCGGCTGCGCCACGCTCGACGGCGGCGGCATGGCCGTCTTCCAGGCCGTCGACGCCTTCCGCCTGTTCACCGGGCGGGAACCGGACAGCGCGCGGATGCTGGCGGACATCGCCGAACTGGCGGGCGGCGCGGTGGGGGCGGGGAAGTGACGGGCGGCCGGAACACGGAAAGCACGGAAGCCCAGGGAGAGGTACTCAGGGTGCGTACGTCCATCGCCACCGTCTCGCTCAGCGGATCGCTCACCGAGAAGCTCACGGCCGCGTCCCGGGCCGGCTTCGACGGGGTCGAGATCTTCGAGAACGATCTGCTCGCCAGCCCCCTCGCCCCCGAGGAGATCCGCATACGCTGCGCCGACCTCGGGCTGCGCATCGAGCTCTACCAGCCGATGCGCGACATCGAGGCCGTCCCCGCCGCGGAGTTCGCGCGCAACCTGCGCCGCGCCCGGCACAAGTTCGAGCTGATGCGCCGGCTCGGCGCCGACACCGTCCTCGTCTGCTCCAGCGTCTGTCCGTCGGCCGTCGACGACGACGCCCTCGCCGCCGCGCAGCTGAGCGAAGTCGCCGATCTGGCACAGGACTTCGGCATCCGGGTCGCCTACGAGGCACTGGCCTGGGGCCGGCACGTCAGCACCTACGACCACGCCTGGCGGATCGTCGAGACGGCGGGTCACCCGGCGCTCGGCACCTGCCTGGACAGCTTCCACATCCTCTCCCGCGGCGGCGACCCCGAGGGCATCGAGGACATCCCGGGGGAGAAGATCTTCTTCCTCCAGCTGGCGGACGCCCCGCAGCTCGCGATGGACGTGCTGCAGTGGAGCCGTCACTACCGCTGCTTTCCCGGGCAGGGCGGCTTCGACGTCGCCGGCCTCGTGCGGCACGTGCTGCGTACCGGATACGACGGCCCGCTCTCCCTGGAGGTCTTCAACGACGTCTTCCGGCAGGCCGAGGCGGGCCCCACCGCCGTCGACGCGCACCGCTCGCTGCTCCTGCTCCAGGAGGCCGTGGGCGTCGCGGACCTGCCCGCGCCCGTCGTCCCCACCGGCATCGCCTTCGCCGAACTCCTCACCCCGGACGCCGAGCCGGTCGCCGCGGTCCTGGACGCCCTGGGCTTCGCCCGCACGGCCCTCCCCCAAGCTCTCGACTCCGCTCGAGCAGGGCGGTACCCCCATCACGGCAAGCCCGTCGACCTCTGGCAGCAGGGCGAGGCCCGCATCCTCGTCAACACGGCGGGAGCGGCACGCCGCGACGGCACGCAGCTCGCCGCGATCGGGCTGGAGTCCCCGGACCCGGCGGCCGCGGCCCGCCGCGCGGAGGCCCTGCTCGCCCCGGTGCTGCCGCGCCGCCGCGGCCCGCACGACGCACCGCTGGACGCGGTGGCCGCACCCGACGGCACCGAACTCTTCTTCTGCGCCACCGGACACCCCGAACTACCCGGCTGGCGAGCCGACTTCGACTCCCTCGGCACCGGCCGGCCGCAGACGGGCGTGACGTCCGTCGACCACCTCGCGCTCACCCAGCCCTGGCACCACTTCGACGAGGCGGCGCTCTTCCACCGCAGTGTGCTCGGGCTCGACGCCCGGGAGAGCGTCGACGTGGCCGACCCCTACGGACTGCTGCGCAGCCGGGCCGTCGGCAACACCGACGGCAGCGTCCGCATCGCCCTCTCCGTCGGCGCGGCGCCCACCGACGACACCGTCCACGCCCAGCACATCGCGCTGGCCACCGACGACGTGGTCGCGGCCGCCGGCCGCTTCCGCGCGGCGGGCGGCCGCCTGCTGCGCATCCCGGCCAACTACTACGACGACCTGGCGGCCCGGTTCGAGCTGCCCGAGGAGGAACTGGCGGCCTACCGCGACCTCGGCATCCTCTACGACCGGGACGCCGGCGGCGCCTTCCGGCACTGCTACACCGAGACCGTCGGCCGGGTCTTCTTCGAACTCGTCCAGCGGGACCCCGGCCACCGCGGCTACGGCGCCCCGAACGCGTCCGTGCGGCTGGCCGCCCAGCACGCGCAGCGCCCGGCGCGGTGAGGCGTCACCGCCTCGCCGCGCCGGGCGCCCACCCGGCCGTCGCGGCCGGTCCTTCCCCGACCGCCCCGGTCAGTCCTTCTTCGACGACTCCACCGCGTGACCGCCGAACTGGTTGCGCAGCGCGGCGATCATCTTCATCTGCGGGGAGTCCTCCTGGCGGGAGGCGAACCGCGCGAACAGGGACGCGGTGATCGCCGGCAGCGGCACCGCGTTGTCGATGGCGGCCTCGACGGTCCACCGGCCCTCGCCGGAGTCCTCGGCGTAACCGCGCAGCTTGTCCAGGTGCTCGTCCTCGTCGAGGGCGTTGACCGCCAGGTCCAGCAGCCAGGAGCGGATGACGGTGCCCTCCTGCCAGGAGCGGAAGACCTCGCGGACGTCCGTGACGGAGTCGACCTTCTCCAGCAGCTCCCAGCCCTCGGCGTAGGCCTGCATCATGGCGTACTCGATGCCGTTGTGGACCATCTTCGCGAAGTGGCCCGCGCCGACCCGGCCGGCGTGGACGTAGCCGTAGGGGCCCTCCGGCTTGAGCGCGTCGAAGATCGGCTGGAGTCGGTCGACGTGCTCCTTGTCGCCGCCGACCATCAGCGCGTAGCCGTTCTCCAGGCCCCAGACGCCGCCGGAGACGCCGGCGTCGACGAAGCCGATCCGCTTGACGCCGAGTTCGGCGGCGTGCTTCTCGTCGTCGGTCCAGCGGGAGTTGCCGCCGTCGACGACGGTGTCGCCCGGCTGGAGCAGGTCCTTGAGCTCGTCGACGACGGTCTGGGTGGCGGTGCCCGCCGGGACCATCACCCACACCACGCGCGGGGTCTCGAGCTTGTCGACCAGCTCGGCGAGGCTGCTGACGTCGGAGAGTTCGGGATTGCGGTCGTAGCCGACGACGGTGTGGCCGGCGTTGCGGAGACGCTCCCGCATGTTGCCGCCCATCTTGCCGAGGCCGATCAAACCCAGCTGCATGTCAGTTCACTTCCTAAGCGTGCGGTACGCGGCCACGAGGGCGGCGGTGGACGGGTCGAGACCGGGGACCTCGGCGCCCTCGGTCAGGGCGGGCTCGACGCGCTTGGCGAGGACCTTGCCGAGCTCGACGCCCCACTGGTCGAAGGAGTCGATGTTCCACACGGCCCCCTGGACGAACACCTTGTGCTCGTACAGCGCCACGAGCTGGCCGAGGACCGACGGGGTCAGTTCGGGGGCCAGGATCGTGGTGGTGGGCCGGCTGCCCCTGAAGACGCGGTGCGGCACCTGCTCCTCGGGGACTCCCTCGGCGCGCACCTCCTCGGCGGTCTTGCCGAAGGCGAGTGCCTGCGTCTGGGCGAAGAAGTTGGCCATCAGCAGGTCGTGCTGCGCCTCGAGTCCACCGCTCAGTTCGCCGACCGGGTCGGCGAAGCCGATGAAGTCCGCCGGGATGAGCTTGGTGCCCTGGTGGATGAGCTGGTAGTAGGCGTGCTGCCCGTTGGTGCCGGGCGTACCCCACACGACCGGGCCGGTCTGCCACTCCACGGGTTCCCCGTCGCGCTGCACCGACTTGCCGTTGGACTCCATGTCCAGTTGCTGGAGGTAGGCGGTGAACTTGGACAGGTAGTGCGAGTACGGCAGGACGGCGTGCGTCTGCGCGTCGAAGAAGTCGTTGTACCAGATGCCGAGCAGGCCCATCAGGAGCGGGGCGTTGGCCTCGGCGGGGGCGGTGCGGAAGTGCTCGTCGACGAGGTGGAAGCCGTCGAGCATCTCCCGGAAGCGGTCCGGGCCGATGGCGATCATCAGCGACAGGCC
>NZ_JBIVBI010000009.1:0-290611 GCF_044746005.1 Streptomyces sp. NPDC086766 | reverse complement strand
TCGCCCGCGAGGTCTACAAGCAGCTCACCCGCCCCCACCACACACCAAAACCGCTCACACAGACCACTTGACGGTCTATAGGAGCTTCATCAACGACACCGGACGGGGGCGCACCTCAGTGGCTCTGTCCGAGCCGTTTCCCGAGGACGTGCGCCGCGCCCGATGGCTGGGCCGGGCGCGCGCCGGCCTCGAGGAGGCCGGCGCGCTTGAGGACTCCCCCGCCGCCCGGCGCTCTTCGCCCTGGCGCGCATGGTGCCGGCGGAGTGCGTCGGCACACACGTCCGGGAGCGGTGCCGAGCGCTGTCAGCCAGGCCGAATCGTTTGGATCACCGGGCTGACCAGATGAAGATTCGAGGTTGATGAGGAGACTGCTGCAGTGCGACTAATCGTCCACTATGCCCACATTTATGCATGTTGCTCCGTGTTGCGCAGTCCGGAGGGGACGAGGCAGGTCACTCTCAGAAGTGGTTTTCACCTCATCCGACTCGATTCGCACAAGGAGCAGGTAGATGAATCCTGCGAGCAGGACTGCCCGGCTGCTGTGGTCGGTGGTGCTGGCCTTGACGCTGGGTGTGGCCGGCGCCGCCGCCACGGCCGCACAGGCCACGACGCACCATGCCCGTGTCGTGGCCGACCGTGGCGGGGACGACTGCCATCATGGCCACCCCGCGGATAGGCGCGGCGGCGGTGACAACTGCCGAGGCCCGGCAGGACCGCCCGGACCCACCGGACCTGGTGGCCCGCCCGGACCCACCGGACCTGGTGGCCCGCCCGGACCCACCGGACCCAGTGGACCGCCCGGACCCACCGGACCCAGTGGACCGCCCGGACTCGTCGGACCTTGCTCCGATATCGACGCGACCCAGGATTCGAGCAGCTACGAACTCCGAGGCGCGCTGACCGACGGGATCACGTATGCAGGCATCCGCGACGCCCGCAACAACGTCGACCACACCCTGAGGTGGACCGACCTCAGCGGCCGAAGGAACTACCCCAAGGGCGGCGCCGCGGGCTTCGCCTGTGGCGTGTCCGTCAACCAGCACGCCGAAAGCGACCCCATCACCATCGACGTCATCACCACCACGGGCCAGGTCTGGGAGATCCTCTGCACCAAGAGCTACGTTCTGGGCGACCCGGTCCCGGCCGCACTGACGTGTGCCACCACTTGGAACCAGTTGAACAAACCGTTCCCGGGTGCCAACAACAGTTAGGCCGCGTCCGGGCGATCTCGTAGTGGAGTCATGGGGGGAGTCGGTCTACTGGTCAGAAGGGATGGCTGGGAGAGCGATTGCCTGTGACCCATCCTGATCTCGCTCTGCGAATCCATGCCGCCTCTCATCTGACCGGACAGTTCACGCTCCGGTCGGGACGTACTGCCACGAAGGGATGAGTTCGGCCCGCTCGGCATCCGACCCACCGTCGGCTCGTCCTGGGCCCAAAAGCCGTTCTTCCGACCTGGTGTGACGCCACGAGCTAGACCCCCATGACGAAGCGGAAGAAGCCGAAGATCGACAGCGGCACGAGCGGGATACCAAGGCCCAGCCCCCACAGGACGCCGGCACGCCAACTCGAACCGGCGATCAAGAAGGCAAGGCTGACCAAGGATGCGATCACCAGGTACATCCAGAAGAAACCGAGCATCCGCCCACCCCCAGCCGGACAGATTACGGGTCGTGCGCCGGATCAGGCAGAGGCACTGGCGGACCATTGAGACCTGGGCCGTCACTGGGCCGTTCGAGGATGGCCGACGACGACAGTCGACGACTGCTCTTCCCCTGCTCAGAGACAGTGCTTCCCGTGCCACGGAGTACATTTGGCGCGCGGCCAGCGCGAGCAGGTCTCGCTCTCGGCCATCGACAAAGCCCGACCGTCGGCTAGGTCCCGGGCTGTTCCCGGGCCGCACCCAGACAGAGCCGGGGATGCGGCTGCACTACACAGGCATGAGCCGCCGCGGCTGTGCCCGAGGACAGCGGGGCAGACCAGCCGATTGCCTCGGACAGGTAATCCAAAGACAGGACGCGAGGATGACGCCCGACTCGCCCTGGAACAGCAGATCACCCGGCTGGAGCTCTTCGTCCTCGATGTGCTGCCTGAGGATGCGCGTCAGGGCCGGATGCCCCGGCACCGTGCGCATCTCGCCCTCGGCACGGCCCTTCAGGTCGCGTTGTTCGTGTTTCTCCCCCGCGTCAGTCCACCGCTTCCGACCTCGAAGGTCGCCGTGTGAATCAGCAGTTCCAACCGCTGGTCGTCGGCATCCGGCCCGGGCAAGGACCCTGGTCTTCCGCCGCATGGCTCTGTTCCTCAGGTGCAGACGATGGGGCAGCCACGCCGGATCGAGTGCTGGGCGGCACGCAGGAACAGTGCCACGTAGAAGGCGGTGTCCAGGTCCGTGCTCCACAGGCCTGTTCGAGTAGTGGCCAGCCCCTTTGCCAGGTTCCTGAACCACATGCTCAGGTCCAGGTTGTCGCAAGTCGCTGGGGTCTCGGACGGCAGTTCGATGGCTGCCGCCAGCTTCTCCGCAAGCGGTAGCACCTGGGGAGCACCGACGACCATGGTCGACTCGGAGTAGCCGGAGTCGACAGGCAACCAGATCTCCTCATCGAGCGAGACGGGCACGAGCACGGTCCAACCGCAAAGGGTCTCCGATTCCTCTGGTGACAGGTGCGCCTGACACAAGGCGAGGAACCCGGCCATGGACGGAGTCAGCTTCTCCTCGAAGGCTTGGCCTGAGCCGGCTGCGAAGTCCGTCTCTGGGGGCACGTCCTCGTAGGGCGGGAGGCCCCGCCGCCGGAGTTCAGCGTTGAGCGCTGAAGCAACTTCCCCCCACCCGTCTTCCTCCTCACCGAACCATTCCTCCGCGCCGACGCTCACCAGGTACACACCCATGTGGGGAAGTTACAGCGCGCCTCTGACAACGATCAGTGGGACAACCAGCTGCAAGCCAGCGGCCAGCGCGGAGCGCACGCCAGTGACGACAACCGCCGTCGACTGGTTCACGCCCGACGAGATCCGCCAGGCCTGGACGACCGGTCTTGCCTGGGCCGTGTCGCGGCCGTCCGAGGCCGCTCGACAGTGGCCAACGACGGATCTGCGAAGATCCCCCGTGCAGGTCAACGCCCGACCAGTGAAGACCCAGCAACTCACCACGTAGCCGGGTATCGGCGGTCCGCAGGAATACGCAGTCTCGATCATGCTGCCGAGGCCGCCGTCGGGTTCACGTTCAGGAGCAGCAGCCTGAGCCGTCCGTGATGGGCTGTCCGCTGTGGAGGTCGTCGTCCTGATCCGACCTCGGTCATGGGCAGCCGTCGCCGTGCGGCGGCGATCGCGTCGCCCTCCCGGGTGTGCGCCTTCTCCCGGGCGCGCAGGGTGTCCACGGCGGCCAGCCACTCCCGGCGGGAGGCGACCGGCGGTTTGCTCACAGCAGTCATGCCCGTACTGACCCGACAGCCCACAAGAACTCATCGGTGGCCCCCGAGACAGGCCCTGTTCACGGGCGCCGACCGCGTGGCCACCGCGTCCGAGCCGGGCGGCGGCATGCGCGTCAGGCGGACTCGCCGAGGACCGCGTCGAGGCGCTCCAAGACGTGGGGCCAGCCCTTCCCCATGCCCTCGTAGGCCTGTCGGCCCATCGGGGAGTCGAGGTCGAAGCCGGCGTGGGTGAGGACGAGCCGGGTGCCCTCGCCCTGCGGGTGGAGCGTCCAGGTGATGGTGGTGTCGAGGGTCCCCTCGGCGAACCGGTACGCGAGGAGGCGCTCGGGCTCGACCGCCGTCACCTCGCAGGGCTGGCGGCCGAAGCCGCCCATGTCGAGGGTGAAGCGGTGCCCGACGACCGGCTTGACGTCGCCCGCGGCCCACCAGCGGGCGTGCAGGTCGGGGTCGGTCAGGGCCTTCCATACCGCCGCCGGAGGGTGGGGCAGGGACTTCTCGCAGGTGATGGTGTCGCTCTGGGTCATTTCCCGTTTCCTTCTTCTGCGTCCAGGAGATCGGACAGTGCGTCCATGCGCTGTCTCCAGTAGTGCTCGAACGGGTGCAGCCACTCACTCACCTCGGCCAGCCGGGCCGGTTCGAGGTGGTAGAAGCGGTGCCGTCCCCGTGGCTCCTCGCGCACCAGTCCAGCGGTCCGGAGCACCGCCAGGTGCTCCGAGACCGCAGGCCTCCCGAGCTCGAACAAGCCGGCCAGCTCCCCCGTGGAGCGAGGCCCCTCACGCAGGCTTTCCAGCAGTCTGCGGCGCACCGGATTGGCCAGCACGCCGAACACGTCGGTAGGCATGACTCCAGCATGCGTCGGAAGAATCCGACGCGTCAAGGATCTCCGACGCATCGCGCCGGCGCGTGCTCCCCAACCTCCGGCTGTCAGTCGGCCTTCGGGAAGAAAGGAGCGCGCCGGGTGCCGGACCTACCTGCGACGCCGGATGTACCAACCCGCCACGAGCACGATGAGGATGGCGACCACGAAGGCCCACACCGTGACGGCGCCGTGGTACGAGCGGTAGGCCCCGAGAGCATGCATGCTGGGCCGGATACCCGGGATGTGCGAGCGCAGGCAGAAGAACAACCGGTGGTGGATCTTGCCGTCGTCAGGACGCGGTGCCACGATCGGGAGCCTGGGTGGTGAGGGGGGTCGATGCTGCACGTCGTTTCACTGGTCGCCGTGGCGGTTGTCGTGGTGCTCTATGCCGTGGCGGGTGTCCTGGCCGTCACGACCGGCCGGGCCGTGCCATGGCAGCGGGGGTACATCCTGCGGCCGCGGCTGTGGGGCTCCGGAGCCCTGTTGTTCGGCGCGGGGATGGCGCTGGCCCGTTACGGCGGCTCGGTACGCGACCTCACCGCCTCCGACGTCGTCTTCGGCTGCAGCTTGCTCATGCTGGTCAGCGGCGGGGTGTTGCAGTACGTCGGCCGGCGCGTCGGCCGCCTTCGCGTATGACGGCTGCACGGCGCTCACGCTCCTGGAGGACGCGGTCCGGCTTCCGATCGCAGCCATACAGCGGTGCGGTCAGGACGCCAGGACGTGCAGCCCGGCCAGCAGCGCAAACGCTCCCATGACCCCGAAGTGAATCCGCATGACGGTCAGGCTTCTCCAGACCGTTCCGTATCGGACCCGTCGCCTGATCACCACGGGCGCCCAGTCCCACACCCACACGTCGACGCCCCGGTAGCCGCACGCCACCAGCATGAAGGCGCTGCCGGTGAGCAATGCGAGGACTCCGTAAAGCATCAACACCGCTTCCCCTCCCGAGCGGCGACCTGTCGATGCCCGGTACCGGCGCGGGCGGCAGGCGTCACCGGCCGAGCCGAGCGGCCAGGAACACCGCTGCCACCGAGGGGCGGACCGCGTACGTCGCGCCGACGCTCCCCTCGGGGGCTTCCCACCAGTAGAAGGGAAAACGCCGCCCACTGTTGCTGTACGCCTTGCTCATCCCGGACAGCACGCCTGCCACGCGCCGCGCCGGATCGCCCTCGTTCGGCCCGCCCAGGGCCTTGTCCACCAGCTCCGTGCAGTGGATCGTCCGGCCAGGGTTGCGCAGCAGGTACTCGAACACCCGCCCGGCCTGCGGCGCGAGTTCGGCCAGGAACGCCGCGGCGCGCTCCAAGTCCTCCGGGCCCCATTCCGGGGCACCGTAGTGCCCCTCTCCGCCTGAGTGCTCAGCCCATCGCGGATCGACCTCGGTCAGATACACCGTCATACCCGCCCCCGAATCTCTTGAGCGCCGTCATTCTGCCCCGATCCGAGGGCACCCTGGGACTGCCGCGCTGCCGACCGGCCTCGCCGCCGGCGCCTCGGGCCATCGGCCGCGTGCCCGGCGTCCGCCGTACGGCGCCGGCAGAAACGGTGCTCGCCGAATCCGCCCCGAAGTTCTACCGGATCACGGCCCGGTTCAGGAAGCGGCGCAGGTCGACCGAGGTCCGGAGCGGCCGGTCGGCACGGTCATCCGCCGAGCCACGCGAGGGCCGCGACGGTCAGGGCGCTGACGCCGGTGTCCAGGGTCGGCTGCGTGACGGGGGCGAAGGTGGGGCTGTGGTTGACGGGTACGTCCCGGGCGATGGTGCCGTCTCGGGCGGCCCGGGCGTACAGGGCGGGGTCGATGCCCCCGATGCCCCAGTACGTGAAGGGCACGCCGAACGCTCTGGGGATCTCGCTCATGTCCTCACTGGCGGTCTGCAGCTCGATGGTGTGGGCGTCGTCGCCGAAGTGGGCCGCGAACGCCTCGGCGACGCGCCGGGTCGGGGCCTCGTCGTTGACCGTGGGCGGGAAGGTGACCGTCCTCTCGATCTCGGGCGCCTTCGGCGACTGGGACGCCTCGCACTCGGCTTTGACGATCCGTTCGATGGCACTCAGCACCTGTGTGCGCGAGGCGTCGTCGTACGTACGGACGTTGAGCTGGATGACCGCGCTGTCGGGAATGATGTTGGGGTCGGTGCCGGAATGGATGCTGCCCACGGTGACGACGGCGGGGGTGGTGGCGGCGAGTTCCCGGGAGACGATGGTCTGCAGGCGCACGACGATCATGGCTGCCATCACCACGGGGTCGACCGCGGACTGGGGCATGGAGCCGTGCGCACCCCGGCCGTGGACGGTGATCCGCAGGCTGTCCGCGGCCGACAGGAACGGCCCGGAGCGGACGCCGACATAGCCGGCCGGATAGGGCAGGACGTGTTGGGCCAGTACCACGTCGGGTCGCGGAGACTTGGACGTCAGGCCGTCGTCGATCATCGCGTCGGCCCCGTCGCCGTTCTCCTCCGAGGGCTGGAAGAGCGCCACGAACGTGCCTCGCCAGGCATCCTTGGCCCGGGCCATCAGCCGTGCGCAACCGATCAGGCAGGTCACGTGCACGTCGTGCCCGCAGGCATGCATCACAGGCTGCTCGGCGCCGCCCTCTCCGGCCACGGTGACCACGGAGGCGTAGGGCAGCCCGGTCCGCTCGCGCACCGGAAGGGCGTCCATGTCGGCGCGGGCCATGACGATCGGGCCCTCGCCGTTGGCCAGAACTCCGATCACGCCGGTGCCGCCGATGCCGTCGGTGACCTCGTAGCCGAGCTCCCGCAAGGCGTCGGAGGCCTTCTTCGCCGTGCGGTGCTCCCGCAGGCCGAGTTCGGGATGGCTGTGCAGGTCCTTGTACAGGTCCTCGAGGCCGGAGCGGATGTCGTCCAGGTTGGCCAGCACAGTGTGAGCACGGTCGGTCATGAGGAATCCTCGCGCGAGTCGGACCCTCCGCGACGGGCGGCGGGACGGGAGCGGCGTCGCATCAGCGAGGCCAGTTTGGAGTGCGGCTGCCAGTCCAGACCACCGGGAAGGTTCCAGCCGTAGTGCACCGCGGTGAGCCGGAAGACGAGTGCCAGGGCGACGCCCAGACCGATACCGACCTCGGGGATGCCGAGGTACCAGCAGAGCACGGTGATCGCGGCGACCGCCAGGGCGACGGTGGCGTACAGACCGTTGCCGCCGAAGACGGCGGGCACCCGGCCGAGAACCACGTCGCGCAGGGCGCCACCGCCGACGGCGGTGAGAGTGCCCAGGAGAATGGCAGGGAGCCAGCCCAGGCCGACTGTCAGCGTCTTGTTGGCACCCGCGACCGCCCAGAACCCGATCACCGCGGCGTCGAGCACGGTGAACAGCCGGTTCCAGGACTCCTCACTGACCCGGATGAGGAAGGCGATCAGGACGCCGCCGAAGGAGGTGAGCAGGTAGGTGTAGTCCGTCAGGGCGACCGGGGTGCCGTGCTGCAGCAGTACGTCCCGCATCACGCCCCCGCCCAGGCCGGAGACGATGCCGACCACCAGGAACCCGAACAGATCCAGGCCGGCCGTACGGGCCACGGCACCGCCCAGCAGCGCGCACGAGAAGACGCCGGCGAGGTCCAGGTAACGCGTCGCGACATCGATCCCGACAGAGACCGAAGAAGCCGACATAACGGACTCGGTGGACATGGCGCAAGCCTACTCATGGCCGACCCGCGTCATGCGCCACACAGGCCGCGGTCCGCGGGCCGCCTCACGCGTCGACCATGGTTGACTCCTCGTCCGGTTGGGTTGTCCCCAGACGTAACCGCCGAACGTCCCCTCCGGTCACCGCCGAACGCTCCATGCGGTCACCGGCGGACGCCCCCTGCGCTCACCGGCGGACGCCACGCCATCCCTTACCTGGCGGGGCTGACGGTGGGCGCCCTCACCCGGCGCCGCCCGGGGGCCGCCGCTACCGGCCCGGCCCCGCCGTCAGGGCGGCCGCGGGGTCGGTCCGCAGGACCGGAGCGAGAATGCCGATCTCCGGCTGCTTCAGCTCCGGCAGCTGGGAGCCGGCCGGGTTCGGCGCGGTCAGCGGGGCGTCCATGGACAGGCCCGGCGCCAGCGTGCGCAGGGGCACGGCGGGCGCGGCGACGCCGACGTGGTCGAAGCCGTGACCGAGCACGTGGGCCAGCGGGGCCCGCGCGCCCAGGCCGGGCAGGCCGCCGTTGACCGGCACCTGCGGTACCGTCCGCTCCGGCATCAGCCGTCCGGTGACGAAGCGCGGGGTCTCCGGCGTGCTCGCCGCCGGGAGCGGGATCTCTCCGCCCACCTCGGGCAGTTCCGTGCCGAGAGCCTGCTCCGCACCGGTCAGCGGCACGGCCACGGGCACCGTGTTCGCCGCGGCCGCAGGGGTCGCCGCGGCTCCCACGGCGGCCGCGACGCCCGTGATGACGGCGGCGAGGGTTCCTCGGGTGGTCGACTTCATCTCAGCTACGGTCCCTTTCAGGTACACAGAGGTCGATGGTCAGGAGTTCGGGGTCGGGCGTCCGGGGCTCGGGGCTCGGCGCGTACCGGCGGGCCGTCTCAGCCCTTCAGGGGCAGGCCGCCGAGGAGCGACTGGCGGTTCAGGTCGGTGGTGGTGCCCTTCACGGTGCTGAGCACCGAGCCCTTGTTCTCGGTGTCGAGCGCGTCCGACTGGTGCTTCAGCGGCATCACGTCGATGGGGCCCTTGGTGAGCGTGTTCACGCCGCCGCTGAGGCTGGTGGGGGTGAGGTCGGCGGACCCCTGGGCGAACGCGGGCGCGGCGGCGCCGGCGACCACCAGGGACCCGGCGATGACGGCGGCGGCCTTCAAGGACTTCATCGTGTTCCTTTCTTCGGCGACGTGCGTCACCGGAGGTGTCTTCGTCGCCGTGCCTAACGAGCCCTCCGGGGGACGGAAACCCCGGGGCGCCGGATTGCCGAGTCGTCATATGAAGCGGTCATATGCCTTCGTCGTCCGTCAGGGGAAGCCGCTGCGGCGCACGGGCCCGACCGGGCGGGGGAACGCGGCCGGCCGCCCTCCCACGGTGGACCCGAGGAGGACGGCCGGCTCAGCGGACGCGTGGACGTCAGGTGTTGGCGCAGGCGTTGCCGGCGGCCGGGTTCAGCAGGCCGATGACGTTGACCGTGTTGCCGCAGACGTTGACCGGGACGTGGATCGGGGCCTGGATCACGTTGCCCGACAGCACGCCCGGGGACTGCGCGGCGGCTCCGGTCGCCCCGCTGTCGGCGGAGGCGAGGCCGGCACCGCCGGCGACGGCCGCGGCGGCGACGGAGGTAAGGACCAGGCCCTTCGCGATACGCGACATCGAGAGGTACTCCTTGGGGTTGACGCAAAACACCCGGGCGGATGCCCGGCGCTTAGTCAACGCCTGGCGTGCCGGGGAGTTGTGCCGCCAAAGGGGTGATCCCGCTGCGGACCTGGTGCGGGCATGGCTCGCGGACGGCTTGGACGTCGCCGTGGCCTGTCCCGCGGTGACCTCGCCGGCGGACTCCGGGCGCTCGGTGCGGACGTACGGCCCTGGGAGGCCACGCGGTCGCCGGGTCCGTCGCTCCTTCGGGAGGTACGGGATCTGCCCGGGGTGGTCCCCGCGGTGCGCCCCGATGTGGTGCACGCGCACAGCGCGAAGGCACGAGCACAGCGCGAAGGCACGAGCACGGCGCGAAGGCCGGGCTCGCCGGGCGGCGCGCGGGCGCGTCCCGACCGCGTTCCAGCCGTACGCCTGGTCGTTCGAGGCCGTCGACGGGATCACCGCGGCTCTCGCGCGCGCGTGGGAGCCATGCGAGGCTGCACTCCTGCCGGCTGCCGTACGGCAGGTGGGGGTCCGGCTGCGGGTGCCGCTGGTGCGCGAGGGCGGCGAACTGGTCGCGGCCGGCTCGGGCCGCGCCGGAGGAAGGCAGGCACAGGAGAGGGAGATGTCGCCACCGCCGCTACGGCCTTCGGGTGCCGGGCTCCCCCGCGCGGCGGATCGGGCCCGAGGACCGTGCTGAAGAGAAGGCGGGCGGCAGGGTGCTGTCGCCGGCGCGCGCTCGCGGACATGGCCGTGGGGCCCCGGGTGCCGGATCGTGCGGGTCCGGTACCCGAGGCCCCATGGGCTGCCCCGGTGGGACGCTGCCTAGCGGCGCGCGGTGGACCGGGCGCGGCGGTACAGGACCGCGCCGCCCGCGATGAGGGCCGCGCTGGCGGCCGAGGTGGCCAGCAGCGCGCCGGTGCCGGTCTGGGCCAGCTCGGGCCCGTGCGGCTGCATGTGCTCGGCCGGAGGCATGGCCGCGGCGCGCGGAGGCGTCGGAGCGGGCTCCTGGTCGCCGGATCCCGGAGGAGTCGCGTGCTCGTCGGTCGGGGCGGGCAGCGTGTGGTCATCCCCGGGGGGCGGCTGCTCGTCGCCGGAGCGGACCGGCGGGGTGGACGGGGTGGGCGTGTCCGTAGTGGCCGTCGCGCTCACCTGGCCGGCGCACGCGTTGCCGAACGCCGGGTTCAGGCCCGCGATCACGTCGACGGTGTTGCCGCAGACGTTGACCGGCACATCGATCGGGGCCTGCACGGTGTTGCCGGACAGGACGCCCGGCGAGCCCGAGGAGCTGCCGTTCGCGGACGTGTCCGCCAGGGCGGGGTTGGCGTACAGGGACAGCACGCTCGTCGCGGCGGCCGCCACGAACACTCCCCTGCTCAGGGTCTGTCGCACTATCGTTGATCTTCCTGCTTGAAGAACGTGGAGAAGTGGGAAAGCCGGCCTTGGCCGGGGTGAGACGGTCCAAGGCCGGCTGCGGCACAGCCGGGACGGCTGGTGCGTGACGAGGTCAGCCGTTGACGCAGGCGTTGCCGAACGAGGGGTTCAGCAGGGCGATGACGTTGACGGTGTTGCCGCACACGTTGACCGGGACGTGCACCGGAACCTGGATGACGTTGCCCGAGAGGACGCCCGGCGAGTTGGTCGCGGTACCGCTGGCACCGGCGTCGGCGAAGGCGGGGGCGGCCATGCCCAGGGCCATGATGGTGCCGGTGACGACGGCGAAGCTCTTCTTCATGAATGTTCCCTTCTTCGGGGTCATGCCCCCATTCCGGCCGGAACCGGATGAGCACGACCTGAAAATTCGCAGCACTGAACGAGGGTTGTACGAAATAGGATCTGATGGAACGTAACGCGGCGGGCTATTCACCCGATCGCATCCGTCCGTCACACGTTTCACCCTCGACCGGAGTGCAGAAATAACCATTTCGGAAAAGGCCCCGGGAATCCCCCGCGAAAGCAGCGGCGGTCGGCCCAGGCCGGTCTCAATCGGCTCAGCCCCGCTTGCCGTTGGTCGACGACTTGTCGGAGCATTTTTCGAGCGTTTCCTGGACCGGTGAGAGCTGCGGGCTCAGGATTACGTTCGTCGCGTTGCCGAACGACGACGTGGCGCCGGTACCGTTGCCTTCCTGAGCACTTCGCGTTCCTTTCCTCGTGGCGACGCATGCCCTACGCCTCGTTCAACACGGCATCCGGGGTTTGGTTGCGGGGGTTCACCCGGTTGGCCCGCACGCCCCTCGGAACGCCGGGAAAATCACCGGGTCGGGAAAACACACAACCAGCCCGCGGCATCCACCGGCGGGGTGAAAGAAAGGTGGAAACCCCGCGGGATCCGCGCGGTTGAACATGGTTCGGTGGACGGTTCGGCGACCGTGGCCCGGTTCAGCGGGCGTAGAGCGCGTCGATCTCCGCCGCGTACGCCGTCACCGCGGCGTGCCGTTTGACCTTCAGGGACGGGGTGAGCAGCCCGTTGTCCTCGCTGAACTCGCCCTCGAGCAGAGTGAAGGCGCGGATCGACTCGGCGCGGGAGACGGCCCGGTTGGCGTGGTCCACGGCCTTCTGGACGTCGGCGCGCATCCGCGGGTCCCGGACGACCTCGGACATCGGGGTGTCGGCGGGCAGCCCGCGGACCGAGAGCCAGTGCGCGACCGACTCCGGGTCGAGGGTGATCAGGGCGGCGACGAAGGGACGGTTGTCGCCGACGACGAGGCACTGCCCGACCGGCGGCCGGCTGCGCAGCCGGTCCTCCAGGACGGCCGGGGAGACGTTCTTGCCGCCGGAGGTGACGAGGAGGTCCTTCTTGCGGCCGGTGATGACGAGGTAACCCTCGTCGTCGAGGGAACCGAGGTCCCCGGTGGCGAACCAGCCGTCGTCGAGCACCGCGTCCGTGGCAGCCGGGTTGTTCAGGTACGCGCCGAAGACCACCGGGCCCTTGACGAGCACCTCGCCGTCGTCGGCGATGCGGACCGCCGTGCCGGGGACGGGGAGCCCGACCGTCCCGGGGCGGGGCCGCAGCGGCGGGACGATGGTGGCCGCGGCCGTCGTCTCGGTCAGGCCGTAGCCCTCGTAGACGACGATTCCGGCGGCGAGGAAGAACAGGCTGAGGTCGCGGTCGAGCGGGGAGCCGCCGCTGATCGCGTAGCGCGTCCGGCCGCCGAGCTCCTTGCGGACGCGCCGGTAGACCAGCAGGTCGTACAGCGCCCAGGCCGCGTACAGGCCGGGCCCCGGCCCCTTGCCGGTGCCGAGGAACTTCCGCAGGTACGCCTCCCCGAAGCGCACCCCGACGCGGTGGGCCCGCTCGAACGACGCGCCCCGGCCGATCCTCTCCGCGGTCGCGCGCCCGGTGTCGTGGATCTTCTCGAAGAGGTACGGCACCCCGACAAGGAAGGTCGGCCGGAACTCCTTCAGCATCGGGCGGAGTTCGTCCGGCGCGATGCTCGCGCAGTGGGCCAGCTCGATCCGGGCGAGCAGGCACGCGATCTGCAGCGTGCGGCCGAGGATGTGGGCGAGCGGGAGGAACAGCAGCGTCGAGGCGACCTGGCCGGTGACCTCCTTGAAGATCGGGTGGAGCAGCTCGACGGTGTTGGCGGCCTCGGCGTGCAGGTTGCCGTGGGTGAGGACGCAGCCCTTGGGCCGCCCGGTGGTGCCGGAGGTGTAGCAGATCGTCGCCACGCTGCCGGGAGTCAGTGCCGCACGGCGCTCGGTGACCTCCTCGTCGGGCACCTCCCGGCCGAGCGCGGTGAGTTCGGCGGTCGCGTCGGCGTCCAGCCGCCAGATGCGCGGGGGTTCGGCGTGGCCGGCCGTGGCCCGGGTGACGGTGTCCGCGTTCTCCGCGGTCTCGGTGACGACCAGGCGGGTGCCGGAGTCGCGGACGATCCACTCCACCTGCTCGGCCGAGGAGGTCGCGTAGACGGGGACGGTCTGTCCGCCGGCCGCCCAGATCGCGAAGTCCAGGACGGTCCACTCGTAGCGGGTGCGGGACATCACCGCGACCCGGCCGCCCGGCTCCAGCCCGGCGGCGATCAGCCCCTTGGCGACGCCGGTCACCTCGGCGGCGAAGGCGGCGGCGGTCACCGGGTGCCAGACGCCGGCCCGGCGGCGCAGGACCACGGCGTCCGGTTCCTCGGCCGCGTTGGTGAAGGGCAGGTCGGCCGTGCTTCCCGTGACGGTCCGCGGCGCCAGCGCGGCGGTCCGCACCTCGCGCACCCTGCCGGTGGCGTCCCTGACGAGCTCGGCCTCGGTGCGCGCCACCAGATCGGCGCGCCGCCGTGCCCGTTTCAGATCCCTGCGTACGCCCATGACGGCTCCCGGTCGCGGCTGGAACTGAACTGCTGCCGTACGTACTTACCGGGAGGTCAACTTACTCACGCGTAAGGAAAGGTCAATGGGCCGCACACCGGGAAGGACCGCCGTCCCGGCCCTACGACACGACGTCCTTGCGGGCGAAGGAGCGGAAGGCCAGGGCGAACAGGACGAGCGCGTAGCCGACGGAGAGCGCCGTGCCCTGGATCATGCCGGACCACTCCGGGTGCGGCTGCACGGCGTCGGCCCAGGCGAACTGCCAGTGCGCGGGCAGGAAGTCGCGCCAGTGGCCGAGCGCCGTGACGGCGTCCAGCACATTGCCCACGATGGTCAGGCCGACCGCGCCGCCGACCGCGCCGAGCGGGGCGTCGGTCCTGGTCGACAGCCAGAACGCGAGCCCGGCGGTGACCAGTTGGGAGACGAAGACGTACCCCACGACCACCGCCAGCCGGCCGGTCGCGGTGGCCGTGTCCAGCGCGCCGCCGGTGGGTATCTGCAGCGGGCCCCAGCCGTAGGCCGCCGTGCCCACGGCGAGCGCCACCACCGGCAGCAGCACCATCGCCGCCAGGCTCAGCCCGAGCCCCACCACCAGCTTCGACCACAGCAGCCGGGCCCGCGGCACGGGCGCGGCGAGCAGATAGCGCAGGGAGGACCAGCTCGCCTCCGAGGCCACCGTGTCCCCGCAGAACAGCGCCACCGGGACGACCAGCAGGAAGCCCGCCGACACGAACAGGTTCACCGCGGCGAAGTTGGCGCCGGACGCGGTGGCGGTGTCCATCAGGGTCACCCGGTCGTTGCGGCCGCCCGGGTCGCCGCCGATGGCGAAGGCGACGGCCAGCACGAAGGGCAGCGCGGCCAGGATCCCGGCCATGACCAGGGTGCGCCGCCGCTTCAGCTGCCGCACCAGCTCCACCCTCAGGGGCAGGGTGCGGCCGGGCCGGTAGCCGGAGGCGGTCTCTCGCGGCCCGGTGGGCTCACCGCGCTCCGGGCCATCGGTGCGCGCGGAGCGATCGGGTCGATCGGCGAGCGTGCTCATGCGGTACCTCCGATCAGGGTGAGGAAGGCGTCCTCCAGGCGGCGGTGCGGGCCGACGGAGGCGACGGGCACCTCCAGCCGGACCAGCTCCACGACGAGGCGGTCGGCCGTGCCGCCCGGTTCCAGCCGGACCAGCAGCCCGTCGTCCGTCCGGACCGCCGAGGCCACACCGGGCAGCGCGGCCACCTTCTCCGCGACGGGCTCGTCCACGGGCGTGCCGGTGCCGACGAGCAGCGTGTCCCCGGAGCCGACGATCTCGCCGACCGGGCCCGCCTGGACCAGCCGGCCGCGGTCCATCACCACCAGGTGCGTGCAGGACTGCTCGACCTCCGCCAGCAGATGGCTGGAGACGATCACCGTCCTGCCGGCGGCCGCGTACCGGATCATCACCTCGCGCATCTCGCGGATCTGCGGCGGGTCGAGGCCGTTGGTCGGCTCGTCCAGGATGAGCAGGTCCGGCAGGCCGAGCATGGCCTGGGCGATGGCGAGGCGCTGGCGCATCCCCTGGGAGTAGGTGCGCACCGCGCGGTCCAGGGCGTCGCCGAGGCCCGCGATCTCCAGGGCCTCCTCCAGATGGGCGTCCTCCCGGGGGCGGCCGGTGGCCCGCCAGTACAGCTCCAGGTTCTCCCGGCCGGACAGGTGGGGCAGGAAGCCCGCGCCCTCCACGAACGCGCCGACCCGCGACAGCACCGGCGCGCCGGGCCGTACGGCGTGGCCGAAGACGCGGATCTCGCCGTCGTCCGGGGTGATCAGGCCCATCAGCATGCGCAGGGTGGTGGTCTTGCCCGCCCCGTTCGGCCCGAGCAGCCCCAGCACCTGGCCCTTCTCCACGCGGAAGGACAGGTCCCTGACCGCGTACCGGTCCGCCGACTTCGCGTACCGCTTGCTCAGGCCGGTGATCCGGAGCGGGACCCCGGCCGACTCGGGGTCGGGGGCGGGGGCGGCCGTGCGGCGGCGGGCCGTCGCCAGCAGCGCGAGCGCGACGACCGCGCCCGCGAGCGGCAGCCACCACACCCAGGCGGGCAGCGGAGCCGCCGCGCTGGTCACACCTTCCGCCGTCGGCACCTCCAGGTCGCTCCGGAGGGAGACGGTGTACGTCGCCGGGGAGAGCGGGGACGCGTAGCCGAGGTCGGTGGAGGCGAGGACCAGGCGGAGCCGGTGCCCCTTCTGCACCTCGTGGTCGATCGCCGGGAGGGTGAGCGTCACGTCCCTGCCCGCCCGGGCGTCCTCGACGCGCACCGGGTCCACCAGCTGGGAGGGCAGCACCGGCCGCGCGCCGCCCGGCCCGACGTCGTAGAGCTTGGCGAAGAGCACCGCGTCCGCGCCGGTCGACGCGACCCGGACGCGCACCGTCGGCGAGCCGGTGATCCGCAGGTCGTCGCGGACGGGGGCGGACTCGAACCGCGCGTGCTGGCCCGGGAAGTCCAGGGACACGCCGACGCCGAGCGAGGACAGCTGGGCGAGGCCGCCGGAGCCGCCGAGGCCGGGCAGGGCGGAGACGGCGGGCGGGTTCGCCCCGGCCGGGTTCTCGAAGCGCTGCTCGCCGCCGGTGAGCGGGACCGGGCGCCGTCCGCCCTCCAGCCCCGGGTACACGCTGCCGCTCGCGCCGCGCAGCCGGGCCGCGCCGTCGGTGGAGTCGACGCCTCCGGTGCGGGTGACGCGGAAGGCGGGGCCGGTGTCGACGCCCCGGTCGCCCTTGAGGTACCGGTCGAACCAGGTTCGCACCCGCGCCTGGACGCGGCCGGTCTCCAGGTCGCCTCCGTCGTGGCCGCCCGCGATCCAGTCGACGTCGACCGGGGCGCCGTTGGCGCGGATCGCCCGGGCGGCCGCGTCGGCCTGGCCGAGCGGGAAGAGGGAGTCGGACTGGCCCTGCACCAGCAGCGTCGGCACCTTGATGCGGTCGCCGACGGCGGAGGGCGAGCGCTCCTGGAGCAGCCGGCGGGCCTCGGCGTCCGGTCTGCCGGACTCGGCGACCCGCTGGTACATCCGGCACAGCTCGGGCCGGAACCTGGCGCATCCGCCGCCGGAGTTCACGAAGACACCGGCCCACAGCTTCTTGAAGACGCCGTTCGGGAACAGGGCGTCCGCGAGGTTCCAGTACGTGATCGCCGGGGCGATGGCGTCCACCCGGCGGTCGTGCCCCGCGGCGAGCAGCGACACCGCACCGCCGTAGGAGGCGCCGGCCACCCCCACGCGCGGGTCGCCCGGCGCGTCGAGCCGGACCTGCGGCTGCTTCGCCAGCCAGTCGATGAGCCGGGAGACGTCGGCGACCTCGCCCCGGGGGTCGTTCAGCCCGATCCGCCCCGTGGAGCGGCCGAAGCCGCGCGCGGACCAGGTCAGCACCGCGTACCCGTCCCGGGCCAGGTCCTGGGCCTGCTGCCGCACGTCGTCCTTGCTGCCGCCGAAGCCGTGCGCCAGCAGGACGGCGGGGCGGCGGGCGGTGCCGCCGGAGGTGAAGTACGAGGTGTCGACGCGTACTCCGCCGCCCATGTCCACGACCCGGTCGGCGCGGTGCACCGGGGCCGGTCCGTCGGAGGCGGCCGCCGTCCACGCGCCGGCACCGGCGAGCACCGCGACGGCGGCCCCGGCGGCCAGCAGCCGCCGGGGTCCCCGCAGCAGGTCCCGCGGCGCGGGCAGTCGAAGATCCATGCGTCCACGGTACGGGCCGCCACCGACATCCGAAGCCGCCGTCGGGCCGAGCCCGGTGCCCTCCCCTGGGAGTACAGGCCTGCCGCGGCGTACCGCGGCCGTGGTACGGAGGTTCATGGAGATCCGCCGGGCCGCCGTCGTCGCCGACGCGGCCGCCGCCGAGCGCCTGTTCGACGTTCCAGTCCGCACGGAGTGGGCCGAGCGCTTCCCGACCGCCGCCGGTCACCATCTCCTCCTCGCCTGCGCGGAGGATGCCGAAGGGCCCGTCGGCTTCGTCTCCGGCGTCGGGACGGCCCACCCCGGCCGGCTGCTACGGCATGCGGGTCCTGGTCGGCGCCGGAAACGACGTCGCCCTTGCCGCCTACCGCGGTGCGGGGGGCAAGGACGACGGGATGTGTTCGGTGCCGACCTGGGACTTCGCCTGAGACTCAGGCCCTCGCGTCCTCCGGGACGGACACCAGCCAGCGGGTGTCGCGGCGCGGGCGGAGGTAGAAGGCCCAGTACAGGGTGGCGACGGCCGTGATGCCGCCGGTCCACAGCAGGTAGCCGACCTCCTGCTGGCTGAGGACGTAGGTCAGGACGGCGATCAGCAGGACGGGCACCACGGGCCACAGCGGCATCCGCCAGGCGGGCGTGTGCCTGTGCGAGCCCCGGCGGCCGAGCAGCGCGGCGACCGCGACGAGCAGGTACATGCCGGTCACCGACACGCCCGTGACGCCGTAGAGGGTGTCCAGGTTGACGAAGCACAGGGCCGCCCCGGGCACGCCCACCGCGAGCGTGGAGACCCACGGGGAGCCGAACCGGCCGAGCTTGGCGAAGACGTTGTTGACCGGCTCGGGCCAGGCCTTGTCGCGGGCGGAGGCGAACAGGACGCGGGAGTTCTGGATGACCATGACGATGCCCGCGTTGATGATCGCGAGGGCCACGCAGAGGCTGACGAAGGTGCCGACGGCGGAGTTGGACCAGGCGGTCACCATGCCGCTGAGGTCGCCGCCGGTGAGCTCCTTGACGTCGGAGGCGCCCATGGTGATGGCGACGACCGGCACCAGGATGATCACGGTGGAGATGGCGAGGGTGGCCAGCACCGTGCGGGCCACGTTGCGGCGCGGGTGCTCCAGTTCCTCGGAGAGGTAGACGGCGGTCGAGAAGCCCTGCGTGACGAAGAGCGCGATGGCGAGGCCGGAGACGATCAGCATGGCCGTCACGGTGTCCGTGTGCCCGTCGGTGCCGGCCACCTGCATCGAGACGAGGCTGTCCACACCGCGGTGGCTGTGGGCGAAGCCCAGCAGGGCCACGACACCGGCGGCGATCACTTCGAGGACCAGGAAGATGCCGGTGATCCAGGCGTTGGCGCGCAGGTCCAGCAGGCCGGCGAGGGTGGCCAGCAGCATCACGCCGGCGCCGGTCCAGGACGCGTCGAGGTGCACGATCGGGGCCAGGTAGTCCGCGGTGCCGATGGCGATCACGGGCGGCACGATCATCACGACCAGCAGCGACAGGACGAAGACCAGCCAGCCCGCCAGCCGTCCGGCCATCGTCGACACCATGGCGTACTCGCCGCCCGCGCTGGGGATGAGGGTGCCCAGCTCCGAGTAGCAGAACGCCACGGCGATGCAGAGGAGGGAGCCGATGGCGATCGTCAGGGCGGTGGCGGTGCCGAGGGATCCGAACAGGTCCGGGACGACCACGAACAGCGTGGAGGCCGGCGTCACGCAGGAGAGGGTGAGGAGCGTGCCGCCGACCACCCCGATGGAGCGCTTGAGCGTCTGGGGGCTGTCCGTCGCCTGTGGGGCGGCGTTCTCGACAGGGCGGAGCGTGTCGGTCATGCGGCGGTTCCGATCGACTCGTGCAGCAGATGAGGGGTTCGGGAGCGATATCGCCTCCGGCGGCTTCGGTCCTACGTACTGTCGTCCGCTCCCGGCGCTGAATGGAACCCCGACGAAAACCACCACGTCAATGGCCGTTTGGCTACGGAATCCGCACTCGCCGATCGCCAGAGCCGACATCACTTTCCCAGGCTTCGAGACCACAACAGGGCATTCAGCAAGCTTGTTCGGAATCTGACCTTGCTTTCCAAGGTCATTACCGCACGTGGCCTGCGTCACCCTTTTCGTCCCTCACGCACGGCATCCGCAGCACGGGCGGCAAAAAAATGTCAGGCCGTCCGCATAACGGACGGCCTGACGACGGCGTTCGGTGACGCTCAGTGGTTGCGCGGGAACCCGAGGTCGACACCCGTGGGGGCCTCGGAGGGGTCCGGCCAGCGGGTGGTGACCACCTTGCCGCGGGTGTAGAAGTGCGTCCCGTCGTTGCCGTAGATGTGGTGGTCGCCGAAGAGGGAGTCCTTCCAGCCGCCGAAGGAGTGGTAGCCCACCGGCACCGGGATCGGCACGTTCACGCCGACCATGCCGGCCTCGATCTCCAGCTGGAAGCGGCGCGCGGCGCCGCCGTCCCGGGTGAAGATCGCGGTGCCGTTGCCGAACGGCGAGCCGTTGATGAGGGCCACGCCCTCCTCGTAGGTGTCCACGCGCAGCACGCACAGCACCGGGCCGAAGATCTCGTCCTGGTACGCCTTGGCGCTGGTCGGCACCTTGTCGAGCAGCGAGATGCCGATCCAGTGGCCGTCCTCGAAGCCGTCCACCGTGAAGCCGGTGCCGTCGAGCACCACCTCGGCGCCCTCGGCCGCCGCGCCCTCGACGTAGGACGCCACCTTGTCGCGGTGGACCTTGGTGATCAGCGGGCCCATCTCGGAGGCCGGGTCGGCGCCGGGGCCGATCTTGATCTTCTCGGCGCGCTCGCGGATCTTCTCCACCAGCTCGTCGCCGATGGCGCCGACCGCGACGACCGCGGAGATGGCCATGCAGCGCTCGCCCGCGGAGCCGTAGGCGGCCGAGACGGCGGCGTCGGCGGCCGCGTCCAGGTCGGCGTCCGGCAGCACCAGCATGTGGTTCTTGGCGCCGCCGAGGGCCTGGACGCGCTTGCCGTTGGCGGAGGCGGTGGTGTGGATGTAGCGGGCGATCGGGGTGGAGCCGACGAAGGACACGGCCTTGACGTCCGGGTGCTCCAGGAGGCGGTCCACCGCCACCTTGTCGCCGTGCACGACGTTGAACACGCCGTCCGGCAGGCCCGCCTCGGCCAGCAGCTCGGCGAGCTTCAGGGAGGCGGAGGGGTCCTTCTCACTCGGCTTCAGCACGAAGGTGTTGCCGCAGGCGATGGCGATCGGGAACATCCACATCGGGACCATCGCCGGGAAGTTGAACGGCGTGATGCCCGCGACCACGCCCAGCGGCTGCCGGATCGCGGCCACGTCGACGCGGCTGGCGACCTGCGTGGACAGCTCGCCCTTGAGCTGCACGGTGATACCGCAGGCGAGGTCGACGATCTCCAGGCCGCGGGCGACCTCGCCGAGCGCGTCGGAGTGCACCTTGCCGTGCTCGGCGGTGATCAGCTCGGCGATCTCGTCGCGGTGCGCGTCGAGCAGCGCGCGGAACTTGAAGAGGATCGAGGTGCGCTGGGCCAGCGAGGACCGGCCCCATCCGGCGAACGCGTCCTTGGCGGCGGCGACCGCCGCGTCCACCTCGTCGACCGTCGCGAAGGCGACCTTGGTGGTGACCTCGCCGGTAGCCGGGTCGGTGACCGGCCCGTACGTACCCGAGGCGCCTTCGACGGTCTTCCCGCCGATCCAGTGGTTGACGATCTTCGTCATGCCCGGTAACTCCTTCACAAGTGGCGGCGTCGGGTCGAGACGTGCCGTGCGTGCGGCTCATGCGCCCCGGCCGCCGACGATCGGGTCGCGGCCGCGGTCACAGGTCCATCCCACCAGGCCGGCGGCGAGGGCGCGCCCGACACTGTGTCTGCGGTTTCGGTCCCCGCGTAGACACATGTGGGAGTGTGCGCCCCCGGGGCGTCGGCGAGGCCCTGGACCTCGACGGTGCCCGTGGGGAGAACCTCCGGCGCGGGGCCGTGGCGGGCGGGGAGTTGACGCTCGCACTTCGCTCCTGCCAGGGCGAAGCGGCCTCCCGCGCCGGAGGCGATCTGTACCCGGGTGGCGCAACGCGCGGGGACGGGGCCGGTGGCCCCGCCGGACCCCCGCACGGCCCGGGATGTGCTGCTTCCCGTCTCCGGGCGGCGGACACGAGCCCACCCCGGTCCGCACCCGGTGACGAGGTCGTACGCCATCGGCTCCCTTTCCCGTCGCCTTACCCGGTTGTAGTGCCGGGCACGGAGCCCTGTCAATGTTTTGTCCGGACATTCGGACTAGACATTCTCCCGCTGTCCACCGTCCCGTCACCCCGCCGGTCACGGGTGTCCTGTGCATCTGTTCCGTCACAAAGACCTCGCCCGTGTCACACATGTCGCGGGTACGCGGGCTGTGCGTCACACCCCCTCGACAGGCACTTGCCGCTCCTCGGCGTGGGTCGTTCTCGGAACACAGGTTTTGTGATCGCCAGCACAGCGCCCGGCGCCCCCGACGGCCCACCCGGCCTCCGCCGCGGCGCGCGCGGGGAGGTGCCACGCATGACCGACCGAAGGCTCTGGTCGTACAAGGAGATCGCGGCGCACATCAAGGTGCAGCCGGACACGGTGCGGTCCTACCGCAAGCACGGCCTGCTGCCCCCGCCCGACCACGTGGAGAGCGGCAAGCCCTACTGGTACGCCGACACGGTCCGGACCTGGGTCGCCTCCCGGCCCCGCAACCGCAGCCGAGGAGGCGACTGACCCGCCGCCCCTCCCCCACGGCCCTGCGTGACGGTGAGTCCCGCCCGTGCGCGGGGCACCGTCATGTCGGCTCCACGGCCCGACGAGCCGGTCCCACGGCTCGACGAGCGAGTTCCACGGCCCGACGAGCCGGTCCCAGGGCTCGTTGAGCCGGTCCCACGGCTCGAGGGCTCAGTTCCACGGCTCGACGACCGTCACCCCGGAGCCCGGCGCCGCCCCCATCGCCGCCAGCGCGCCGGGGGCCGCCGCGAGCGGGACGGTCGCCGTCACCAGCAGGTCGGGGCGCAGGACGCCGGCCTCGACCAGGCGCAGCATCTCGGGGTAGGCGTGCGCGGCCATGCCGTGGCTGCCGAGCAGTTCCAGTTCCAGGGCGACCGCGCGGGCCATCGGCACCGGGGTCGTGCCCGTCGTGGAGGGCAGCAGGCCGACCTGGACGTGGCGGCCCCGGCGGCGCAGCCCGTTCACGGAGGCCGCGCAGGTGGCCGCGGATCCGAGCGCGTCGAGGGAGAGGTGGGCGCCCCCGCCGGTCACCTCGCGGATCCGCTCGGCCGTGTCGGGCGCGGCCGCCGCGTCCAGGCACTCGGCCGCGCCGAAGGTCCGCGCCAGTTCCAGCGCCTTCGGCGAGACGTCGACCGCCACGACCCGGGCCCCCGAGGCCGCCGCGATCATCACCGCCGACAGGCCGACGCCCCCGCAGCCGTGCACGGCGACCCATTCGCCGGGCGCGACCCGGCCCTGCCGCACCACCGCGCGGAACGCGGTGGCGAACCGGCAGCCGAGCGAGGCCGCCGTCGCGAAGGAGAGCGCCTCCGGCACGGCGACCAGGTTGACGTCGGCGTGGTCGAGCGCGACGTACTGGGCGAAGGAGCCCCAGTGGGTGAAGCCGGGCTGGGTCTGCCGCTCGCACACCTGCTGGTCCCCGGCCGCGCAGGCGGGGCAGGTGCCGCAGGCGCAGACGAAGGGGACGGTGACCCGGTCGCCGGCCCGCCAGCGGGTCACGCGGGGGCCCACCTCCTCGACCACCCCGGCGAGTTCGTGGCCCGGCACGTGCGGGAGCGTGATCCCGGAGTCGTGGCCCATCCATCCGTGCCAGTCGCTGCGGCACAGGCCGGTCGCCTCGACCCGCACCACGACCCCGTGCTCCGCGGGCCGCGGGTCGGGCACCTCGCGCACCTCGGCCGGCTCTCCGTACCGCTCGAACACCACAGCCCGCATCCGCCGCCTCGCCGCCCTTCCGCCGGGATCCCAGGCGGAACGGTAGCCCCCGCCCGGCGGGGCGACGCGAGTTCATACCCCCTAGGGGTATAGTTCCCCTCGTTGGCCACACCGGTTTCTCCCACCTCGACAAGGAGCCATGCCATGACCGCCCACACCGGCACCCCGGACACCGTCACCGCCGTCTACCAGGTGCGCGGAATGAGCTGCGGACACTGCGAGGGCTCCGTCTCCGCCGAGCTCTCGGAGCTGCCCGGCGTCACCTCGGTGAAGGCCCTCGCCTCGACCGGGGAGGTCAGGGTCGTCTCCGCGGCCCCGCTCGACGAGGAGGCCGTGCGCGCCGCCGTCGACGAGGCGGGCTTCGAACTCGCCGGCAAGGCCTGAACCGCGCTCCGGCGGGGGCGATTTCACTGCGGTGGAAGTAAGAGTCCCTCTAGAGTCGGACGCACGCCTCACATAAGCTCTTCACAAGGCTCGCGCATCTTCCTTACGCTGGAGCCTCGATCACCGTATCGGGGCCCTTGCGCATCAAACGGACAGATGCAAGAGATGCAGATCACAGTGATGCGAACGTAACCATCGAAGGGGTTCGAAGGTCTAAGTTGGCGATGTCAGACAGCGTCTTGGGGGGCGTTGGCTGGCATCTGAGGATGTCTTGGGGGACTTCCTCAGTTGGGGGTACCTCCCTGCTCGCACGATGTTGAGAGCTTGGGGGAGCGTTGCCGGGGCACGTACACCGGGAAGCTTTGAGCGGCCCTCCCGCGCGTGCGCGTCCCGGCAGATCGCACAGCAGTACGACAGCACAATGGCACGACCGCACGGAAGTGCGGGAGCACGACGACTTCTGCTCGTTCTGCTCACACAGCGATTTCAGGCGCTGGCCTCATAGACGCCCGGCCGGATCCCGTGGGGGGAATCCGCACCGGGACATGGGAAGGCGCCCTGGACGCCGGCCCGTGGGGGGACCGGCGCCAGGGCGCCTTCCGCTTGCCCGCTGCGCGCTCGGCTCCTAGCGCTCCTCGACCGGGACGAAGTCGCGCTCGACCACGCCCGTGTAGATCTGGCGCGGGCGGCCGATGCGGGAGCCCGGCTCCTTGATCATCTCGTGCCACTGGGCGATCCAGCCCGGCAGGCGGCCGAGGGCGAACAGGACCGTGAACATCTCGGTCGGGAAGCCCATGGCCCGGTAGATCAGACCGGTGTAGAAGTCGACGTTCGGGTAGAGCTTGCGCTCGACGAAGTAGTCGTCGGAGAGGGCGTGCTCCTCCAGCTTCAGGGCGATGTCGAGGAGCTCGTCATCCTTGCCCAGGGCCGAGAGCACGTCGTGCGCGGCGGCCTTGATGATCTTGGCGCGCGGGTCGAAGTTCTTGTAGACCCGGTGGCCGAAGCCCATCAGGCGGACGCCGTCCTCCTTGTTCTTCACCTTGCGGATGAAGGTGTCGACGTCGTTCCCGGAGTCGCGGATGCCCTCCAGCATCTCCAGGACGGACTGGTTGGCGCCGCCGTGCAGCGGGCCCCACAGGGCGTTGATGCCGGCCGAGATCGACGCGAACATGTTGGCCTGCGAGGAGCCGACCAGGCGGACCGTGGAGGTCGAGCAGTTCTGCTCGTGGTCCGCGTGCAGGATCAGCAGCTTGTCGAGCGCCGAGACGACGACCGGGTCGAGGTCGTACTCCTGGGCCGGCACCGAGAAGGTCATGCGCAGGAAGTTCTCGACGTAGCCGAGGTCGTTGCGCGGGTAGACGAACGGGTGACCGATCGACTTCTTGTACGCGTACGCGGCGATCGTCGGAAGCTTGGCGAGCAGCCGGATGGTGGAGAGGTTGCGCTGCTTCTCGTCGAACGGGTTGTGGCTGTCCTGGTAGAAGGTGGACAGCGCCGAGACGACGGACGACAGCATCGCCATCGGGTGGGCGTCGCGCGGGAAGCCCTTGTAGAAGTTCTTGACGTCCTCGTGCAGCAGGGTGTGCTGCGTGATGTCGTTCTTGAAGGTGGTGAGCTCGTCGACGGTCGGCAGCTCACCGTTGATCAGCAGGTAGGCCACCTCCAGGAAGGTGGAGCGCTCCGCCAGCTGCTCGATCGGGTAGCCGCGGTAGCGGAGGATGCCCTGCTCACCGTCGAGATAGGTGACGGCGGACTTGTAGGCGGCCGTGTTGCCGTACCCGCTGTCCAGGGTCACCAGACCGGTCTGGGCGCGCAGCTTCCCGATGTCGAAGCCCTTGTCGCCGACGGTGCTGTCGATCACCGGGTAGGTGTACTCGCTGCCGTCGTACCGCAGTACTACAGAGTTGTCGCTCACGTCTTCCCTCACCGACGTAGTGCCTCATCTTCGAGGTGCCCTGACTGTCTCTACCATCCCCCATTTGGCTCAGGAGAGTGCACTCGGGGTCGACCATTGGGCCTATTGGCGGCACTCAGTGCCGCCAACCTGCTCATCCTGCCCGCTCGATCCGGTCACGGGAAGTGCTGTGTGACCTTTGCGACTCATTTGATCGATCATTTTTGGATTGCCGGGCCACGACGGCTGGTTCGGGCCGGTTCAGGCCCGTGCGAGCCGGTGGTCGAGGGCGGTACAGCGCCGCCCCGCCGACACCGTGCGGACCGCCTGTCCGATCGCCTTGCGGGATCCGACGAGGACGACGAGCCTCTTGGCCCGGGTCACCGCCGTGTACAGCAGGTTGCGCTGCAGCATCATCCACGCGCCCGTGGTGACGGGGATCACCACGGCGGGGTATTCACTCCCCTGGGAGCGGTGAATGGTGACCGCGTACGCATGGGCCAGCTCGTCCAGTTCGTCGAACTCGTAC
Source organism: Streptomyces sp. NPDC086766 (assembly GCF_044746005.1). Classification (NCBI taxonomy): domain Bacteria; kingdom Bacillati; phylum Actinomycetota; class Actinomycetes; order Kitasatosporales; family Streptomycetaceae; genus Streptomyces; species Streptomyces sp. NPDC086766. Next base: position 264,335 of record NZ_JBIVBI010000009.1, on the reverse strand, counting down.
GCCACCTCCTCGTCCTCGTCCGTCAGCACCGTCAGGCGCTGGTCGACCGGGTCGAGCGAGGTGACCACGCCCACGGTGCCGTTGAAGACACCGTTCCTCCCCTTCTCGTAATTGTTGCGGACCTGGGTGACCTTGTCTCCGACACGGAAGACCCGGCCGCCGAACCGCTTCTCCGGGAGGTCGGGCCGGCCCGGTGTGACGGCCTGCTGGAGCAGGCCGTTGAGGGTGCCGGCGCCCGCCGGGCCGCGGTGCATGGGCGCGAGGACCTGCACGTCCCGGCGCGGATCCAGCCCGAACCGGGCCGGGATCCGCCGCGCCGCCACGTCCACGGTGAGCCGGCCGGCCTCCTCGGTGTCGTCCTCGACGAAGAGGAAGAAGTCCTTCATGCCGTCGGTGACCGGGTGCTGCCCCGCGTTGATCCGGTGCGCGTTGGTCACCACGCCGGACTGCTGGGCCTGCCGGAACACGCGGGTGAGGCGGACGGCGGGGACCGGGCCGCCCTCGGCCAGCAGATCCCGCAGGACCTCACCTGCGCCGACGCTGGGCAATTGGTCCACGTCCCCGACGAAGAGCAGATGGGCGCCCGGGGGCACCGCCTTGACCAGCTTGTTGGCCAGCAGCAGGTCCAGCATCGACGCCTCGTCCACGACCACCAGGTCGGCGTCCAGCGGGCGGTCCCGGTCGTACGCCGCGTCCCCGCCGGGCTTGAGCTCCAGCAGGCGGTGGACGGTGGACGCCTCGGCGCCGGTCAGCTCGGCCAGCCGCTTGGCGGCCCGGCCGGTGGGCGCGGCCAGCACCACCTTGGCCTTCCTGGCCCGGGCCAGCTCCACGATCGAGCGCACGGTGAAGGACTTGCCGCAGCCGGGGCCGCCGGTCAGCACGGCCACCTTCTCGGTGAGCGCCAGCCGCACGGCCGCCTCCTGCTCGGGCGCCAGCTCGGCCCCGGTACGGCCGCGCAGCCAGCCCAGCGCCCGGTCCCAGTCCACCTGTCGGAAGGACGGCATCCGGTCGGCGTCCGTGCGCAGCAGGCGCAGCACCTGGGCGGCGAGGGAGAGCTCGGCGCGGTGGAAGGGGACGAGGTAGACCGCCGTCACCGGGTCCCCGCCGTCCGGGCCGGGCACCTTCTCCCGTACGACTCCGGGGTCGGCGCCCTCCTCGGCGGGCTCCGCGAGCTCGGCCAGGCACTCGATGACGAGGCCGGTGTCGACCTGGAGGAGCTTGACCGCGTCCGCGATCAGCCGCTCCTCGGGCAGGAAGCAGTGGCCCTGGTCGGTGGACTGCGACAGCGCGTACTGCAGGCCCGCCTTGACGCGCTCCGGGCTGTCGTGCGGGATGCCGACGGACCGCGCGATCCGGTCGGCGGTGAGGAAGCCGATGCCCCAGACGTCCGACGCCAGCCGGTACGGCTGGTTCCGCACCACCGAGATCGAGGCGTCGCCGTACTTCTTGTAGATGCGCACCGCGATCGACGTCGACACCTCGACGGTCTGGAGGAAGAGCATGACCTCCTTGATCGCCTTCTGCTCCTCCCAGGCGTCGGCGATCTTCCTGGTGCGCTTGGGGCCGAGGCCGGGCACCTCGATCAGCCGCTTGGGCTCCTCCTCGATGATCTTCAGGGTGTCCAGGCCGAAGTGCTGGGTGATGCGGTCGGCGAAGACCGGGCCGATGCCCTTGACCAGGCCGGAGCCGAGGTAGCGGCGGATGCCCTGGACGGTGGCCGGCAGGACCGTCGTGTAGTTCTCGCACTGGAACTGCCTGCCGTACTGGGGGTGCGATCCCCAACGGCCCTCCATGCGCAGGGACTCGCCGACCTGGGCGCCGAGCAGCGCACCGACGACCGTGAGGAGGTCACCGCCGCCGCGGCCGGTGTCGACGCGGGCGACCGTGTACCCGTTCTCCTCGTTGGCGTACGTGACCCGCTCCAGCACGCCTTCGACCACGGCGAGCCGCCGTTCGCCCGTGTCGCTCCCCGCCTGTTGCGCCATGGTCCGACGGTACCCGCGGGGTCCGACAACGGGCACGGTCCGCCTTACGGGCGGGGGCGCCTCTTGAGGTCTTCGAGGAAGGCGGTGAAGGCGGGGGCGGGGAAGGTGAGGGTGGCCCGGGCGGGGACTTTGGAGTCGCGGACGGCTATGTGTGTGGGGCGGTTCGCTATCTCGACGCAGGAGTCTCCGTCCCCCGGCCCCGAATAAGACGACTTGCGCCAGTTGTCAGGGATGTCCATGGAGTGCCTCAAAGCTCCTTCGCCAGCCTGTGGATGAAGTCGCGCGAGCGCTCGGGGTCGAGCGACACGGCCTCCACTTTATGAAAGAGCGTTCGAAACGCACCGAGCTGGGCTTCCGAGTCGATGAAGGCAGCGCCATGCGGGCCGTCGCGCACGACTGTGTCCAGCTTCGGCACGGCCCCTCCCGCATAGGTCATGGCGCTCGCAGCGCCCGCGAACTTCTCCAGACCGAAGGGAATCACGCGTACGGTGACGTGCTCTGTTTCCGCACGCTCCAGGAGATGGGCGAGCTGGGCCCGCGAGGCGGCTCGGTCGCCGACCATGATGCGCAGTGCGGCCTCATGGATGATCGCCTCGAACGGAGTACCGACGATGGCGGCCTTGCGCTGCATTCGGTGGCGAACCCGCAACTCGATCTCGTCGCTGGGGAGTTCCGGGACCCGGTAAGAGAAGACTGCACGGGCGTAGTCCTCCGTCTGAAGGGGGCCGGGGACGAAGAGAAACTGCACCTCGCGGAGGTAGGTGGCGTGATGCTCCAGCTCCGCGAGGTCGAGGAACGGCTTCGGCAAGAGCCACCGGTACTCCTCCCACCAGCCACGCGTTCGGCTGGTGGCCATGGCCACGAGGGCCGAGACCAAGTCCTCGTCGGTGCACATGTAGTGGGCGGCGAGACTGCGCAGCCGTACCTCACTCACCCCCGATAGGCCGGACTCGATCTGGTTGATCTGAACGGAGCTCACGCCGAGCAACTCCGCTGCTTCGCGGGCCCTGAGGCCTGCCGCCTCGCGGAGTCTGCGCAGTTCCGCTCCGAGACGCACCTGGCGTGCCGTTGGTTCGCGCCTCAAGCCCATCAACCGCTCTCCTCGCTCCAACGCAGCTGCGAGCACAACTCGTTCGGGGGCAGATTACGCGACCTGATTGCTAGGTCTGTAAATAAAGGTCTACCTTCAGTGACGCAACGCACACGCAGCGGAAGCGCACCGCTCCGTCCTGCCCTGACGGCCGCGGCAATGCCACCTTGCGGCAAATCCCCTCCCTCTCAACGGAGTTGATGACGCATGCCCGAAACCTGGGACTACACCCTCTACATCCCCAACGACCTCAGAGCCGTGACCGTCTGCCGCCGCACCCTGCGCCTGATCCTCACCCTCCACGGCCTGATCGGGCTGGTCGACACGGCCGAGCTGCTGGCCGCGGAGCTGGTCTCCAACGCCGTACGCCACACGAAGGGGCCGGCCGCGCTGCGGGTCCGCCGGACCCCGGAAGGAGTCGTGTGGATCGGGGCGTGGGACACCGACCCGGCGCCTCCGGACCCGCCACGCCCGCTGGAACAGGTCGCGGAGGCGGAGGACGGAAGGGGACTGGGACTGGTGAAGGCGTGCGCGGACTTCTGGGGCTGGCACCCCTCGGCGCGCTTCGGGGACCGCGGGAAGTACGTGTGGTGCGAACTCGCGGCGGCCTAGCTCGTTGATCACGTCGTACGGAAAGGAGAGCTGATGGTCGGCTCGTCGCACGAGGCACTGCACCGGATCTTCCAGAAGGACCCGGCGCTGCTGACGAGAGCACTGCAGAAGGTGCTGCACGTGCCTTTTCCCGAGCCCAGGGAGATCGCCGCGCTCAACGTGGACCTCACCGAGATCGAACCGGTCGAGCGTCGTGTGGACACGCTGTTACGGGCGGAGACGGACGAGGGCACCTACCTGCGGTGCTCTCGGCGATGACACACGGGCGCGGCCCGCAGGCTCCGGCGATACTGGAGTCCCTGGCATCCGCCCTGCGGACCATCGACACCGACAGCGCCGCGGTCTTCGTGCAGTTCGTCGACTCATGCCTGGCCGACCCCAGGCGAAGCAGATGTGGAGGGACCTGATGACGGCGATTCAGTACTTCTGGCGCCACCCGCTGGCCGAACAGGTGCGAGAGGAAGGCCGGGAAGAGGGCCGCATTGAAGATCGCCGCGAGATGATCCTGCGCATCCTCGAGTGGCGCGACATCCAAGTGCCGCAAGACGTCCGCGAGCGGGTCGAAGCCTGCACCGACCTCGACCAGCTGGAGACCTGGGCCCAGCGGGCCCTGCACGCCACCGCCGCACAGGAGCTGTTCACCGGGGAGTGAGCGACCGCCCGCCGGGTTGCCCATCGTCCAGCGGGTGGCCGGCGGGCTCGCCCGGCGACGTCGGCCGGCGAGCTCCGCACGAAGGCCACCGCACCGCCAAGCGCGCATCACGATTCGGCAACGCACCCTTGTCTGCGCGCGTGTAATCGATTCCAATCCTCCGTGTAATCGATTCCACGAGGAGGTGGAACGGCGATGGCGAGCATCAAGGACGTCGCCGCCGAGGCGGGCGTATCGGTCGCCACGGTCTCGCGCGTCCTGAACGAGCACCCGTCGGTCAGCGCCGACGCCCGCGCGCGCGTGCTGGCCGCCGTCCAGTCGCTGGGCTACCGCCCGAACGCCGTCGCCCGTTCCCTGCGCACCGACCAGACCCGCACCCTCGGCCTGGTCATCAGCGACGTGCTGAACCCGTACTTCACCGAACTGGCCCGCTCGGTGGAGGAGGAGGCCCGCGCCCTCGGCTACAGCGTGATCATCGGCAACGCCGACGAGCGCCCCGACCTCCAGGACCACCACGTACGGACCCTGCTGGACCGCCGGATCGACGGCCTGCTGGTCTCCCCCACCGACGGCGGCTCCCCGCTGATGCTGGACGCCGCCCGCGCGGGGACGCCGATGGTGTTCGTCGACCGGTGGATCGAGGGGGTGGACGTGCCCGTGGTCCGCTCCGACGGCCGGGCCGCCGTCCGGGACCTCGTCGCGCACCTGCACCGGCTGGGGCACCGCAGGCTCGCCATCATCGCGGGCCCGGCGGCCACCACCACCGGCCGCGAGCGCGTCGACGCCTTCCGCGAGGCCCTGGCCGCCTTCGGCATCCCGCTCCCGGACGCCTACACAGGCCAGGGCGACTTCCAGGCCGAGAGCGGCCGCCGGGTCACCGAGGGCTTCCTCGACCTGCCCGAGCCGCCCGAGGTCGTCTTCGCCGCCGACAACCTGATGGCGCTCGGCGCGCTGGACGCCCTCCGCGCGCGCGGGCTGCGGGTGCCCGACGACATCGCGCTGGCCGCGTTCGACGACATCCGCTGGTTCGTGCACACCGACCCGCCGATCACCGCGGTCGCCCAGCCGACGGGCGAGCTGGGGCGCGCCGCCGTGCGCGCCCTGGTGGACCGCATCGAGGGGCGGCCTCCCCAGTCCGTCACCCTCCCCGCCCGGCTCGTCGTCCGCCGCTCGTGCGGCGAGCCGGCCGCCGCGCAGGCCCCCGCTGCGCGGCTCTCCCCCCTGCAAAGGAGCACTCCGTGAGCAACCCGGACGAGTTGCTGCGCATCGAAGGCATACGGAAGACCTTCCCCGGCGTGGTCGCGCTCGACGGCGTCGACTTCGATCTGCGCCGCGGCGAGGTGCACGTACTGCTCGGTGAGAACGGCGCGGGCAAGAGCACCCTCATCAAGATGCTCTCCGGCGCCTACACCCCCGACGCCGGACGTGTCCTGGTCGACGGCGAGGAGGTGCGCATCCAGGGCGCCGGGGACTCCGAGCGCCTCGGCATCGCCACCATCTACCAGGAGTTCAACCTGGTGCCCGATCTGACGGTCGCCGAGAACATCTTCCTGGGCCGCCAGCCGCGCCGGCTGGGGATGATCGACCGCAAGCGGATGGAGGCGGACGCCGCCGTCCTGCTGGAGCGGGTCGGCGTCGACGTGTCCCCGCGCGCGCGGGTGCGCGAACTCGGCATCGCCCGGCTCCAGATGGTCGAGATCGCCAAGGCGCTCAGCCTGGACGCGCGCGTGCTGATCATGGACGAGCCGACCGCCGTGCTCACCTCCGAGGAGGTGGAGAAGCTGTTCGCGATCGTGCGGGCGCTGCGCGCGGACGGGGTGGGCGTCGTCTTCATCACCCACCATCTGGAGGAGATCGCCGCCCTGGGCGACCGGGTCACGGTCATCCGGGACGGCCGGAGCGTCGGCCAGGTACCCGCGTCCACCCCCGAGGACGAGCTGGTACGGCTCATGGTGGGGCGGTCCATCGAGCAGCAGTACCCGCGCGAGCGCGCCGAGACCGGTTCCGCGCTGCTCACCGTCGAGGGACTGACCCGGGACGGCGTCTTCCACGACGTCAGCTTCGAGGTGCGCGCCGGTGAGGTCGTCGGTGTCGCGGGGCTCGTCGGCGCCGGGCGCACCGAGGTCGTCCGCGCGGTCTTCGGGGCCGACCCCTACGACCGGGGCGCGGTGCGGGTCGGCGGCGCCGCGCTGCGCCGCCACGACGTGGGCGCGGCCATGGCCGCCGGGATCGGGCTGGTGCCGGAGGACCGCAAGGGCCAGGGGCTCGTGCTGGACGCCTCCGTCGAGGAGAACCTCGGCCTGGTGACCCTGCGTTCGGCGACCCGCGCCGGGCTCGTCGACCGCAAGGGGCAGCACGCGGCGGCCGAGCGGATCGCCGGGCAGCTCGGGGTGCGGATGGCCGGGCTCGGGCAGCACGTGCGGACGCTGTCCGGCGGCAACCAGCAGAAGGTCGTCATCGGCAAGTGGCTGCTGGCCGACACCAAGGTGCTCATCCTCGACGAGCCGACGCGCGGCATCGACGTGGGCGCCAAGGTCGAGATCTACCAGCTCGTCAACGAACTGACGGCCGCCGGAGCCGCCGTCCTGATGATCTCCAGCGATCTGCCCGAGGTGCTCGGCATGAGCGACCGGGTGCTGGTGATGGCGCAGGGCCGGATCGCCGGCGAACTCCCCGCCGCCGAGGCGACACAGGACGCCGTGATGGCGCTCGCCGTCGGCGCCCCCGGCACGTCGGAGACCCCCGGCGGCGCCCCCAAGTCCCCCCACACCCCTACCACCGGACGGGAGGCCACCCGTGGCCACTGACACGCTCAAGAGCGCGACGGGCGCGGGTGGCGCCCGGGGCGGCCTGCGCCGCGTCCTGCTCGACAACGGCGCGCTCACCGCGCTCGTCGTCCTCGTCATAGCCCTGTCGGCGCTGTCCGGCGACTTCCTGACGACGGACAACCTGCTCAACATCGGCGTCCAGGCGGCCGTCACCGCCATCCTCGCCTTCGGCGTCACCTTCGTGATCGTCTCCGCGGGCATCGACCTGTCGGTCGGCTCGGTGGCGGCGCTCTCGGCCACCGTGCTCGCCTGGAGCGCCACCTCCGCCGGGGTCCCGGTGGTGCTGGCGGTCGTCCTCGCCGTCGCCACCGGCATCGTCTGCGGCCTGGTCAACGGCTTCCTGATCGCGTACGGGAAGCTGCCGCCGTTCATCGCGACGCTGGCCATGCTGTCCGTGGGCCGCGGTCTGTCCCTGGTGATCTCGCAGGGCTCCCCCATCGCCCTGCCGGACTCCGTCTCGCACCTCGGCGACACGCTCGGCGGCTGGCTGCCGGTGCCGGTGCTCGTGATGGTGGTCATGGGCCTGCTCACGGCGTTCGTGCTGGGCCGGACGTACATCGGCCGCTCCATGTACGCGATCGGCGGCAACGAGGAGGCGGCCCGGCTGTCGGGTCTGAAGGTCAAGAAGCAGAAGCTGGCGATCTACGCCCTGTCCGGGCTGTTCGCCGCGGCCGCGGGCATCGTGCTCGCCGCCCGGCTGTCCTCCGCGCAGCCGCAGGCCGCGCAGGGCTACGAGCTGGACGCGATCGCCGCGGTCGTCATCGGCGGCGCCTCGCTGGCCGGCGGCACGGGCAAGGCCTCGGGCACGCTGGTCGGCGCGCTGATCCTGGCGGTGCTGCGCAACGGCCTCAACCTGCTGTCGGTGTCGGCCTTCTGGCAGCAGGTCGTCATCGGTGTCGTGATCGCGCTGGCGGTGCTGCTGGACACGGTGCGGCGCAAGGCGGGGGCCACCCCCGTCGCCGCCGGCACCTCCCCGGGCGGAAAGGGCGGACAGGCCGCCCTGTACGGCCTGGCCGCCGTGGTCACCGCGGCCGTGGTGGCCGCGACCTCGCTGCTGCACTCCGGCTCCGCCGCCACCGCCGCGCCGAAGATGGGCCTGTCGCTGTCCACGCTGAACAACCCGTTCTTCGTGCAGATCCGGGCGGGCGCGCAGGCCGAGGCGAAGAAGCTGGGCGTGGACCTCACGGTCACGGACGCGCAGAACGACGCCTCCCAGCAGGCCAACCAGCTGCAGAACTTCACCAGCTCGGGCCTCGGCGCGATCATCGTCAACCCGGTGGACTCGGACGCGGCGGGTCCGTCGGTCCGCACCGCCGGCCAGGCGAAGATCCCGGTGATCGCCGTCGACCGGGGCGTCAACAAGGCGACCACGAAGGCGCTGGTGGCGTCCGACAACGTCGCGGGCGGCGAGCTCGCCGCGAAGACGATCGCCCAGAAGCTCGGCGGCAAGGGGAAGGTCGTGATCCTTCAGGGCCAGGCCGGCACCTCGGCCGCCCGGGAGCGCGCCGCGGGCTTCGCCCAGGGCCTGAAGGACTACCCGGGCATAGAGGTCGTGGCCCAGCAGCCCGCCGACTTCGACCGCACCAAGGGCCTCGACGTGATGTCGAACCTGCTCCAGGCGCACCCGGACGTCCAGGGTGTCATCGCCGCCAACGACGAGATGGCGCTCGGCGCGGTCAAGGCCCTGGGCGCGAAGGCCGGCAAGTCGGTCCAGGTGGTCGGGTTCGACGGCACGCCGGACGGCCTGACGGCGGTCAAGCACGGCACGCTGTACGCGTCGGTGGCGCAGCAGCCGAGCCAGCTGGGCAGGATCGCGGTGGACAACGCGCTGCGGGCCGTCCAGGGCAGGAAGGTCGCCACGACGGTGAAGGTGCCGGTCAAGGTGGTCACGAAGCAGAACGTGGCCGGCTTCAGCGGCTGAACATCGGGCCGGTCTCACCACAGGCCCCGGCGGCGGGCGGTCACGGCGACCGCCCGCCTCCCGTCATCTCTCAGGGGAGTCAACTCATGTACGACTACGACCTCCTGGTCGTGGGGTCGGCCAACGCCGACCTGGTGATCGGCGTCGAGCGGCGGCCCGCCGCCGGGGAGACCGTGCTGGGCTCCGACCTGGCCGTCCACCCGGGCGGCAAGGGCGCCAACCAGGCCGTCGCGGCCGCCCGGCTCGGGGCCCGTACGGCCCTGCTGGCCCGGGTCGGCGACGACGCGCACGGGCGGCTGCTGCTCGACGCGCAGCGGGCGGCCGGGGTCGACACGGCGGGCGTGCTCGCCGGCGGGGCGCCGACCGGGGTCGCGCTGATCACGGTGGACCCGTCCGGGGACAACAGCATCGTGGTCTCCCCCGGCGCCAACGGGCGGCTCACCCCCGAGGACATCCGGTCGGCGGACCGCCTGCTGCGGTCCTCCCGGGTGGTCTCGGCGCAGTTGGAGATCCCGCTGGAGACGGTCGTGGAGGTGGTGCGGAACCTGGCGCCCGGCAGCCGGTTCGTGCTCAACCCGTCGCCGCCGCGCGCGCTGCCGCCCGAACTCCTCGCCGCGTGCGACCCGCTGATCGTGAACGAGCACGAGGCCAGGGTGATCCTGGGCTCCTCCGGCGCCGGTGACGCGCCCGAGGACTGGGCGCGGGCGCTGCTCGCGCACGGCCCGCGCTCGGTGGTGGTCACGCTGGGCGCGCGGGGCGCGCTGGTGGCGTCCGCCGCGGAGGTCACGCGGGTGCCCTCGGTGCGGGTGGACGCCGTGGACACCACGGGCGCGGGCGACGCGTTCACGGCCGCGCTGGCCTGGAAGCTGGGCGCGGGCGCGGCCCTGGCCGAGGCGGCCGCGTACGCGGCCCGGGTCGGGGCGGCCGCCGTCACCCGGCCGGGGGCGCAGGAGTCCTTCCCGACGGCGGCGGAGGTCGCGGCCGTATGAAGAAGGCCGGGATCCTGAACCGTCATCTGTGCGGCGCGCTGGCCGAACTGGGCCACGGCGACGGGGTGCTGGTGTGCGACGCGGGGATGCCGGTGCCGGACGGGCCGCGGGTCGTGGACCTGGCGTTCCGGGCCGGGGTGCCGTCCTTCGCCGAGGTGCTGGAGGGGCTGCTGGCCGAGCTGGTGGTGGAGGGGGCGACGGCGGCGGCGGAGGTGCGCGGGGCCAACCCGGCGGCGGCCGCGCTGCTGGACGGGCACTTCCCCCGTCTCGCGCTCGTCCCCCACGAACGGCTCAAGGAGCTGTCGGCGGGCGCGCGTCTGGTCGTACGGACCGGGGAGGCACGGCCGTACGCGAACGTGCTGCTGCGGTGCGGGGTGTTCTTCTAGGCGCTGTCAGGCGCTGTCAGGCGCGTGAAGCCTCGAGGGGGCCCGGTCCGTCGGACCGGGCCCCCTCGGCTTTCCCCTCCTGCATCAGAACCCCCGCGATCCCCCCAGATCCCCCTCCAGAAGTTCTGATGCCAGGTACGACACCGGCGGCACAAGAAAGGTTGCACGGATTCCGGATTTTCTTATGGGCGGTGCTCAGGGGCCGGTCCGCTCCCCGCCCGGCGCGCCCGCGCGACCTCCTGGTGCAGCCGGCCGAACGTCCACGGCGTCACCGCCGCCAGCTCCGCGACCACGCGGCCCAGCCAGTGCGGGTCGCCCAGCCGGTGTGTCTCCCCCGCACCGTGGAGCTGCGACAGGAGTTCCTCCAGCAGCATCAGCCGGGCGCCCGGGTAGCCCCGGACGTGGCGGTCGAAGTACACCGTCCGGTCCTCGTACGGCTCGCGCACGGTCAGGTGCAGGTAGCCGCCGCCGCTGCCCCGGAGCCCCGGCAGCAGGGCGAGCAGGCCCCGCAGCGTGTACACACCCTTGTTCGGGTACCTGCCGCCGAGGGTCAGGCGCATCCGCGACATGATCCTGGACCAGGGGATCGGCTCCCCCGGACCGGCCGAGGTGTGCGGATACAGCCCCTGCGAGCGGAACTCGATCCAGGAGCCGCCCGGGCGCCGGGAGTCCCCCACCACCCAGCGGCCGTCCGCGAGTTCCAGCGGCCCCAGGGACGATCCGGTGTCCGTCATGCGCTCATTGGACCACGGGTCTCCCCTGCGCGTTCCACTCACGTGTTCGACGAACCGCGGCGTGGTCCGGGCCGGCGCCTCCCGGCCGTCCCGCGCCCGTCGGCGCACCCGCGCAGGAAGCCGGCCGCCGGGCGGCGGCCGGGGCAAGACCGTGTCCACGCCGTGTTGTTCGAGGGGTCGAACGAGAGGGAGCCGGGGCCGTAAGGTCGGCAGCACGGCGTGGCCGACGGGGGTGCCGCGGGCCGTGGGGGTGTGGCCGGCGGCGGGGAGCCGGGGCCGCGCCGGCGAGGACGTACGACCAGACGCGCGACCGGAGGACGACGACATGACGGTGACCCTGGCGGACGTGGCGGCCCGCGCCCAGGTCTCGCCCGCGACGGTGTCGCGCGTGCTGAACGGCAACTACCCGGTGGCCGCCACCACGCGCGAGCGGGTGCTGAAGGCGGTCGACGAGCTGGACTACGTCCTCAACGGCCCCGCGAGCGCGCTCGCCGCCGCCACCTCCGACCTCGTCGGCATCCTGGTGAACGACATCGCCGACCCGTTCTTCGGGATCATGGCGAGCGCGATCCAGTCGGAGATCGGCGGTCCGGGGGGCCGGGCGGGCGGGGAACGGCTGGCGGTGGTCTGCAACACGGGCGGCTCCCCGGAGCGCGAGCTGACCTACCTCACGCTGCTGCAACGGCAGCGGGCCGCCGCGGTGGTGCTGACCGGCGGGGCCGTCGACGACGCCTCGCACACGGCGGCCGTGACGGCGAAGCTGCGCAGGCTGGCGGAGGCCGGGACGACGGTGGTGCTGTGCGGCCGGCCGCCGGCACCGGACACCGACGCGGTGGCTCTGGCCTTCGACAACCGCGGTGGCGCCCGTCAGCTCACGGACCATCTGATCGGCCTCGGCCACCGGCGGCTCGGCTACCTCGCCGGCCCCGAGGAGCGCACCACGACCCGCGACCGCCTGGAGGGGCACCGCGCGGCGCTGGCGGCGGCGGGGATCGAGGAGGACCCGAGCCGGACGGTGTACGGCCGCTACGACCGGCGGTCCGGCTACGAGGCGACGCTGGAACTCCTGCGCCGGGACGCGACGTTGACCGCCGTCGTCGCCGCGAACGACTCCGTCGCGCTCGGCGCGTGCGCCGCGCTGCGCGACTCCGGACTGCGCATCCCGGAGGACGTCTCGGTGGCGGGCTTCGACGACCTCCCCTTCAGCGTCGACGCGGTGGCCTCGCTGACCACGGTGCGGCTCCCCCTCGCGGAGGCGGGCGCCCGCGCGGGCCGCATAGCGATGGGGCGCGAGGAGCCCCCGCCCGGCGGGATCGCCACGCTGCGCGGGGAGTTGATGGTGCGGGGGTCCTCGGGGGTGCCCCGGGGTGGGGGTGCGAGGGCGTAGTGGCGGGCCTTCCGGCCTACGCCCCCGCCCTCAGCGCTTCCTACCGGGTGGCCCCGAAGTCCTGGGTCCAGTAGTCGCCGGGGCCGGCGTGGCCCACGCCGATCTCCTTGAAGGAGCAGTTCAGGATGTTGGCCCGGTGGCCGGGGCTGGACATCCAGCCGGACATGACCTGGTCGGCGGTGGAGTAGCCGTAGGCGACGTTCTCGCCGTAGGTGCTCCAGTCGTAGCCGGCCCGCGTGATCCGGTCACCCGGGGAGGAGCCGTCGGAGCCGGTGTGCGACATGTTCTGGTGGGCGGCCATGTCCTCGCTGTGCGCCTGGGCGGCTTTGGTCAGGGTCGCGTTCAGCGTCACGGGCGAGCAACCGGCCTTGGCGCGCTCGGCGTTGACGAGTTCCACGATGCGGGCGGCGACCCCGGACGCCGTGGCGGTGGGCTTCGGGGTGCTCGGCGACGCGGCGGCCGCGGGGGTGGAGGCCGTGGGAGCGGAGGTCGTGGCCTTCGCGGCGGGGTGGGACGCGGTGGCCCCGGGGGTGTGGTGCCCGGTCCGCCGCGACGGCTCGACGGCCTTCGGCCCGTGGCGGTGCCCGGCCGTCTTCGAAGGGCGCGCGGAGGGGGTCGGAGCCGCCGACTGCCCGCCGCCCGCGCCGGTGCTCCAGGCGCGGTACAGGTCGCCGTCGTTCCACCAGTCCCGGGAGGTGTCCCTCGCGGCGGCGGACGTGCTCCCGCCGGCGTCCTGCCAGTCGACGCAGGCCATGGCCACGGACGGCACGCCCACGGCGCCCACGGCGACGGCGGCGACGACTATGCGCCGGTAGCGGCTGTCCTTGCGATGCTTGCCCATGCGTGACCTCACTCGGTGATCGCCGAGGCTCGAACTCCGCTTCCGGTCTGCGGTGACGCCTTGCGGATCGTCATTCTTGGGACGGCCCCGGACCCGGCGCAAAGGGCGCTTCTACTATCGACCCTCGTAGGCGCGCGGTGGATCTTGCCGAGGGTCGGCGGCGGGTGGGCGCGCCCTCCGCGGCCCAAGCGTGGAGGCGACGCCCCGTCAGTACGGTGCCGGGCGGGAGAAGTCGGCGGGCGCGGCGGAGAGGCGGGACGCCGTCGCGTCCGGCGCCGCGCCAGGTCACACCAAGCCGGACATAGCCGACTATGTCACCTGGGTCGCCGTCTACTATCCCGCACCCCTAATCGCCGACACCCCTGTGACCGACCTCACGGAACCGCAGCCTCCGTTCCCGCCGCCGACCGGCCTCGACCCGTGCGAAACACCCCGGCGACGACAGGCGCCGCCGGGGTGCGGCGAGTAGGGTCCGTGAGCATGAAGCTGGCGTTCTCCACCCTCGGTGTCCCCGGCCTTCCGATACCGGACGTGGTCCGGCTCGCGGCCGCCCACGGCTATCACGGAGTCGAACTGCGCGCCCATCCCGAGGAGCCCGTGCACCCCGGCGTCGACCAGGCCGAGCGGGACCGGGTCGTCACGGAGTTCAAGGCCCAGGGGGTCGAGATCCTTGGGCTCGGGGGATACGCGCGCGTGGCCGCGCCGGGTGACGACGGCCCCGTGGTCGCCGAGATCCGCGGCCTCGTCGACCTGGCCCACGACCTGGGCGCTCCCTTCGTCCGCGTCCTCCCCGGCGCCGCGCCCGAGCAGAGCCCGGAGGACGCCGACGCCATCGCGGCCGGCCGCCTGGGCACGGCCGCCCAGTACGCCGCAGACCTCGGCGTGCGGGTCCTGCTGGAGACCCACGACTCGCACCGCACCGGCGCCGACGCGCTCCGCGTGCTCGGCACGGTCGGCCACCGCAACGTGGGCGCGCTCTGGGACGTGATGCACACCTGGCTGGGCGGCGAGCAGCCGCAGGAGACCTTCGCGGCCCTCTCCCCCTACCTCGGCTACGTCCAGGTCAAGGACATCGCCTCGGCCGACGACACCACCCCGCTGCCGCTCGGCGCCGGCGTGCTGCCGCTCACCGAGTGCGTGGACGTCCTCTCCCGCAACGGCTGGGACGGCTGGCTGTGCTGGGAGTACGAGAAGCGGTGGCACGAGGCCGCCGCGCCGCTGCCGGATCTGCTCGGCCCCGGCCGGGAGCACCTGGTCCGGCTGCTCAGCGACTCGGCGTGAGCCGTCGGGTGCTCCACGGGGTTCCGTGAAGGGCTCCTCCGGGGTCCGTGGGGCGCACCGCGAGGTTCCGTGAGGGGTTCACCGCGGGGTTCCGTGAGAGGTTCCCACGGGCCCGTGGGGCGCTCCACAGGGGCTCGTGAGGCGTTCCAGGGATCTCGTGAGGCGCTCCCACCGGCCCTTGAGCGCGCGAGTGGACGTATGTGTCCCGGTCGTGTCCCAGCCGCACTATTTAAGCTGTTGATACGGATCTAAGACATTTCGTCCCCGAAGGACAGAGAGCCCGTGATGCGCGCACAGCGGCGGGGACCCACGGGGCCCGCGGCCCCGGGAGCGGAGGGTCTGCCGTTCCACGACCCCGGCCTGACCGCCGCCCGCGTGGTGGCGCAGGTCGCCGCCCTGGTGGCCGCCGCCCTCGGCGCGGTGGGCCTGTCCGGCTGGATCCTCGGCGTCGAGGTCCTGAAGAGCGTGCTCCCGGGCGTGACCGCGTCCATGAAGGCGGACACCGCGGTGGCCCTGCTGGCGCTGGGTCTCTCCCTGTTCGTGGTGGCCCGCGCCCCCACCTCCCGGCCGGCGGTCGCGGCGGCCCGCGCGGCCGCCGCCCTGGCCGTCGTGATCGGCGCCCTGACCCTCCTCGAGTACGCCACCGGGAGGAACCTGGGCATCGACGAGCTGCTGTTCAAGGACAACACGGCCCAGGTGGAGACGTTGGCGCCCGGGCGCATGGCGCCGACCACGGCCGGGGCGCTGATGCTCGGCGGCGGGGCGGCGCTGTGCGGGAGCACGGCCAGAATGCCGGCCTGGACGGCCCAGATCCCGGGGCTGACCGTCCTCGCCCTGGGCATGCTCCGGTTCTACGGGTTCCTCTACGACGTACCGCAATTGGACCGGCTCGGCGCCTTCCGGGGCATGGCCCTGCACACCGCGCTGGCCATGGTGCTGCTGGGCGTCGCGGCCTTCCTGGCCCGGCCGGACGAGGGCCCCGCCGGGCTGGTGACGAACGTCGGGACCACGGGCGCGCTGGGCCGCCGGCTGCTCGCCGCCATCCTGGTCGCTCCGCCGCTGCTGGGCTGGATCGTGCTGGCCGGCCAGCACGCGGGGCTGTACGAGGAGCATCTGGCCACCGCGCTGCTGGTGTGCGGCCAGGTGGCGGTGTTCACCGCGGTGAGTTTCGCCGCGCTGGCGGTGGGCCGCCGGGTCGAGGTGGCGCACGCCCGCGCCGAGTGGCAGGTGCGGCAGAACGAACTGCTCCAGGCGTTCATGGACCACACGCCCGCGGTCGTGTTCATCAAGGATCTCGACGGCCGTTTCCTGGCCGTCAACACCCGGTGGGAGGAGAGCACGGGCGTCTCCCGCCGGCACGCGCTGGGCCGCCGGGACGAGGACGTGCTGCCGCCGGAGGCCGCCCGGCACGCGCGCGCCGCCGACCTGGACATGCTCGCCCGGGGCACGCCCGTTCAGCGTGAGGACCTCCTCGGGGTGGCGGAGGCGCCGCGGCACTACCTGACCACCCTCTTCGCGCTCACCGACCCGTCCGGCCGCCCCTACGCCGTGTGCGGGATCGCCACCGACATCGACGACCGGGTCGCGGCGCAGCGCGAGGTCGCGCGGTCCACCCAGCGCTTCCTCGCCCTGCTGGAGTCCGCTCCCGACGCCACCCTCATCACCGACGGCGACGGCGTCGTCGTCCTGGCCAACGCCCAGGTGGAGCCGCTGTTCGGCCGCAATCCGCGCGATCTCGTCGGCGGCAGCGTGCACGAGCTCGTGCCCTGCTCGCGGCGCCGGCACCACACCGCGCTCCTCGACGCGTACCTGCGGCTGCGCGATCCCGAGCCGACGGTCGTGGACCGGGGCCTGTACGGGCTGCGCGGCGACGGCAGCGAGTTCCCGGCCGAGGTGAGCGTCAGCACCCTGCAGGCCGAACAGGACACCCTGGTCTTCCTGACCGTCCGGGACATCACCGAACGCAGGCAGGCCGAGGCCGAACGCGCCGAGCGCTACGAGCAGCAGCGGCGCATCGCCTACACCTTGCAGCACAGCCTCATGGGCGAGCCGCCCCGTCTGGCGCACCTGCCCAGCGCCCACCGGTACCTGGCCTCCCTCCAGGACCCCGGGGTCGGCGGCGACTGGTTCGACCTCGTCCCCCTGGACGAGCACCGCACGGGCGTCGTCATCGGCGACGTGATGGGACGGGGCCTGGAGGCGGCCGCCGTCATGGGCCAGTTGCGGGCCGCCACCCACGCCCTGGCCCGTACGGGCATGGCGCCCGGCCGGGTCATGGCCGGGCTGGACGCGTTCGTCGCCGACCTGGCGGATCAGCTCGTCACCTGCTGCTACCTGGTGATCGACCAGGAGACGGACGAGGTCACCCTCTGCTCGGCGGGGCACCTGCCGGTCATCGCGGTGCCGCCCGGCGGTCCCGCCCGGCGGCTTCCCGTGCCGGTCGACGTGCCCCTCGGCGTCAACGAGCCGGGCGGCGGCACGCCGTACCGGGCGGTGACGCTGCCGCTGGCGCCGGGCAGCACGCTCGCCCTCTACACCGACGGGCTGGTCGAGCGGCCCGGCACCGACATCGACGCCCAGATCGACCTCCTCGCCCACGCCCTCGGCAGCGCGCTGGAGGACGCCCCCGCCGGTCCCGACGCCCTCGACCGGGCCGCGGACCGGCTCGTCGAGACGCTGATCCCGGACACGGAGGCACACGACGACGACGTGACCCTGCTCCTGGTATCGCTGCCCGGCCCGGCGACGACACCCCGGACCGGGCAGCGGGCCCGGTCGGCGGCGGACCGTCCGGAGGAACCCGCGCCCGGCGAGCCGGGGCCGGAACCACCCCCGCAACCCGCCAGCCGCCCGCTCGGCTGAGCACCCGCCCCCGCAACACCGCCCTCCGCGGCCGCCGCGCGCCGCTCCCGGGGCCGCCCCGCACCGCCCTCCGAGCGGCCCCGCACCGTCCTCCGAGCGGCCCCGCACCGTCCTCCGAGCGGTCCCGTACCGTCCTCCGATCGGCCCGGTCCCTGCCCTTCACCGTCCGCGCCGGCGCGGCGAGTCCCACGGCGCCGTCCTCCGGGCGCGCCCAAGCCCTGCCCTCCGACACTCGCGCCCCAGCACCGCGAATCCCGCAGCACCGTCCACCCGACGCCCCCCGGCACCGCGAAGCCCACAGCACCGTCCACCCGCCCCCGCCCTCCCGACGGCGCGCCCCCGGCACCGCACGCCCCGCCGCACCGTCCTCCAGTGCGCCCACGTCCTGCCCCCGCCACTCGCACCCCGGCGCCGCGAGCCCTACCGCGCCGCCTCCCCCGTCATGCGCACCGTGGCCCCCGCCACCCCGACCGGCTCCCCCGCCCCCGCCTCGACCGCACCCGTCGCCGCCCGCGCCCTCGGCGGTGCCAGGGACGTGAGGGCCACCCCGCCGACCAGCAGGGCCGCCGCGCACCAGCGCGGCGGGCTCACCGGCTCGCCGAGGAACAGCGCCGCGGACGACATGCCGAAGACCGGCACGAGGAGGGAGAAGGGCGCGACCGTGGAGGCGGGGTGGCGGCGCAGCAGCCAGCCCCAGGCGCCGAAGCCGAACACCGTGGTGACCCAGGCGACGTAGAGGACGACGCCCGCGCCCTGCCAGTCGAGGGCGCGCAGCGCGGCGAGGTCGCGGGACGGACCCTCCGTCAGGAGCGACAGGCCGAGCAGCGGGAGCACCGGCACCGTGCTCACCCAGACCATGAAGTTCAGCGGGTCCGGCGGAGCCGCCCTGCGGGTGAGGACGTTGGACACGCCCCAGCAGGCGGCCGCCGCGACCACGAGGGCGAACGCGCCGAGCGGGCCGGCCGTGCCCTCGTCGACGGCCGCCAGCGCCACGCCGCCGAGCGCCACCGCCATGCCCAGGGCCCGCGTCCTGGTGGGCCGTTCGCCGAGGACGGCGCAGGCGATGAGCGCGGTGAACACCGCCTGGATCTGCAGGACCAGGGAGGACAGCCCGGCGGGCATGCCCGCGCTCATCCCGAGGAACAGCAGCCCGAACTTGGCGACGCCGAGCACCAGTCCGACCGCCACGATCCACTTCCAGGGGACCTTCGGCCGGCCCACGAGCAGGACGGCGGGCACCGCGGCCGCCAGGAAGCGGAGCGCGGAGAACAGCAGGGGCGGGAAGTGGCCGAGGCCGACCTCGACGACCGTGAAGTTCACGCCCCAGACGGCGGCGACCAGGACGGCGAGCAGGAGGTGTGCGGGTCTCATGCCGTCGAGCCTCGCCCGCTCGACCGTGCAGCACCAGCGCGGATTTCTACCGGGACGGATGAAGCAGCGCTTACGGATACCGTGGCGGCGACGGGCCGCCCCGGTGAGCCTAGGCTGACGGTCCAGTCCCCCGGGAGGCCCCGCCGTGCTCGATCTCCAGCGTCTGCGCGCCCTGCACGCCGTCTCGGTGCACGGCACCGTGGGGGCGGCCGCCGCCGCGCTCGGCTACACCTCGTCCGCCGTGTCCCAGCAGATCGCCAAGCTGGAGCGGGAGACCAGGACGGTGCTGCTGGAACGCGCCGGGCGCGGGGTCCGGCTCACCGACGAGGCGCACCAACTGGTCGCCACGGCGCGGGAGCTGATGGCGATCGTGGAGCGGGCCGAGACCGAGCTGGAGGAGCGGCGCGGGCTGCCCGCGGGACGGCTGACCGTGGCCGCGTTCGCCTCGGCGGCGCGCGGGCTCATGCCGCCGGTGCTGGCGGACCTGGCCCGGCGGCATCCCGCCCTCGACGCCCGGCTCAGCGAGATCGACCCGCACCTGTCCGTGGACCTGGTGGCCAAGGGCGCGGTGGACCTCGCCGTCGCGCACGACTGGGACATCGCGCCGCTGCCCGCCCCGGCCGGGGTGGAGCACGCGCTCATCGGGGACGACCTGTGCGACCTGCTCGTACCGGCCGGGCACCCGTTCGCCGGGCGGACGGCGGTGCGGCGCGCGGAGCTGGGCGGTGAGCGGTGGATCTGCCAGCCGCCGGGCCGGGTCTGCCACGACTGGCTGCTGCGCACCCTGCGGGCCGCCGGCCACGAACCGGACGTGGTGCACCAGGCAGACGAGAACCCCACGCTCGTCGCCCTGGTGGCCGCCGGGCTCGGGGTCGCGCTGATCCCGCGCCTGGGCCGCGGCCCGCTGCCGGACGGAGTGGTCGAGGTCCCGCTGGACCCGTTGCCCGTACGGCGGTTGTACGCGCTGTGGCGTCAGGGCGCCGCGCGGCGCCCGTCGATCGCGGAGACGGTGCGCACCCTGCGGGCACACTGGCCGGCGGTGTCGGCTCACACATCCCGCTGAGCACGCCCTCACCGGCTTCCGGCGATCCGCGCCCGGCGGGGAACCCGGCCCCCTCCCCGCTCGTCCCACGCACAGGCTGCCGGACGAGTCTCCGCCGTGCGGTGTCGGCCCTCGCCGCCCGCCGCGATCGCCGACCACCCTCTCCGCCGTACCGCGGCCGGCAGCACGCCGCCGTCGGCGCGCCCCCCTTCTCGGCGCCGATGGCGGCCCTCCGCCGAGTCCTGTGCGTTCCCTTGACTGGCAGAAACTTCCCGGATATTGGTGACTCCTCGGAAGTTTCCTTCAGCGACACTCCAGCGGATCACCTCCGGAAGGAGCGCACGTGCCAGACACCAGCACGGGAAGCAAGGGAAGCACGGAAGGCGCGGGGAACAGACGGGCCGCGGGGCCCTCCAGGCGTTCGATCCTCGCCGCGACGGCGGGACTCACCGCCGCCCTGGCGGTCGGCGGCTCCGCGCACGCCGCCCCCGCCGACGACGACCTGCTCCGCGCCCTCATCTCCCGCATGACGCTGGAGGAGAAGGTCGGCCAGCTCTTCGTGATGCGGGTCTACGGCCACTCGGCCACCGACCCCGACCAGGCCGACATCGACGCCAACCTCAAGGAGATCGGCGTCCGCACGGCCGCCGAGCTGATCGCCCGGTACCGGGTCGGCGGGATCATCTACTTCACCTGGGCGCACAACACCCGTGACCCGCACCAGATCGCGGACCTCTCCAACGGCATCCAGCGGGCCTCGCTGGAGCAGCCGCGCGGTCTGCCCGTGCTCGTCACCACCGACCAGGAGCACGGCATCGTCTGCCGGGTCGGCAAGCCGGCCACGCTCTTCCCCGGCGCGATGGCGATCGGCGCCGGCGGCTCCCGCACCGACGCCCGCGCCCTGGGCCGCATCTCGGGCGCCGAGCTGCGCGCGATGGGCATCAACCAGGACTACTCCCCCGACGCGGACGTCAACGTCAACCCGGCCAACCCGGTCATCGGCGTACGGTCGTTCGGCGCCGACCCCGACGCGGTGGCCGCCCTGGTGGCGGCCGAGGTGGAGGGCTACCAGGGCTCGCGGGTCGCGGCGACCGCCAAGCACTTCCCCGGGCACGGCGACACCGCCACCGACAGCCACTACGGCTTCCCGGTCATCACGCACAGCCGCGACCTGTGGGAGAAGCTGGACGCGGTGCCGTTCCGGGCCGCGATCGAGGCGGGCATCGACTCGATCATGACCGCGCACATCCAGTTCCCGGCGCTCGACGACTCCGGCGACCCGGCCACCCTCTCGCACCCGATCGTCACCGGCATCCTGCGCGGCGAGCTCGGTTACGACGGGGTCGTGGTCACCGACTCCCTCGGCATGCAGGGCGTCCGCACCAAGTACGGCGACGACCGGGTGCCGGTGCTCGCGCTGAAGGCGGGCGTGGACCAGTTGCTCAACCCGCCGTCCCTGGACGTCGCCTGGAACGCGGTGCTCCAGGCCGTGCGCGGGGGCGAGCTGACCGAGTCCCGGCTCGACGAATCGATCCTGCGCATCCTGCGGCTGAAGACGAGGCTGGGGCTGTTCGAGCAGCCCTACGCCAGCCGGGGCCAGGTCGCCATGACGGTCGGCAACTGGGCGCACCGGAACACGGCCGCCCGCATCGCCGACCGGACGACCACGCTGCTGGTCAACCGGGACCGGCTGCTGCCGCTGTCCCGCAGCGAGCACCGCAGGCTGCTCGTCGTCGGCGCCGATCCCGCCTCCCCGTCGGGCACCACGGGCCCGCCCACCGGCGTGCTCGCCGCCGCCCTCACCGAACTGGGCTTCACGACCACCGTCCTGTCGACCGGCATCACCCCGTCCGCGGCCACCGTCGACAAGGCGGTCGCGGCGGCCCGGGACGCGGACGCGGTGGTGGTCGGCACGTACAACGTCGGCGCGGGCAGCTCGCAGCAGACCCTGGTGGAACGGCTCGTGGCCACCGGCCGCCCGGTCGTGGCCATCGCCATCAGGAACCCCTACGACGTGGCCCAACTGCCCTCCGTCCCGGCCTTCCTGGCGGCGTACTCCTGGACGGACGTGGAACTGCGCGCGGCCGCGCGGGTCGTGGCCGGCCAGGTGGAGCCGAGCGGGAAGCTGCCGGTGCCCGTGCAGCGGGCGGACGACCCGTCGAAGGTGCTGTACCCCCTCGGGTACGGCCTGACGTACTAGCCGGTTTCGCGCGTCGGACGTACCAGACGTACGACGCGCACCCGGCGCACCGCCTCCAACTGGACCGAACCACCCGACATGTCTGGCGTGGCGCCGCCGCGGCGGGCCACGCTGGACCCGGGTGGACCGGGGGGATGGCGATGCGCACGATGTGGTCCGTGGGGCAGGCGTGTGCCCTGGCGGCTCTGCCCGCCGTTTTCCTGACCGCCTTACTGACGGGCTGCCAGAAAGTGTCGGCCGGACCGGCCGCGCAGGACGGGCGGCCCGGCGGCACGCCGACGGCCTCGCGGTCCTCCGGCTACGGGGCGGTGTTCCTCGCGGTGGACGAGTGCAGCTCCTTCGGCACGACCGGCTTCACCGAGGTGCCGTGCTCCGGGGAACGGGCGGCGGCCCGGGTGATCGCCCGGCACGACGGCGCGGTGCGCGACGGGCCGCCCTGCCCGCCCACCACCGACTTCGTGCTGCACATCAGCGCCCAGCGGCGGTCCTCCGGCGAGGACGGCGACGGCAACGGCAACGGCAACGGCAACGGCAACGGCAACGGCGCGATCCCGCAGGGCTACGCCTGTATGCGCAACCTGGAGCCGCCGCACCCCGGCGACCCCGGGGGCGGGGGCGGCCCGCGCACCGTCGTCGGCGACTGCGTCTACGGCGCCGGCCGGGGCGAGGTCCGGGAGACCGCGTGCGACGGCTCGGGGAGGCGGAAGCCGGAGTACCGGGTGACGCGGGCGGTGCGCGGCCGCTCCCAGTGCCCGGCCTCGACGGCCCTGTACGTGCGGCTGGACGGGGAGTGGCCGGTGGGCTGCGCCCGGAGGCTGTGACGCCTCCGGACGCGGCCCCGGAGCGTCACGGCCTGAGGGCCGGCTCACGCTCCACGTCCCGCACGTCCAGCTTCGCGTCGTAGCGGGCCAGCGGCCTGGCCGCCGACGGGTTCTCCCGCACCGCGGCGGGGGCGACACCGGCCCACTCGAGGATCCTGGCCGTGGCGAGCGCCTTCTCGTCCGGGACCAGGCCCGCGACGTTCGCGCCGTGGTTCAGTCCCGGCGCGGTGAAGACGTAGGAGTCCCGCGCCCCGTGCCCGAGCCGGAACCGCTCCGCGCCCCACGGGTCGTTCTGGCCGTAGACGAAGAGCATGTGCTCGGCGTGGCGACGCACCCAGCCGTCCACGTCCCGCATCACCCACGGCTGGAAGCGCATCGGGATCGAGCGCGGCACGAAGTTGCGCGGCGGCTGGTAGCCGTAGCGGATCAACTGCTTCTCGATGTACGGGAAGTGGATGGTCGGCGCGCCGAGCTGGGTGCCCGCCTGGTAGTAGTACGGCGTGTACGTCTGCAGGCCCTGGTCGGTGTAGGCGGAGAAGCCGGAGATGGTGTCGACGGAGTCCCAGATCTCCTGGTCGGTGGCGTTCGCGGCGTCGGCCGGGATCGTGTCGCAGTCCTTCAGCAGGCTGTACTGCCAGAAGCCCCAGACGTAGTCGAGGACGACCGCCTCGTAGGCGCGGTCCAGGCTGCCGATGGTGGTGAAGGTCCAGCCGTTGTCGGCCGCGGCCTGCGCGTACTTCTTCTCCAGCGGCTCGCGGCGCACCAGCGCCTCGCGCTGCACCGCGTTCAGCCGGTCCCGGCACTCCTTGGTGCCGACGGTGGTGAAGAAGCGGTCGTAGGCGGAGTCCTCGTCGTTGACGACGTCGTTGGGCGCGACGTACGCGACGACGCCGTCCATGTCCCGCGGGTAGAAGCGCTCGTAGTAGGTCGCCGTCATGCCGCCCTTGGAGCCGCCGGTGGAGATCCACTTCTTGCCGTAGATCGGCTTCAGGGCCTGGAAGATGCGGTGCTGGTCGCTGGCCGCCTGCCAGATGTCGAGCTTGGACCAGTCGGCCGGGTCGGGCCGGGACGGGGTGAAGAAGCGGTACTCCATGGAGACCTGGTTGCCGTCGACGATCTGCGTCGGCTCGCGGCGGCTCGGGTTCGTGGAGACGTTGTAGCCGCCGGTGTAGAACACGGTCGGGCGGTCGACGTCCTTGTGCAGCACGGTGATCCGCTGCTGGAACGTGCCCTCGGACGGGTGCCGGTGGTCGACGGGCTGCGTGTAGGTGAGGACGAAGTACCGGTAGCCGGTGTACGGCTTCTCCTCGACCAGGCGCATGCCCGGAATCGCGAGGAGCCGGTCCTTGATGTCCGCGTCGGTCGTGCTCGCGGTGGTGGCGGTGGCTTCCGGCTGGGCCGCGGTGGCGGCCCCCGCCGAGCTCAGCGTGCCGACGGACACCGTGAGCGCGAGCAGCCATCTGAGCGCCTTGCGCATGCACACTCCCCTGTGAGACAGATGTGCGCCGGAAGCTATCGGAGCAACTCGGTCACAGACCAGGGGAGTTGGCCGACGCGCCGGGGAAGGTGGGGAAATCCCTCGGTGCGGCCCGCGGTTCAGGCGGCCGGACCGGTCAGCACAGGATCCAGCCCGAGCTCACCGACGGGCCTCCCACCGATCCGCCCACCCGCACACAACGGTGGCCGGCGTGCACCGTCACCGGACCGGCCAGCCTGGCGAACCAGCCCCGGTCGGTGACCGGGCGGTTGCCCCGGGCCTGCAGGGTCACCGACATGGACCGCTTGACGCCGGGGACGCGGGCCCGGGTGACGGCGCAGACGTAGCCGTCGCGCTTGTAGACGTGCACCGAACCGGTGGCGAACCACAGGGTCCTGACCTGGCGGCCGGAGCAGGTGGAGGGGGCCGCCTGCGCGGTGCCGGGCACGGCGCAGGCCAGTACCAACGACGCCGTCAGCACGCCCAGGCCGAGCGTCAGTCGCCGGCGTATCGCACCACTGTCCACAGTCGTCCCTCCCGTTACAGCAAGCACAACAACGTACTGGTGTACGGACGCCGTACACCAGTCCGATGGTTGCGTCGGGAGATCAGCGGGACGCGCCGACCGGCTCCTCGGGCTCGCTCGCGCCGACGAAGGTGCGCCACAGCCGCGCGTACCGCCCGTCCAGGGCGAGCAGTTCCTCGTGGGTGCCGTCCTCGACGACCCGGCCGTGGTCCATCACCACCACCCGGTCGGCGCGGGCCGCGGTGGTCAGCCGGTGCGCGACCACGAGCGTCGTCCGCCGGCCCGCGAGCCGGTCGGTGGCCTGGTTGACCTGGGCCTCGGTCGCCAGGTCCAGCGCGGCCGTCGCCTCGTCCAGGAGCAGGACGTCGGGATCGACCAGCTCGGCGCGGGCCAGCGCGATCAGCTGGCGCTGACCGGCCGACAGATTGCGGCCGCGCTCGGCGACGGCGTGCAGATAGCCGCCCTCCAGCGTGGCGATCATCTCGTGCGCGCCGACCGCGCGGGCCGCCGCCTCCACCTCCGCGTCGGTGGCCTCGGGCCGGCCGTAGGCGATGGCGTCGCGGACGGTGCCCGGGAAGAGGTACGCCTCCTGCGGCACGACACCGAGCCGGTGGCGGTAGGAGGTGAGGTCCAGCTCCCTGAGGTCCGTGCCGTCCGCGGTCACCCGGCCGCCGGTCGGATCGTAGAACCGGGCCACCAGCTTGACCAGCGTCGACTTGCCCGCGCCGGTCTCGCCGACGAAGGCGACGGTCTGCCCCGCGGGGATGGTCAGGTCGATGCCGGTGAGGGCCTCCTCGTCGGCGCCGTAGGCGAAGTGCACGTCCTCGAAGGCGATCTCGCCGCGCAGCGAGCGGACCGGCCGGGGCTCCTCGGCGGACCCGGTGGACGCCGGCTCGCGGAGCAGCTCCTGGATGCGGCCGAGGGAGACGGTCGCCTGCTGGTAGCCGTCGAAGACCTGGGACAGCTGCTGGACCGGCGCGAAGAACAGGTCGATGTAGAGCAGGTACGCCACCAGCGCGCCGGTGGTGAGCGTGGCCGCCTCCACCCGGCCCGCGCCCGCGATCAGCACGGAGGCCGCCGCGACCGAGGACAGGAACTGCACGAAGGGGAAGTAGACCGAGATCAGCCGCTGGCCGCGGACGCGCGCCTGGCGGTACCCGTCGCTGCGCTCGGCGAACCGGCGCCCGCCGTCGCGCTCGCGCCCGAAGGCCTGCACGATCCGCAGCCCGGCCACCGACTCCTGCAGGTCGGCGTTGACCACCGACACCCGCTCACGGGCCAGCTGGTACGCCTTCACGCTCGCCCGGCGGAAGAAGAAGGTGGCGACGATCAGCGGCGGCAGCGTCACGAAGACGACCAGCGCCAGCTGTACGTCGATCACCAGCAGGGCGACCATGATGCCGAAGAAGGTGACCAGCGAGACGAACGCGGTGACCAGGCCGGTCTGCAGGAACGTGGACAGCGCGTCGACGTCGGTCGTCATCCGGGTCATGATGCGGCCGGTCAGCTCGCGCTCGTAGTAGTCGAGGCCGAGCCGCTGGAGCTGGGCGAAGATCTTCAGGCGCAGTGCGTACAGGACGCGCTCGCCGGTGCGGCCGGTCATCCGGGTCTCGCCGATCTGCGCCGCCCACTGCACGAGCACGGCGAGCAGGGCGAGCAGGGACGCCGACCAGACGGCGCCGAGGGCCAGCCGGGAGACACCTTGGTCGATGCCGTGCCGGATCATGATGGGCAGCAGCAGGCCCATGCCCGCGTCCACGGCGACCAGGCACAGGCTGACCAGCAGCGGCAGTCCGAAGCCGTTCAGGAGGCGGCGCAGGCCGTAGGACTCCTCGGGGCGCACGGCGCGGGCCTCGTCGACGGCCGGCGTGTCGGTCGCCGGCGGCAGGGCCTCGACCTGGGCGAGGAGTTCGGGGCCGGCCGGCATCCCGTCCATGGCCGCGTCCCGGGGCTCGCGCTCCCCCGCCCAGAGCCCCGGCGTGATGCCGCGCTCGGCGTCGAACTCGGCGTCCAGTTCCTCGCGGACGGAGGTGTCCTCCTGCGGGACGGCGGGCAGGGCGTGGCCCGGGGAGACCCCGCCGAGCTCGTCGGGGTCGGTGAGCAGGCGGCGGTAGAGGGCGGACCGCCGCTGGAGTTCGTCGTGGGTGCCGAGGTCGGCCAGCCGGCCGCCGTCGAGGACGGCGATGCGGTCGGCGAGGCCGAGGGTGGAGCGCCGGTGGGCGATGAGCAGGGTCGTGCGGCCCTCCATGACCTGCTTGAGCGCCTCGTGGATCTCGTGCTCGACGGCGGCGTCCACGGCGGAGGTCGCGTCGTCGAGGACGAGCAGCCGGGGGTCGGTGAGCAGGGCGCGGGCGAGCGCGATGCGCTGGCGCTGGCCGCCGGAGAGGGTCAGGCCGTGTTCCCCGACCGTGGTGTCGTAGCCGTCGGGCAGCTCGGTGATGAAACGGTCCGCCTGGGCGGCGCGGGCGGCGGCCTCGATCTCCTCGTCGGTCGCGTCGGGGCGGCCGTAGGCGATGTTGTTGCGGACGGTGTCGGAGAAGAGGAAGGAGTCCTCCGGCACCAGGCCGATCGCCGCCCGCAGCGACTGGAGGGTCAGCTCGCGCACGTCGTGCCCGCCGACCAGGACGGCTCCGTGGGTGACGTCGTAGAAGCGCGGCAGCAGCAGGGAGACCGTGGACTTGCCGGAGCCGGAGGAGCCGACGACGGCCAGGGTCTCGCCGGGGCGGATCTCGAAGGAGAGGCCCTGGAGGACCGGGCGGCCGTCCGCGTAGCCGAAGGAGACGTCGTCGAACTCGACGGTCGCGGGCGCGTCGGCGGGCAGCTCCTTGGTGCCGTCGGCCATCGTCGGCTCGGTGTCGATCAGCTCCAGCACGCGCTCGGAGCTCGCCCGCGCCTGCTGCCCGACCGTGAGGACCACGGCGAGCATCCGGACCGGGCCGACGAGCTGGGCGAGGTAGGTGGAGAAGGCGACGAAGGTGCCGAGCGTGATGTGCCCGCGCACCGCCAGCCAGCCGCCGACCGCCAGCATCGCGACCTGGCCGAGGGCGGGCACGGCCTGCAGGGCCGGGGTGAACCTCGCGTTCAGCCGGATCGTGCGCAGCCGCCCGGCGAACAGCCGCCGGCCGACCTCCCGCAGCTTCCCGGTCTCCTGCTCCTCCTGCCCGAAGCCCTTCACCACGCGTACGCCGCTGACGGCGCCGTCGACCACGCCCGCCACGGCGGCGGCCTGCGCCTGGGCGTACCAGGTGGCCGGGTGGAGCCGGGTGCGGCTGCGCCGGGCGATCCAGCCGAGCGCGGGCGCGACCGCCAGCGCGATCAGGGTCAGCGGCAGCGACAGCCAGGCCATGATCACCAGGGAGATCAGGAAGAGGAGCACGTTGCCGATGGTCATCGGCAGCATGAAGAGCAGGCCCTGGATCAGCTGGAGGTCGCTGGTGGCGCGGCCGACGACCTGCCCGGTGGACAGCTCGTCCTGGCGGCGGCCGTCGAGGCGGGTGATCGTCCCGTACATCTCGGTGCGCAGGTCGTGCTGGACGTCGAGCGCGAGCCGGCCGCCGTAGAAGCGGCGGATGTAGGTGAGGACGTACACGATGAGGGCGGCGCCGATCAGGGCGCCCGCCCAGGGGGCCATGGCGCGGCTGTGACCGCCGATCACGTCGTCGATGATCACCTTGGTGATCAGCGGGACGATCGCCATGACGGCCATGCCGCCGAGCGAGGCGCCGAGGGAGAGGACGACGTCCTTCGGATACCGCCAGGCGTATCCCGCCAGTCTTCGCGCCCATCCCGGCTGCGCTGCCACGTCGGTGCCTCCCTGTAAACATGATCTGCCGGAAGGCACCAACGCGCGAACGAGCGGATTTCATCCCTCCGCGGCGGTCCGGTTTCATCCCTCCGCGGCGGTCCGGGTTCGGTCAGACGCGCACGCGCAGGTAGTAGAGGCGGGTCGTCTGGGCCGGGTTCTGGTTGTCGTCGCTGACCAGGAGCACCTTCAGGCGGCCGTCGGTGTCCCGGCCCGTGATCGTCATGCCCTCGATGTTGTCCAGGAGCGGGTTGGGCTGGGGCTGCTTGGCGGTGGCGCCCAGGGACGGGCAGGAGACGAGGTCGGTGAGGAGCGTCTTCCTGATAAGCCGCACCCCCGTCTGCCCGGTGAGGTGGTCCACGCCGCGGGTGTCGGTGGCGCGCCGGGGGTCGGCGAGGTAGAGGCGGACCGTGTTGCCGACGCCGGCGGTGAAGCCGCGCTCCAGGACGAGCAGCCGGCCGTCGCCGGTCGCCTGGACCTCGGGGACGCCCAGGCCGGGGTCGGTGCGGTAGGCGTACTGGGCGGCGAGGCGGAAGTGGCCGGCCCGCGTCCGGTCCCAGCTCTGGAAGCGGACGATGCCCGGCGTGTCGCCGGAGATCGCGTACTCCATCGAGGCGAGCAGCCGGTGGCCGCCGGGCAGCAGGGTCAGGCCCTCGAAGGTCTGGTTCGCGGTGGCGCGGCCGGCCGGGGCGACGCGGAGGGCGTCCGGCACGGGCAGCCGGTCGAGGATACGGCCGTCACGGGAGTAGCGGCGGACGGACGGCTCCGTCTCGGAGGTGATCAGGCGGGTGCCGTCGCCGGCGACGGCCAGGCCCTCCGAGTCGAGTTCCGCGCCGTTCTCGTCGGCGAGCGGGACGACGCCCGTGGGGCGCACCGTCTTCGGGTCGAGGCGGAACAGGGCGGAGCGGTCGGAGAGCGCCGCGAGGGAGCCGTCGCTGTCCACCGCGAGCGCGGAGAGGTTGCCGACGAAGGTGCCCTGGTACGTCGTCTTGTCCAGCGCGTCGGAGAAGCGGTCGATGGAGACGGCGGGCGAGCAGGCGTGGCCGCCGGCCGGGGTGGCGGTCGTCCCGGCGGCGATCGGCCAGGCGCTGTCGGCGGCGGCCGGACCGGCGGTGAGGCAGGTGGCCGCCGCCAGGCCGGCGGCGAAGGTGGCGAGTGTGGTTCTCAGGCGCATGACCGTCACCGTAGGACGTCCCGGCGACCGGCGGGAGACCGCCCCGTGAAGCGTCACCCGTCGGACGGTAACGCCTGACGTGGCGTCAGCCCTCGTCCCACGTCGCCCGGTGGAGCGTCAGCCGTTCGACGGGACCGCCACGAACGCCTCCCGGGGCGCGCTCGTCGGCGTGTACCGCAGGGTGCTCGTCGTCGTGGGGACTATGTCCTTGTGGATGGCCTTGGCGATGTTCTGGATGGTGGTGACGCCGTAGCTCATGGTGCTGTTGTCCTGGGTGAGCACCGTGATCATGTAGTCGTGGCCGGCGCCGTTGAAGGTGCCGACGCTGTGCACCCGCCAGCCGTGCGTGGCCCGTTGCAGCCAGCCGTTCTTGACGTGCACGGCGACGGTGGACGGCGCCCCGGCGGGCGTGCCCCAGCGCTGGGAGGAGATGACCTGGCCCATCAGCTTCAGGATGTAGGCGCGGGAGTTGTCACTCAGCACCGTGTTCTTCGCGGTGATCAGGCCGAGCAGCCTCTGCTCGTCGCGCACGGTGATCTGGGTCAGCCCCCAGTAGCCGTTCGCGCCCGGCTTGGTCTGCGTCATGCCGGCGGCGGTGAGGAAGCCCTTGATCTTCGTCATGCCCAGCTGCTTCCACAGCGTGGTGGTCGCGCTGTTGTCCGACTGGGTGATCATGGCCCTGGAGAGGTCGGCCTCACGCTGCGTGAGGTAGCGGTTGTGCTTCTTGGCGTCCCACAGCAGGGTGGCCAGGACGGTGACCTTGACGACGCTGGCGGAGTCGTAGGCGGTCGACTCGCGCAGCGTGCAGGTCGTGTTGGTGCTGCGATCGCGCAGACCGACGGCGATCGTGCCCTTGCGGGTCGCCATGGCCGCGGTGATGTCCTTCTCCAGCTTGGCGGCGAGGCCCGCCTTGCCGGAGGTGCAGCTGACCGTCGGGGTGGTGGCCGCGGCGGGCGTCGCGGCGGCCACGCAGGGGACGAGCATCCCGGCGCCGACGCCGACCGCCGCGAGCGCTCTGGCGCGTCGGGATATCCAGTGAGTCATGCCCATTTGACGCACGACGTCGCGGGAAAGGTTGTACGCCCTCGAAAGGGTTTGACGAGTCGTTACCCGCCGGAGGCCGGCTTGCCCGGACCGTGCCCGAAGCAGCGCCGCTCGCCGTCGCGCGCCGGAAGTGCCCGCACGGGCACCCTCTCAAGCCCGGGGGGCCCGCAGCCCGGGTGGCGCCCCCTCAGCCCGGGTGGGGCCCCTCAGCCCGGGTGGGGCCCTCTCAGCTCACATGGGTCGGCGCGAACATGCGCAGCACCGCCGGGAGGACGACCACCGAGGGGCCCGGTTCCGACAGGGACTTGGCGAGGTCGGTCTCCAGGGTCCGCGGGGTCGTGCGGACCCCGGGGACGCCGAAGGACTC
Organism: Streptomyces sp. NPDC086766; assembly: GCF_044746005.1. Lineage (NCBI taxonomy): Bacteria > Bacillati > Actinomycetota > Actinomycetes > Kitasatosporales > Streptomycetaceae > Streptomyces > Streptomyces sp. NPDC086766. The sequence continues at coordinate 232,943 of NZ_JBIVBI010000009.1, read as the reverse complement.
GGCCAGGGCCACGTAGTCGGGGCGGGTGAGCTCCGTCGCCGTGGGCCGGCCGAAGGCGTCGGTCATGTACTCGCGGAGGATGCCGTAGCCGCCGTCGTCGACGATCAGCCAGGTGACGTTCAGGTCGTACTGGCGGGCCGTGGCCAGTTCCGCGATCGAGTACAGCGCGCCGCCGTCGCCGGAGACGGCCAGCACCGGGCGGGTGGGGTCCGCGGCCGCGGCGCCCAGGGCCGCCGGGAAGCCGTAGCCGAGGCCGCCGGCGCCCTGGGCGGAGTGCATGAGGTTCGTGCCGCGCGGGTCGAAGGCGGACCAGGCCCAGTACGCAAGGATCGTCATGTCCCAGAAGGACGGGGAGCCGGCCGGCAGCGCGCGCCGGACCGACGCCAGCACGTCCTGTTCCAGGGTGAGTTCCTGGGCCGCGATGCGGGCGGCGACCTTCGCGAGGAGGGCTTGGACCCGCTGCGGCGCCGAGGTGTCCGTGCGCTCCTCCACCGTCTCCAGCAGTGCCTGGAGTGCGAGGCGGGCGTCGGCGTGGATGCCCAGTGCCGGATGGTTGGACTCCAGCTTGCCGGCGTCCGCCTCGATCTGGATCACCCGGCCGCGCGGCCTGAACGTGTGGTAGTTCGAGGACAGTTCGCCGAGGCCGGAGCCGACGACCAGCAGGACGTCCGCGTCCTCCAGGAAGTCGGTGGTGTGCCGGTCCTCCAGCCACGACTGGAGGGACAGCGGGTGCTCCCAGGGGAACGCCCCCTTGCCGCCGAAGGTGGTCACCACCGGCGCGTTCAGCCTCTCGGCCAGCGCCAGCAGTTTGCCCGAGGCGTCCGCCCTGACCACCCCACCGCCCGCGATGACCGCCGGGCGGGCCGCCTTCGACAGCGACTCGGCGGCCAGCGCCGTCAGTTCGGGGCGCGGCGGCAGTTCCTCCGGGGTCGCGTCCATCGCCGTCACCACCGGCAGCCGTGCCTCGGCCAGCAGCACGTCCTGCGGGATCTCCACCCACACCGGGCCGTGCGGCACGGTCAGCGCCGACTTCCAGGCGGCGGCGATCGCCGAGGGGATCTGGGACTGAGTGCGGACCGTGTGGACCGACTTCACCACGCCCCGGAACGAGGCCGCCTGGTCCGGCAGTTCGTGCAGGTAGCCGTGCCGGCCGCCGCCGAGTCCGGCCGTCGGGACCTGGCTGCTGATCGCCAGGACCGGGGCGGAGGCGGCCGCCGCCTCCTGGAGCGCGGCCAGGGAGGTGAGGGCTCCTGGGCCGGTCGACAGCAGCAGGGGCGCCGCCTCGCCGGTGACCCGGCCGTACGCGTCCGCCGCGAAGCCCGCGTTGTTCTCCACCCGCAGGCCCACGTACCGCAGGTCCGAGCGGCGCAGCGCGTCGAACATGCCGAGGGCGTGCTGGCCGGGCAGGCCGAAGACGGTGGTCGCGCCGAGCCCGGCCAAGGTCTCCACGACCAGGTCTCCGCCGATGCGGCCGGGGGGAGGTCGGAGAGCTGCCTCCTTCTGGGCGGGCGTCGGGCGGAGTACCAGGTCGTGGTCGTGGGTCACTGGTGCTCGGTCTCCTCGAGGTCGTGCGCGGGAGTTACGCGGTGCGGGCCGCGGCGATCTGGCGGGTCATGATCGTGGTGAGCTCGTACGCCGTGTGGGAGGCCGCCACCGACGTGATCTCGGCGTGGTCGTAGGCGGGTGCCACCTCGACGACGTCCGCCGACACCAGGTTGCAGGACGCCAGGCCGCGCAGGATCTCCAGCAGTTCGCGGGAGGTCATGCCGCCGGCCTCGGGGGTGCCGGTGCCGGGGGCGTGCGCCGGGTCGAGACAGTCGATGTCGATGGAGATGTACAGCGGGCGGTCGCCGATGCGCTGCCGCAGCTGGTCGGCCACCTCGTCGGCGCCCCGGCGGTAGATGTCCGCGGAGGTGACGATGCCGAAGCCCATCTTCTCGTCGTCGGTGAGGTCCTGCTTGCCGTACAGCGGGCCGCGGGTACCGACGTGGGAGAGCGCCTCGGTGTCGAGGATGCCCTCCTCGACCGCGCGCCGGAACGGGGTGCCGTGGGTGTACTCGGCGCCGAAGTAGGTGTCCCAGGTGTCGAGGTGCGCGTCGAAGTGGAGCAGGGCGACCGGGCCGTGCTTCCTGGCGACCGAGCGCAGCAGCGGCAGCGCGATGGTGTGGTCGCCGCCGAGGGTCATCAGGCGGGCGCCGGTGCCGAGCAGCTCGTCCGCGGCGGCCTCGACGGTCTCCACGGCCTCGTTGATGTTGAAGGGGTTGACGGCGATGTCACCGGCGTCCGCGACCTGGGCGAGCGCGAACGGGGACGCGTCCTGCGCCGGGTTGTAGGGGCGCAGCAGCCGGGACGCCTCGCGGATGGCGTTGCCGCCGAAGCGGGCGCCCGGCCGGTACGAGACGCCGGAGTCGAACGGCACGCCCACGACGGCGACGTCGGCGGCGCCGACCTCGTCGAGGCGGGGCAGCCGGGCGAAGGTCGCGGGTCCGGCGTACCGCGGGATGCGGGAGGAGTCGACGGGACCGCGGGGCGTCTCGCTGCTGCTCATGGTGAAATGCCTTCTTTCCTGCGCTTGGTCGCGCATGTACTGCTTTCCGTACGACTCTACTGGTGAGCCGGGACCGGTTCGGACGCGAGTTCGGGGGTCCGCCCGGCGAGGCGCTCGCGCCAGGCGGCGAGGACGGCCGCGTCGGTCGGCTTCGTCGCCAGGGAGACGGCGACGTAGGCGGCCAGGGAGGACAGCAGGCCGTAGTAGACGGGCTCGTTGGCGAGGATGCCGTACGTCGCCATCAGGCCGACGACCGCGAGACCGCCGACGATCACGGAGGCCAGCGCGCCGTGCCCGGTGCCGCGCTTCCACAGCAGACCGCCGAGGATCGGCACGAGCAGCCCGCCGACGAGCAGGTTGTACGCCACGGTCAGCGCCTCGACGACGTTGTTGAGCGCGATCGCGGTGCCGATCACGGCGAGGCCCATGACCAGGATGAACACCCGGTTGCCCTGGACCTCATCGTGCTCGCCCCCGTCGGAGGCGCGCCGGGTCAGGCCCCGCAGCCGGGACCAGATGTCGTTGTTGGCGACGGTGGCGCAGGCGATCAGCGCGCCCGAGGAGGTCGACATCACGGCGGCCAGGGCGGCGGCGAGCACCAGTCCGCGCACCCCGACGGGGAGTTCGTCCTTGACGATGGTCGCGAAGGCGTCGTCGGCGCTGCCGAGCTTGGGGTAGAGCACCTTGGCGGCGGTGCCGATGACGGCGCCGGCCAGGGCGTACACCAGGCAGTAGGTGCCGGCGACCGTGCCGCCCCACTTCGCCGTGGTGTCGCTGCGGGCGGTGAACACCCGCTGCCAGATGTCCTGGCCGATGAGCATGCCGAAGGTGTAGATCAGGACGTAGGTGAAGATCGTCTCGCCGCCGATGCCCAGCGGGTCGAAGTACTCGGTGGGCAGCTTGGCCTTCATCTCGGAGAAGCCGCCCGCCTTGACGACCGCGATGGGCAGCAGGAGCAGCAGCACACCGATCGTCTTCACGACGAACTGCACCATGTCGGTCAGCGTGATCGACCACATGCCGCCGAGGGTCGAGTACGCGACGACGATCGAGCCGCCGAGGACGATCGCGAGGGTGCGGTTCATGTCGAACAGCACGTCGAAGATCGTGGCGTAGGCGATGGTCGACGTGACCGCGAGCATGAGGGTGTACGCCCACATGACGACGCCGGAGATGACGCCCGCCCGGCCGCCGTAGCGCAGGTCGAGCATCTCGGAGACGGTGTAGACCTTCAGCCGGGCTATGCGGGCGGAGAAGAAGACGGACAGGGCCAGCAGGCCGAGGCCGATGGTAAACACCATCCAGGCGCCGGAGAGGCCGTACCGGTAGCCGAGGCCGACGCCGCCGATGGTGGACGCGCCGCCGAGGACGATCGCCGCCATGGTGCCGGAGTACATCGCGGGCCCCAGGCGGCGGCCCGCCACCAGGAACTCGCTCTTGGACCTGGCGCGGCGCATGCCCCACCAGCCCATGGCCAGCATTCCGGCCAGATAGACGACGATCACTGTGTAGTCGACGGCCATGGGCCCTCCTTCGCGCACATTCCGGTGGCGTGTCGTGCAGGTACGTGGGGGGTTCCTGGAAACAGGGACGCCGGCGGCGGTGCGCGGGGACATCCGCCCGTACCCGCGGCCGCCGGTCTGCGCTTGACCCTAGGTGGCCGGAAAGCGACTGCGAAGTGTACGTTTCATCCATTCCAGCGGAGCCGGATGGAGGGAGTGCACATGCCGGACCCGGCCGCCCCGGCGGTCCCGCCGACCCCACCGGTCCCGCTGGCGGCGCTGCTGGCCCGCGAGGACCTCGGCCTGCGCCGGATCGCGGGTCCGGCGGACCCCGCCACCGTGATCCACTGGGCGCACACCTCGGAGATGGCCGACCCCTACCCGTACCTGCTGGGCGGCGAGCTGCTGCTGACGGCGGGCGTGCACGTCCCGGGGGCGGCGGGCTCGCACGGGGACACCCCCTCCACGAGCGAAGCCGAGAGCCTGCGGGACTACTTCGACGACTACGTGGCGCGGATCGTGGCGGCGGGCGGCGCGGCCCTCGGCTTCGGTCTGGCGCCGGTCCACGACACGGTGCCGCCTGCGCTGGTGGAGGCCTGCGACGCGCGGGGGCTGCCGCTCCTGGAGGTCCCGCCGCAGACCACCTTCTCGGGCGTGGCCCGCGCGGTCTGGCAGCTCATGGCCCAGGCCCGGCTGGCCGAACTGCGCCGGGTGACCGAGGCCCAGCGGAGCCTGGCCGTCGCGGCCTCCCGGCCCGACCCCGTGCCCGCGGTCCTGCGCCAGCTGGCCCAGCGGGTGGCGGGCCTGGCGGTGCTCTACGGACCGGACGGGACGGAGATCGCGGCGGCGGGCCGGGAGCCGGGCGAGGAGGTACGGCAGGCCCTGGCCGGACTGGCGCAGGTGGTACGCCCCACGGCCCCCGACGGCACGGCACCCCGGTCCGACGGCACGGCGCCCGCCCGGCCCGGCAGCCCCGCGCCCGCCCGGCCCGACGGCCTTGCGCCCTCCCCGGCCGGCAGCCCCGCCGCCGCGCCCGCCGACCGGCCCGCGCCCTCACCCATGGACCGCCCTGGCGCCTCGCCCACCAGCCGGCCGTCCGTGCCCCCCACCGGCCACCCCGCTGCCCCGTCCCCCGCCGGTCGACCCGCGCCCTCCTCCGCCACCGACACCGTCCCCGGCGGTCATCTCTCCGCCTACGCGCTCGGCACCGGCCAGGGCTTCGTGCTCGGGGTGGCCGCCGCGCGGCGGGAGCCCGGCGACCACACGGTCGTGTCCGTCGCCGCCGTCCTCCTCTCCCTCCTCACCGGCGAGCACCAGAGCGCCACGGGCGCCGCGCGCTCCTCGGCCCTGGTCCGGCTGCTGCTGGGCGCCCCGCCCGAGGTCGTGGCCCCGTTGCTGGGGGCCGGGCGGTGGCTCGTCGTGCACGCGCGGCCGGACGCGCAGGCCCCCGACGCCGTGGCCGCCTCCGCGCTCGGCGCCGCCCTCGGCTCCGCGCTGGTCGACCTCGCGGACGAGGTCGTACGGGTCCTGGTCCCCGCCGGGCGGGAACCGGCCGCGCAGTCCGGCTGGACCCTCGGCGTCAGCGCCGCCGTCGCCCCGGCCGACTGGCCGGCCGCCGACACCCAGGCGGCCCGCGCCCTGGCCCGCGCCCGCGCCACCCGCGCCCCGCTGGTCCGGCACACCGCCCGGCGCGGCTTGGCCGACCTGGTCCCGCACGACGAGGCCCACGCCCACGCCCGCGCGCTGCTCGCCCCCGTCACGGCGGTTCCGGCGCTCACCGAGACCCTGCGCACCTGGCTGTCGCTGCACGGCAGCTGGGACCGCACCGCCGTCGCCCTGTCCGTGCACCGCAACACCGTCCGCCAGCGCGTCGCCCGCTGCGCGGCCCTCCTCGGCACCGACCTGGACGACCCCGACGTCCGGATGGAACTGTGGTTCGCCCTGCGGCGGATCTGACCGCGTGACCCGCGTCCCAGCGCGCCCCGCCCGGGGCACGGGGACAGGCGGCTGCCCCACAATGGGAGCCATGCCGATACCCGGGACTCCCAGCCGCGCCGAGCTCGTCGACCACCTCGTCAGAACCCGTATCGCGGGCGATGTCGCCACCCCTCGCGAGAACAACCTCTCCCACTACCGCAAGCTGGCGAACGGCGACCGCAACTTCTGGCTCGGCCTGGAACTCGGCGACCGCTGGCGGGACGAGCAGGACGTGCTCGCCGTGATGGCGGAGCGCGTGGGCGTCAACGACGATCCGCAGCACCGGTACGGCCAGGACACCATCGACCCCGAGCTGACCGTCGACGCCCTGGAGCGGATGGCGGGCCGGCTGCGCAAGGCGGCCGAGGGGCGGCAGCGGGTGCTGTTCGCCACCGGCCACCCCGGCGGCCTGCTCGACGTGCACCGCGCCACGGCCGCCGCGCTGCGCGCCGCCGGCTGCGAGATCGTCGTGATCCCGGACGGCCTGCAGACCGACGAGGGGTACGTGATGCAGTTCGCGGACGTGACGGTGCTGGAGCACGGCGCCACGCTGTGGCACACGCACTCGGGCGCGCCGATGCGGGCCGTCCTCACCGGCCTGGAGCGCGAGGGCCGCCCGCTGCCCGACCTGGTGGTCGCCGACCACGGCTGGGCCGGATACGCCGGGCAGCACGGAATCGACTCCGTGGGTTACGCCGACAGCAACGACCCGGCCCTCTTCCTCGCGGAGTCCGAGGGCACCCTCCAGGTGACGGTGCCCCTCGACGACCACGTGGTCAGCCCCCGCCACTACGACCCGATGACGGCCTACCTGCTGGAGCAGGCGGGACTGGAGTGACCCCCGAGTTCTAGATCCCGGCGATCGAGGCGGGGGCGCGTTCGACGCGGGCGAGTCCCCGGATGACGTCGGCCGGGCCGTGGCGGCGGACCGCGAGTCGGGCCAGCAGGTCGACGACGGGGGCCGTCAGGTGCTCGGGGAAATCGGGCGCCGGCAGTCCCACGCTGCACGCCAGGTCGTCGGCGTGGACGACGAGCTCCATCAGCCGGGTGAGCAGGAAGTCGTCGAGGTCCAGGGACCACTCGCCCCAGGTGGGCACGTGGACCGGCCGTCCGGCGGGAGCCTCGGGTACGGCGGTGCGCAGCTTCCCGACCGCCGCGCGTACGCGGGCGAGCAGGGCCGCGTGCCCGTCGGCCGCGGTGTCCTCGCCGCTCCGGCGGATCCGCGCGCTCACCGCGGCGTCGGGACCGGCGTCGAGCCAGACGACGCGCTCCAGGTAGTACTCCCGCAACGACACCACCGGTTCCGTGGGCACCGGCCGCGCGAGCAGGCCGGGCAGCTCCAGCTCCTGCCGGAACATGTGCCCGGCGAGCCCCCGCACGCTGAAGTCCTTCAGCGCGCTGGGGTCGTTCCAGGCGTGGGCGACGGCGGGTTCGGCCAGCAGGTCGGCGACGCGTCCGGCCGCCTCCAGGAAGGCCTCCCGGACCCGTCCGCCCCGCCAGTTCCACGGCTCTTCGGTGACTGTCATGTCCCTATCCAAGCGGGGAGCCAGGTCAGCGGGGAACCCGGACCACGCCCTCCTGGATCACCGAGATGGCGAGGCGGCCGTCCTGCGTGTAGATGCGGGCCTGGCCCAGGCCGCGGCCGCCGTGGGCCGACGGGGACTCCTGGTCGTACAGCAGCCACTCGTCGGCCCGGAACGGGCGGTGGAACCACATCGCGTGGTCGAGCGAGGCCCCGACCACGTCGCCGACGGCCCAGCCGCCGCGCCCGTGCGCGAGCAGGACCGAGTCCAGGAGCGTCATGTCGGAGACGTAGGTGGCGAGCACGACGTGCAGCAGCGGCTCGTCGATCGCGCCCTCCAGCTTGCCGTTGGTGCGGAACCACACCTGGGAGTGCGGCTCGCGCGGCTCGCCGAACCGGCCGTACGGCGGCTCGTCCACGTAGCGCAGGTCGACCGCCTCCCGCGCCTCCAGGAACTTCTCCACGACCGCCGGGTCGAGGTGACCGTAGTCGCGCAGGCGTTCCTGGGAGGTCGGCAGGGTGGCCGGGTCCGGGGAGGACGGCATCGGGGCCTGGTGGTCGAGGCCCTCCTCGTCCGCCTGGAAGGAGGCCGAGAGGTGGAAGATCGGCTGCCCGTGCTGGACCGCCACCACCCGCCGGGTGGTGAAGGAACGGCCGTCGCGGATGCGGTCCACGGTGTAGACGATGGGCGCGCCGGGGTCGCCGGGCCGCAGGAAGTACGCGTGCAGCGAGTGCGCGTGCCGGTCGGCCGGGACCGTCCGGCCGGCGGCGACCAGCGCCTGCGCGGCGACCTGGCCGCCGAAGACGCGCGGGACGACCGCCGAGCGGGACTGGCCTCGGAAGATGTCCTGCTCGATCCGCTCGAGGTCGAGCAGATCGAGCAGCGACTGAAGTGCCTGACTCATGCGTCAGTTGTATCCTGCACCGGTTTCCGGGACCTTACAGCCCCATGTCCTTGGCGATGATCGACTTCATGATCTCGCTGGTGCCGCCGTAGATGCGGTTGACGCGGTTGTCCGCGTACAGGCGAGCGATCGGGTACTCGTTCATGTAGCCGTAACCGCCGTGCAGCTGGAGGCAGCGGTCGATGACGCGGTGCGCGACCTCGGTGCAGAACAGCTTGGCGCTGGCGGCCTCGGCGGGGGTGAGCTCACCGGCGTCGAGGGCCTCCGTGGCGCGGTCGGCGACGGCCTCGGCGGCGTCCACCTCGGCCTGGCAGGCGGCCAGTTCGAACTTGGTGTTCTGGAAGTGGGCGACCGGCTTGCCGAAGACGGTGCGCTCCTGCACGTACTGCTGGGCGAACCGGACGGCGGCCTTGGCCTGGGCGTAGGCGCCGAAGGCGATGCCCCAGCGCTCGGAGGCCAGGTTGTGGCCGAGGTAGTAGAAGCCCTTGTTCTCCTCGCCGAGCAGGTCCTCGACCGGCACCTTGACGTCGACGAAGGCCAGCTCGGCGGTGTCGGAGGTGCGCAGGCCGAGCTTGTCCAGCTTGCGGCCGATGGAGTAGCCCTCGGACTTGGTGTCCACGGCGAAGAGGGAGATGCCGAAACGGCGGTCCTCGGCGGTGGGGGCGGAGGTCCGGGCGCAGACGATGACCTTGTCGGCGTGCACACCGCCGGTGATGAAGGTCTTGGCGCCGTTGAGGACGTAGTGCGTGCCGTCCTCGGAGAGCTTGGCGGTGGTCTTCATGCCCGCGAGGTCGGAACCGGTGCCCGGCTCCGTCATCGCGATGGCCCACATCTCCTCGCCGGTGACGAACTTCGGCAGGAAGCGCTTCTTCTGCTCGTCGGTGGCGAGCATCTTGATGTAGGGCAGGGCGAGCAGCACGTGCACGCCGGAGCCGCCGAACTGGACGCCCGCGCGCGCGGTCTCCTCGTAGAGGACGGCCTCGAACTTGTGGCTGTCCATGCCCGCGCCGCCGAACTCCTCGGGCACGTTGATGCCGAAGATGCCCAGCTCGCCGAGCTTGTAGTAGAAGTCGCGCGGCGCCTGGCCCGCGGCGAACCACTCGTCGTAGACGGGGACGACCTCGGCCTCGATGAAGGCGCGAAGGGTCTCCCGGAACGCCTCGTGATCCTCGTTGAACACCGTACGGCGCACGCCGCCACCTCCACGTACTTCGGCATGTCTGAGCATGTCTAAGCGCTTGCTCATGTCAACGTACCGGCGAGTAGGCGGAGGCGTCCAGAGGGGGCCGCGTAACGCTCGTCACCCTCGCCGCGCGGCGCGGCCAGCGGGTCACGCCATTCACCCGGGCGGCCGGGCCGCCGCCCCCGTACGGCCCGCGCCACCGGGCGTGCCCCTTCGGGCCCCGGCAGGCCGCGAGAAGTCCGCCTCACGGGCGTCGCACAGGCTGCCGGGCAGCGATCGAAGGAAGGCCGCACGCATGTCATCTCCCCTCGGGCCCCGGTGGCGGGGCGCCGTCGCCGCGACGGCGGCCGTGGCCTGCCTCGTGACCACGGTCGCCGCGGCCTCCCCGAGCGCAGCCACCGCCGGACGCCCGGCGGCGGCGACCGTGCCCCGCCTGGCCCTACGCGCCCGGGTTCGAGTGCGCGACGGCGAAGGTGCCGCTGGACCCCCGCCGCTACGCCACCCTCGAACGGCAGGCCTATGCCCGGTCGGGCGACGTGGGCCGGTACTGGACCTGGCTCGCCGAGCCGTGCGCGACGTGGCCCGCGCGGGCGGCCGACCGCTACACCGGACCGTGGGACCGGCCCACCCCTCCCCTGCTCACGGTCAACACCACGTTCGACCCGGCCACCCCGTACCAGCAGGCGGTGGACCTGACCCGGCACCTGGCCGACGCCCGCCTCATCACCGTGCGGGGCTACGGGCACACCACGCTGCTGAACCCCAGCTCCTGCGTCGGCGGCCACGAGGTCCGCTACTTCCTCACCGGCGCCCTGCCGCCCCGCGGCGCCGTCTGCGGGCAGGACGTCCGGCCGTTCGCGCCGGACGCCGGCGCCCCCGGCAGGTGAGAGCGCCGCGCCCGGCACGGCCCACGCACTCGGCGGGACGGCCGCCGGCAGCGCGCGTCAGTCGTCGTCGCCCGCGGCCGCGAACGCGCCCCGGGCCATGCGGTGCAGGAGGGTCGCCGTGGTCTGCCGTCCGGGCAGGGAGCCCGGGCGGCCCAGGTGCGGGGTGGAGTTGAGCAGGCCGAAGACCGAGTGGACCGCCGAGCGGGCGGCGGGCTCGGCCAGCGCCGGGTAGACCGCGCGCAGCACCTCCACCCACAACTCGACGTACTGCCGCTGGAGCTGCCGCACGAGCTTGCGGTCGCTGTCCCGCAGGCGGTCCAGCTCGCGGTCGTGCAAGGTGATCAAAGGGCGGTCGTCGAGCGCGAAGTCGATGTGCCCCTCGATGAGCGAGTCGAGGACCGCCTCGGGACCGGCACCGGCGCCGGCCTCCGCCAGGCGCCGCTTCGCTCCGGTCAGCAGCTGGCCGCTGATGCCCACCAGCAGCTCCGCGAGCATCGCGTCCTTGCCGGCGAAGTGCCGGTACAGACCGGGCCCGCTGATCCCGACCGCGGCGCCTATCTCGTCGACCCCGACGCCGTGGAAGCCGCGTTCGGCGAAGAGCCGGGCGGCTTCCTTGAGGATCTGTTCGCGGCGGGTGGGGGCGTCGGTTCTGGTGGCCATGAAAACAATTCTAGACAGCGAGGTTAGCGGTCGTTAACCTGAAGGAAATGGTTAACGCTCATTAACAGTCGACCACTGGGTGAGGGGTACCGCAGGATGCACGAGGCACCGGAGCTGACGAGCGCGGCCGATCCCGCGTCGGACGCCTGGCGGGCCAACGAGGAGGCGCACCGGGCGCTCGTCGAGGAGCTGCGCGGCAAGCTCGCCGCGGCACGGCTCGGCGGCGGCGAGAAGGCGCGCGCCCGCCACACCGCGCGCGGCAAGCTGCTGCCCCGCGAGCGCGTGGACACTCTTCTGGACCCCGGGTCGCCGTTCCTGGAGCTGGCCCCCCTGGCCGCCGACGGGCTGTACGACGGGCAGGCACCGGCCGCCGGGGTGATCGCCGGCATCGGCCGGGTCAGCGGCCGCGCCTGCGTGATCGTCGCCAACGACGCCACCGTCAAGGGCGGCACCTACTACCCGATGACGGTGAAGAAGCACCTGCGCGCGCAGGAGGTGGCGCTGGAGAACCGGCTGCCCTGCCTCTACCTCGTCGACTCCGGCGGCGCGTTCCTGCCGATGCAGGACGAGGTCTTCCCCGACCGCGAGCACTTCGGGCGGATCTTCTACAACCAGGCGCGGATGTCCGGCGCGGGCATCCCGCAGATCGCGGCCGTGCTCGGGTCCTGCACGGCGGGTGGGGCGTACGTCCCGGCGATGAGCGACGAGGCCGTGATCGTCCGCAACCAGGGGACCATCTTCCTGGGCGGCCCGCCGCTGGTGAAGGCGGCCACCGGCGAGGTCGTCACCGCCGAGGAGCTCGGCGGCGGCGAGGTGCACTCCCGGACCTCGGGCGTCACCGACCACCTCGCCGAGGACGACGCGCACGCGCTGCGGATCGTGCGCAACATCGTCGCCACCCTCCCCGCGCGCGGGACTCTGCCCTGGGAGGTCACCGAGGCGATCGAGCCGAAGGTCGATCCCGCCGGGCTCTACGGCGCCGTCCCGGTCGACTCGCGCACCCCCTACGACGTCCGGGAGATCATCGCGCGGGTGGTCGACGGCTCCCGCTTCGCCGAGTTCAAGGCCGAGTTCGGGCAGACGCTGGTCACCGGCTTCGCCCGTATCCACGGCCACCCGGTCGGCATCGTCGCCAACAACGGCATCCTGTTCTCGGAGTCCGCCCAGAAGGGCGCCCACTTCATCGAGCTGTGCGACCAGCGCGGGATCCCGCTGCTGTTCCTGCAGAACATCTCCGGCTTCATGGTCGGCCGGGACTACGAGGCGGGCGGCATCGCCAAGCACGGCGCCAAGATGGTCACGGCGGTGGCCTGCACCCGCGTGCCGAAGCTGACGGTCGTCGTCGGCGGCTCCTACGGCGCGGGCAACTACTCCATGTGCGGCCGGGCCTACTCGCCCCGCTTCCTGTGGATGTGGCCCAACGCCAAGATCTCCGTCATGGGCGGCGAGCAGGCCGCCTCCGTCCTCGCCACCGTCAAGCGGGACCAGATGGAGGCCCGGGGCGAGGCGTGGCCCGTCGAGGACGAGGACGCCTTCAAGGCCCCGATCCGCGCCCAGTACGAGCACCAGGGCAACGCCTACTACGCCACCGCCCGCCTCTGGGACGACGGCGTGATCGACCCGCTGGAGACCCGTCAGGTGCTGGGCCTGGCACTGACCGCGTGCGCCAACGCCCCACTGGGTGAACCCCAGTTCGGCGTCTTCCGGATGTGAGGGGGACCTTCCGACCATGTTCGAGACAGTTCTTGTGGCCAACCGCGGCGAGATCGCCGTCCGGGTCATCCGTACGCTGCGCGCCCTGGGCGTGCGGTCGGTGGCCGTCTTCTCCGACGCCGACGCCGACGCCCGGCACGTCCGGGAGGCGGACACCGCCGTGCGGATCGGCCCGGCGGCGGCCGCCGAAAGCTATCTGTCGGCCGAGCGGCTCCTTCAGGCCGCCGCCCGCACCGGAGCCCAGGCCGTCCATCCCGGGTACGGCTTCCTCGCCGAGAACGCGGGCTTCGCGCGCGCGTGCGCCGAGGCCGGACTCGTGTTCATCGGGCCGCCGGCCGACGCCATCGCCCTGATGGGCGACAAGATCCGCGCCAAGGAGACGGTCCGGGCGGCCGGGGTTCCGGTGGTGCCCGGCTCCAGCGGCTCGGGCCTGACCGACGCGCAACTGGCCGGAGCCGCTCGTGAGATCGGCATGCCGGTGCTGCTGAAGCCCTCGGCGGGCGGCGGCGGCAAGGGAATGCGGCTGGTGCGGGACGAGGGCCGGCTGGCCGACGAGATCGCGGCGGCCCGCCGCGAGGCCCGCGCCTCCTTCGGCGACGACACCCTGCTCGTCGAGCGCTGGGTCGACACCCCCCGCCACATCGAGATCCAGGTCCTCGCCGACGGCCACGGCAACGTGATCCACCTCGGCGAGCGCGAGTGCTCGCTCCAGCGCCGCCACCAGAAGATCATCGAGGAGGCGCCGAGCGTCCTGCTCGACGAGGAGATCCGCGCCGCGATGGGCGAGGCGGCGGTCCAGGCGGCCCGCTCCTGCGGGTACCGGGGCGCGGGCACGGTGGAGTTCATCGTCCCCGGCGGCGACCCGTCGTCGTACTACTTCATGGAGATGAACACCCGCCTCCAGGTGGAACACCCGGTCACCGAGCTGGTCACCGGCCTGGACCTGGTGGAGTGGCAGCTGCGGGTGGCCGCGGGCGAGCCGCTGCCGTTCACGCAGGACGCCGTCCGGCTGACCGGGCACGCCGTCGAGGCGCGTGTCTGCGCCGAGGACCCCGCGCGCGGGTTCCTGCCCTCCGGCGGCACCGTGCTGAGGCTGCGCGAGCCGCAGGGCGACGGGGTGCGCACCGACTCCGGGCTCAGCGAGGGCACCGAGGTCGGCAGTCTGTACGACCCGATGCTGTCCAAGGTGATCGCGTACGGGCCGGACCGCGCCACCGCGCTGCGGAAGCTGCGGGCCGCCCTGGCGGAGACGGTGACGCTGGGCGTGCAGACCAACGCCGGTTTCCTGCGGCGGCTGCTGGCGCATCCGGCGGTCGTGGCCGGCGAGCTGGACACCGGGCTGGTCGAGCGCGTGGTCGGCGAACTGGTCCCGGCGGACGTGCCGGAGGAGGTCTACGAGGCCGCCGCGGCGGTGCGGCTCGACGCGCTGCGCCCGACGGGCGGCGGCTGGACGGACCCGTTCTCGGTGCCGAGCGGCTGGCGCATGGGCGGGGAGCCGAAGCCGGCGTCCTTCCCGCTGCGGGTGACGGACCCCGTGGAGCACACCCCGCGCGGCACCCACACCGTCACCGGCGACACGGTCTCCGTGACCCTGGACGGCGTCCGCCACACCTTCCACCGCGCCGCCGACTGGCTCGGCCGCGACGGCGACGCCTGGCACGTGCGCGACCACGACCCGGTGGCCGCGTCCCTCAGCCGGGCCGCGCACAGCGGCGCCGACTCGCTCACCGCCCCCATGCCCGGCACGGTGACGGTGGTGAAGGTCGCCGTCGGCGACGAGGTGACCGCGGGCCAGAGCCTGCTCGTGGTGGAGGCCATGAAGATGGAGCACGTCATCTCCGCCCCGCACGCCGGCACCGTCACCGGCCTGGACGTGGCGCCGGGCACCACGGTCGCCATGGACCAGGTGCTGGCAGTGATCGCGCCGCACGAGGAGGAAGGGGCGCAGCCGGAATGAGCGCATCCGAGATCGGCCTGCCCATGGCCGTCCCGGCCCGGAACCTGCCCGAGCGGGTGCGGATCCACGAGGTCGGCCCGCGCGACGGCCTGCAGAACGAGAAGAACGCGGTGCCGACCGAGGTGAAGGCGGAGTTCATCCGCCGTCTCGCCGAGGCGGGCCTGACGACCGTGGAGGCGACCAGCTTCGTGCACCCGAAGTGGGTGCCCCAACTGGCCGACGCGGAGGCTCTGTTCCCCCAGGTCAAGGATCTGCCGGGGGTGCGGCTGCCGGTCCTGGTGCCGAACGCGCGCGGCCTGGACCGGGCGCTCGCCCTCGGCGCGGACCGCATCGCCGTCTTCGCCAGCGCCACCGAGTCCTTCGCCAAGGCCAACCTCAACCGCACGGTCGCGGAGTCCCTCGCGGTCTTCGACCCGGTGGTCGCCCGCGCCAAGGAGGAGGGCGCCCACGTCCGCGGCTATGTCTCCATGTGCTTCGGCGACCCCTGGGAGGGCGCGGTCCCGCTGCACCAGGTGGTGAGCGTGTGCCGGGCGCTGACGGACATGGGCTGCGACGAGCTGAGCCTCGGCGACACCATCGGCGTCGCCACCCCCGGCCATGTGCGGGAGCTGCTCGCCGCGCTGAACGAGGCGGGCGTGCCGACGAGCAGCCTCGGGGTGCACTTCCACGACACCTACGGCCAGGCACTGGCCAACACCTACGCGGCGCTGGAGCACGGGGTCACCACGGTCGACGCCTCGGCGGGCGGCCTCGGCGGCTGCCCGTACGCCAGGTCCGCCACCGGCAACCTCGCCACCGAAGACCTCGTGTGGATGCTGCGGGGCCTCGGCATCGACACCGGAGTCGACCTCGGCCGCCTCGTCGCCACGAGCGAGTGGATGGCCGGGCGGCTGGGCCGGCCCAGCCCGTCCCGCACCGTACGAGCCCTCTCCCACAAGGAGCAGTGATCACCGATGGACCACCGTCTCTCCCCCGAGCTGGAAGAACTCCGCCGTACGGTGGAGGCGTTCGCGCACGACGTCGTCGCGCCCAAGATCGGCGACTTCTACGAGCGCCACGAGTTCCCGTACGAGATCGTGCGGGAGATGGGCCGCATGGGCCTGTTCGGGCTGCCGTTCCCCGAGGAGTACGGCGGGATGGGCGGCGACTACCTGGCTCTCGGCATCGCGCTGGAGGAGCTGGCCCGGGTGGACTCCTCGGTGGCGATCACCCTGGAGGCGGGCGTCTCGCTGGGCGCCATGCCGGTCCATCTCTTCGGCACCGAGGATCAGAAGCGCACGTGGCTGCCGCGCCTGTGCTCCGGTGAGATGCTCGGCGCGTTCGGCCTGACGGAACCGGACGGCGGCTCCGACGCGGGCGCCACCCGGACGACGGCCCGCCTGGACCCGGACACCGACGAGTGGGTGATCAACGGCTCCAAGTGCTTCATCACCAACTCCGGCACCGACATCACGGGCCTGGTCACTGTCACGGCGGTGACGGGCCGCAAGCCCGACGGGCGGCCGCAGATCTCCGCGATCATCGTCCCCTCCGGCACGCCCGGCTTCACTGTGGCGCCCGCCTACTCGAAGGTCGGGTGGAACGCGTCCGACACCCGGGAGCTGTCCTTCGCCGACGTCCGGGTGCCGGCCGCGAACCTGCTGGGCGAGGAGGGCCGCGGCTACGCCCAGTTCCTGCGGATCCTCGACGAGGGCCGCATCGCCATCGCGGCCCTGGCGACCGGCCTGGCCCAGGGCTGCGTCGACGAGTCGGTGAAGTACGCCAAGGAGCGGCACGCGTTCGGCAGGCCCATCGGCGCCAACCAGGCCGTCCAGTTCAAGATCGCAGACATGGAGATGAAGGCGCACACGGCCCGCCTCGCCTGGCGCGACGCGGCCAGCCGCCTGGTGGCGGGCGAGCCCTTCAAGAAGGAGGCGGCGCTGGCGAAGCTCTACTCGTCGACGATCGCCGTCGACAACGCCCGCGACGCCACTCAGATCCACGGCGGCTACGGCTTCATGAACGAGTACCCGGTCGCCCGTATGTGGCGCGACTCCAAGATCCTGGAGATCGGCGAGGGCACCAGCGAGGTCCAGCGGATGCTCATCGCACGAGAGCTGGGACTGACGGGCTGACGAGCTGACGGGCTGACGCACCGACAACCGAACAGCGCACGGGCCGCCGGCCCGGGGCCGGGCGCGGCACCCGCCCCTGGACAGGGACTAAGGTTAGGCTAACCTAACTTTCAATCCTCGTCCGGCGGGCGCCCCGCCCCGTTCGAAAGCAGGCGCACCCATGCCCAAGTCCCGTGCCACGCACCCCTCCCGCCGCGGCGTCCTCGCCGCGGGCGGCGCCCTCGGTCTCGGCGCCGTGCTCGCTGCCTGCGGCGGTGAGGACGCGAAAAGCGGTGGCCCGGGCGGCGCGGCGGGGGCCGCCGGATCCGGCCCCTGGTCCTTCCGGGACGACCGCGGCCGGAGCGCGAAGGCGGACCGGGTGCCGTCGAGCATCGTCGCCTTCGTCGGGGTCGCGGCCGCGCTGTACGACTACGGCATCCGGGCCAAGGGCGTCTTCGGCCCGACCAGGACCAGGGACGGCAAGGCCGACGTGCAGGCCGGCGACATGGACGTCAGCAAGGTGACGGTCCTCGGCAACGCGTGGGGCCGGTTCAGCATCGAGAAGTACGCGGCCCTCGCCCCCGACCTCCTCGTCTCCACGATGTTCGACGACGCCGGCACCCTCTGGTACGTCCCCGAGGAGTCGAAGAGGAAGATCCTCGCCGTCGGCGCCCCGACCGTGGGTCTCTCCGTCTACGACCGTCAGCTCACCGGGCCGCTGCGGCGCATGCTCGCCCTCGCCGAGTCGCTCGGCGCCGACGTCACCACGCAGAGGATCAGGCAGGCCAGGAAGCGCTTCGAGGACGCGGCGGCCCGGCTGCGCGCCGCCGCCCGGGCCAACCCGGGCATCAGGGTGCTGGCCGGTTCGGCCGCCCAGGACCTCTTCTACGTCTCCGGCACCGACCTCTCCGCCGACCTCGAGTACTTCAAGGCCCTCGGCGTCACCTTCGTCGAGCCCCCGACGCGGGCCAAGGCCGAGGGCGGCGGCTGGTACGAGTCGCTGAGCTGGGAGAACGTCGACAAGTACGCGGCGGACATCATCATGATGGACAACCGCACCTCGGCCGTCCAGCCCGCGGACATCACCGAGGGCACCTGGAAGAAGCTCCCCGCCGTCAAGGCCGGCCAGGTCATCGCCCGCAATCCCGAGCCGATCCTGTCGTACGACAAGTGCGCGCCCCTGCTCGACGATCTCGCGGCGGCCATCGAGAAGGCCCGCAAGGTCGGCTGACATCCCGGCCCACCCCGGACGACGTTCTCAGGAGCCCCGATGACCACCGCCGTGGCCGCCCCCTTCCGCTTCTTCTCCCTCCAGGTCGTGGCGACGAGGCGGCTCGGCCCCTCGCTCGTCCGCGTCACCTTCGCCGGCCCCGGCCTGGACGCCTTCCACTCCGACGGACGCGACCAGTCGCTGTCGCTGTTCCTGCCGCGCCCCGGCTCGAGCGAACCCGTCGTCCCGGTCCGCTTCGGGGACGGGTGGTGGCAGGCCTGGCGCGAACTCCCGGACGACGTACGGGCGGTGATGCGCTCGTACACCCTGCGCGCCCTGCGCCGGGACGCCTGCGGCGGCACCGCCGAGATCGACGTCGACTTCGTGCTGCACGGGGTCGGGCCGGGCGCCACGGCCCCGGCCGGCCCCGCCTCGCGCTGGGCCTCCCGGGCCGCACCCGGGGACCGCGTGCTGCTGCTGGGGCCCGCCGTCGCGGACAACCGCGCGATCCGCTTCCGCCCGCCCGAGGACACCGACCCGGTCCTGATGTGGGGCGACGAGACCGCCGTGCCCGCGGCGAGCGCCGTCCTGGAGTCCCTGCCGGCCGGCACCCGGGTGCGCGCCTGGCTGGAGGTGCGGCACGCCGGGGACATCCAGGACGTGCCGACCGAGGCCGACGCCGAGGTGACCTGGCTGGTCCGGGACCCCGGCCGGCCCGCGCACTCCCCCCTGGCCCTCGACGCCGTACGGGACGTCCGGCTGCCCTCCGGGGCGCGCCCGTACGTCTGGCTCGCGGGCGAGTCGGGGTGCGTCAGGGAGCTGCGCCGGCACTTCGTCGGGGAGCGCGGGATCGACCGGCGGCGCGTCACCTTCGTCGGCTACTGGCGGCACGGCCTGAGCGAGGAGGAGCTGCGCAATCGGGAGTGACGCGGCGGCGGTGGCGTGACAGCGGTCGCCGAGGGGCAGAGCTGCGTGAGGAACTTAGTTTAGGCTAACCTAAGTTAATCGCGAAGCTTCGCCCCTCTTCCACGTCCGCACGGACCGTCCCCACCCACCGGAGGACCCCCACATGCGCTCGCACCTGCTCAATGACCTCACCGCGGAGCACTACCGCCGCTCCGTGACCGAAGGAGTAGAGCGGGTGGCAGCCCATCTCGCCGTCACCGACCGTCCGTTCACCGGCGTCACCCCCGACGCCCTCGCCCCCCGCATCGACGGCATCGACCTGGACCGGCCGCTGCACGACACCGCGGCGGTGCTCGACGAACTGGAGGAGGTCTACCTGCGCGACGCGGTCCGCTTCCACCACCCCCGCTACGTGGCCCACCTCAACTGCCCCGTGGTGATCCCGGCGGTGCTCGGGGAGGCGGTCCTCTCCGCCGTCAACTCCTCCCTCGACACCTGGGACCAGTCGGCCGGCGCCACCCTCGTCGAGCGCAGGCTGGTCGACTGGACGGCCTCCCGCATCGGCCTCGGCCCCGCCGCCGACGGCGTGTTCACCTCCGGCGGCACCCAGTCCAACCTCCAGGCGCTGCTCCTGGCCCGCGAGGAGGCCAAGCCGGGGCAGGCGGGGCGCAGGGGGGCGGACTCCCTCGCCGGGCTGCGGATCCTCGTCTCCGAGGCGGGCCACTTCAGCGTGCGCAAGGCGGCGAAACTGCTGGGCCTGGGGCCCGAGTCGGTGGTGTCCCTCCCCGTCGACCGGGACCGCCGGATGCGGACCGTCGCGCTCGCCCACGAACTGGAGCGCTGCCGCCGCGAGGGCCTGGTCCCGATGGCCGTGGTCGCCACCGCGGGGACCACGGACTTCGGCTCCATCGACCCGCTGCCGGAGATCGCCGAGCTGTGCGAGCGGTACGGCGTGTGGCTGCACGTGGACGCGGCCTACGGCTGCGGCCTGCTGGTGTCCCCCACCCGGCGCCACCTCCTGGCGGGCATCGAGCGCGCCAACTCGGTCACCGTCGACTACCACAAGTCCTTCTTCCAGCCGGTCAGTTCCTCCGCCCTGCTGGTCCGGGACGCGTCCACCCTGCGGCACGCCACCTACCACGCCGACTACCTCAACCCCCGCCGCGCGGCGAGCGAACGCATCCCCAACCAGGTGGACAAGTCCCTGCAGACCACCCGCCGCTTCGACGCCCTCAAGCTGTGGACGACCCTGCGCGTGATGGGCGCCGACGGGATCGGCCGGCTCTTCGACGAGGTGTGCGACCTGGCCGCCGAGGGCTGGCGGATGCTCACCGCCGACCCCCGCTTCGACGTGGTCGTCGAACCGGCGCTGTCCACCCTCGTCTTCCGCCACGTCCCGGCGGCCCCCACCGACCCGGCCGAGACCGACCGCGCCAACCTGTACGCCCGCGAGGCCCTGTTCGCCTCCGGTGAGGCGGTCGTCGCGGGGACCAGGGTCGGCGGCCGCCACCACCTGAAGTTCACCCTGCTCAACCCCGAGACCACGCCGGCCGACCTCGCCGCCGTCCTCGACCTGATCGCCGGCCACGCCGAGCAGTACCTGGGAGAGTCCCTTGACCGCGCGTCCTGAACGTCCCGGCCCCGACTACGACTTCGTGGGGATCGGCCTGGGACCGTTCAACCTCGGCCTCGCCTGCCTCACCGAGCCGATCCCCGAACTGACGGGCGTGTTCCTGGAGTCCAAGCCCGGCTTCGAGTGGCACTCGGGGATGTTCCTCGACGGCGCCCACCTGCAGACCCCGTTTCTGTCGGACCTGGTCACCCTGGCCGACCCCACCTCCCCGTACTCCTTCCTCACCTACCTCAAGGAACGCGGACGGCTGTACTCGTTCTACATCCGCGAGAACTTCTACCCGCTGCGCGCCGAGTACGACGACTACTGCCGCTGGGCCGCCTCGAAACTGACCGGCGTGCGCTTCGGCACCACGGTGACCGAGGTGACGTACGACGAGGCGGACGAGCTGTACGCCGTACGGACGGCGGCCGGCGCGACCTACCGGGCCCGCCGCCTGGTCCTCGGCACCGGCACCTCGCCGTACCTCCCGGATGCCTGCCGGGGCCTGGGCGGGGACTTCATCCACACCTCCCGCTACATGCGGCACCGGGCGGAGCTCCGGCGCAAGGAGTCGATCACCCTGGTCGGCAGCGGCCAGTCCGCCGCCGAGATCTACCACGACCTGCTCGGCGGGATCGACGTCCACGGCTACCGGCTGAACTGGGTGACCCGCTCCCCGCGCTTCTTCCCGCTCGAATACACCAAGCTCACCCTGGAGATGACCTCCCCGGAGTACGTCGACTACTTCCGCCGGCTCCCGGAGGCCACCCGCTACCGCCTCACGGCCGAGCAGAAGGGCCTGTTCAAGGGCATCGACGGCGCCCTGATCGACGCCGTCTTCGACCTGCTCTACGAGAAGAGCCTCGCGGGCCCGGTCCCGACCCGCCTGCTCACCAACTCCAGCCTGAACGGCGCGCGGTACGACAACGGCACGTACACCCTCGCCTTCCGCCAGGAGGAGCAGGGGAAGGACTTCGAGCTGCGCTCCGAGGGGCTGGTCCTGGCCACCGGATACCGCTACCGGGAGCCGGACTTCCTCGCGCCCGTCCGCGACCGCCTGCGCCGCGACTCCCACGGCAACTTCGACGTGGCCCGCAACTACGCGATCGACGTCACCGGACGCGGCGTCTTCCTGCAGAACGCCGCCGTCCACACCCACAGCGTCACCAGCCCCGACCTCGGCATGGGCGCCTACCGCAACAGCTGCATCATCCGCGAGCTGCTCGGCAGGGAGTACTACCCGGTCGAGAAGACCATCGCCTTCCAGGAGTTCACCGTATGACCTTCACCATCCGCCCGCTCGACCCGGCGCGGGACGCCGGACTGCTGCACGGCTGGGTCACGCACCCCAAGGCGGCGTTCTGGATGATGCGGGACGCGCGATCGGAGGACGTGGAGCGCGTCTACACGGACATCGCGGCCGACGAGCACCACGACGCCTTCCTCGGGCTGCACGAGGGCGAGCCGGTCTTCCTGATGGAGCGCTACGACCCCGCCCACCGGGAACTGGCCGGACTGTACGCGGCGCGGCCGGGCGACGTCGGGATGCACTTCCTGGTCGCACCGGCCGAAACGCCCGTGCACGGGTTCACCCGGACCGTGATCACCGCGGTGATGCGGCACCTGTTCGAGGATCCGGCGACGCGCCGGGTCGTGGTGGAACCCGATGTCCGCAACACGGCCGTGCACGCACTGAACGCGGCGGTGGGGTTCGTGCCGGAGGGCGAGATCGAGACGCCGCAGAAGACGGCGCTGCTGAGCTTCTGCACCCGGGAGCGGTTCGAGAGGGCGGTGGGCGCGTGAACCCCGCCGACGCCGTGGCCCACCTCTCCCCCGAGCGCTGGGACACCGCCAACCGCCTCCTCGTGCGCAAGGCGCTCGCCGAGTTCGCCCACGAGCGGCTGATCACCCCCGAGCGGGACGGCGGCCACTACACCGTCCGCAGCGACGACGGCCGCACCCGGTACCGCTTCACCGCCGTCCGCCGCGCGCTCGACCACTGGCAGGTGGACGCCGGTTCCGTCACCCGCCACCGCGACGACGGCGAACTCCCCCTCTCGGCGATGGACTTCGTCGTCGAGCTGAAGGACTCCCTGGGCCTGAGCGACGAGATCCTGCCGGTCTACCTGGAGGAGATCTCGTCCACCCTGGCCGGCACCTGCTACAAGCTCGCCAAGCCGCGCGTCACGTCGGCCGAGCTGGCGGCGAGCGGCTTCCAGGCCGTCGAGACCGGCATGACCGAGGGCCATCCCTGCTTCGTCGCCAACAACGGGCGGCTCGGCTTCGGGATCCACGAGTACCTGGCGTACGCGCCCGAGAGCGCGCGTCCCGTCCGGCTGGTGTGGCTGGCCGCGCACCGCTCCCGGGCGGTGTTCACGGCCGGGGCCGGGATCGCGTACGAGACGTTCGTACGGCAGGAGCTGGGGGCAAAGACGGTCGAGCGCTTCGCCGGCCTCCTGCGCGACCGGGGGCTCGACCCCGCCGACTACCTGCTCATGCCGGTCCACCCCTGGCAGTGGTGGAACAAGCTCTCCGTCACCTTCGCCGCCGAGGTCGCCCGCCGGCACCTGGTGTGTCTCGGCGAGGGCGACGACGCGTACCTGGCCCAGCAGTCCGTACGGACCTTCTTCAACACCTCCCACCCGGACCGGCACTACGTCAAGACGGCGCTGTCGGTCCTCAACATGGGCTTCGTGCGGGGGCTCTCCGCGGCCTCCATGGAGGCCACCCCGGCCGTGAACGACTGGCTGGCCCGGCTGATCGAGGGCGACGCGGTGCTGAGGGCGACGGGCCTGTCGATCATCCGGGAGCGGGCCGCGGTCGGCTACCGGCACCTGGAGTACGAGGCGGCGACGGACCGCCACTCGCCGTACCGGAAGATGCTGGCCGCGCTGTGGCGGGAGAGCCCGGTGCCCTCCCTCCAGGAGGGCGAGTCCCTGGCCACCATGGCCTCACTGCTGCACGCGGACCACACGGGCGCGTCCTTCGCCGGCGCGCTGGTCGCGCGCTCCGGGCTGCGGCCGTCCGAGTGGCTCCGCGGCTACCTCCGGGCGTACCTCGTCCCTCTGCTGCACTGCTTCTACGCCTACGACCTGGTCTTCATGCCGCACGGCGAGAACGTGATCCTGGTCCTGGAGGACGGTGCCGTACGGCGCGCGATATTCAAGGACATCGCCGAGGAGATCGCGGTGATGGACCCGGACGCCGTGCTGCCGCCCCGGGTGCGGCGGATCCGGGTGGACGTGCCGGAGGACAGGAAGCTGCTGTCGATCTTCACGGACGTCTTCGACTGCTTCTTCCGCTTCCTCGCCGCCGGCCTCGCGACCGAGGGAGTCCTGCCGGAGGACGACTTCTGGCGCACGGTCGCGGAGGTCGTCCGGGAGTACCAGGCCTCGGCGCCCGAACTGGCCGACCGGTTCCGCCGGTACGACCTGTTCGCCCCCGAGTTCGCCCTGTCCTGCCTCAACCGCCTCCAGTTGCGCGACAACCGCCGGATGGTCGACCTCAACGACCCGGCCGGCGCCCTCCGGCTGGCGGGCACGCTGCCCAACCCCCTCGCGGGGCGGTAGCCCGGACGGGTGAAGCCCCCGGCGGTGCGGCGGCCAGGGCGGACGGGTGCCCCGGACTACGGTCCTCCGGGGCGCCCGTTCGGGGCCATGTCCTACCGGGTCACCGGCTGGGCCAGGGCACCTGGGGCGAGCGGTAGTAGCCGATGCCCAGGGCGTCCCAGCGGGGCGCCTGGGCCGCGAGGCGCACCTTGTAGGTCTCCCAGTCGTGCGTGGCCGCGGGCGACCAGCCGAGTTCGGCGGCGCCGGGCAGCCTCGGGAAGGCCATGTAGTCGATGTGGGCGGAGGTGGAGAGCGTCTCCGACCACAACGGGGCCTCCACGCCCCGGACGGCGGAGGCGGGGGCGCCGGGCAGGTAGGCGCCGGGGTCCCAGTCGTAGGACCGCCGGACCTCGACATAGCCCGCCCAGGCCAGCCCCAGCGGGGTGTCCTTGGTGTACTTCATGTCGAGGTAGACCCGGTCGGCCGGGGAGAGGATCAGTCCGGTGCCGTTCCGTGCGGCCTTGGCGACCTGCTCCTTCTCCGCGGCGCTGGTGGAGTCCAGTCCCCAGTACTGGGCGAGCGCGCCCGGGGCCGGGGTCGCGCCGGTGAGCTGGTGCCAGCCGATCACCGTCTTGCCGTACTTCGCGACGACCGGCTGGACCCGGTCCATGAACTTCACGTAGTCGTCGTGGCTGGTGGAGTGCGCCTCGTCGCCGCCGATGTGCAGGTAGCGGCCGGGGGTGAGGGCGGCCAGTTCGCGGACGACGTCGTCGACGAAGTCGTAGGTGCGGTCCTTGGCCACGCACAGCGAGCTGAAGCCGACCTTGGTGCCGGTGTAGAGCGGCGGCGCGACACCGTCGCAGTTCAGCTCGGCGTAGGAGGCGAGGGCCGCGTTGGTGTGGCCGGGCATGTCGATCTCGGGGACGACCTCCAGGTAGCGGGAGGCCGCGTACCGGACGATCTCCCGGTAGTCGTCCTTGGTGTAGAAGCCGCCCGGGCCGCCGCCGACCTGGGTGGAGCCGCCGTAGGTCGCCAGGCGCGGCCAGGAGTCGACGGCGATGCGCCAGCCCTGGTCGTCGCTGAGGTGCAGATGCAGCTTGTTGATCTTGTAGAGGGCCAGCTCGTCGATGTAGCGCTTGACCTGGGCCACGGTGAAGAAGTGGCGGGAGACGTCGAGCATCGCGCCGCGGTAGGCGTAGCGAGGGGCGTCCTCGACGGTGCCGCCCGCGACCGGCCACAGGCCGGGCTGCACGGACTTCCGCTCGACGGCGGCGGGCAGCAGCTGGCGCAGGGTCTGCACGCCGTGGAAGAGGCCGGCCGGCTCCCGGGCGGTGATCGTCACGCCCCGGGCGCCGCTGTCGAGGCGGTAGCCCTCGGCGCCGAAGCGCCCGTTCGCCAGGCGCAGCCGGATGCCGCCGCGCCCGTGCGTGGTCAGCGGCAGCGGATAGCCGGTCGAGGGGCGCAGGACGTCCGCGAGGTAGGCGCCGATCCGGCGCGTGTCCTCGCGCGCGGCGTCGATCCGGATGCGGGTGTCGCGGGTGATGAGGTACGGGGATCCGCCCGCCTCGGCCGAGGCGGGGGCGGGGACGATCCGGTCCAGCGGCGTCGCGGCGCCCCGCTCCTGCCCGGCGGGGGCCGCGCCGACGGCGAAGACCCCGGCCGCCGCCACGAGCAGCAGCGAACCGAGGGCGCGGGTCAACCGGGGGGTGCGGGGAGTCGTGCTGGGGTGCCGTCTCACATGCGCTCCCTTGAACTCGGTTGTTCTCGACTGTTCTCGACTGAACTCGACTCCGGGGCCCGGCGGCCCCGACGGGTATAGACCACTCTCTCGCAGAAGTGGCGGCGGTGAAACAATCCCCCCATGGCGGAAATCATCCAGAAGGACGGCACGTGGGTGTTCGACGGCGACACCCTGCGGCTGACCCCGGGACGGGACAAGAACGTCAGTGTGCTCCGGAAGAGTCTGGGTGAACTCGTCGTCCCGCTGGCGGCGTTGGCGGGTGTTTCGTTCGAACAGGGGAGGAAGTCGGGGCGGCTCAGGCTGCGGCTGCGCGACGGCGCCGACCCGCTGCTGCACGCGACCGGCGGACGGCTGACCGAGCCGCACGACCCCTATCAGCTGCTCGTGGAGTCCGACCGCTACGGCGTCGCCGAGTACGTCGTGGACGAGATCCGCAACGCGCTGCTGCTGGAGGAGGTTCCGTCCGATCCGGTGACGGAGTACCTGCTGCCCGGCCCGCCCGTGCCGCTGTCCGCGTCCGCCGGGGACGGCACGGCGGGCTTCGACGGCGAGCAGGTGCGCCTGGAGTGGAACTGGAAGACGGAGGACGCCAAGGCCGCCGCCGGCCCCCGGACGCTGGCCCTGTCCGACGTCACCGCGGTGGAGTGGCTGCCCGCCGCCGGGCTGGAGAACGGCCACCTCCGCTTCACCGTGCGCAACGCGCCCACCAAGGCCCCGCCGAAGTTCGACCCGAACGCGGTGGAGCTGTGGGGCTTCCGGAAGGACCCGCTGATGGCGCTGGTCGCGGCGGCCGTGCAGGCGCGGCTGCCGCACCCCGGCGCACCCGGCGCGGGGGCCGTGCGGGCGCCGGAGGCCGAGGCTCGCCGGCCCCTCCCGCCCGCCGCCGAGGACGACCACGACGCGCTGCTGCGGCGGCTGCGGGAGCTGGGCGAGCTGCACCGCACCGGCGTGCTGACGGCCGAGGAGTTCTCCCTGGCCAAGCAGGCGGTGCTCCGGCGCATGTAGCGGCCCCCCGCGGGCAGTCGGACAGCCACCGGACAGCCATCGACCCGTCACCGGGCCACCACCGAACGTGACCGGACCGCCCGCAGCGAGAGATCCGCGACAGTTTGAACGGGATCGTGCCCGAAATCGGGCAGGCTGGTTGCGAAAGCTGCGCCGGTACCCCAGGATCAACCGGGTGCACGACGAACTTGTAGATCATCTGACGCGCTCCACGCCCCTGAGCCGGGGCGAGGCGCTGCGGGTGATCCAGGACGTGCTCGCCTACTTCGACGAGACGACCGAGGAGTACGTCCGTCGCCGCCACCGCGAGCTCCAGGCCCAGGGCCTGGTGAACGCGACGATCTTCGAACGGATCGCGGCGGACCTGAAATACCGGGCCGTGGCGCCGCCGGAGCTCACCCTCCGGCAGTTGCGGCGCATCGTCTACGGCTGAGTCCAGACTGAGGGATACGTATATATGTGCGGAATCGTCGGATACATCGGGAAGCGTGACGTCGCGCCGCTGCTCCTGGAGGGCCTGCAGCGCCTGGAGTACCGCGGGTACGACTCCGCGGGCATCGTCATCACCTCGCCCAAGACGGCCGGCCTGAAGATGGTCAAGGCCCAGGGCCGGGTCCGCGACCTGGAGGCCAAGGTCCCGGCGCGCTTCAAGGGCACCACCGGCATCGCGCACACCCGCTGGGCCACCCACGGCGCCCCCTCCGACGTGAACGCCCACCCGCACATGTCGGCCGACGACAAGGTCGCCGTCGTGCACAACGGCATCATCGACAACGCCGCCGACCTGCGCCGCAAGCTGGAGGCGGACGGCGTCGAGTTCCTCTCCGAGACCGACACCGAGGTCCTCACCCACCTGATCGCCCGCTCCCAGGCCGAGACCCTGGAGGAGAAGGTCCGCCAGGCGCTGCGGGTCGTCGAGGGCACCTACGGCATCGCCGTGATGCACGCCGACTTCCCGGACCGTATCGTCGTGGCCCGCAACGGCTCCCCGGTCGTCCTCGGCATCGGCGAGAAGGAGATGTTCGTCGCCTCGGACATCGCCGCGCTGGTCGCCCACACCCGCCAGATCGTCACGCTCGACGACGGCGAGATGGCCACCCTCAAGGCCGACGACTTCCGCACGTACACCACCGAGGGCACCCGCACCACCGCCGAGCCGACCACCGTCGAGTGGGAGGCCGCGTCGTACGACATGGGCGGCCACGACACGTACATGCACAAGGAGATCCACGAGCAGGCCGACGCCGTGGACCGCGTGCTGCGCGGCCGCATCGACGACCGCTTCTCCACCGTGCACCTCGGCGGCCTGAACCTGGACGCCCGCGAGGCGCGCCAGATCCGCCGCGTGAAGATCCTCGGCTGCGGCACCTCGTACCACGCGGGCATGATCGGCGCCCAGATGATCGAGGAGCTGGCCCGCATCCCCGCGGACGCCGAGCCCGCGTCCGAGTTCCGCTACCGCAACGCGGTCGTGGACCCCGACACGCTGTACGTCGCGGTCTCGCAGTCCGGTGAGACCTACGACGTGCTGGCCGCCGTCCAGGAGCTCAAGCGCAAGGGCGCGCGGGTGCTGGGCGTGGTCAACGTGGTCGGCTCGGCGATCGCCCGCGAGGCGGACGGCGGCATCTACGTGCACGCCGGACCCGAGGTCTGCGTGGTGTCCACCAAGTGCTTCACCAACACCACGGTCGCCTTCGCGCTCCTCGCCCTGCACCTCGGCCGCACCCGGGACCTCTCGGTCCGCGACGGCAAGCGCATCATCGAGGGCCTGCGCCGGCTGCCGGAGCAGATCTCCCAGATCATGAAGCAGGAGGAGGAGATCAAGAAGCTGGCGGAGAGCTACGCCGACGCCCGCTCGATGCTCTTCATCGGCCGGGTGCGGGGCTACCCCGTGGCCCGTGAGGCCTCCCTGAAGCTCAAGGAGGTCTCCTACATCCACGCCGAGGCCTACCCGGCCTCCGAGCTCAAGCACGGCCCGCTGGCGCTGATCGAGCCCGCCCTGCCGACGGTGGCGATCGTGCCGGACGACGACCTGCTGGAGAAGAACCGCGCGGCGCTGGAGGAGATCAAGGCCCGCAGCGGCAAGATCCTCGCGGTCGCGCACCAGGAGCAGGAGAAGGCCGACCAGACGATCGTCGTGCCGAAGAACGAGGACGAGCTGGACCCCATCCTGATGGGCATCCCGCTGCAACTCCTCGCCTACCACACGGCGCTGGCGCTGGGCCGGGACATCGACAAGCCGCGCAACCTGGCCAAGTCCGTCACCGTGGAGTGACCGGGCCCGGCTGAGCAACTCCGCCGCGCGGTCGCGGGGTAGCGGTCGATCAGACGCAACTCCCCCGCGATCCCGCGGACATGAGCGACCCCCTGGCGCCACCGGCGCAGGGGGTCGCTCCTCACAGGGGCCGGGGTCCGCCCGACTGCCCGGCCCACGGCTGCCTCAGCCGGTGGCCGTCACCCCCCGGCCGGCAGCGCGTCGCGGAAGTGCCGTGGGCCAGTGGGTGAGGGCCGCGGTCGCCGCGTACCAGGAGACCGCGCCGGCCGCGACGGCGAACCAGCCGCCGACCTTCGCCAGGCTGCCGCTGTCGGCGAACTCCGCGACGGCGAGCAGGAGCAGGGAGACGAGGAACAGCCCGTAGGTGCCCTGGCCGAGGAGGTCGCCGCCGGCGAGGGTCAGGGTGAGGGCCACGAGGGCGAACAGCAGCAGGAAGACTCCCGCGCCGTTGCCGGAGGCCGGACCGCCGGCCGAGAGGGCCCAGGTGAACCACAGGGCGCCGAGTGCGGTGAACGCCGTACCGCTCGCGGTGTCGTGGTCGCGCAGGGCGAGCAGTCCGGTGACGAACAGGGCCACGCCGCCCACGTAGTGAGCGAGTGTCACGGCGTCGGCCGCCGTGACGCCGTCGATGACCCGGGTGTGTCCGAGGCCGAAGGCCAACAGGGTGATGCCCAGGGCGAGTCGGCCGGCGATGGTGGTGGTGCTTCCCGCGGAGACGTCGTTGTCCACGGCGGGCTCCCTTCATGCGTGCGCAGGGTGCGTGACCGGTATATGCCCTTCACAAGGGCACAAACACCTCCGCGCGAGGGGAGATTCAGCGGTCGGGCAAGGGAGTGGGGGGAAGGAGGTCGAGCCGTGCGCGGGCGCCTGTGCGCGGGGGCTACGGGATGACGACGACCGGCCGCCGCGCGCGCTTGGCGAGGCGGCCGGCCACGGAGCCGAAGAGGCGTCCGACCAGGCCGTGCGTGGAGCCGACGACGATCGCGTCCGCCTCGTACTCCTTGCCGACCTCCTCCAGTTCGTGGCAGATGTCGCCGCCGCGCTCGACCAGGATCCAGGGCACCTCGGCGAGGTACTCCGCGCAGGCGAGTTCGAGCCCGAGGACCTCGGTGCGGTGGTCCGGCACATCCACGAAGACGGGGGGCTCGCACCCCGCCCACACCGTGGTGGGCAGCCGGTTGGCGACATGGACGATGATCAGCCCGGCCCGGGAGCGGTGCGCCATGCCGATCGCGTAGGCGAGGGCGCGCTCACTGGAGGTGGATCCGTCGAAGCCGACGACGACGCCGTGCTGGAAGGCGGGATCGCACGCGGCGCGTGGCTCTTCGGCCGCCAGGGGATCGGCCGCCGTAGGGTCGGCGACCGGACGCTTGCGGTCCGCGGGTTCGAAGAATTCGTGACCGGCCATGGCTGTCTCGGCGATGTGATCCTTTATGAGGGACTTCGGTCTGCGGCGGAGCTGTGTCCGGGAATAGTCTTCCCGTCCCCATACCCCCAAGGGTACGGCGGCACGCCTCCTTGGCCCAGTTGCCGCGTGCTCCCCCGACTTCTCGGGGCACAGGGGGACCCCCGTGGTCGCGGCTCCCCGGAGCATGCACGAGTGAGGCCCGGATGGCAATGGTCGCTGCCCCGTACAGGCGGTTCGCGCGGCGCTCACGCCACGCGACCGCAGGGTGACGCGTTCCGCACGGTGACCGGCCGTTCGAGCACGCGTTGAACCCGGTGAACCACCGCCCCAGGGAGCGTCTTTCGTGTCCGGACCCCGCACCGTCCCCGAGCGCCGCCCGTCGCCGCCGCCCGCGACCGACACCGCGCGCGACGTGGTGCGCTGGGCGGCGTTCAGCTGCGCCCTCGTCCCCGTGGTCCTGCTCTGGTTCGGCACCTCGCCGGCCGGCGCGACGGGCACCGCGTTCGGCCTGGCGGCGGTCACCGCCGTCTGCCGTGTGCTGCTGCGCCGGTCGGAGCGCGGGGCGGCCCGGCTGCTCGCCGAGGAGCGCGCCCCGCATCGCGGCCGCAGGCCCCGGACGGGCGCCGGGACCCATCGACGCGGACGTCGCCCCGGCGGATCCGCACCGGTCGGCTGACCGGTTTCCGCACTCCCGCCCGTATCTTTTCAGCCAACTTCTCGCGATGGCGCATCACCGCCCCCAGGTACCCCCCAACCCCCGTTCCACCTGCACCGAAAGGGTCCGAAGGGCCCCGCGCACCCTATGTGGATTGGCCACCGCCACAAGGCGCACTTCCCTGCACGCTCCCCGAGTGCAACGCTTCGTGATCGAATGCTTTACGCCAAGTTGCCATGTCGACAATCTGCCGGGTGCTGAACCGGCCACGTCGGCACGGCGGGACCCAGTAGATTCGATCTTGACTGTCTTACGGCGGGGGACTCGTGCAAAACCGAGGGGAAACGTGCAGGAGCGACACAACCGAGGAGCCGCGACCACCAAGGGGGGCTTAGCAGTATGAGCCACGACTCCACTGCCGCGCCGGAAGCCGCGGCCCGGAAACTCTCCGGGCGACGTCGCAAGGAGATCGTCGCGGTGCTGCTGTTCAGCGGCGGCCCCATCTTCGAGAGTTCCATACCGCTTTCGGTGTTCGGGATTGACCGCCAGGACGCCGGAGTGCCGCGCTACCGCCTGCTGGTGTGCGGTGGCGAGGAAGGCCCGCTGCGGACCACAGGGGGCCTGGAACTCACCGCGCCACATGGCCTGGAGGCGATCTCCCGCGCGGGCACGGTCGTCGTGCCGGCCTGGCGCTCGATCACCTCTCCGCCACCGGAGGAGGCGCTCGACGCACTGCGCCGGGCACACGAGGAGGGCGCCCGCATCGTCGGGCTGTGCACGGGCGCCTTCGTCCTGGCCGCGGCGGGCCTGCTCGACGCCCGCCCGGCGACCACGCACTGGATGTACGCGCCGACGCTGGCCAAGCGCTATCCGTCGGTGCACGTCGATCCGAGAGAGCTGTTCGTCGACGACGGCGACGTGCTCACCTCCGCCGGTACGGCGGCCGGGATCGACCTGTGCCTGCACATCGTGCGGACGGACCACGGCAACGAGGCGGCGGGCGCGCTCGCCCGGCGCCTCGTCGTCCCGCCGCGCCGCAGCGGCGGGCAGGAGCGCTATCTCGACAGGTCTTTACCCGAGGAGATCGGCGCCGACCCGCTCGCCGAGGTCGTCGCCTGGGCACTGGAGCACCTCCACGAGCAGTTCGACGTGGAGACGCTCGCGGCACGGGCGTACATGAGCCGCCGTACGTTCGACCGCCGCTTCCGCTCCCTCACCGGGAGCGCGCCGCTGCAGTGGCTGATCACCCAGCGGGTGCTGCAGGCGCAGCGCCTGCTGGAGACGTCGGACTACTCGGTGGACGAGGTCGCGGGGCGCTGCGGCTTCCGTTCGCCGGTGGCGCTGCGCGGGCACTTCCGGCGGCAGCTGGGCTCCTCCCCGGCCGCCTACCGGGCCGCCTACCGGGCGCGCCGCCCCCAGGGCGAGCGGCCCGTGGACGGTGACGGGCCGACGGGACCGGCGAACCCCGCCGGACCCGCGGGGACCGGCGGCTCGACGGCTCCGTCCGGCCCGCTCGGGCTGCCGGGTCCGTCCGCCCCGGCGCCGTCCCTCCACCCAGAGGGGCCGGGACCGCTGCCGCACCACGGCCGCCGCACGCCGGCACCGCTGGCGAGCCTGCCGGGGCAGCGCAGCGGAAGCTGACGGGACCGGGTGGGCGGGGGATCCCCCGCCCACCCGCCCGGCTCGACCGACGTAGAAGCCGCTCGCGGGGACCTTTCGGGCGGCCCCCGGAACAAGGTCGCCGCACGGTCGGCTCAGCCCGCCGCGGCGCGCCGTAAGGTTAGACACATGAACGATCGCATGGTGTGGATCGACTGCGAGATGACCGGCCTCTCGCTGTCCGACGACGCGCTCATCGAGGTGGCCGCCCTCGTCACCGACTCCGAGCTGAACGTGCTCGGCGAGGGAGTCGACATCGTCGTCCGCCCGCCGGACGCGGCGCTGGAGACGATGCCGGAGGTGGTGCGTCAGATGCACACCGCGTCCGGCCTGCTCGACGAGCTGGCCGGCGGCACGACGCTGAAGGACGCCGAGGAGCAGGTCCTGGCCTATGTGCGGGAGCACGTGAAGGAACCGGGCAAGGCCCCCCTGTGCGGCAACTCGGTCGGCACCGACCGCGGCTTCCTGCTGCGCGACATGCCGACGCTGGAGGGCTACCTGCACTACCGGATCGTCGACGTCTCCTCGATCAAGGAGCTGGCCCGGCGCTGGTACCCGCGGGCGTACTTCAACAGCCCGGAGAAGAACGGCAACCACCGCGCCCTCGCCGACATCCGCGAGTCCATCGCGGAGTTGCGCTACTACCGCGAGGCCGTCTTCGTGCCGCAGCCCGGCCCGGACTCCGACACCGCCAAGGCGATCGCCGCGAAGCACGTCCTGCCCGCGCGGTAGGGGCGCCGGGGACACGTGGCGGGGCCCCGGAGAAAGCCGTGCGCGAGCACCCCTCCGGACCCTGTACACTTTTTCTCGTCCGGTCGGGAAGCCACCAAGCGAACCGCCGGTCATGGTGGGTGTAGCTCAGTTGGTAGAGCACCTGGTTGTGGTCCAGGTGGCCGCGGGTTCAAGTCCCGTCACTCACCCTGGTGGTCAGCCGGTGACTTCGGAAACGAAGTCACCGGCTGATTCATTTGTTGGCCCACGGTCCACGGCCCACGGCCCGACCCGCCGGGTGACCGGGCGGGGCCGGCCGCCGCGATCAGCGCGCCCGCCGCGACCCCTACGACGACGTACGCGCCACCAGCTCCGTCGGCAGCACCGCGTGCCGCCGCTCCAGCCCCCGGGAGACCGCCGGGCGGCGGTCCGCGATCTCCGTCAGGAGCAGGTCGATCATCGCGCGGCCCATCTCCTCGATCGGCTGGCGGACGCTGGTGAGCGGCGGGTCCATGTGGCGGGCTATGGCCGAGTCGTCGTAGCCGACCAGGGCCACGTCCTCCGGGATACGGCGGCCCGCCTCGCGCAGCACCTGGCGGGCGCCGGCCGCCGTCACGTCCGAGGCCGCGAAGACCGCGTCCAGATGGGGGCGCCGCTCCAGCAGCCGGGTCATCGCCCGGCGCCCACCCTCCTCGGTGAAGTCGCCCGGCTCGACGAGGAGTTCGTCTGCCTCCAGGCCGGCGTCGCGCAGCGCGTCCCGGTAGCCGTCGACACGGCGCTGGGCGCCGTAGACGTCCATGCGGCCGGTGATGTGCGCGATGGTGCGGCGGCCGCGGGCGAGCAGGTGCTCCACCGCCGAGCGGGCGCCGCCGTAGTTGTCGGAGTCGACCGAGGTGAGCGTCTCCCCCGCGGAGCGCGGACCGCTGATCACCGCCGGGATCTCCAGCTGGGCCAGGAGGTCGGGCAGCGGATCGTCGGCGTGCACCGACACCAGCAGCACGCCGTCGACGCGGTGCGCCGCCAGGTACTGCGCGAGCCGCCTGCGCTCCCGGTCGCTGCCCGCGAAGATCAGCAGCAGCTGCATCTCCGTGTCCGACAGCTCGGCGCCCACGCCGCGCAGCATGTCGGAGAAGTACGGCTCGGCGAAGAAGCGGGTCTCCGGCTCGGGGACGACGAGGGCGATCGCGTCGGTGCGGTTGGCGGCCAGGGCGCGGGCCGCCGTGTTGGGGACGTAGCCGAGTTCGGCGACCGCGGCCTCGACCGCGGCGCGGGTGGCGTCGCTGACCCTGGGCGAGCCGTTGATCACCCGGGAGACGGTGCCGCGCCCCACGCCCGCCCGCGCGGCGACCTCCTCGAGCGTCGGCCGCCCACCGCTCCGGCTCCGCGCTCCGTGGCTTGCCATGGGCCCCGCCTCTCCGCAGTCGTCATCACGCTGAGCTGGAATCTAACAGCCGCACCAGGGAGAGTGGCCGTCCGCGGGGTGCGCCGCCGCGGGCCACACCCCGGCCCGCACCGGCTCGCCTCCGCATCTCGGACCGGGTGCGACGGGCCCAGTTAACAGGCCGATAACTGAAGCCATCTCTGCTTGCCGACTCCCTTGACACCCCCGCCCGAACCCGCGAACCTTCAACACATCATTCGTGGGAGCGCTCCCACGGTACCTGGCACATACACAACCCGCACGTTCCCCGCCCGAGCCGCAGCGAGAACATTGGGGCCCAGCAGATGCAGTTGGCCGGGGGGTCGGCACGTCAGGCAACAGGAGGACGCAATGCGAGCACGTACCCGTACCGCCACGAGGGCGGTGGCCCTGGCGGCAGTCGCGACGCTGGGCGCCGGGCTGCTGGCCGGCTGTGCAGACGACGGCAAGAACTCGTCCGGCTCGTCGGACGGTGGCAGCTCGAACGGCAAGACCACGATCACCATGGGCCTCTTCGGCACCATGGGCTTCAAGGAAGCCGGCCTCTACACCGAGTACGAGAAGCTCCACCCCAACATCAAGATCCAGGAGAACGTCACCGAGCGGAACGAGAACTACTACCCGGCGCTCGTCAACCACCTCACCACCAACAGCGGCCTGATGGACGTCCAGGCCGTCGAGGTCGGCAACATCGCCGAGGTGGTGAACACGCAGGCGGCCAAGCTCGAGGACCTCTCCAAGGTCTCCGGCGTGAACAAGAGCGACTGGCTGGACTGGAAGTGGCAGCAGGCCACCACCCAGGACGGCCAGACCATAGGCCTCGGCACCGACATCGGCCCGATGGGGATCTGCTACCGCAAGGACCTCTTCCAGAAGGCCGGTCTGCCCTCGGACCGCGAGGCGGTGGGCAAGCTGTGGGCCGGCGACTGGAACAAGCTGGTCGGCGTCGGTGAGCAGTACAAGAAGAAGGCGCCCAACGGCACCGTCTTCATGGACTCCCCCGGCGGTCTGCTCAGCGCCATCCTGGGCAGCGAGAAGACGAAGTTCTACGACTCCTCCGGCAAGGTCGTCTACAAGACGAACCCGGCCGTGAGGGCCGACTTCAACTTGGCCGCGAAGGCCGCGCAGGAGGGCCTGGTCCAGCCGCAGACCCAGTTCCAGCCGGCCTGGGACCAGACCATCGCGAACAGCAAGTTCGCCGCGATCTCCTGCCCGCCGTGGATGCTGGGCTACCTCAAGGCCAAGTCGGGCAAGGACGCGGTCGGCAAGTGGGACGTGGCCGCCGCGCCGAAGGCCGGCAACTGGGGCGGCAGCTTCCTGACCGTGCCCAAGAGCGGCAAGCACGTGAAGGAGGCCGAGCAGCTCGTCGCCTGGCTGACCGCGCCGAAGCAGCAGGCCAAGCTCTTCGCCGTGCAGGGCAGCTTCCCCAGCGCCCCCGCCGTCTACGACATGCCCGCGGTGCAGAACGCGAAGAACGCCATGACCGGGGACAGCCCGATCGGTCAGATCTTCGCCGAGGCCGCCAAGTCCATCCCGCTCCAGCCGATCGGCCCGAAGGACCAGATCATCGGCGCCGGCCTGGGTGACAACGGCATCGTCCTGGTCACGAAGGGCAAGTCGCCCGAGGAGGCCTGGAAGACGGCCGTCAAGACGATCGACAACAACCTGGAGAAGTGACCGGTATGTCACCCCGGCACGACACCGCCGCGCTCCCCGTCAAGGACGGGGGCGCGGCCCCGGTCCGCCCTCCCGCGGCGATCGCGTCGCCAGCCGAGGCGAAGCGCCGCGACCGGTTGTCCCGCCGCTGGCAGCGGGACCTCCGCTGGAGCCCGTACGCCTTCGTCTCCCCGTTCTTCATGCTCTTCATCGCGTTCGGCCTGTTCCCGCTGGTCTACACCGGCTGGGCCTCGCTGCACACGGTGGAGCTGACCTCGCCCACCGACATGCAGTGGGCGGGCCTGCGCAACTACACCCGGATCTTCGACGACGACTTCTTCTGGAACGCGGCGAGGAACACGCTGACCATCGGCATCATCTCCACCGTTCCACAGCTGCTGATGGCGATGGGGCTCGCGCACATCCTCAACTACAAGCTGCGGGCGTCCACCTTCTACCGGGTCGTGATGCTCGCGCCGTACGCCACCTCGATCGCCGCCGCCTCCCTGGTCTTCGTCCTGCTCTTCGGCCGCGACTACGGCATGATCAACTGGGCGCTGCACCAGGTCGGCCTCGGCTCCGTCGACTGGCAGAACGACAAGTGGCCGTCGCAGATCGCGGTCTCCTCGATCGTCATCTGGCGGTGGACCGGCTACAACGCGCTGATCTACCTGGCGGCGATGCAGGCGATCCCGCAGGACCTGTACGAGTCGGCGGCGCTGGACGGCGCCAACCGCTGGCAGCAGTTCTTCCACGTGACGCTGCCGCAGCTGCGTCCGACGATCCTGTTCACCACCGTGGTGTCCACGATCGGCGCCAGCCAACTGTTCGGTGAGCCGCTGCTGTTCGACTCCATCAAGGGTGCCTCCGGCGGGGCCGACCACCAGTTCCAGACCCTGGGCGTCTACCTGTACGAGCAGGGCTGGGTCAACCAGCACCTGGGCCGGGCCTCCGCGATCGCCTGGACGATGTTCCTGATCCTCATCCTGATCGGGTTCGTCAACTACGTCATCTCGCGCCGGCTGCGCGCCAGTAGTTAGGAGAACCAGCCGTGACGACGACCCTGACGAATCCCGGCGCAACCGCACCGCCCGAGGCCAAGCGCGTCCGGCGGCCCAAGTCGGCGCGCGCCGGCGGCCAGATGCACGCCGGACCGGTGGCGTACGTGATCCTGGTGCTGTTCACCATCGGCTCACTGTTCCCGCTGGTGTGGAGTGCCATCGCCGCGTCCCGCGACAACGCCCGGCTGGCGCAGACGCCGCCGCCCTTCTGGTTCGGCTCCAACCTGATGCACAACCTGCGGGTCGCATGGTCGGATGCCAATCTGGGCAAGGCCTTCCTCAACACCACGATCGTCGCGGGGGTGTCCGCGGCCACGATCGTCTTCCTGTCGACGATCGCCGGCTTCGCCTTCGCCAAGCTGCGTTTCCGGGGCCGGGGCGCCCTGATGCTGATCGTGATCGGCACGATGATGGTCCCGCCGCAGCTCAGCGTGATCCCGCTGTACATGATGGTGGCCAAGCTGGACTGGACCGACCAGTTGCAGGCGGTGATCCTGCCCTCGCTGGTCAGCGCGTTCGGTGTGTTCTTCATGCGGCAGTACCTGATCCAGGCGCTGCCGGACGAGATCATCGAGGCCGCCCGAGTGGACGGCGCGAGCAGCTGGCGCGTGGTGTGGCACGTGGTGTTCCCGGCGGCGCGTCCCGCGATGGCCGTGCTGGCCATGCTGACGTTCGTGCAGACCTGGAACGACTTCCTGTGGCCGTTCCTGGTGCTGACCCAGACCGGAAACCCGACCGTGCAGGTCGCGGTCGCGGGCCTGGGCCGCGGCTACACCCCCGACCAGTCGCTGATCATGGCGGGCGCGCTGCTCGGCACACTGCCGCTGCTGCTGGTCTTCGCGATCTTCGGCAAGCAGATCGTCGGCGGCATCATGCAGGGGGCGGTCAAGGGCTGAACCTCCGCGGTGCGCGCCGCCGTACGCCTGCCGCGCACCGGGTACGCCCCAGGGGGCCGGGTCACCGAAGCCTCGGCCCCTTCTCCTCCGCCGCCCTCCTTCTTCCCCTCCCCTCCTCCCCCTCTTTCCTTCTCTCCCCCTATCCGTCGGTCCGAACGACCTCCTCTGGGAGCGCTTCCATGCCTGAGTCCGCACAGCAGGTGACCCCGGTGACCCCGGTGACCTTCCCCTCCTCCTTCCTCTGGGGCGCGGCGACCTCCGCGTACCAGATCGAGGGGGCGGTGCGGGAGGACGGCCGCACCCCCTCGATCTGGGACACCTTCAGCCATACGCCGGGAAAGACGGCCGGCGGCGAGACCGGTGACATCGCTGTCGACCACTACCACCGCTATCGCGAGGACGTGGCGCTGATGGCGGAGCTGGGCCTGAACGCCTACCGCTTCTCCGTCTCCTGGCCGCGGGTGCAGCCCACGGGCCGCGGTCCCGCCGTCCAGGTGGGGCTGGACTTCTACCGCCGCCTGGTCGACGAGCTGCTCGCCCACGGGATCAAACCCGCGGTCACGCTCTACCACTGGGACCTGCCGCAGGAGCTGGAAGACGCGGGCGGCTGGCCGGAGCGGGACACCGCGCTGCGCTTCGCCGAGTACGCGCAGATCGTGGGTGAGGCGCTCGGCGACCGGGTGGAGCAGTGGATCACGCTCAACGAGCCGTGGTGCAGCGCCTTCCTGGGCTACGCCTCCGGCGTGCACGCGCCCGGCCGCACGGACCCGCAGGCCTCGCTGCGCGCGGCCCACCACCTGAACCTGGCGCACGGGCTGGGCACGCAGGCGCTGCGGTCGGTGATGCCCGCCCGCAACACGGTCGCCGTCAGCCTCAACTCCTCCGTGGTGCGGCCCGCCTCGCAGAGTCCGGCGGACCTGGCGGCGGCCCGGAAGATCGACGACCTGGCCAACGGCGTCTTCCACGGCCCGATGCTGCACGGGGCCTACCCGGCCACGCTGCTGGAGGCGACCTCGTCCCTCACCGACTGGTCGTACGTCCACGACGGCGACCTGCGGAGCATCAACCAGCCGCTGGACGCCCTCGGCCTCAACTACTACACCCCGGCACTGGTGTCGGCGGCCGACGCGGGGGCGGAGGGCCCGCGCGCGGACGGCCACGGGGCCAGCGCGTTCTCGCCGTGGCCGGCCGCGGACGACGTGATGTTCCACCAGACGCCGGGCGACCGCACGGAGATGGGCTGGACGATCGACCCGTCGGGTCTGCACGAGCTGATCATGCGCTACACCCGGGAGGCGCCCGGCCTGCCGCTCTACATCACGGAGAACGGCGCCGCCTACGACGACAAGGTGGACGCGGACGGCCGGGTGCACGACCCGGAGCGCATCGCCTATCTGCGCGGCCACCTCGCGGCGGTCCGCCGGGCCATCACCGACGGCGCGGACGTGCGCGGGTACTACCTGTGGTCCCTGATGGACAACTTCGAGTGGGCCTACGGCTACGGCAAGCGGTTCGGCGCGGTGTACGTGGACTACGCGACGCTCGCCCGGACGCCCAAGTCCAGCGCCCTGTGGTACTCCAAGGCCGCCCGGAGCGGGGAACTCGCCCCGGTGGACGGCATCTGACGGCGGCAGCGGGCAGCCGGAGGTCCCGGCGTCCGGCCATCCGGGCAGCCGGGGCCTGCTGAACGGGGGGCGGGGCGCGGCACGAAGACCTAGGGGAGTGCCGCGCCCCGGCCGGGCGTGGGGAGTCCGGCTCCTCGACCGCTCAGTCGAAGGCGCCGAAGGCCTTCGAGAAGGCGAACTTCTCCTGGGCGACGGAGCTGCACGTCGCGTCGGCGGTGGGCCTGGGCCCGCCGTCGCACTGCTTGTCGCGGGTCGCCGACCACATCGACAGCGCGCCGATGCCCTTGGACCGGGCGAAGTTCACCAGCTGGGTGGCGTCGTCGAGCGTGAAGACCTCGGTGGAGACGTCGTTGACGCCGATCATCGGGGTGATGGCGACCGTCTTCCAGGCGGCGCTGTGGGACAGACCGAGGACACCCTTGATCTGGGCCTGGGTGGCGGTGGCGGCCTGCTCGGCGTAGGTGCCCAT
Source organism: Streptomyces sp. NPDC086766 (assembly GCF_044746005.1). Lineage (NCBI taxonomy): Bacteria > Bacillati > Actinomycetota > Actinomycetes > Kitasatosporales > Streptomycetaceae > Streptomyces > Streptomyces sp. NPDC086766. Next base: position 192,136 of record NZ_JBIVBI010000009.1, on the reverse strand, counting down.
GTCGCCGCTGTAGGAGGCGCCGTAGTCCATCGCCATGATGTTGACGGCGGAGATCCGCACGCCGTGGGCCTTGGCGTCGGACAGCAGGTTCACGCCGTCCTGGGTCAGCCCCTCGGGCATGACGGGGAGGGTGAGGGAGACGTCCAGGCCGGGGTGCCGCTGCTGGAGCTCGGCGATGGCCTGCGCCCGGCGGGTGTTGGCGCCCGTGTTGGCCAGCGCGCCGCCCTCGACGTCGAAGTCGACCTTCGTCAACTTGAACTCGTCCACCGCCTTGCCGTAGGCGGCGGCCAGCGCGTCCGCCGAAGAGCACGTGGTCGCCAGCTCCGCGCCCGAGGCGCCGCCGAAGGAGACGCGCACGTCCCCGCCCTTGGCGCGCAGCGCGCCGATCCGGGCCGCGACACCGTCGCCGCCGAGGTCGGTCACTCCGCCCCACTTCGGGGTGCAGCCGCCGCCGTCGGTGACGAAGGCGAGGTTGTAGTTCTTCACGCCGGTGGCGCCGGCGCTCGCGAGCAGGTCGAAGGCCGGGTAGAGCGAGGTGTCGACGTACGGCGCGAAGCCTGCCGCGGCCTTCGTGCCGGTGCCGGTGGTCTGCGAGGGCGAGGGCGAGGGCGACGCGGTGGCCGTCGGGGTGCGGGTGGCGGTCGGCTTCGCGGTGGCGGTCGGCGTGCCGGACCGGGTGGGGGTGGCGGTGGGGGCCGGGGTGGCGGACCGGGTCGGGCGGCCGCTCGGCGCCGGGGTGGGCCCGCCGTCGACGGAGCACGAGGCGCCGTCGATACGGCAGCCGGCCGGGTCGCCGGTGCCCTCGACCACGAAGCCGACGGTGACGGACTTGCCGGGTGCGAGGCCACCGGTGTCCCACTTCGCGGGCTTCACGGTGACATGCCGCCCGCTGACGCTCGACTCGGCGTTCCACAGCGAGCCGAGCCTGCTGCCCGCGGGGAGGTCGAACTCCAGCGTCCAGTCCTTCTCGCCCTGGCCGGTGTTGTTGGTGACGACGTACTGCGCGGTGTACCCCGTCGACCATGTGCTGGTCTTCGTGTACGCGGCGCCGACGCCGGCGGCCTGCGCGATGCCGGTGAACACGAGCGCGCCGCCGCCGACCGCGGCCGCGGCGACGAGACCGCCGATCGCCTTGTTCCTGCCACTGATACGCCGCCGGTGCGTGCTCATCGCGTGCCTGCCTTCGCTGTTCACGGGGGGTGGGATGCGGCAGCACGCTAGCGAGGCGGAATCGGGCAAACGGCTTGAACGGGACGGCCGTCGAGGATCTTAGGGTGCGCTTAAGGGAGGGATCGGGGACGGTTAAAGGTCGAGACCAATTTGCCCGGCCGGCGGCGGCGCACGGCGCCACGGTGCCCCCGGCGCACCGGTTGCCGTCCGTCCAGCTGGATCCAGATCCGCACCTCCGTGCCGCCCAGCACCGACGAGCCGATCCGCACGTCACCGCCGGTCGCCTCGGCCAGCCGGCGCACTATGTCCAGGCCGAGCCCCGTGGAGCCGTCGGCGCCGGAGCCACGGCCGCGCGCCATGGCCGCCTCGGGGTCGGGTATGCCGGGGCCCGCGTCGGAGACGAGCACGATCACCGCGTCGTCGCCGTTGTGCACGTCGACCGCGAAGGCCGTGCCCTCGGGGGTGTGCCGGAAGACGTTGCCGAGCAGGGCGTCCAGGGCTGCGGCCAGGTCGGCGCGGGCGACGGGTATGCGCACCGGCCGCTCGACGCCGGCCAGCCGCCACTTGCGCCCCTCGTCCTCGGCGAGCGCCGACCAGAACTCCATCCGTCCCCGGACCACTTCGGCCGCGTCGCAGCCGGCGCCGGGTCCGGCCGCCGCCGTCTGCGGCTTGGCCTCCCGCGCGGTCCGGATGATGGTGTCGACCTCGCGCTCCAGCTGGGCGACCGCCTCCCGGGTCTGCTCGGCGGCGGTCCCCTCGCCGAGCGAGGCCGCGTTCAGCCGGAGCACGGTCAGCGGGGTGCGCAGCCGGTGGGACAGGTCGGCCGCCAGCTCCCGCTCGTTGGCCAGCAGCTGGACGACCTGGTCGGCCATGGAGTTGAACGCGACGGCGGCCAGGCGCAGTTCGGTCGGCCCCTCCTCGGGCACCCGGGCGCCCAGCTTGCCCTCCCCCAGGTCGTGCGCGCCCTCGGCGAGCCGCTGCGCGGGCTGCACCATCCGGACGCCCAGCCGGTCGGCGACGGCGACCGAGCCGACGACGAGGGCCACGCCGACCGCGGCGAGCACCGCCCAGGCCGTGCCGACGCCGTTGCTGACATCGGACTCGGGGACGTAGACCTCGACGACCGCGATCGCGCCGGAGCTGAGCGCGACCGGCTGCAGGAGCGTGGAGCCGCCGGGCACCTCGGTGGTGGAGGCGCGGCCCAGCTTCCGCACGGTCGCGATGTCCTCGCCCGCGGCGCGCCGGCGCCCGATGTCGACGGCCGCCCGGCCGTCGACCGCCGGGATGTGCACGGCCATCTCGGTGTCCGAGCCCGCCGAGGCCACGACCCGCTCCAGCTGATCCCGCTCGGTGGTGATGGACAGCGCGGGGGCGACCGCCGCCGCCCGCCGCTCGGCGTTGGAGAACGCGCGGTCCCGGGCCATCTCCTTGACCACCAGCCCCAGCGGGACGGCGAAGGCGACCACGACCATCGCGGTGACGGCCAGACAGACCTTGACCAGTGCCCATCTCATCGCGGCGGCTCCGCTCCCGGGGGCTCCAGCTTCACACCGACACCGCGCAAGGTGTGCAGATAGCGGGGCCGTGCGGCGGTCTCCCCCAACTTCCGCCGCAGCCAGGACAGATGGACGTCGATGGTCTGGTCGTCGCCGTAGGACTGCTGCCACACCTCGGCCAGCAGCTCCTTGCGCGGGACGACGACTCCGGGACGGCCGGCCAGGAAGGCGAGCAGGTCGAACTCGCGGCGTGTGAGGTCCAGGCGCGCCCCGTCCAACTCGGCCTGGCGCCGCAGCGGATCGAGGATCAGGCCGCCGACGCGGATGACGGTGGACGGCGGGGCGTCCCCGGCGCCGGAGCGGGAGCGGCGCAGCACGGCGGCCATGCGCGCGGAGAGGTGCTCGACGGAGAAGGGCTTGGTCAGGTAGTCGTCCGCCCCGGCGTTGAGCAGCCGCACGATCTCCGCCTCGTCGTCCCGCGCGGTGGCGATGATGACGGGGACGTCGGTGATGCCGCGCAGCATCTTCAGGGCCTCGGAGCCGTCCAGGTCGGGCAGTCCGAGGTCCAGGATCACCACGTCGAAGCGGAAGTGGGCGACCTCGCGCAGCGCCTCCAGTGCCGTACCGACGCTGCGCACGGTGTGCGAGGCGTCGGTCAGGTGCCGGATCAGCGCCGAGCGTACGAACTGGTCGTCCTCGACCACGAGCACACTTGCCATGCGCCGCACCGTACGCCATGCGGACGGAGCGGGTGCCGGCCTGTGGACAACTCCCCCTCGCCGCCCACGGCCTGTGGACAACCTCACCCCGACCGCGCTCGGGGGACACGGGTGGGACGGGTGAGGCAGTATGGCCGCGATGCGCAGAGGACTCGTTCACGTACTGGCGTGGTCGCTCGCCACGGGCGCGGCGGTCACGCTGTCGTGGTGGGGCGTCCACACGGTGATGGCGGGCACGGCCTACGACCCGCCGCGCGCGCTGCCGATCACGGCGGCCGGCGCGGCCGCTCCGGCGCCGGACCCCCGCGTCTCCTCGACCCGCCGGCCGGCCCCGTCGAAGAGCCCGCCGGCGCGGCCGGGCCGGTCGCCCCGCCCGTCGGCCCCCACCGCCACGAAGCCGGCGTCCCCCGGGCGCCCGGGCCCGTCCTCCGGCGATACGGGCCGGGTCAGGAGTTACGACACCGAAGGCGGCCGGGTGGTGCTCGACCTGGGCCCGGCCTCCGCCTCCCTGGTCTCGGCGACTCCGGGCACGGGCTGGTCGATGCAGGTGTGGAAGACCGAGTCCTGGATCCGCGTGGAGTTCACCTCGGGCGCCGACCGGGTGTCGGTGTTCTGCACCTGGCACGACGGACCGCCGCACGTGGAGGTCGGGAACTACTAGGCGCTGCCGGAGGCCGGGGGCGCCGGCGCCTGGTCAGCGGAAGACCGAGGCGGGCGGGGCCGGGGAGGCCACCGCGGCGGCGTCCGCCACCGGGGCGGCGCCGCCGGTGAAGTCCGTGAGAGCCCTGCCGTGCTCGACGCGGCCCGGATGCGGGTCGGAGGCGGCCCGGCGGGTCAGTTCGGCGACGGGCAGCGGCAGGTCGCAGGCGACGAGCACCGCGTTGCCGAACCGCTTGCCCCGCAGCACGGCCGGGTCGGCGACCAGTGCGAGCTGCGCGAACCGGGCGGCCGCGGTGGCGATCTGGCCGCGCAGATGGGCGAGCGGCGGCCCGTCGGCGAGGTTGGCGGCGTAGATGCCGCCCGGCCTCAGGGCCCTGCGGACCTCGTCGAGGAACTCCGTCGAGGTGAGGTGGCCGGGGGTGCGGGCCCCGCTGAACACGTCCGCGATGACGAGGTCGGCCCACCCCTCCGGAACCTTGGCCAGTCCCTCCCGGGCGTCCGCGGAGCGCACCCGGATCCGGGCGTTCGGGTCCAACGGCAGCTCGCGGCGGACCAGTTGCACGAGGGCGGCGTCGCGCTCGACGACCTGCTGGGTGGACCGGGGGCGGGTGGCGGCGACGTACCGCGCGAGGGTGAGCGCCCCGCCGCCGAGGTGCACCGCGTGGACCGGCTTCCCGGCGGGGGCGGCGAGGTCGATGACGTGCCCGAGCCGCCGCTGGTACTCGAAGGAGAGGTGGGCCGGGTCGTCGAGGTCGAGGTGCGACTGCGGTGCGCCGTCGATCAGCAGGGTCCAGGCCCGCGCCCGCTCCCGGTCGGGTATGAGTTCGGCGAGCCCGCCGTCGACCTGCTCGACGACGGCTTCGACGGCGCCGCGCGCGCGGCGGGCGCTCCTGGACTTTCCCACCACACCATTATCGGGGGCCCCGAAGGCGGCGGCGATCGGCGCCGTGGGCGGCCGCCGCCGGCACCTCCCCACGGCGGCTCTCCGCGACTCGGCGCGGACGGTCCGCCACTCGCTGACGGCCGCGCGCGGCTCTGCGGAAGCTGTCGCGACTCGACCGTGCCGGTGCGCGACTCGGCGGAGGCGGTTCGCGACACGACCGCGCCCGTTCGCGGCACGACGGAGGCGGCTCGCGACTCGATGGCGGCGGCCCGGCGGGCCGCCTCCGCGATTACCAGCAGCGGTCCGCGGCCTCGATCACGCGCGCCGCCTCGCCCAGGGCGCGCCTCAGCACCGCGGGGTCCGTCGCGGGATCGGCCTCACCGGGCGGCAGCAGCCAGTCCGCCCCCCGCACCACCGGTTCCGGGGCCAGCCGGAGCCCCCGCCCGTCGGTCCCCGTGCACGTGCTCCCCGGCACGTCCCACCCGGCGGCCGTGCCGGCCGGGACCACGAACCCGAGCGTGTCGCCCCCGCCGTCGTGCAGTACGGGCCCGACCGCGTCGCCGGCGCCGCGGCGCAGGATGTCCACCGCCTCCAGCCCCTGCCGCGCGGGCACCGTCACCAGGTCGCACGCGGCCTGCGCGCCCGGCGGCCCGTCGCTCGGCGCGATCGGCAGGGGCCACGCCACCGCCGACGGCACACCAGGGTCGACGCTCTGGTCGGTGTCCATCCGTGCTTCCCTCACGGAACCCTCCTCGTGGACGAGCGGGTCGGGAGTCCCGCGGCTCCCGGTCCACGGGGTACAACGCGGCAGCGCGTCAACGGCTACGGCGGAAGTCAGCCGTAAAGGATGGCAGTTCATGGCAGATCGTGGGTGAGATATCCGGTTTGTAGCCAAACACCGCATGGCGGACCAGATGCAGCAGGTACGTTCTTGCCCGCCGGAACCAAGGGTGCCACTCGGACAACTCACCCCGAAACCGGCACGGTTCGACGGTTCGCAGAGAGGGCCCGGCCATGGCGTCGTCAGCGGTGACCTCGTCCCAGTCTCCTCGGCCACCGCGGCCGAATCTCGCCTTCCGGCGGCTGCGCGGACAGCGCTCGCCGGCGGAGTTCGCCGCGGCGGTGCGGCGGGCGGCCCACGAGATCGGCGAGCGGGTCAGTTGTGACGCGCGCTACATCGGCCGGGTCGAGGCGGGTGAGATCCGCTGCCCCAACTACGCATACGAACGGGTGTTCTTGCACATGTTCCCCGGCAGCACGCTGGCCGACCTGGGGTTCGCGCCGCGCTCGTCCGTGCGCGGACGCGGGGCGCGCGCCTCCCTGGACGACGCGCCCCCCTCGTGCACCACGAGCCCCGCCGGCGCCCCGCATGAAACGCGAGGGGCGACCCACCCGTATGACACGCAGAACACGCACGACCCGTACCACCCGTACCACCCGCACGAAGACCACGAGGAGAGCGACGTGCTGCGTCGCGCATTCATGACCCGCGGGGGCGCCACGGTGGCCGCCGCCTCGCTGGGCCCCCTGGGGCTCGCCTTCGACGCGTCGGCCGCGGACCGTCCCGTCCGCCGCGCCGGCTCGGGCGAGGCGAGCGCCCTCGAAGAGGCCGTCCGCAGGATCCGGTTGCTCGACGACCGGCACGGCGCGGACGGCCTCTACCGGCGCGCCGCCGCTCCGCTGCGCGCCGCCTACGCGCTGCTCGACGCCGGAGCCACCCGGCAGACCACCGCCGACCGGCTGCACTCCGGCGCCGGTGAACTGGCCATCTCCGTCGGCTGGCTGGCACACGACTCGGGGCGCTTCGACGACGCCCGCTCGCACTACGCGGAGGCGCTCGCGACCGCCCGGATGACCGGGGACGCGGCGCTGGAGGCGCACGCGTTCTGCAACACGGCTTTCCTCGCGCGGGACACCGGACGGCCCCGGGAGGCGGTGCGGGCGGCGCAGGCGGCGCAGCGGGTCGCGCGCGGGCTGGGCTCCGCGCGCCTGATGTCGCTGCTCGCGCTGCGCGAGGCGGGCGGCTGGGCGGGGCTGGCCGACCGCACCGCGTGCGAGCAGGCGCTCACCCGCGCCCAGGCGCTGTACGAGCGGGGCACCTCGGACGCCGACCCCGAGTGGATGAGCTTCTACGGCGAGGCCGAGCTGGAGGGCCTGGAGGCGCAGTGCTGGTCGACGCTGGGCGACTGGCCGCGGGCGGCCCGGCACGCGCGGCGCGCGGCGCAGCTGCAGGACCCGCACTTCACCCGGAACATCGCCCTCTACACGGCCGAGTTGGCCGACGACCTCGCGCGCGGGGGACGTCCCGACGAGGCGGCGACGGCCGGGATGCGGGTGCTGGACCTGCTGGAGGAGGTCCAGTCGTCGCGCATCCAGACGATGCTGGCGGGCACGGCACGGGTGCTGTTGCCGCACCGGCGGGCGTCCGGGGTGTCCGTCTTCCTGGAACGCCACGCGAACGCGCCGCGGACGGCGTGAGCCGCGAACCCGGCGAGCGCGCCCCGCACGGCGCGCTGCGGTGCGCACACAGGTGCGCAGCCCCCCGGCCCCGGGGTGCGGCGGCGGGCGGCAGACGAAGGCCGCGGGCCGCGGGCCGCGGGCCGCGAGGAGCAGAAGCCGACCGGCAGGCGGGAGGCCGCGCGGGGCGCGGGCAGCAGACGGCGGGACGCGGGCGGCGGACGCGCCGGACTGCGGACTGCGGACTGCGGACTGCGGACTGCGGACTGCGGACTGCGGACTGCGGGCGGATGGCCCGCGATCGCAGAGTTCAGCGTCCGGAGCGCGCGGCACACCCCCCAGCGCCGGGCTCGACACGGTGGCGCCGATCAAGGAGTGACGCCCGCTCCGCGCCAGGCAGGCGCACCACCGGACCGGCCCACGGGCGCACCACCGGACCGGCGCTCTGGGCGGCCCGCCAAGCGGCAGGCGGGGCAGGCAGGCGGGGCACGCAGGAGGGGGGCCGGGCGGCCCCCGGGTGCTACCCCGCCAGGTGCCCCAGGTCGTTCCAGCTCTCGATCGCCGGTTCGCCGTAGGCCCAGCCGAGGACGGACAGGGACGTCGGGTTGAGCCGTATCCGGGCCGCGAAGTCCAGCGGGAGGCCCAGCCAGCGCGCGCCGATCGAGCGCAGGATGTGCCCGTGCGCGAAGACCAGCACGTCACGGTCCTCGGCCCGCGCCCAGGCCACCACCTCGTCCGCGCGCGCGGTCACCTCGGCGAGGCTCTCACCGCGCGGAACGCCGTCCCGCCAGATGAGCCAGCCGGGCCGCTCGGCCTTGATCTCCTCCGGCGTCATGCCCTCGTAGGCGCCGTAGTCCCACTCCATGAGGGTGTCCCAGTGGGCCGCGCGGTCGCCGAACCCGGCGAGTTCACACGTCTCGCGCGCGCGTGCCAGCGGGCTGGTGCGGACCTCGACCCCGGGCAGGCCGTCGAACGGCGCCCGGTGCAGTCGCTCGCCGAGCAGCTTGGCGCCCCGCCGGCCCTCCTCGAGGAGGGGGACGTCGGTCCTGCCGGTGTGCTTGCCGGACAGCGACCACGCGGTCTGTCCGTGCCGGGCCAGCAGGATGCGCGGTGCCATGAAGAAGACCTTCCCGGGAATGAACGTGCGGTGGAGTCCTCCCATCATCGCGCACGCCCCGCGCGGGCAACCCGGGGGGCGATCCCGGCGTCTATGAGGGCCGGGGGCGCCCCTCCGCAGGCGGCGCATACACCGTAAAGTGACACGTCCGGCCGGGCCGTACCGGGCGGCGGGGGACATCGATCACATCGATCAGGGGGAGGGGCATCGGATGCTTCAGACCGAGGCACCGGGCACCGGGACGGCCCCGCGGATCCGGCTGCGCTGGTGGACCGAGCTGCCGCTGATCGTGCTGGTGTACGGGTGCTACTCGGCGGGGCGGCTCCTCGCCCGCGGCGACGTCTCCTCCGCCGTCGGCCACGGCCTGGCGATCCTGCGCGCCGAGAAGCTGCTGCACCTCGACGCCGAGCACCCGCTCAACCGCCTGTTCACGCGCGAGCCCTGGCTCGGCGTCCCGGCCGACTTCTGGTACGCGTCGCTGCACTACCTGGTCACGCCCGCGCTCCTGGTGTGGCTGTTCAGGACGCGCCCCGGGTTGTACCGCACGGCCCGCACCTGGCTGATGACGTCCACCTTCATCGGGCTGATCGGCTTCACCCTGGTGCCGACCTGCCCGCCCCGCCTGCTCTCGCCGGGCCACGGCTTCGTGGACACGATGGCCCAGTACAGCTCGTACGGCTGGTGGGGCGCCCAGGCCAGCGCCCCGCGGGGCCTGGGCGGCATGACGAACCAGTACGCGGCGATGCCGAGCCTGCACGTGGGCTGGGCGCTGTGGTGCGGGGTGATGCTGTGGCGCCACGGCGGCACGCGGACGGCGAAGGCGGCGGGCGTCGCCTATCCCCTGCTGACCGCGCTCGTGGTGATGGGCACCGCGAACCACTACTTCCTGGACGCGGTCGCGGGCGTGGCCGTGATGGGCGCCGGGCTGCTGCTGGCGCCGTACGTGCTGCGCGCCGCGGACCGGGTCCGCGCGGCGATGCCGGCGGCCCCGGTCACGGCCGTCGCGGGCGCCGCTCCCGTCGCGGGTTCCCCGATTGTCAGTGGCGGATGCCAGACTTCCCCGGGTGAGCGAATTCCACGGCAGCGCGAGTCGCGGTTCGGCCCCGGAGCCCAGCCGGGTGCCTCCCCCACGGACGCGGGGGACGGCGCTCCGGCACCGGCTCGCTGAACTGCGCGGCCCCGGCGTACCGGCCAGGGCGCTGGACGCCCGTGCCCTCGCGGCGCTCGCCGCGAACCCGGGCTGCAGACGGCGCGCGATCCTGGACGGCGCGGGGGTGGACAAGGCGGCGCTGGCCGGCGCGCTCGGCACGGCCTCCGGCTTCGGGCAGTCCCAGTTCGCCTTCATGCGGGGCAACGCGTTCGAGGCGCGGGTCAAGGCGGACGGCGGCGCGGAGCTGCTGCGGCTCGTGCACCGGACGCTGGACCCGGGCGCCGAACCGCCGGTGCGGGCCCAGGTGCCCGACCTGACAGCCGCCGGTCCCGAGGGACGCGCGGCGCGTACGGCACTGGCGCTGCGCGAGGCGACCGGCACGGGCACCCGCACGGGCACCGGCGCGTGGACGCTGCTCGACCACCCGATGCTCGCGCTGGACGTGGCGGGCTCCCCCGCCTTCCTGGAGCCGGACGCGGTGGTGGTGCACCCGGACGGCGGCTGGACGGTCGTGGAGATCAAGTCCTTCCCGATGCTGGACGGTTCCGCGGACCCGGCGAAGGTGGGCGCGGCCGCCCGGCAGTCGGCGGTGTACGTGCTGGCGCTGGAGGACGTCGCCGCCCGGCTCGACCCGGCCCCGCCCGTGCGGCACGAGGTGCTGCTGGTGTGCCCCAAGGACTTCTCCAACCTGCCCACCGCCTCCGCCGTCGACGTCCGCAAGCAGCGCGCGGTGACGGCCCGCCAGCTGGCGCGGCTGACGCGCGTCGAGGACATCGCCGACGCGCTTCCCGAAGGGATCTGCTTCTCCCCCGAGTTGCCGAGCGACGAGCTCACGGCCGCGGTCGAGGCGGTCCCGGCGGCGTACGCGCCCGAGTGCCTGGCCGCCTGCGAGCTCGCCTTCCACTGCCGCGCACGGTCCCGCGATGCCGGCGCGGTGACCTCCCTGGGCCGCTCGGTCCGCGCCGAACTGGGCGGCCTGACCACGGTCGACGACGTCCTGGCGGCGGCCCACGGTGAAGCGGGCGACCCGGACGACCCGGCGGTCGCGGCGCTGCGCCGGGCGGCCGCCCTGCGCGCGGAGGCGCTCGCGACCGCCGGACACCGCCCGCCGGGCACCGCCGGGGACGATCCGTCCCGCGCCGGCGGCCGGGAGGTGGCCCCGTGTCGCTGATCTCCACCCTCGGCCGGCTGGAGGCCGTGCGGTCCGGGCGCGCCCAGCCCGCCGCGACGGTCCGGCACCGGCATCTGTCCGCGCGCCCGCTGGTGTTCGTGCCGCTGACCACCGCCGGTGAGGCGGGTGCACCGCTCGGGGCGCTGGTCGGCACGGACCGCGCGGCGCCGCGGCTGCTGGCCGTGCCGCAGCCGCGCGACCGCGACCTGAGGTTCGCGTTCCTCGCCGAACTGGCGGACGTGGTCCTGCCGTACATCGACGCGTACGCCGGGACGGTCGAGGCCGCCGAGCGCAGCGAGACCGACCCGGAGACCGGCAAGCGGGTCAAGGTCGAGGTCGAACTGTGCTCTGATGCGCCCCAGTTGATCGTGCCGAGCCGAGCGGGCATCGACTTCGTACGGCTGCTCGGGCGTTCGATGCGCTTTCGGCGCACCGCAGAGCAGGAGCCGGAGGCGCCGCATCCGGCCCCGCCCCGGGTGCCGCTGCTCGGGCGGTGGCTGACCCACTTCGGCGAGCGGGCCCGGGTGCCCGGCTCCTCGCTGCTGCTGGCGCTGAGCGACGTCCTGGCCAAGCACTGGATCACCGGCCAGTCCAGCCTGGAGGACCAGCACCTCGGAGCCCTGCTGGCCTGGATCGCCCCGCCGGAGGGCGCATCGGGGGCGGAGGCCGCGCTGCGGGCGGAGCTCGCGCGGGACGCGGACGGGCAGTTGGTGTGCCCGCCCGCGGGCCCGGCCACCGACCCGGCGTTCGACAACAAGCTGCTCGCCCCCGCCATCGAGCGCTACGACCGTGCCCGCACCGCCCTGGCCGCCGCCGAGGACGGGCTGGAGGCGGACGACCGGCTCGGCGCCCTCACCGCGGCCGAGCGCGAGATCCGCGCCCTCGTCGAGAGCCGTACGCGTCCGGCCTGGGACGCGGTGTGGGAGGGGCTCGACCTGCTGCGGGCGCTGCCCGAGGGGGCGCATGTCGAGGAGCGGTGGACGCGCGACCGCTGGTCGTTCACCGGGCACCGCGACCGCGTCCTCGCCGGGGAGCCCCCGCAGCCGCGCCACGACGACGCCGTCACCGCGGCGAACAAGCTCGCCACCCGCGAGCGCGAGCAGGCCCGCCTGGAGGCGCAGGAGGCGCTGGACGATCCGCTGGTGATGGCCGGGCGCCGGCTGGCCGGGGAGGCGTTCGCCGGCGAGGTCACGGACGTCGTCATGGCGTACGGCGAGGGCAAGCGCCCGAGCCCGCGGCCCCTGGTCACCGTGCGCACGGACGACCGGCCGCACCTGGGCGAGCGCGCCAGGGTGTACCGCTCGCTGGGCGGCAAGCCGCAGTCGGCCGAGTTCGTCGGGTACGCGGACGACGGGGCGGACGGCGCGGAGGCCGCGGAGGGGGCCGCGGGGGCGGACGCCACCGGCGGCGCCCTGGTCGTCCTCCGCGTCCTCGACAAGATGGGCCGCGGCAAGGAGCCCGAGGCCGGGTCCGTGCCGGAGAAGGGCGACCGCCTCTGCTTCACGCTCTTCGAGCACGAGCAGCGCGGCGGCGCGAAGCTGCCCGACCCGGAGCAGACCCCGTGGACCCACGGCGGCCCGCCGGGCGAGGCCGCCGCGCCCGAAGCCGCCGACCCGGTGACCGAGGAGGACGCCCTGTGACCACCCACGCCCGGGAGACCCCCTTGGACCCCGGCGCGGCGGCCGCCCGTGCCACCGAGGCGATCCTCCAGGACACCCTGCACGGCGCGCACCGCGGCGTCGTCGTGGACTCCCCGCCCGGCGCCGGCAAGTCCACCCTCGTGGTGCGCGCGGCGCTGGAACTGGCCGCCGCCGGGCGCCCGCTGATGGTGGTCGCGCAGACCAACGCCCAGGTCGACGACCTGGTCTCACGGCTGGCGGAGAAGAACCCCGAGCTGCCGGTCGGACGGCTGCACAGCAGCGACGCCGACGCCTACGACAAGGCGCTGGACGCCCTGCCGAACGTGCGGAAGTCGGCGAAGGCCGCCGATCTCACCGGTCTGGACGTGGTGCTGTCGACCGCCGCGAAGTGGGCGCACGTGAAGACCGACGAGCCGTGGCGGCACGCGATCGTGGACGAGGCCTACCAGATGCGCTCGGACGCGCTGCTCGCCGTGGCGGGGCTGTTCGAGCGGGCGCTCTTCGTGGGCGACCCGGGGCAGCTCGACCCGTTCTCGATCGTCGGCAGCGAGCAGTGGGCGGGGCTGTCGTACGACCCCTCGGCCTCCGCCGTGACGACGCTGCTCGCGCACAACCCCGAGCTGCCGCAGCACCGGCTGCCGGTGTCCTGGCGGCTGCCGGCCTCCGCGGCGCCGCTGGTCTCGGCCGCGTTCTACCCGTACACGCCGTTCCGCAGCGGTACCGGCCACGGCGACCGGCGGCTGGCCTTCGCGGTGCCGTCGGACGGCTCCGGCCCCGACCGCGTGATCGACGAGGCGGCCGCCTCCGGCTGGGGCCTGCTGGAGCTTCCCCCGCGGCACACCCCGCGCACCGACCCGGAGGCGGTGCGGGCGGTGGCCGCGGTCGTGCGGCGGCTGCTGGACCGGGGCGGCGCGACCGCCTCGGAGCGGTCGCCGGACCCCGCCCCGCTGACCGCCGACCGGATCGCCGTCGGCACCGCGCACCGCGACCAGGCGGCGGCCGTGCGGGCGGCCCTGGCGGAGCTGGGCGTCCCGGACGTCACCGTGGACACGGCGAACCGGCTGCAGGGCCGGGAGTTCGATGTCACGGTGGTCCTGCACCCGCTCTCGGGCCGTCCCGACGCCACCGCCTTCCACCTGGAGACCGGCCGTCTGTGCGTGCTCGCGTCCCGGCACCGGCACGCCTGCGTCGTGGTGTGCCGGGCGGGGGTGAGCGAACTGCTGGACGAGCATCCCTCGACCGAGCCGGTGCAGCTGGGAGTGACGGTGAAGTTCCCCGACGGCTGGGAGGCCAACCACGCGGTACTGGCCCACCTGCGGGAACATCGCGTGGCCTGGACGCCTTGAGACCCGGGGCGGACCCGGCCCACGCCGTGCCGCTGCCCGGCGCACGTGCCGGTGGCAGCGGCCCCCTTGCGCAGCCGCGCGACAATGGACGGTGGCCCTTCCACAAGGCGGCGCCACCCGAACCGTACGAGGAGGAGAAGACATGGCGGAGCCCACGCCGCGTCGCAACGAGCCGCGGCTACGCCCCGCGCCCCTGATCTTCGAGCCCGCCGAGGCGGCCGCCGACCCCGAGCACTTCTTCGACCTGGAGTCGATAGACGACCCCCGGGAGCTGCTCGCGCGGGCGACGGAACTGACGCTCGCGTTCCGGGCGGCGACCGACCGCGCGGTGGAGTTCCAGGCGATCGCTGCGGCGCAGCTCGCCGACCCGCGCCGGTTCGACCGGCTCACCCCGGCGGACATCGCCGAGCGGGCGGAGTGGACCGAGGACTACGCCAAGAAGATGGTGGACTTCGGCCGCGACCTGCTGCGGGGTGCCGAGGGCGGCGGACACGCCAGCCCCGCCGACCCCGTGTGACCCGGAGCGCCCGACGCCTCCGCGGGACGCCTTCGCACGGCGCCTGACCGGGCACGTCGCCCGCGCGTCCCACCCCCGCGTCCCGCTCTGGCATATGCCGGGCGCGGACGATACCCCCAGCCGACCCTCCTTGTCCCGGCTTTTCGCAACCCTGGGGAACCGGGCCGTCACCGCCGGTAAATGTATTCGGCATGAGCCGTATCGGGAGCGAGCCGTTCTTCGTCCAGTGCGACGACCGCCGCCGCGGGGCCACGCGCGTCACCGCGGACGGTGCCGCCTGGCTGGCCTCGGCAGGAACGTATCCCCGCAGCACGCTCGCCTTCTGGCGGGAGCGGCCGGACGCCCCGGTCGTACTGCCGTGCGGCACCTCCTTCGACGTGGTCAACGCACCGGCGACCTTCGGACGCCGGATGCTGGACCGGCTGTGGGGCGAGGGTCCGGGGTCGGGCCCGGTGGCCGTCCACCGGGGGCGGATGCTGCTGTTCGCCGCGCCGGGCACCGCCCAGCGGCTGCCCTCGCTGCTGGAGTGGGAGGAGTGGGGAGCGTCCGGGGGGAGGGAGGGCGGCCGCGTCGAAGACGTGCCGCCGCTGCTGTGCCACGGCACCGGCGACGCGGTGACCGTCCCGGCTCCGGCACCCGCCCCGGTCCGGGCCGGCGGCACCCCCGCCCACCACTCCGCGGCGAACGGCACCCCGGTTCCCCATGCCGCGGTCGACGCGGGCCCCGCCGACGACGCCCCGGCGGGCCGCCCGGCCTCGCGCTGGCTCGTCGCCCCGGACACCCGTCGTCCCTGGCTGCCGGGCCCGGAAATCCTGCTCTGGGCGGCGGTGCGGGCGGCCCGGTCCGCCGTACGCATATCGATTTTTCCTCCCGCCGATCAGGATGCTAAGGTCTACGACGTCAGCAGGCGCCGCTAGCTCAGTTGGTTAGAGCAGCTGACTCTTAATCAGCGGGTCCGGGGTTCGAGTCCCTGGCGGCGCACGACGACGATGGCGAGGCATGTTCGCGGACACCGCGGATCGGCCTCGCCATCGCTGTTTCCCCGGCTTTGCACGGCCTTCGTACGACCGTCTGTCCGGCTTCGCCACCCGCGCCCGGGAGCGGTGTCACCCCGGGGTGATCTTGACGTTGTACGAACCGGAGGCCGTGCGGGACTCCACCTCGACACGGACGCCGTCCCCCGGCACGGTGAACGTCTCCCCCTCCGCGACCGGCGCGTCCGCGAGGGGCGGGTAGACCGAGTTCTCCCAGCAGGCCTCGGAGTGGGGATGGGCGTCGACCACCTGGACCGGGCCCCCGCCCGACTCCGCCCCGCCACTCACCCGGTACACCAGCACGCCCTGTCGGCAGCCGCCCGCGTCGTTCCCGAGGGAGGCCCGCGCCTCGAAGGCCAGCACGCTGTCGCTGCCCGTGCGCACCACCGCCAGCTTCGTCCCGTTCCCCGTCCCGAACCCCGGCCTCCCGGTCGCGCCCGCCGACCCGGCCCCCCTGGCCGCCGCTCCCGCCGCGGCCGTCACCGCCACGCCCCCGTCCCGCGGTCCCACCTCCACCGGCTCCAGGGTCAGCCGGGTCGGCCCACTCCCGCGCACGCACACCACCTGGCGGGCGTCCAGCCAGCCGAGCTTCCACTTGTGCCAGGCGAACAGGTCCGGCGACTCGGCGAACTGGCTGCCCATCAGGTCCCAGTCCCCGACGTAGGTGTCCCAGTCGCCCTTGCCGTCGGCCGGCCGGTGATACAGATCCGGCAGATCGAACACATGGCCGGTCTCGTGCGCGAGCACCAGCCGGTCGGGCGGATGCCGCTCGAACACCGTCACCACCCGGCGGATGTCCACTCCGTCGGCCCGCAGCGGGGTGTCCAGGTTGACCACCTTGGTCGCGTCCGAGTCGACGCCGGGCGCGTCCGGGTCGGCGACGAAGTAGACGACGTCGTAGCGGGAGAAGTCGACCTCCGGGTCGGCCGCGGCCAGCGCGTCGCTCAGGTAGGCGGACCGGTCCGCGGCCTGCCAGTCCCGGTGCATCGCGTACGCCGTGGACGGCCGCGGCATCCGGAGCCAGTGCCGCAGCGGGTGCGGGCGCAGCGTGAACTTCCCGTACGACGCCTGTTCGAAAAAGTGGCTGGTGGCCGGGAAGTGGTCGGCGGCCAGTTCGGCCGGGGTGGTCAGCGGGGTCGAGTCCGGGAACGACAGGAACACCATGACGGCGTTCAACTGCCGGACGGGACGGGGGTAGGCGGCGTTCCAGGTGTCCAGCCCCTCCGAGTGGTGCGCGTCGGTCCGCTGCAGGGCGCAGGGGGTGGCCGAGAACGGCTCGGCGACCGACGGCCCGGTCAGGATCGAGGTCGCGGCGACCGCCGACAGGGTGGTGAACACGGCCGCCGTACTGCGCAGTCGGGGCCGCACCCCGGCACGTCCGAGCACCTTGAGGGCCTCACGGTGGAGTGCCTTCAACGGGAGCTGACGCGGCACGGGGACCTCCGGGTGCGTTGCGCGGGGACACCGCACCCAGATTGTGTGAGTTTGTTGCCGTACGCCCTGTTTGCCTACACCGGAAGAGTGAAAGGCTCCGATCCTCGGGGCCCGGGAAACGGCGGTTCCCGGGAGGCGACACTCCCAAGCCACTCACGGAACGTCACAAGTGATCGGCCATCCGAAGAACCCGGCCAGGTGCGGGCAGAAACGATCTGTCAGAGGCTCGGGGTGTGACCGGAGACCGGCAAGTGGCTGGAAGAGGCTGCGCGACTGCATCTATGATCGGCACACTTTGGTGGCACCTTCCTGCGCGGACACGGACCGAGCGGCCGATCGTCACCCGGTCGGTCACCCCGACGAGACCGATTCGAAGACCGAGTGCACTGCGGGAGCGAGCAGTGAGCGGAACGCCCGAAGGGCCCACGCCCGCGGCAGGCCTCACCCGGCCGAGCATCACCGAGAGTGACATCGCGAAGTCGCCGGGTGCCGGGCCGGTCGCGCCCGCCGCCGGTGGGCGGCTCACGGACGCCGCCGCCCCCGCGCCCGCGCTCACCGACCTGGCCGAGGCCGCGGCGGCGGCCGTCTTCACCGACTTGGCCCAACCCTCGCCCGCTTTCACCGAACTGGCCCAGTCCGCCCCGGCCGGCCCCGGCGTGCTCGCCGAACCGCTCCCCGGCCTGACCGACCTGGCACCGCCCGCGCCGCCGGAGCCCGCCGCACCGTCCGACCCGACCCGTTCGGCCGCGTCGGACGGTCCGGCCGAGCCGTCTTCCGCGTCCTTTTCCGTGTCCTTCCGCCCCGCCTTCCGTCTCGCGCCCGTTCCCCTGGCCGTCGTCGACCGCGACGGGCTGGTCGTCGTGGCGAACGACGCCCTGGGCTCCCTGCTCGGCGTCACGGCCGACACGCTCGCCGGGCAGGTGGCCACGGATCTGGTGGACCTGGCCTCCGACGCCCGTACCTGGCACGCGTACCGCGAGGTGCTCCGCGGCCGCCAGGCGCGGCTGCGCTGCACACGCCGCCTCAAGCACCCCGACGGCCACTCCCTGTGGGTCCAGGTCACGGCCGCGCCCCTGGCGCCCGAGTCCGAGGGGGTGCTGCTGTCCCTCTCCGACATCACCGCCCGCCGCGAACTCCAGGCCCGGCTGCGGCACCTGCAGATGCACGACCCGGTGACCCGGCTGCCCAACCGCACCCTGTTCTTCGAACGCCTGTCGGCCGCGCTGGGGGCGGAGTCGTACGAGCAGAGCACGACCGGGCGGGTCGGCCTCTGCTATCTCGACCTCGACGGGTTCAAGGCGGTCAACGACACCCTCGGCCACCGGGTCGGCGACCGGCTGCTCGCCGCCGTCGCCGAGCGGCTGACGCGCTGCGCGGACGAGGCGGGGTACGGCCGCCCGAGCGCTCCCCTCGTGGCCAGGCTCGGCGGCGACGAGTTCGCCCTGCTCGTCGAGGAGTCGACCGGCACCGAGCAACTGGCCGGGCTGGCCGAGTCGGTGCTGAAGGCGCTCCAGGCGCCGTTCGAGATCTCGGGCCGGCGGCTGTCGGTGTCGGCGTCCATCGGCGTGGTCGAGCGGCACGCGGCCGGGACGACGGCGACCGAGCTGATGCAGGCGGCCGACACGACCCTGTACTGGGCCAAGGCGGACGGCAAGGCGCGCTGGACCCTGTTCGACCCCGAGCGCAACGCGCACCGGATGACCCGCCAGGCCCTCGCCTCGACGATCCGCCAGGCCATCGAGCGCGGTGAGTTCACCCTGGAGTACCAGCCGCTGGTCGGCATGGAGGACGGACGGCTGCGCGGGGTCGAGGCCCTCGTCCGGTGGAACCACCCGGAATTCGGCATGTTGACGCCGAATCGGTTCATCGGACTGGCGGAGGAGGAGGGCGCGATCGTGCCGCTCGGCCGCTGGATCCTGGCCACCGCCTGCCGCCAGGCCCGCCGCTGGCACCTGGACCACCCGGACGAGCCGCCGATCTTCGTCAGCGTCAACGTGGCGGTCCGCCAGGTCTGGGACTCCGACCTGATCGCCGACGTGGCGGCGATCCTGGCGGAGACCGGGCTGGAGCCCCGGCTGCTGCAACTGGAGCTGACCGAGTCGGCGGTGATGGGCTCGGCCGGCCGCCCGATCCAGGTCCTGCAGGCGCTCAGCGACATGGGCGTGGGCATCGCCATCGACGACTTCGGCACGGGCTACTCCAACCTCGCCTACCTCAGCCGGCTCCCGGTGTCGGGGCTGAAGCTGGACGGGGCCTTCGTACGGGGCTTCGAGCACACGGAGCGGGACGCGGCGGCGCGGCCGAGCCCCGCCGACGAGGTGATCGTCGAGGCGATGATCCAGCTCGCCCACCGGCTGGGGCTGACCGTGACCGCGGAGTGCGTGGAGACGTCCGACCAGGCCAGCCGGCTGCGCCGCATCGGCTGCGACACCGGGCAGGGCTGGCTGTACTCCCGCCCGGTGCCGGCGGATCGTATCTCCGACCTGCTGGACGGACGCGCCTGCCGCAGGCCGTGAGCCACCGGCCGCCGCACGGCCGCCCGGGCCTGCGGACGTCCGGGCCGTCGGTTGCACCAGGCCGTGAGCTGATCACACCGTGAGCTCTGCCGGACCGCTGGACCATGAGTTCCGTCAGGCGGACCCGGGACCGCCCGGCAGGCCGTAGGCGTCCGCGATGAGTTCGTAGGAGCGCAGGCGTATGTCGCCGCTGTGCGCGTTGCTCGTGATCATCAGCTCGTCGGCGCCGGTGCGCTTCTGGAGGTCGTCCAGGCCGGCCCGGACCTCGTCGGGGGTGCCGTGGACGACGTCGGCGTTCCAGGAGGTGACGAACTCCCGCTCCATCGGGCTGAAGTCGTACGCCTCCGCCTCCTCCGGGGTGGGCACGAGACCGGGGCGGCCGGAGCGCAGCCGGACCATGTTGAGCGCGGCGGCGAGCACCTGCCGGCGGGCCTCCCGCTCCTCGTCGGCGGCGAGGGCGGCCACGCCGATGAGGGCGTAGGGGGCGTCGAGGACCTCGCTCGGCCGGAAGGACTCGCGGTAGAGGTCGAGGGCCGGGACGGTGTTCTGCGCGGAGAAGTGGTGCGCGAAGGCGAAGGGCAGGCCGAGCACGCCGGCCAGCCGGGCGCTGAAGCCTGAGGAGCCGAGCAGCCAGATCGGCGGGCGGTGGGGCGACTGGACCCCGCCCGGGGAGGTCGCCTGGACCGGGCCGGGGACGGCGTGGATACGGCCGTAGGGGTGCCCGTCCGGGAAGTCGTCGTCGAGGAAACGGGTGAGCTCGGCGAGCTGCTGGGGGAAGTCGTCGGCGCCCTCGTTCAGGCGTTCGGTGCGGCGCAGGGCCGCGGCGGTGGCGCCGTCGGTGCCGGGCGCGCGGCCGAGGCCGAGGTCGACGCGGCCGGGGGCCATGGCCTCCAGGGTGCCGAACTGCTCCGCGATGACGAGCGGGGCGTGGTTGGGCAGCATGACGCCGCCGGAGCCCAGGCGGATGCGCTCGGTGTGCGCGGCGAGGTGGGCGAGGATCACGGCCGGGGAGGAGGAGGCGACGCCCGGCATGGAGTGGTGCTCGGCGACCCAGTAGCGGTGGTAGCCGCGGGACTCCGCGAGGCGGGAGATCGCGACGCTGGTGCGCAGCGCGTCGGAGGCGGTGCGGCCCGCGCCCACGGTGACCAGGTCCAGTACGGAGAGGGGTACGGGTGCGGTGCCGTGGGCCTCGCCGCGGATCTCGTCTGCCGACACGGGGGTGCCTCCTGTTTCGTGGCCGTGCGCTGTCACGCCCGGCGTCAACAGGAGACGGCCCCCGGTTGTTCCCGGCGGGGTTCCGCCCCGGCCGTCGGACCTGCCCGTTCCCCGCGGACGGCCCCCTCCCGGCAGCCGAACCCATCCGTTCCCGGCGCCCGGACCTCCCCGCCCCCGGCCGTCGCGGCTGCCCCGGCCCGGCGTCCGGACCTCCCCGCCCCCGGCGGTCAGACCTGCACGATCGGTTCGCGGGTGAAGAGGGCGCCCAGGGTCGGGGCGTTCACCCGGCGGTCGGTCAGGCGCAGCGCCTCCCAGACGGTGACCTGGCTGGCCGTGAGGACCGGCTTGCCGAGGTCCTTCTCCAGGGCGGGGATGTGCGAGGCGGTGTGCAGCGCGGAGTCGGGCAGCAGGACCGCCTCGGCCTCCGGGGTGTCCGCGTCCCGCGCCAGCGCCAGGATCTCGGACTCGCCCCAGGTCGCCGCCTCGGCCGCGGCGACGGGGCCGACGCTGTGCGCGGCGACCACCTCCACGTCCGCGGCGCGCAGGAAGTCCGTGAAGAGGCCGGTCACCCCGGCCGGGTAGGTGGCGGCCACCGCGACCCGCCGGGCGCCGATCTCGCGTACCGCGTGGACGAAGGCGAAGGACGTGCAGGAGGCCGGCATCCCGGCCGCGTGGGCCAGCGCGCGGACCTGCTCGTGCGCGCCCTCCCAGCCGTCGGCGAAGCTGCCGCTCGCGGAGGCCCAGACCACCGCCTCCGCGCCGGACAGCCGCAGCCCCTCGACGCCCTGGGCCAGCCGCTCGGCCGCCCCGGGCTCGCGCGGCGCGGCCACCCGGTGCGCGCCCTCGCCCGCTTCGGTGTGGACCACGTCCACCCGGATGTCGCTGCCCAGGAGCTGCTCGATGCGCGGATAGTCGTCCTCGGCGAAGTGGCCCGGGTAGAGGAATCCGAGTGCGGTCATGTCCAGCCTTCCTGTGTGGGTCCGGCGGTACGGGCCGGGCGGCGGCCTTCCCGCCGTGGGTCCGGCCGTGCGGGCCGGGCGCGCATCCGGCGCGGCGCCCGTGGCGGCCTCATCGCTCGGGTACCCCGTGGGCGCGGCGGCGCGCATCTCATGACCGGGTTGGCCGAAGGCGGGCCGGCCGTGGCGGGGCACCGCATCTAATCCCGTACGGCACCGTCCACCCCCGGCCCCCCTACGGATGCGCGCCCCGGCCCCCGTACGGCACCCCACCCGGTCCGTCCGGGCGGAGGCCGTGTTGACGGCGCCGGACCGGGGTGCGAGCGTGGTCGATCCGTGCACGTCAGACGGTTGCCCCCCTTGGAGAAACGGCTCGCCATGACCGTCCCCGTCCTGCTCGTCCTCGACGCCGATCCACCGCCCCGGCTGGGCCGCCTGACCGGCCGGGCCCGGGTGGTCCATACGGACGAGGCCGGTCTCGCCGCGCGGCTGCCGGAGGCGGACGTGCTGCTGGTGTGGGACTTCACCTCGACGGCGGTGCGCCGGGCCTGGCCGGGCGGCGGCCCCCGGCCGCGCTGGGTGCACACGGCGAGCGCGGGCGTGGACCATCTGATGTGCCCCGAACTCGCCGCCGACGACACGGTGGTGACGAACGCGCGCGGTGTCTTCGAACAGCCGATCGCCGAGTACGTCGCGGCCCTCGTGCTGGCCATGGCCAAGGATCTGCCGCGGACCCTCGACCTCCAGCGCGAGCGGACCTGGCGGCACCGCGAGGCGCAGCGGGTGGCGGGGACCCGTGCGTGCGTCGTCGGTTCCGGGCCGATCGGCCGGGCGATCGCCCGCGCGCTGCGGGGGCTCGACGTGACGACCGCGATCGTCGGCCGGGTGCCGCGCACCGGCATCCACGGCCCCGACGACCTGGACCGGCTGATCGCCCGCGCGGACTGGGTCGTCGCGGCCGCGCCGCTGACCGAGCGGACCCGGGGCATGTTCGACGCCCGCCGGTTCGGGGTGATGCAGCCCTCGGCCCGCTTCGTCAACGTCGGCCGGGGGCAGCTCGTCGTGGAGGAGGCGCTGGCACAGGCTCTCGCCAGGCGCTGGATCGCGGGCGCCGCCCTGGACGTGTTCCAGGACGAACCGCTCGGCCCCGACAGCCCGTTGTGGCGGCTTCCGGGGCTGATCGTGTCCCCGCACATGAGTGGGGACACGGTGGGTTGGCGGGACGAACTCGGGGCACAGTTCGTTGAGTTGTACGAGCGCTGGCAGGCGGGCAGGGCGCTGCCGAACGTCGTCGACAAACGGCTCGGCTACGTCCCCGGGCACTGACCGAGCCCAACCGCGCGCCGTAGCGCCCCTGCTGACAGGGCACCGGATCGCCACACGGCGGGCACCGGACCCCCACAGGGTGCGGCGGCATGACTCGTATCGCCTTGGGTAGCCGCGCGCCCATGGCTCCACCACTTCCAGGCCGTAAAGACAGACAGATACCAGGGCCCAGCCGCCGGTCGCTGCTCGCGGGGGTCGCGGCGCTCGGCGCGCTGGGCGCCGCCGGATGCAGCCGGGTGGCCACGGCGTCTACCACGAAGGGCGGTGACCTGCTCGACAGACTCAGAGCGCAGGGGGTCGTACGGCTCGGCATCGCCGGCGAGATCCCCTTCGGATACATCGACCGCGACGGCCGGCTCACCGGTGAGGCACCGGAGTTGGCGCGCGTCGTGTTCAAGCGGCTCGGCGTGGACCGGGTCCAGCCCGTGCCGACCGAGTTCGGCTCGCTCATCCCGGGCCTGAACTCCCAGCAGTTCGACGTCGTGGCCGCCGGGATGTACGTCACTCCCGAGCGGTGCAAGCAGGTGATCTTCGCCGATCCGGACTACCAGATGCTCGACGCGTTCATCGTGCGCAAGGGCAACCCCAAGGGTCTGCACAGCTACCGGGACATCGTCGCGAAGAAGGCGAAGTTCGCCACCGGCACCGGATACGCGGAGATCCAGTACGCGGTGGAGGCCGGGTACAAGGAGAGCGACATCCTCATCGTGCCCGACCAAGTGGCCGGCCTGAACGCGGTCGAGGCCGGCCGCGTCGACGTGTTCGCCGGTACGGCACTGACCGTCCGCGAGGTGGTCAAGAAGTCGGCCAAGGCCGAGGCGACCAAACAGTTCGCGCCGCTGGTCGGCGGCAAACCGCACGTCGACGGCGGCGCCTTCGCCTTCCGGCCGACCGAGACGGCGCTGCGGGACGCCTTCAACGTGGAGCTGCGCAAGCTGAAGCGGAGCGGCGAGCTGTTCCGGATCCTCCGGCCCTTCGGGTTCACCCGGGCCGAGATGACGGACCTGACCATGAAGGAGCTGTGCGGCGGATGACCACAGGGCTCTGGGAACTCGTCCTCAAGGGTGCGTGGACCACCCTCCAACTCCTCGTCCTCAGCGCGCTGCTGGCCGCCGCCGTCTCCTTCCTGGTCGGCATGGCCCGCACCCACCGGCGCCGGCTCGTGCGCTTCCTCGCGGGCTTCTACACCGAGGTGTTCCGCGGTACGTCGGCCCTCGTGATGATCTTCTGGGTCTTCTTCGTGCTGCCGCTCGCCTTCGGCTGGCAGCTGGTGCCGCTGTGGGCGGGCACCCTGGCGCTGGGCCTGACGTACGGGGCGTACGGCTCGGAGATCGTGCGCGGCGCGCTGAACGCCGTGGACCCGGCGCAGCGGGAGGGCGGTGTCGCGCTCAGCTTCACGCCCTGGCAGCGGATGCGGCTGATCCTGCTGCCGCAGGCGGTGCCGGAGATGATCCCGTCCTTCTCCAACCTGCTGGTCGAACTGCTCAAGGGCACCTCGCTGGTGTCCGTCATGGGCATGGGCGACCTGGCGTTCAGCGGCAACCTGGTACGGCTGGCGCTCCAGGAGAGCGCGCAGATCTACACCTATGTGCTGCTGATCTACTTCGTGATCGCGTTCCTGCTGACCCGGCTGATGCGCGGGCTGGAGAAGCGGCTCAAGGCCGGGGTCGGCAAGGGCGCACCGACCGCCGCGGCCCCGCGGGAGACCAAGCGCGCCGAGACGACCGGCGTGGGCGCCGCGGGCGGTGGTGTGGCATGAAGTGGGACTGGAACGCCGTGCACGACTTCCTCCCGCACTTCTGGGACGGACTGCTCGTCACCCTCCAGGCGGTGGCGCTCGGCTCGCTGATCTCCTTCGCGCTGGGGCTGGTGTGGACGCTCCTGATGCGGACGCCGACCCGGTGGGTGCGCTGGCCGGTGGGGGCGGTGACGGAGTTCGTCCGTGACACGCCGCTGCTGGTGCAGCTGTTCTTCCTCTTCTACGTGCTGCCCGAGTGGGGGCTGACCTTCTCGGCCCTGATCACCGGTGTGTTCGCGATCGGGCTGCACTACTCGACGTACACGATGCAGGTCTACCGGGCCGGCATCGAGGCGGTGCCGGCCGGCCAGTGGGAGGCGGCGACGGCGCTGAACCTGCCGCGGCGCCGGACCTGGACGGCGGTGATCCTTCCGCAGGCGATCCGCCGGGTGGTCCCGGCCCTCGGGAACTACGTCATCGCCATGCTCAAGGACACGCCGATGCTGATGGTGATCACCGTGCTGGAGATGCTGGGGCGGGCGCGCCTCTTCTCGCAGCAGCACTTCCAGTTCACCGAGCCCCTGACCGTGATCGGGGTGGCCTTCATCCTCGTGTCCTACCTGGCCTCCCTCCTCCTGCGAACACTGGAGCGACGTCTTGTCCGTTGACGCCACGAAGAACACCGAACACCCCGGAACCGGCCCGCGCACCGGTGAACTGATCCGGCTGGAGAACGTCACCAAGCGGTTCGGCGACCACACCGTCCTCGACGGCCTCGACTTCTCCGTCGACGCCGGCAAGCACGTCACCCTCATCGGCCCTTCCGGCTCGGGCAAGACGACGATCCTGCGGATGCTGATGACCCTGACCCGGCCCGACGAGGGCACGATCACGGTCGACGGGGAGCGGCTCTTCCCGGCCACCGGGAAGCAGGTCCGCGAGGTGCGCAAGAAGATCGGCATGGTCTTCCAGCAGTTCAACCTCTTCCCGAACATGACGGTGCTCAGGAACATCACCGAGGCGCCCGTCACCGTGCTCGGGCTGTCCCGGGACGAGGCCGAGGCGCGCGCCCGCGAGCTGCTCGAGATGGTGGACCTCTCCGACAAGTGCGACGCCCGGCCCTCCCAGCTCTCCGGCGGCCAGCAGCAGCGGGTGGCGATCGCCCGTGCGCTGGCGATGCGGCCGCAGGTGCTGCTGCTGGACGAGGTGACCTCGGCGCTGGACCCGGAGCTGGTCGCGGGCGTCCTGGACGTGCTCAGGAACATCGCCCGCACCACCGACATCACGATGCTCTGCGTGACCCACGAGATGGGGTTCGCCCGGGACATCTCGGACCAGGTCCTGATGTTCGACGCGGGCCGGGTCGTCGAGTCGGGGCCGCCGGAGAAGATCTTCGGGGATCCGGAGCAGGAGCGGACCCGGGAATTCCTCAGCGCCGTGATCTGACGATCCGAAGACGGGAGGGGCGAGATCGATCCATTGCCCGAGGTCGGCCCATCGGGTCATGACCATGGCATGTGCCAGGGTGTCGACCGCTACAGTTGAAAATGGCACGATCTCGCCAACCCCCGCTCCCCGCAGGGCGTTTGCCCGTTATCGTGGAAGCGATCGCTGACCAGATCACGGCACATTGAGCGAGCGCAGGGGGAAACCGTGGCGCTGAGGCACGAGCCGACCGCACCGTACCACTCGGCCCAGGACGCCCTGCGCGTCCTGGAGACCGTGGCCCAGCACGCCGCCGGAGTGACCGGCGGAGAACTCTCCCGCGCCACCCGCCTCGGCCCCGAGCGGCTCACCGCCCTGTTGCGGATGCTGCGCCGCGAGGGGTACGTGGAGCAGGGTGGCGACGGGGCCTACGTCACCGGGAACGCACTGGCCCGCCTGGGCTCGGCGCGCGGCCGCGACCAGGCCCTGCACGACAAGATCCAGCAGAACCTCGACCGGCTGCGCGACACGGTGGGCGCGGCCGTCTACATCAGCCGCTACATCGACGGCGAGGTCGAGGTCACCCATTACGCCGACGGGCCGACCACCCCGGCGGTCCACGAGTGGGTCGACTTCCGCTACTCGGCGCACGCGACCGCGGTCGGCAAGAGCCTGCTGACCCAGCTCGACCACAACGCCCGGCGCGACCACCTCGCCCGGCACAAGCCGGCCCGGCTGACCTCGCGGACCATCACCAGCGACAGGGTGCTGCTCTCGCGGCTGGCGGCGCAGCCGCCCACCGTGCCGGTCCTCGACCTCCAGGAGTACGCGATCGGCACGGTCTGCGCGGCCGTCCCGATCACCGCCGGCTCCGCAGTGGGCTGCCTGGCGCTGTCGCTTCCCGTCGAGCACGCGCACCGGCTGCGCCGGGCCGCGGACCAGCTGAACCGGAGCGCGGCGCCGGTGCTGCTGTCCCTGGCGATCTAGTGCTGTGACCTCCCTTTCTCGGAATTTCCCGGGGGCCGGGGCCGGACCGGACCGGCCCCCGGGAAATTGGTCAGGAGCACCCCCGGGGACCAGGTAGTATTTTCTTCGTCGCCGGCCGCGGGAAGCGGACGGCGGGAGTCATGCGCCGCTAGCTCAGTTGGTTAGAGCAGCTGACTCTTAATCAGCGGGTCCGGGGTTCGAGTCCCTGGCGGCGCACCGATGAAGGGCCCCTCGTCCACACGAGGGGCCCTTCGGCGTAGGCCGCCTCAGAAGCCGCCGTCTCCCGTCACGCCGAAGGTGTCGGCGTACGTGACCATGAAGCCGACGCAGAAGCCGACGACCGCGCCGAGGAAGGCGAGGGTGCCGAGGGTGGCGGCCGCGTTCTTCCCCCGGCTCGGCCGCCGGGCCGTGGCGGCGATCTCGCGGCCCTGCGTGTAGTAGACGGTGACGGCGTCCCCCTCGAGGACGGTCGCGGGGCCGCCCTCCTCCTCGAACCGGACCACGCGGCCGTCCCGCGCGGTGAACTCGTAGACGTGGTGGAGCTCGGTCCGGACGGAGGTGTCGTGTGCTCCGCCGTGCGTCGTCGTGAACATCCGCAGACAGCGGCCCTCGGCCGTGAGCCCGCTGTTCCAGGCCCGCCGCAACTGCATCGCGCGGCGCACCACGCGGTACGCCAGGAACAGGGCCGCGCCCGCGATCAGGACGGGTACGGCGAACATCAGCGCGTTCATGGAGATCCCCCGTGGTCGGTCCGCCTCCCCCCGTTCGGTCGGCGTGCCAGGAACCTACCCGGGCGGGCCCGTCCGCCGGCTCAAGGGAGGCTCAGAGTTCAGGACCGCGCGTGCACCGGTACGGCCGTACCGGTGCACGCGCGGCCTGCCCGCGGAGGGTCAGAAGGTGACGTCGGAGCAGGAGTAGAACGCGTTGCCCGTGTCGGCGATCGTCCAGACCGCGAGGATGACGTGGTGGCCGCTGAGCCCGGAGGGCAGGGTGCCGCTGTGGCTGAGGGTCGAGGGCGGGCGCTGACCGCCGTAGGG
This sequence comes from Streptomyces sp. NPDC086766, assembly GCF_044746005.1. Classification (NCBI taxonomy): domain Bacteria; kingdom Bacillati; phylum Actinomycetota; class Actinomycetes; order Kitasatosporales; family Streptomycetaceae; genus Streptomyces; species Streptomyces sp. NPDC086766. Next base: position 164,142 of record NZ_JBIVBI010000009.1, on the reverse strand, counting down.
CACCGTGAGGAACGGTGTGGTGATGAGGTCGGCGCGGGTCAGGGCGTGGTCCTGGTTCCAGCCCTGCCGGGTGACGTAGTACCGGAAGTCGGTCGTGGCGTGCATGGCCGTGAACTGCCAGCGGAAGGTGTAGCTCTGCCCGCCGGTGACCCGGGTGACGGGCCAGGCGCCGCCCGACGGGGTCCGCGGGCTGTCGAGCTGGGCGAACCGGGTGTTGCCGCCGGAACAGAGCCGGCCGTCGGCCGGACCGGACGCCGGGAAGCCCTTGGGCCCCTCGACGCTCTGCGGCTCCCACTGGATGTCGCCGCAGTTCGGCACGGTGCCGTTCGCGCAGAGCTTCTGCCGGCTGACGGGAAGATCGGTGTAGCCGTGGCTGCTGGCGCCGCCGGTGGAGAGCACGAGGGCTCCCGCGGTCGTGAGGCCCAGCACGGCGGCGTACAACGTGGCCTGAGTGCGCATGCTGCCGCTCCTGAAGAACGTGGGGGAGGTTCGGTGAGCCGTGCAGGTCTAGACCAAGTCCCAGATTATGGCCGGTAGTTGAACATGTCCATACCAATCACGGGCTTGCTTCGCGGGGGCTCTCCGGGACCGCCCCGGCGGCCTCCGGCGCCCACTCCACCCGGGCCGGCCGCACCGAGAACACCTCCAGGCCGACCGGTGCCGTCTCCCGCGCCACCAGCCGGGTCAGCGCGCCCTCGGCCGCCTCCACCGGATTCCGCCCCGCCCCCGGTGGCTCCACCGGGACCCGGGCCAGGGCGACCTCCACACAGGCCCGCAGATACGTCTCGTGGTCGTCGACCCCGAGCACGGCCCGCGCGGTGTCCCGCACCCGCCACACCACGAGCACCGCCACGCGCAGCGCCACGCCGTCCGCGGCGGCGGCCGGCATCGGATCGCTGCGCCAGTGCCGCAGCCGCACGTCCACCCGGCGGCGCGACGCCAGCGGGTTGACCCACAGCAGCCCGGTGCGCCGCACCGTCCCCCGGTAGCGGCCGAACAGGCCGAGCACCCAGGCCCGCCCGGCACACCCCCGGGCCAGCCCGGCGAAGCCGGCCAGCCCGAGCGCCCCGGCCCCCGCGCACGCGGCCCACTGCGGCAGCCCCGGACCGGCGCCCGCGACGTCCGGCAGCCGCGGCACCCCGGCGACGAGTGACGGCAGCGCCCCGCCCCACCAGGAGGCGAGCACACAGCCCGCGGTGCCGGCGCCCCCGGCGGCCACCCCCACCGCCCCCGGCAGCACCCGCGCCGCGCGCTCCTCCAGACCGGCCTCCACCTCCGGCACCACCCGCACGGCCCCGGCGGCCCGGTGCCGCAGCCGGGGCTGCTCGCCCGTTCCCGGCCGGCGTGCCACGACCGCGGACCCGGACGGCACCGGCGCCGGAGCGGCCTCGTCCCGGAACAGCAGGTGGACGGGGATCTCGGTGGTCACCTCGGTGTGGATGAGCCGGGCGGGGCGGCCGCCCTGTCCGTCCACGGGTCCGGTCCCCGCACCGGGCTCCGCGGGGTCGGGGGTGGGGGACGTGGCCGTCGTACTCAAACCTGCCTCCAGCCTCCACGCCGGTCGGTTCAGGACAGTGGGCCGCCCACCGGGCGGGCGCCGGAGCCGGGGTGCGGCCGGCCAGGGGGTACGACGGGGTGCGCGTCTCCTCGGGGTGCGCGTCTCCTCACCTCTCGGGGTGAGACGTCCGGAACGGTGTACGCAGATCAGTGTCGCCAGCGCCCGCCGGACGCGCATGTCGGCGGTCCGAACGACGTACGCGGGCCGCCCGGGGCCCACCCCCGGCGGGGCCCGCCGCCAGGCCCGGACGGCCGGTCGGGAGCACCTCCGCACGTCATGTAGAGTTAACGACGTCAGCAGGCGCCGCTAGCTCAGTTGGTTAGAGCAGCTGACTCTTAATCAGCGGGTCCGGGGTTCGAGTCCCTGGCGGCGCACGACGACGATGGCGAGCCACGTCCGCGAAACAGCGCGGATCGGCTCGCCGTCGCTGTTTCCGCGTCCCTCCGCTTGACCGGAACACCGCCTTCCCCCTATGGCGGCCGGATACCCTCCCGCCATGCCGGCGCGGGACGTCCAGGAGCGGATCAAGAAGCTGATCGTCGACCGCCGGCCGGCCTCCCCGAGGTCGCCGGCCCCGACGGCCGAGGGGCTCGCCTTCCGCACGGTGGCCGGGCACCGCCGGGGCGAGGACTCCCTGCGGCAACTCCTGGACCTGCGCGCGGCGATGGAGACCGGACTCCTCTCCCGGCTCGCCGCCCGGCTGTCCGGGGCGCACCTCGTTGAACCGGAGTCGCTCCTCGCCCGTAAGGAACAGGAGGCCGCCGACGGGGCGGACCTCGCCGAGACCGACCGCGCCTTTCACGCCACCCTCTGCCGAGGCCTGGACAACGTGCTGCAGAGCGAGGCCCTGGAGGCGTTCCGGGACGCGTTCCACCGGGTCCAGCGGGATCCGGCGGACGCGCCCGGGGACCCGCGGGTCACCTGCGGGCAGCACCGGGAGAGCCCCGAAGCGGTCCGGTCCGGCGACTCCCTGCGGGCGGAGGAGGCGGTGAGGGACCACTTCGGCACCATCCGGGCCCGCCTGTCCGCTACCGGCTCACAGGTCACCCTCTCGCGCCGCAATGCACGCGTATGACCGGTAAACTCCGAGTTTCGCATCTTGCGATCATGCTGGACACCGTAGAACCCTGGACGCCGAGCTGCCGCCCTCGCGCGGCACTTGGGGGGTAAAGGGCCGGTTGCCGGATCTACGGGGAAAAGGGGCCCCGTGCGTCGATGGCTGCCGAGGGGGGCAGCCATGCAACCGGATGGCCGCGGTCCTCAGCCCACGGGGTAGGGACGGGTGGTGCCTGCGGCCCACCACGCAGAGGCCTGTGCCGGTCCAGGGGGACCTCAAGCAGGCGAACCAACCGAACGAACACGCGCTGACCTTGCGTGTGGGGGGATGACTCATGACGTCGACGCCGACCGGCGCCGGACACACTCACCTTTCTTCACCGGCGGCCACCGCCAGGCCGCCCGCGCAGCGCTCCGCTACCGCCGCGGGCGCCACCACGAGCACCACCACCGGAACCTTCCGGAGAATCAAGGGGACCCTGCCGAGATACGACTACGAGCACTACAGCCGCCTGGCAGGACCCCTCACCCAGCCCGACCCGGACAAGCCGTACCGGGTGCGGTACCGATCGCTGATCTCGCAGGAACCGCACCGGATACGGGTGGCGCTGATGCTGGCCGCCGCCCCGCTGCTGTCACTGGTCCTGCTGGGCTGGCTGCTGCAGCCGGAGCACTGGACCGAACGGGACTACCCGGCCTACGACTTCCTGCCCGCGCTCGACACCGTGATGCTGGTCTCGATCGGCCTGATCGAGTTCTTCCGCTGCATGAACGTACTGTCGAACGCGCACGCGACACTGGTCGCCCGGGACCCGGTGCCGGTGGTCCCGGAGACCGGCACGCGGGTCGCCTTCCTGACCTCCTTCGTGCCCGGCAAGGAACCGCTGGAGATGGTGACCAGGACCCTGGAGGCCGCCGTACGGCTGCGCCACCGGGGCCTGCTGCACGTCTGGCTGCTCGACGAGGGCGACGACCCGGAGGTCAAGGAGGTCTGCGCCCGGCTCGGCGTCCACCACTTCTCCCGCAAGGGCGTCGCACGGTGGAACCAGCCCAAGGGGCCGCACCGCGCCAGGACCAAGCACGGCAACTACAACGCCTGGCTGGCGGCGCACGGCGACGCGTACGACTTCTTCGCCTCCGTCGACACCGACCACGTCCCGCTGCCCAACTACCTGGAGCGGATGCTCGGCTACTTCCGCGACCCGGACGTCGGCTTCGTCATCGGCCCGCAGGTGTACGGCAACTACGACACGTTCGTCACCAAGGCCGCCGAGTCGCAGCAGTTCCTCTTCCACGCCCTCGTCCAGCGCGCCGGCAACCGCTACGGCGCGCCGATGTTCGTCGGCACCTCGAACGCCGTACGCATCAGGGCGCTGAAGCAGATCGGCGGCCTGTACGACTCGATCACCGAGGACATGGCCACCGGCTTCGAGATGCACCGCGCCAAGAACCCGGCGACCGGCCGCAAGTGGCGGTCGGTCTACACCCCGGACGTGCTCGCGGTCGGTGAGGGCCCGAACGCCTGGACGGACTTCTTCACCCAGCAGCTGCGCTGGTCGCGCGGGACGTACGAGACGATCCTCAAGCAGTACTGGAAGGGCTTCGGCTCGATGCCGCCCGGCAAGCTCTTCAACTACACCATGATGATCATCTTCTACCCGATGTCGGCCCTCAACTGGATCCTGGCCGCGCTGAGCTGCGCGCTGTTCCTGGGCCTGGGCGCCTCCGGCGTCAACATCGACCCGACCGTGTGGCTGATGCTGTACGGCAACGCCTCCGCGCTCCAGATCGGCCTGTACGTCTGGAACCGCCGGCACAACGTCTCCCCGCACGAGCCGGAGGGCTCCGGCGGAGTGGCCGGCATGGTGATGTCGGCCCTGTCGGCGCCGATCTACGCCCGGTCCCTGATGGACGCCGTGCTGCGCCGCAAGAGCACGTTCGTGGTGACCCCGAAGGGCGAGTCGGCCAGCCCCGACACCCTCTTCGGGACGTTCCGCGTCCACTGGTTCTTCATCCTGGTCTTCGGCGGCTCCCTCGTCGCCGGCTTCGCCCTCGGGCACTCCCACCCGGCGATGATCACCTGGGGCGCGTTCGCCCTGCTGATCACCGCGTCCCCGATCTTCGCCTGGCGGTGGACGCTGCGGCAGGAACGCCGCCGGCGCGCGGCGGCCGCCGCCGCGCCGGAGCCGCGGGACGCCGTGCCGGCGTACGCGGCGCACCCGCCCGCGCCGGGAGCGCCGGCCTCCGTGGCGGCCGCGGCGTCGCCGCACCCCGCGCACCCTCCGCGGCCCCGGCCCAGCTGGGCCGGGCCGGACGGTCCGCCGGGCCCAGCCGCCCCGGACGCCGGGAGCGCGGCGGACGGGACGGCCGGGGAGACCGGAGAAACGGGTAAGGGCGGCCAGACCATGCAGATCGCCCTGGGTGGACCGGGGGGTCGTGAGGAATGAGGGACCAGGCCGGCCTCCGCCGCGCCCGTCGGCTCGGGATCGGCGCGGTGGTGGTCATCGCGCTGGCCGGGATGAACGGGCCGTGGCTGTACCGCTTCGGCACGGAGCGCTACCACCAGTACGTGATCAACAAGCCCGAGTACAAGGCCGCCAACGGCCACTGGGACATCGTCGAGTTCCCGAAGAAGTACCGTCAGGACACCATCCACGCCGTGCTGCTGCACACCGGGAAGGTCCTGCTGGTCGCGGGCTCGGGCAACAACCAGGCCAACTTCGACGCCAAGAGGTTCGACAGCCGGATCTGGGACCCGGTCAAGGGCACCGTCAAGAAGGTGCCCACGCCGAAGGACCTGTTCTGCACCGGCCACACCCAGCTCGCCAACGGCAACATCCTGATCGCAGGCGGCACCAAGCGGTACGAGAAGCTGAAGGGCGACGTCACCAAGGCGGGCGGCCTGATGATCGTCCACAACGAGAACCCGGACAAGCCGATCACGCTGCCCGCGGGCACCCGGTTCACCGGCAAGGCGAACGGCAGGACCTTCGTCTCCAAGGACCCCGTCCTGGTGCCGCGCGCGAAGAAGGTCTTCGACCGGGGCACCGGCAGGTTCCTGCGCAACGACCCGGGCCTGGGCCGCATCTACGTCGAGGCGCAGCGCAGCGGCAGCCGGTACGAGACCGGCACCCAGGACAACTACCGCATCCAGGGCCTGACCGGCGTGGACGCCCGCAACACCTACGGCATCGCGCAGAAGCTCGCCCTCGACAAGAAGGACTTCCAGGGGATCCGGGACGCCTTCGAGTTCGACCCGGTCGCCGAGAGGTACATCAAGGTCGACCCGATGAACGAGGCCCGCTGGTACCCGACGCTCACCACCCTGGGCGACGGGCGGATCCTCAGCGTCTCCGGCCTCGACGACATCGGGCAGCTCGTCCCGGGCAAGAACGAGATCTTCGACCCGACGACCCGGAAGTGGGCGTACACGCCGAAGATCCGTCAGTTCCCGACCTACCCGGCGCTGTTCCTGCTGCAGAACGGCAAGCTGTTCTACTCGGGCTCCAACGCGGGCTACGGTCCGGACGGCGTGGGCCGCGAGCCGGGCGTCTGGGACGTGGCCAGCAACCGGTTCACCAGGCTGCCCGGACTCAGCGACGCGAACATGATGGAGACCTCCGGCACGGTCCTGCTGCCTCCGGCGCAGGACGAGCGGTTCCTGGTGATCGGCGGCGGCGGGGTCGGTGAGTCCAGGCTGTCCAGCCGCAGGACGCGGGTCATCGACCTGAAGGCGAGGAACCCGCGCTTCGTGGACGGGCCGTCCCTGGAGAAGGGCACCCGCTACCCGCAGTCCTCGATCCTGCCGGACGACTCGGTGCTGGTCTCCGGCGGCTCGGAGGACTACCGGGGCCGCGGCGACTCCAACATCCACCAGGCGCGTCTGTACGACCCGGCGGCCAACACGTTCAAGCGGGTCGCCGACCCGCTGGTGGGCCGCAACTACCACTCGGGCTCGATCCTGCTGCCCGACGGCCGGGTGATGTTCTTCGGCTCCGACTCGCTCTACGGCGACAAGGCCAACACCAAGCCGGGCACCTTCGAGCAGCGCATCGAGATCTACACGCCGCCCTATCTGTACCGCGGCGCGCGGCCCTCCCTGGCGGGCGGCCCGCGGACCATCGCGCGCGGCGCGTCCGGGACGTTCACCTCGCGGCACGCGTCGGCCGTCAGGAAGGTGCGGATGATCCGCCCGAGCGCCTCCACCCACGTCACGGACGTCGACCAGCGCTCGATCGCCCTGGACTTCAAGGCCTCCGGCGACCGGATCACGGTGACGGTGCCGAAGAACCGGAACCTGGTGCAGTCGGGCTGGTACATGCTGTTCGTGGACGACGGCCAGGGGACGCCCAGCAAGGCGCAGTGGGTCAGGGTGCCCTAGAAACCCCTCCACGTCATCGGGGGCGCCCTCCGTCGCGAAGGGCGCCCCCGGTGGCGTACGGAGAACCGCCGGGCCGACGAACCCGACGGGCCGGAGGACTACCGGGTGGCCTCGGCCAGCCTGAGCGCGTAGTCGGCCCACCAGTCCCCCGCCTTCGGCCCGCCCTTGCAGGTGCCGTCGGACTCGCCGGGGCGCTTGACCCACAGGTAGGCGTCGACCAGCGGGTCGTCCGTCCTGACCGTCGGCGGCTCGCCCAGCGCCCGGCCGGGCGGGTTGCACCAGCGCTCGCCCGGATCACCGCCGGTGTACGGGCCGTTGCCGTTGCGGCTGGTGTCGACGACGAAGTGCTTGCCGCCGATCTTGGCGGACAGCCGCTTGCCGTAGGCGATGGATTCCCCGGTGGAGTAGAAGTTGGAGACGTTGACCGCGAAGCCGTCGGCCCGGTCGACGCCGGCCCGGCGCAGCGGCTGGAAGATCTGGTCGGGGTGGCCCCAGCCGGCGTTGCCCGCGTCCAGGTAGACCTTGGTGTTCCGCAGCGACTTCAGCTTGCCGATCGCGCCCTTGAGGAGGTCGTAGCGCTCCTCCTGGTACTGGGCCGGGGTGCAGCCGTCCACCAGGTGCAGCACGGCGTCCGGCTCCAGGATCACGGTCGCGGCGCGGTCCCCGATGCCCCGGGCCACCCCGTCGACCCAGGCCCGGTAGGCGTCGCCGTCGGCGGCACCGCCCTGCGAGTACTGGCCGCAGTCGCGGTGCGGGACGTCGTACAGGACGAGCAGCGCGGTGCGGCCCGCCCGGTCGGCGGCCTCGGTGAAGCCGCGCGCCTCCGCCTCGGGGTTCTCCGGGCCGATCCACTCACCCGTCGGCTGCGCGGCGATCTTCCGGATCTGCTCGGCGTCCGCCCTGCGGCCCGCCTTGACGTGGGCGGCGACCTGCCGGGCCGCGTTGCTGTCCGGGTTCACCCAGAACGGGTCGGCCTCCCGGGGCTGCTGGGTGATCGTGGCGCCCGCGCCCCTGCCGCCGTCCTTCTCACCCCCGCCCTCCGAGGAACACCCCGCGACCAGCAGCGCCGCCCCCAGCACCGCCGCGGACGCCCGTACCCCCGCCGAAGGGGCGCACGAGAAAACCCCCCTCATGCCGTACATCCCACTCCCCCTTGGTGCGGTCGGCCAAGGCACCATGCTGACACAGCCGGTGGGGCGACGGCGGGCTCCCCGAGCAACGCGGCGCCAACACCCACCGCCCCGGGGCCATGCGTCAACTCACCTCTAGGCCATGGCTGTTCGCGCGTTCTACAGTCGTGCCACACGGTCCCGGCCCACCGCCGCGGCGCACCGCCCGCGCAGGAGGCCCGAGGCCTCCCGCGCCGGTCGCCGGGCTACTCCCGCAGCCCGCGCGCGACGCGGTCGAGGACCGGCCCGGCCGGCGGCTCCAGGGGGAGCGGGTCGCCGACCGGGCCGGGGGACCTCAGCGAACGGTCCCGGTGAGGTACGCCGACACCACCACGTCCGCGGCACAGCCGCCGTCCGCGCGGCCGACGGCACCTTCACAGGTGATCAGCCGCAGCTCGGCGCGGTCCGAACGGTGGGGGGTGGGGGTTGGGGTGGGGGCCTGCCGGGGGTGCGCGGGCCGGGGATCGGAGGCGGAGGCGGGGCCGGACCTGGGGGCGGGGTCCAGGCCGGGGCCGGACTCGGGGGCGGGGGCGGGCTCGAGGGCCGGGCCTGAGGCGGGGCCGGGGTCCCGGGTGAGCACCTTGACGTCCTCGACGGTGAAAGCGGCGGCCCGTCCGTCGTCACGGAGCACGCGGACCGTCGCGCCGGGGCGCAGCGCGCCGAGCCGGGCGAACACGGCGGGCCGGGTCCCGGTGCCGGAGCGCCCCACCAGGACCGCGGTCCCGGGCGCCCCCGGCCGCACCCCGTCGCCGTACCAGCCCACGAGGAGGGGACGGTCGGCCGGCGGCGGCTCGACGGCGCCCCGCCCGTCCAGGCCGCGGGCCACCACCGGCGCGCGCACGCCGAGGTCGGGGATGTCGAGTGCCTGCGGCAGGGCGCCCCTGAGCGGCGCGGCGGCAGGCGGCAGGCGGTCGTCCTGCGGGGGGCGTCCGACCGCGGCCATGTCCCCGATGGCGGGTCCCGTCGACTGCGGCCGCGCGTCGGTCAGATCGCGTCCCCACAGCCACAGCCCGAGCAGCAGCACCACCCAGGCCAGGCCCGCCAGGAGCCGGCCGGTGGCGAGGGAGCGCTCACCGTCGGACACCGTGATCGCCTCCTCCGTCCGCCCCCCGGCTGCGGTCGGCCGGACGGCTTCCCCCGCTCCGGGACGAACCGAGCGCCCGGGGCAGGAACGCGACGGCCGTCAGAGCCTCCGTACAGAGAGTGAGGTGAAGTGAACCCATCGTGATACCTCCGGGTTCCAGCACACCTCCGGGGGCCGGTCCCCGCATCCGCGGCGACGGCCGCGCTGCTCCATGCGGGTGAGGGGAGGTTTGAGCGGCCGGTCAGACCCGCTCGACGAGATCCGCGATGGAGTCGACGACCATGGAGGGCCGGTACGGGTAGCGGTCGACCTCCTCCGGCCGCGTGACGCCGGTCAGCACCAGGAAGGTCCGCATCCCGGCCTCCAGGCCCGCGAGCACATCGGTGTCCATCCGGTCGCCGATCATGGCGGAGGTCTCCGAGTGCGCGCCGATCGCGTTCAGCCCGGCCCGCATCATCAGCGGGTTGGGCTTGCCGACGAAGTACGGCTTCTTGCCGGTGGCGGCCGTGATCAGTGCCGCCACCGAGCCGGTGGCGGGCAGCGCGCCCTCGGCCGAGGGGCCGACGTTGTCCGGGTTGGTGGCGATGAACCGGGCCCCGTCGTTGATCAGGCGTACGGCCTTCGTCATGGCCTCGAAGGAGTACGTCCGCGTCTCGCCGAGGATCACGAAGTCGGGCTCGTGGTCGGTCAGGATGTACCCGACCTCGTGCAGCGCCGTCGTCAGGCCCGCCTCGCCTATGACGTACGCGCTGCCGCCCGGCCGCTGATCGTCCAGGAACTGGGCCGTGGCCAGGGCCGAGGTCCAGATGTTCTCCACCGGCACCTCCAGGCCCATCCGCCGCAGCCGGGCGTGCAGGTCGCGCTGGGTGTAGATGGAGTTGTTGGTGAGGACGAGGAACGGCCTGCCGGACTCACGCAGCTTCTTCAGAAAGGCGTCGGCGCCGGGGATCGGCACACCCTCGTGGATCAGGACGCCGTCCATGTCGGTGAGCCACGACTCGATGGGCTTGCGGTCTGCCATGTGCGGGATCTCCTGCCGTACGCGGGGCCAGCGTGGCCCCAGCCTAGCCAGTGGCCGAATCTTGCCGGAACGGTCCGTCTCCGGTGCCCCGCATTCCGCTCCTCACGCACCCCACGGCCGGTGGTTCCCGTGCCTCCGGGGCGGTGGTTCCGGTGCCTCCGGGGCGGTGGTTCCGGCCTCCGGATCAGCGGCGCCTCCAGGTCAGCACCACCGTGCCGCCGGCCGCGAGCAGCAGCGCCGTGGCCGTGATCACGCCGAGCGGGGTGTCGAGGCCCGTGCCGGCCAGCTCGTCGGCGAACGGCAGCCCGTCGTCCGAGGCGGTGGGGGCCGGGGACGGCGCGGTGCCGGTGCCCTTGCCGGTGCCGGTGCTGGAGTCGGCCGTGGGCCGGGGGCGGCCCGCGGGGTCGGAGGCCCCGGTCGCTTGGGGGGTCGTAGTGGCGCGCGGAGCCTTACTCGCGTCGGGACGCCCGGTGGAGCGGGGGTCCTTGGCCGGCGGGTCACTGGCCGCGTCCATGGCCGGGGCGCCGTGGACGCGGAAGCGGTAGTCGTTGGACTGCCCCACCCAGTCCCCGTCGTCCTCGTGCCGCTGCACGACGGCGGCCTTGGCGGTGACGTCGTTGGCCACGGCGTCGGAGGTGAGCGCCAGCCGGACCTTCACGGTGACGGTCCGGTGCGGCTCGACGGTGAAGCCCGGGAGCCCCGCGTCGAAGGGGCCGACGAGTTCGTCCTGGTCGGTGGCCGAGAAGCGCACGGGGTGCGGGCGGCCGGCGTCGTAGAACTCCAGGCGGGGCTGGCCGGCCTTGAGGGCGTGCCGGGAGTCGACCAGCACCAGCACCGGGTGGATGGCGGCACAGGTGCGGTCGGTGGTGTTGGTGAGGTCGAGCAGGAAGGTGCCGTATCCACCGCCGGCCTCATAGGCGCCGGGACCGCCGTGGATGCGGGTCGTGATCGGGAAGCTGCGGTCGTCCGGCCCGGCGCAAGTGGGACGCGCGTCGGCGTGGGCCGGCCCGGACAGGAGGACGGCGGCTGCGGCAAGGCAGAGAGATAAGGGCGTGCACAGTCGCATAAACACATGAACATCCCGGAGGAACCGGGCCGGCAGAGGAGCCACTCCGGACACAGGCCACGAACGGCGGTACGGATCCACCCGACCGGCGGCAGTGGACCCGGGGTGATCCGGCGGCGGGGCGGGCTCAGGGATCGTCCGGTGCCGGGGCGGCCGGGCGTTGGTCGGGGGCAGGGATCGTCCGGTGCCGGGGCGGTCCGAGGGGGGTGGTGGTCCGGCGGTGGTCGCGATCAGGGGGCTCGCCCCGTCGACGGCCACCGTCCGTCAGCCGTCGCCCCGGCCGAACAGGGGTGCGAGCAGGAGCTGGGCCGCGCCCTCCGCGACCCCCCGCGTACCGCCGGGGGCGATCCGCACGGGAACGGCCCCGCCGGGCACCCCCTCGCGCCGGGCCCGCGCGGCGAGCACCGCGCCCACGCCGTCCACGAAGACCTCCGGGGTGGCGGCGACCGTACGGCCGCCGAGCAGCACCAGGTCGATGTCGAGCAGCCCCACGAGGTTGGCCGCCCCGGCGCCGAGCACGCGCGCCGCCTCCGCCGTCTCCCCGCGCTCCACGGCCGCCAGGCACAGCGCCTCGATGCAGCCGCGGTCGCCGCAGCCGCACGGCGGCCCGTCCAGCTGGATGACCTGGTGGCCGAACTCCCCCGCTCCGGTCCGCGCCCCCCGGTGCACGCTCCCGCCGATCACCAGCCCGGCGCCGAGTCCCGTGCCGAGGTGGAGGTACGCGAACGCCCCGCCCTCCCCCGCGACGGCCAGTCCCAGCGCCGCCGCGTTGGTGTCCTTGTCGACGACGACCGGCACCCCGAGCCGCCGCGCGAGCGCCTCCCGCAACGGAAAGCCGTCCCACTCCGGGAACCCGGTCACCCGGTGCAGCACCCCCCGCACATGGTCGAGCGGACCGGGCAGCGCCACCCCGACACCGAGCAGGGACCCGACCCGGGCGAGCGGCACCGCACCGACCGCCTCCGGGGACCGATCCCCGGCCCCTCTCGTCATCGCCTCGCCGCCCCCCGCCCCTTCGGCCGCCACCTGCCCGGTCACCGGCATCTCAGGCGCGAGCCCCTCTGCCGCCACCTGCCCGGCAACCGCCTGCGCGGTCGCCACCTGCCCCGCCGCCATCTGCCCCGCCGCCGTCACTCCGGCCACAGGCACCCCGGGCGGCAGCCCCACGGACGACAGCCCCTCGGACGGCGGCCCCTCGGACGGCGGCCCCTCGGACGGCGGCCCCACGGCGCCCGGCAGCCGCCCTCCTCCCCCCGCCACCCGGGCCACCAGGCCCTCGGCCTCCCGTGCCACGGCCTCCACCACGGCTTCCGCCCCCGTCCCCGCCTCCAGATCCAGCGGGCGGCGCCGCTCCCCGACCACCGCGCCGTTCAGATCGACCAGCACCGCGCGCACCTCGTCCCGGTCGACGTGCACGCCCACCGCGTGCCCCGCCTCCGGCACCAGCCGCAGCACCGTGCGCGGCTTGCCCCCGGTGGAGGCGCGCCGTCCCGCCTCCGCCGCGAGCCCCTCCTCCCGCAGCCGCGCGGTGATCTTGCTGACCGCCTGCGGGGTCAGCCCCGTCCGCTCGGCGAGCTCCAGCCGGCTGATCCCGTCCGTCCCGGCGGCCCGCAGCAGATCGAGCACCAGAGCGGTGTTGTGGCTGCGCAGCGCCAGCAGATTCACCCCCGCGGTCGCTCCCCTCATCGCCGCCACCGTGCCGCTCCAGCCCGCCACCGCGCCACCCTTGTCGCTGTTCACACCCCCATTGTGGCCCGCGCTTGCACTTTGGCAACAGCGTTGCGAAAGTAGAGTCATGACTGGTACTCCCCTCCGCGTGGGCCTCGTCGGCTACGGCCTCGCGGGCTCCGTCTTCCACGCCCCGCTGATCGCCGCGACCGAGGGCCTGACCCTCGACACGGTCGTCACCTCGAACCCCGAGCGGCAGGCACAGGCCCGTGCGGAGTTCCCGGACGTCCGCGTCGCCGCCGCCCCCGACGAGCTGTTCGCCCGCGCCGACGAACTCGACCTGGTCGTCGTGGCCTCCCCGAACAAGACGCACGTCCCGCTGGCCGCGGCCGCCCTCAAGGCCGGTCTGCCCGTGGTCGTGGACAAGCCGATCGCCGGCACGGCGGCCGAGGCCCGCGACCTCGCCTCCCTGGCGGAGGAGCGGGGGCTGCTGCTCTCCGTCTTCCAGAACCGCCGCTGGGACAACGACTTCCTGACCCTGCGCGCGCTGGTCGCCGAGGGCGAGCTGGGCGACGTATGGCGGTTCGAGTCCCGTTTCGAGCGGTGGCGGCCGCGGCCGAAGGGCGGCTGGCGCGAGTCCGGCGACCCCGCGGAGATCGGCGGTCTGCTCTACGACCTCGGGAGTCACGTCGTCGACCAGGCCCTCGTCCTGTTCGGCCCCGCGACCGCCGTGTACGCGGAGTCGGACGTGCGCCGCCCGGGTGCCGAGGCCGACGACGACACCTTCATCGCCCTCACGCACGCGAGCGGTGTCCGCTCCCACCTCTACGTCTCCGCCACCACCGCCCAGCTCGGCCCGCGCTTCCGGGTCCTGGGCTCGCGGGCGGGCTATGTGAAGTACGGCCTCGACCCGCAGGAGCCGGCCCTGCGCGAGGGCCGGCGCCCCGGCACGGCGCCCGACTGGGGCACCGAGTCCGAGGAGCTCTGGGGCCGGCTCGGCGCCGGGGAGTCCCCGGTGACCGGCGGCGGCCGCCCCGTACCGACCCTGCCCGGCGACTACCCCGCGTACTACGCCGCCGTGGCCGCCGCACTCCACGACGGCGCCCCGAACCCGGTGACCGCCCTGGAGGCGGCCGCCGCACTCGACGTCCTGGAGGCCGCCCGCCGTTCGGCCCGCGACCGCGTGGAGGTGACGCTGTGACCGGCACCCCGAAGCCCACCGCGCGGCCCACGGCGAAGCCCACTCCTGAGTCCGCCCCCGAGACCACGCCGAGCGTGGAGGAACTGGAAGCGCAGGAGCGCCGCCTGGTGTTCCGCCGGTTCGACCACGACGACGCCTGGGCGCTGGGCTCCCTGCTGGTGGAACTGGCCCGGGAGCGGCAGGCCCCGGTCGCCGTCGACATCCACCGCGCCGGCCAGCAGCTCTTCCACGCGGCCCTGCCCGGCTCCACCATCGACAACGACGCCTGGATCGCCCGCAAGCGCCGGGTGGTGGAGCGCTACGGCTCCGCGTCGTACCTGGTGGGCGCCCGTTTCCGGGCCAAGGGCACGACCTTCGAGGACTCCTCGCGGCTCGACCCCGACGTCTACGCGGCGCACGGCGGCTCCTTCCCGATCACCGTCGAGGGCGTAGGCGTGATCGGCGCGGTCACGGTGTCCGGGCTGCCGCAGCTCCAGGACCACCGGTTCGTGGTGGAGGCACTGGAGCGTTTCCTCGACCGGTGAGCGTGTCGGGGATTACCGGCGCGTCCCCTCGGGTTGGGGTGGCTGCACACGTGATGATCACGGCACCCCGCCCGGAGGGATGGACCACCGATGAGTGACACGACACCCGCCCTGAAGCAGACGGTCGGACGGTACGGCGTCTGGAGCGTCGGCCTCCGGTCGGAGAACCCGGCCCGGCGCGGCGAGATCGAGGAGGCCGCAGCCGAGTTGGAGTCCCTCGGCTACGGAACCGCCTGGCTCGGCGGCAGCAGCGCCGCCGGCAACGCCGCCCCGCTGCTGGCGGCGACCTCGCGGCTCACCGTGGGCACCAGCATCCAGAGCATCTGGCAGCACGACGCCGAGACGAGCGCGTCCGGCTTCGCCGAACTGGAGGCGGCCCACCCCGGCCGGTTCGTGCTGGGTCTCGGGGTGAGCCACGCCAAGCTCGCCGAACAGTACCGCCGCCCGTACTCGGCGATGGTCGGCTACCTCGACGAGCTGGACCGGGCCGGCGTACCCGCCGAGCGCCGGGTGCTGGCCGCCCTCGGCCCCAGGATGCTGGAGCTGTCCCGGGACCGGGCGGCGGGCGCGATCCCGTACCTGGTCACGCCGGAGCACACGGCGCGGGCCCGCGAGATCCTGGGCGAAGCCCCGCTCCTGGCCCCGGAGTTCAAGGTCGTCCTGGAGTCCGACCCGACCCGGGCCCGGGAGGTGGCCCGCGCCTACCTCGCCATGTACCTGGCGCTCCCCAACTACACCGACAACTTCCTGCGCCTGGGCTTCACCGAGGACGACCTGCTGGACGGCGGCAGCGACCGCCTCGTCGACGCGGTGTTCGCCTGGGGCGACGACGGCCGGGTCCGCGAGCGCGTCGAGGAGTTCCGGGCGGCGGGCGCGGACCACGTGGCCCTTCAGGTGGTCACGGACACCACCGACCGCGACGCCCTCCCGTGGGACGAGTGGCGCAGGCTGGCGTCTCTACTGGCGTGACCGGACCGACCTGAAGGGGCGCGGGGAACTGCGCGAGGGGGCGCGGGGAAGTGCGCAAAGGGGCGCGGGGAACTGCGCGACCGGCCACGACGCGCCTGCACCTCCCTCCGCACCGCAGCCCCCGCCCCTCAGGCGCCCTTCAACTCCTGCCTCTGCCGCCCGAGCCCCGAAACCTCCAGCTCGACGACATCCCCGGCCCGCAGGTACGGCTTCGGCTCGGGCCGTCCCATCGCGACCCCCGCCGGCGTCCCGGTGTTGATGACGTCCCCCGGATACAGCGTCATGAACTGACTGACGTACCGCACGACTTCGGCGACGGGAAAGATCTGCTCGGCGGTGCTGCCGTCCTGCTTCAGCTCCCCGTTGACCCACAGACGCAGCGATAGAGCCTGCGGATCGGGCACCTCGTCCGCCGTCACGAGCCAGGGCCCCAGCGGGTTGAACGTCTCGCAGTTCTTCCCCTTGTCCCAGGTCCCGCCCCGCTCGATCTGGAACTCCCGCTCGGAGACGTCGTGCGCGACGGCGTACCCGGCGACGTGAGCGAGCGCCTCCTCGTCCGTCTCCAGGTAACGGGCGGTACGCCCGATGACGACCGCGAGCTCCACCTCCCAGTCGGTCTTGGTGGACCCGCGGGGCACGAGCACGGTGTCGTACGGCCCGACCACGGTGTCCGGCGCCTTGAAGAAGACCACCGGCTCGGCCGGCGGCTCGGCGCCGGTCTCACGGGCGTGGTCGTGGTAGTTCAGCCCGATGCACACGATCTTGCCGATCCGCGCCAGCGGCGGCCCGATCCGCAGCCCCGCCGCGTCCAGCGCGGGCAGCTCCCCGGCATCGGCGGCGGCACGGATCCGCTCCAGCGCCGCGGTGTCCGCGAGCAGCGAGCCGTCGATGTCCGCGACCACACCCGACAGGTCCCGCAGGGTCCCCTCGGTGTCCAGCAGCGCGGGCCGCTCCGCCCCGGCCGTACCGACTCGCAGCAGCTTCATGTTCCCCAACTCCCTCGATCGCGGCGGTCCGCCGACGAGGACGACCCGGGTGCGGCGGACGGCCCGCGATCGGAGGACTGGTCGATCGTCCAAGCCCGAAGTCCAGTCCGCAAGACCCGGTTCACGTACTGGACCACGGAGGGTGGACGCGGGCCGCCCAGCCCCCGTCAGCTCACCGATACAGCACGGCCCGCTCGACGGCGCTCCACGCCGTACTGGTGACCACGTACAGCGCGGCGGCAAGTGGCACGACGGCCACGGTGACAAGGGTGAAGAAGGACAGGAACGGCGCGACCTTCCCGACCACCGCGAGCCCGGGTACCTGCTCGTCGCCGGCCACCGCCACGGGGCTGTTCACCGCGGCCGCCCGCCTGGCGCGGACGAGGTTGAGCGTCGCCACGCCCGCGACGACCACGAAGAGCCCGACGTAGACGAGCCCGGCAGCCCCGAACACCCCTCCCCGCGCCAGGGCGTCGGCCCACCGCCCACCGAGGGGCGCGGCGAGCAGCCGATGCCCGAGCAGCGCGTTGGCGCCACCGCCGATCGTCGTGCTGGAGAACAACTGGTAGAGCACGAAGAAGGCAGGCAGTTGCAGAAGCCCCGGCAGAACGCCGGACAACGGCGACACCTTCTCCTCGGCATGCAGCTCCAGCACCGCCTTCTGAAGCTTCTCCGGCTCCTTTCGATACTTCTTCCGCAACTCGGCGACCCGCGGCTGAAGCGCGGCCCGCGCCTTCTGCCCTCGCGCGGCGGCCCGGGACAGCGGATGCACGAGCAGCCGTACGAGTGCGGTGAACAGGACGATCGCGGCGGCGGCCGCCGAGGCGTGGAACAGCGGCTGGAGCAACTCGGCGAGCTGCTCGACCTCACGGGGGCGGGGCCGGGCTGGGCCCGCAGACGAGTTCGGTCCTGCTGGGGCTAGGTCGAGGCGGGGAGGTGTGCGTGTTTCGGAGTCGGGGCGGGGTGTGGGTCGGCGGCTTGCTTGTGCTCCTGGTTCTTCACCTCGCGCTGTTCGATGCTGGCAGCCTCTCCGCGACTGTGACTCTTGCCGGTACCGCGGCGGCCGGCTCTGCTCTCCTCGCCTGCGCGGTCGCAAGGGCAGTCCACTCCCAGGAACTGAAATTGACACTGCCCCATATCCACCCAGGCATAAATCCACTGCCACAGCGGCACTGAATTCGGAAAGTAAGGAAGGTTTATCCGTAGGGTCACCGTAGGGCCACGCCAGCTGAAATCAATCAATCGAATCCTGGCGTCGACGATATTCGGAACATGCCCACAGGGTTGCTTTGACCTTGTCAGAGCTCCCAGCCATTGCCTCGCGCATGAACCATCTTGCGCAGAGCCACACCGCTCCCGACTGCCTTACTCTTCCAGGAGATCGGCGACATACTGCCGAATCTCTTCGGTAACGGCAGTCCGATCAATCTGCTGCAGGTACTGCAGGTTTTCAACGTTTACCTGACCAGTGGACGAGATTTCCAGGATTGCATGGAGTTGCGCCTCAAGAGCACCCAGGTCCTCTTCGCATGCCGCACTAGCCGCCAATACCGTGGCCAATGTCGTGGCTTCGGACCGAGGCAGTCCGGCGGCCCAATCAGCCGCACGGTCGGCCCCTTCTTCCCGACACTTCGGATCCACATGCGCGATCAATCGAAGCAGTTCGATCATTGATTCTGCTTTCATGGCATTACACCCCTCCGACTAGTAGGGAAGCGGAAATTGCACGGGCCATGGTATATGCGTCGAGTTGGCCGCATCGGGATTATAATGCGGACTGTTCGGATTGTGGACCTGCCTGTGATACAAGTTGCCTGCTTCATCTTGATACTTTCCAGCGATAGAAATCCTGTAGACGTCCCCATTTGCAGCATTGGAGCCCGCTGGGGCAGTTCCATCAGCATCATGGATTCGCAGGCGAACAGTATTCCCGGTCTCCGGATCCTTCCATTTGAACTCAACGCCCTTCTGCGCCCCACCATTCGGATCCGGAGTGAGTATCCTCTTTTCTGCATCACTCGGAATAACACTCATAGGGTTGTGCCCCCTGAGATCCCATCCGCCTCCTTCGATCCGTTTAGGGCAGGGGCTTAGTCCGAGAGGGTCCACCCAGCTGTGAGGGTTGACTACATAAGTCGTTGGATTGGGGGCAGGGCTGAGGCCCAGCGGATCCGGACTGCTATACCTGGCGGTTTCTGGATCGTAGTGGCGAAAATGGTTGTAGTGGAGTCCCGTCTCAGGATCGTAGTACTGACCTGGGAACCGAAGCGGAGTGTAGGCGGCACTGTCCCGCGACCAGGCCGTCACACCCCAGACCGTGCTTCGGGTGCGCCAGGCTGCACGACCGTCCCCGTCAAGAAGCTCAGTCGGAGCTCCTACCAGGTCTGTGACAATCGCGAAGAAGCGTGAAGCGACCTCCTTCGGATCCAAATCAGAAGCGACAATTCGTTCAGTTTGCGCTATGGGCCGCAGGCCCTTGTGATCCCAAGTTAGAACGACGGGTGTTGGTGCACTCAGGGATGTGGTGCTCTGCTCACATAGGGTGACACCGTCCCAAACGAAATCGACCCGCTCGACGACCGATTCTGCTCCACCTGCCAACCGGATCTTGGCTGTGCGGCGCCCGAGAGGGTCGTACTCGTACCGCCAACGCGTGCCATCCGGAGTCACTACCGACTTCAAGCGGTCCTCTGCGTCCCACGAGTACCGCCACATGTCAGGCTTCCGCGATATACGATCTTTGCGTCGGACAGTCGTGCGACCCAACGCATCGTATTCATAATGCACACGGCCGGCGCTCATCAGGTGAGTACCTACGTAAGAGCGCGCGCCCACTTCCTCTTGGCCAGGGTGCACTGCCGGCCACTCGGCTCTCGCCTGGTTACCTACTTCGTCATATGCGTAACGCTCCGTCCAATTGTTTGCCTGGACCGAGATCACCCTGCCGACGGTGTCCAAATCGAAGCGCCAGGTTCCCGAGGTCATGTCGTCCACGGCTACAAGGCTGCCTCCGGCACCATACGTGTACTCGCGCTGCTGTAGGAGAGATCCTGTCGACCCCATAACCGAGTGCCTGCTCAATTGGCCCACGGCGTCATACGCATGCGCCATGGTGAGAGCACCACCATCAATCGAACGCGTTACTTCTCTCCCCGACATGTCATAGTCGAATTCAATCGGGCGACCCGATGCCACCATTCGGGTGCAATTCCCCGCGGAATCATAAGCCCACGTCGTTCGCGCTCCGGACGGAGTTGTACGCGCGATGCGGCGACCGAGCACGTCGTACTCGTAGCTAATTGTGCGACCGTTGACCGTCTCCTCACGAAGGCGCCCGTGATGGTCACGAGACAAAGTGATCGTTGCGTCGGGATTACTAGCCTGCGCCAGACCATCGGTGAGGTCGTAGGAGAAGCTCGTGACCTTACCCATCGCGTTCTTACGAACAACCTGTCCCAGAGCGTTGAGTTCGAATGACGTCTCTCCCAACGCGTTGGTTCGAGAGATCACCCTTCCGGCCACGTCATAGCCATAGGTCACCTGACGGTCGTCAAAGTCTGTCTCCCTGACAAGCCTGCCAGCCCGGTCGTAGCCGTAACTCCACGTCAAGTTGTGCGGATTGGTTACCTTGGTCAGGCGTAGTTCCGTGTCGTGCTCGAATTCGTAACGCGCTCCACCTGGGTCTGTGCGAGCCTTGAGAAGGTCGAAGTAGGAATATTCGAAGCAACTGACCGCACCCTGGGCATCTCGGTGCGAAACGCAGTTGCCCTCGCCGTCGTACTCCCAGGTTTCATGGGTGCCATCGGCAGCTGTACGACAGGACGGCTTTCCCTCCACAGTCCACTGTATTTGGGTCGCGTGCCCCAGCGGGCTGACGATACTGGTAGGGCGGCCGAAGGCATCACGCTTATAGGAGCCACTCGCTCCTAGCGGATCAGTGACTCCAACGAGTAGTCCTGCGCGATTGCATTGAACGAATGTGGTCTCCCCCAGCGCGTTGGTGACAGAGCGCAATCCTCCCTGGGAGTCATAGACGTAGCTCGTAGTGGCTCCCGTCGGCTGAGTGACGGCTGTGCGGTTCCCCTTTTCGTCATACTCCTGACGCCAGACGCCGCCATCCGGCATCGTGATGACGATGGGGAGCCCCAAAGCGTTATGTTCAGCGCGGACTTCTCGGCCGTCCGGCCGAACTATTGCCGCAATATCACCGCTGCGGCTGTAACGATATCGTGTGACGTACCCAAGGGAGTCAATGACGCTTGTCAGTCGGTGATCTTCATCCCACTCCTGGTGAGTGGAATTTCCAAGCGGGTCGGTCTCCCGAACCAACCGCAGCGCCTCGTTGTGCTCGTACACCCGCGTATGCCCCAGCGAGTCCGTCACCCGGGTGGTGCGGGTCGCGTCCTCGTAGGTGAGGGTGGAGGCGAGGGCGCCTCCCGTGCCGCCCGTGGCGGTCACCCGGCCCCGCTCGTCGTAGGCGTACCAGTACGTCGTGTCGTTGCGGTCGGTCCAGGAGGTGATGCGGCCGTCGGGGTCGTAGGTGTAGCGCAGCGGCAGGCCAGAGGAGTTGGTCTCCTCCGTCAGGCGGCCGGTCTCGTCGTAGCCGAAGGTGAGCAGCGTGATGCCCGGTCCCTCGGGCGCGTCCGGGTCGAGCAGGCGCAGGCCGGTGACGCGTGAGGCGGACGCGTCGTGGTCCAGGGCGATGCGGTATCCGCCGGAGTGCACCACCCGCGCCGGGATGTCGCCGCGGTCGTACTCGACGGTGATGCGGTTGCCGTTGCGGTCCTGGATGTGCTGCAGCGGCAGGTCGACGGCCATGTCACCCGCCGCCGCCACCGGGGAGTGGAAGACGTGGATCAGCCCGGTGTCGGGGTCCGTGATCCGCAGCGCGCCGTCCGTCTCCTCGTCCCAGGACAGCAGCAGCCGAGAACCGGCGGTCTCCGGGCGGACGCCCTCGCCGGTCTCGGCGTCCGGGACCGGGAAGCACAGCCGGGCGCCGTCCGCGGCGGCGTAGACGAAACCCTCCTCGTCGGCCTGGATGCGCTGGTCCAGAGTCGAGGCCCAGGACGGGCCGAACCAGCCGCCGAAGCGGTACGACGACACATGCACCCGCTCCAGGACCAGCGGCAGCACCCCCGGCAGCGTCACATCCGTCCGCGTCAGAGCCATGTCGCCCGTCGCGACGTCGATCGGGTCGCGGACGAACTTCTTCAACGCGTTGCGGATCGAGGCGGGCAGCTTGTCGAACCCAGGGCGCAGCTTGAGCCGTTCGAAGGCCGCGCAGTCCAGGCCCAGGGACTTGCCGAGCTTGGCCAGCGCCGCCGGCCCCAGCGCCTTCAGCCCCTTGCCCAGCGCCTTGCCCAGCACCCCGAACCCGACGCCCATCAGCGCGCCCTCGGTGAGGATGCCGGCCAGCTTCTCCGGATCCTTGAATGCCCCCGGATCCTCCAGCGCGGTCGTGAACGCGGAGAACTTCATACCCTCCGCGGCCATCTTCCCCGCCGCCGCGACCCCGCGGACCTCCCTGAGCGCCTTCAGCGCCCGCTCCACGTTCCGGATGACCTCCAGCACACCCCGGACGACCGCGCCCAGGGCGGTGCCCTCCTCCTCGATCCGCCCGATCAACGCGACCACCTTCAGGGCCCGTTCACCGGCCATCAGGC
Source organism: Streptomyces sp. NPDC086766 (assembly GCF_044746005.1). NCBI lineage: Bacteria > Bacillati > Actinomycetota > Actinomycetes > Kitasatosporales > Streptomycetaceae > Streptomyces > Streptomyces sp. NPDC086766. The sequence goes on along the minus strand of NZ_JBIVBI010000009.1, from coordinate 141,796 downwards.
TGGAGGCGACCGAGGAGGCACCCAGGGTCAGGACGTCCAGGGCCAGGCCCGCGATCTCGAACTCGGCGATCTCCGCGAGCAGTACGCCGATCTCGGACAGCATCTCGTGCGCCTTGTCGGCGAAGTCGTCGAGTGCCTTGGCGCCCTTGCGCAGGGCGTGCGCCATGTCCGTGGCCTGCTTGCGGGCGGCCTTGGAGCGCTTGGCGAACGCCTTGGCGGCCTTGCCCTCCCACTCCACACCGGCCAGCGACTTCTCCGCGGCGGCCGCGGCACCGTCCAGCCCGCCGGCCAGATGGCGCCACTTCTTGGCGATCTCCCGCACGCCGTCGGGGTCCACGGCCGGATCGGAGATCCCGAGGAACTCCAGCCCGCTGGCGACCGTGTCGCCGAACATGTGGTTGAACTTGTTGACGTAGTGCAGCGGATTGAGGTCGACCACGAGCCCTCAGTCCTTCTTCTGCGCCGCGGCCAGCAGCACGTCCAGCAGGTCGAAGGCGTCGGACACCTCGCCCATCAGCTTCGCCTCCCCCTGCCACTCCTCGTCCAGCTGCTTCGTCAGCTTCGCGAGCGTGTCCATCCCCTCGCGCACCTGGCTCTTGGCGTGCATCAGCGAACCCAGCGCGCCCAGCGCGTCCAGGTCGTGCGCGGCGGCCTTGAACTCCTGCAAGGGCTTCGCCGTGTGATGCCCCACCGCCCGCAGCCCGGAAGCCGCCTTGTGCATCGACGCGGCTTCCTTCCTCAGGTCCGACATGCCGCCCATCCCCCGTACGTACGTCGCTTCACTCTGTGCAGATGCCAACCCGACCGACCCTAGGGAGAGCGGTTATACGGGGAGTATGGGCGGGGTCAAGCACACGCAAAGATGCGTGCCACAGACGGGTAGTTGGGGGTGTCTCGGAGTCGCGCCCCTTCCGGCAAACGTCCCCCTGCGACGAGCCAGGAGGGGGACGTGCACTCCGGTGGGGCGAGTAGCCGTGGTGAGGCAGCGGCACGAAGGCGCCCGCCTGCCTGGCGTGGCTGGCGGCTGTCGCGTGCCAGGACAGGGCCGACGTGTCCGTCGGGCACCAGGTGTACGGCCCCGAGGGCGTACGCACATGAGGGCGCAGAGGCATGACGGCGTACGACGGCGCCGACCACCGGGGCGCGCCCCGGGCCCCGGAGCCCGTACGACCACTCTGGCCTGCAGATATCTCACTTTTGTCACCGCACGGCAGTACGGTGTCACCCATGCGCCCCGACACGCCTGCCGAAAACGTCGACCACGCCGCCGAAGCGGCCCGCCTGGAGCGGACCGCCGGCCTGTACCCCGAGGACGCGGAAGCCCTGCTCCTCCAGGCCGCGGCCCACCTGGAACTGTCCGGCGACCGCCCCGCCGCGACGACGCTCTACGACCGCCTGCTGTCCTCCTCCGACGGCCTGGAGAACCCCTACCTGGTGCGCGCCCTGAAGGCGTCGAACCTGTGGGAGTACGACCACGAGGCGGAGGCCAGGGCGATCATCGACGGTGTCCGCACCTCCGCTCCCCGGGACCCGGCCCCCTGGGTGATCGTCGCGGAGGCCCTGGAGTCGCACGACGAGCTGGAGGCGGCCCACGAGACGTTCACGGAGGGGACGAAGCTGCTGCTGACGGACGTCGCGGAGCCCCCGTACGCCACGCGCCCGCTGCTCTTCGGCCGCCACCGGGTGCGGCGCATGCTGGGCCTCACGCACGACGAGTGGGACGGGGTGGCCGACACCCTGCACTCGTTCTCGGTCTCCCTGGACGAGCTGCACGACCCGAAGCGGATCTGGTCCCTGGGCTCGGAGAACCCGGCGGAGCTGGAAGCGGAGATCAACCGCCTCCGTGCGGAGCTGGGCGCCTACCGCGAAGCCCTCTCCCGCCCCTTCCCGGTGGCCGTCCTCCACTGGCCGGCCGGGGAACTGTCGGAGCTGGTCACGGACTACCCGGACCTGGCCACGGAGTACCCCTCCTACGAGGCCCACCTGGCGACGATAGAGACGTCCCTGCGCGAACTCGCCTCCTCGGGCACCCCCAACCTGGGCATCGTCACCGGCACGGTCCCGTCCTACGAGGCCTTCGCCGCCTCGGAGGGCTCCTCCCCGTCGGACGCGACCCTGCTCCCGCAGTACGCGACGACCCTGGCGGCCCGGGGCCGGGCTGAGGCCTGGCCGCCCCAGCGGGGTGCGGGGTGCTGGTGCGGGTCGGGACGGGCTTACGGGGAGTGCCACGGGACGCCCGAGGCGGCGGCGACCGCCTGAGAGTCCGGCACGTCCGTCACAGCACTTCTTCCTGGTGCCCAGGGTGGGGCCCAAGGTGAGTCCGGGGGGAGCTCGTTCTCGTTCCCCGCTTCGGCTCCGGTTGTCAGTGGCTCCTGTTAGAACAGAAGCACATTGACGCGTGGCCGAGGGGGACATGGTGGCGGAAGCGGGGGATCTGGCGCAGCCGGTCGCCGGGGTGTACGAGAAGCTGATCACCCACAGCGTGCAGGACGAGCTGGAGCGGCTCGAGTCCGCGGGGTGGAAGGCCGTCGACGCTGAGGTCAGCGCCGAGTCCTCGCCCCACGTCCTGGCGCGCCACATTAGTGACGTGGTCGCCCGCAGGCTCCACCAGCTCCCGCCTCACCAGCAGGTCCCGTTCGCCAACCAGGTCCTGAAGTCGCTGGCGAGCGAAGCCCCGGACCAGGGCGACGCTGATCCCCTCAGCACCGTCGCCGAGGGTCCCCGGCAGTTGCTCGCCCTCGCCAAGCAGGAAGCGCCCGGGGCCTACGCCATCCGTCCCCTCACTCCCCTCTCCGAGACATCTCTGCTCACGAACTCGCCGGAGGACCTGAGCCTGGGGTCTGAGCTGCGGGCCGAGCTCGCCACGGCGGACCGGATCGACCTGCTCTGCGCGTTCGTGAAGTGGTACGGCATCCGCGTCCTGGAAGACGCCCTGCGCTCCGCCAAGGAGCGAGGTGTGAAGATCCGGGTCATCACGACCACCTACATGGGTGCCACCGACCGCCACGCGCTCGACCGCCTGGTCCGCGACTTCGGTGCCACCGTCAAGGTCAACTACGAGATCCGCTCCACCCGCCTGCACGCCAAGGCCTGGCTGTTCCGGCGCGAGACGGGCTTCGACACCGCCTACGTCGGCAGTTCGAACCTGTCCCGAGCGGCGCTGCTCGACGGCCTGGAGTGGAACGTCCGGTTGTCCTCCATCGCCACGCCCGCGGTACTGGACAAGTTCGAGGCGACCTTCGACGCGTACTGGAACGACACCGCCTTCGAGACGTACGATCCCGACCTGCACGGGGAACGCCTCGACGAGGCCCTTGCGCAGGCGAGCGGCACCGGCTCGACCACCGACCTGAAGATCAACCTCTCCGGCCTGGAGGTGCGCCCCTTCCCGCACCAGCGGGACATGCTGGAGCGGCTCACCGTCGAGCGCGAGATCCGCGGACGGCACCGGAACCTGCTGGTCGCGGCCACCGGCACCGGAAAGACCGTGATGGCTGCTCTCGACTACCGCAGCCTGTGCGGTCAGACAGACGGCGGACGGCCGCGGCTGCTGTTCGTCGCCCACCGCAAGGAGATTCTCAGGCAGTCGCTGCGCACCTACCGGGAGGTGCTGGACGACGCCTCGTTCGGTGAGCTTCTCCACGCCGGCATGGAACCCCGCGCATGGGATCACGTGTTCGCGAGCGTCCAGTCACTGAACGTACAGCGCCTTGAGCAACTGGCCCGGGACCACTTCGACGTCATCGTCATCGACGAGTTCCACCACGCCACGGCCACCACCTACCGCCGCGTCATCGACCACTTCGGGCCGCAGGAGTTGCTGGGGCTCACCGCCACACCCGAGCGTATGGACGGGCGTAACGTCCAGGACGAGTTCTTCGAGGGCCGCATCGCCGCCGAGATGCGGCTGTGGGAGGCCCTGGAAAACGATCTCCTGTGCCCCTTCCACTACTTCGGCATCCCGGACGGTACGGACCTGACCAACCTGGGGTGGCAGCAGGGCTCGTACGCCGACCAGGACCTCGGCAACCTCTACACGGGCAACCACGCGCGCGCCCGGATCGTGGTCAAGCAGATCCGGGACAAGGTCTCCCGGCCCGGCGCGATGCGGGCGCTCGGCTTCTGCGTGACCAAGGCGCACGCCCGCTTCATGGCGGACTTCTTCCGCGCGGCCGGTTTCCAGGCCATGGCGCTCGACAGTGAGTCTCCCGCTGACGTGCGTGCCCGGGCGCTGTCCGACCTGCGTGAAGGGAAGCTTCAGGTCATCTTCTCCGTGGACCTGTTCAACGAGGGCCTGGACATCCCTGACGTCGACACCCTGCTCCTCCTCCGCCCGACGAACAGCGCCACCGTCTTCCTCCAGCAGTTGGGCCGGGGGCTGCGGCGCACCGAGACGAAGCCGGTCCTCACGGTGCTCGACTTCATCGGTCAGCATCGGGCGGAGTTCCGCTTCGAGGAGCAGTTCCGGGCCCTGACCAATCTGTCGCGGAACCGGCTCGTGGACCACATCGAGCACGATTTCCCGCAACTGCCGTCCGGCTGCCAGATCATCCTGGAGGGCAAGTCCAAGGACCTCGTCCTGGACAACATCCGGACGCAACTGGGCGCCACGGTGAAGACGCTGGTCAGGGAGGTGAGGGACTACAGCACGCCGCGTCTCGCGGACTACCTGCGCGAGAGCCGCCGGGAGATCAAGGAACTGTACAAGAGCGGCAACTCCTGGACGACCGTGCTGCGCCGGGCCGGCCTCATGGAGGAGGCCGAGCCCTCCGGCGAGGCAGCACTCTTGAAGCGGGTGCACGCCTTCCTTCACGTGGACGACCCCGACCGCGCCACCGCATACCTCCGTCTCCTTGAGGACGACGCGCCGCCGTACGACGATCTGGGTCCGCATGACCAGTCGTTCGCCCGCATGCTGTTCTTCAACCTCTGGGACGACGCGGGTGGGTTCACCACCTTCCAGGAGGGCCTTGCGTCACTGCGATCGCAGCGGACCTTCCGCGATGAGCTGAGGCAGGTGCTGGGGCACGTCATGGAGCAGGCGGACCATGTCCCCCTCCCGCTCTCCGGGCGTCTGAGCCAGGTCCCGTTGAAGGTCCACAGCGCGTACAACCGCTCGGAAATCCTCGCCGCTCTCGGGGTCGCCCGCTTCGGCGGTCAGATGCCCCGTTCCTTCGCGCAGGGCGTGCAGTGGGTCGAGGAGCTCCAGACGGACGCCCTGCTCGTCACCCTGGAGAAGAACGAGAAGGACTTCTCGCCCACCATCCGCTACAAGGACTACGCGCTGAGCCCGACCCTCTTCCACTGGGAGTCCCAGAACGCCACGGCGGCCGACTCCCGCACGGGCCTGCGGTACCGGGAGCACAAGCAGCGCGGCAGCCACGTCCTGTTGTTCATGCGGCGCTACAAGAACACCGACATAGGCAAGTCGCAGCCCTGGATGCTCCTCGGCCCGGCGACCTACGAGAGCCACACCGGCAGCAAGCCGATGGCGATCACCTGGCGCCTCAAGCACGAGCTCCCGGCCGACGTGTGGACGTACTCGGCGATCACGGCCAGTTGAACGCCGGGCCGCGTTACAGGTCGGCGTTCCCTCACCTCAGCGCGCAGGCGCTCGACTTGGAGTGCTCAGCCGAACTCGTCGACCGGATCAGCAGGGAGCCTTGATGACGGCATCGCCAGAGTCGCACTGGTTCAAGTCCTCCAGCGGCGGCAGTGGAACCGAGTGCGTGGAGTGCGCGTACACCGACGGCGGCACGCTCATACGCGACTCGAAGCGGGTCGACGGTCCGCTCGTTCGGGACCGTTCGGGAGCATGGCGTACGTTCGTGGAGACCTTGGCACGAGGCTCGCTCAAGTAGGCATCGACTTTTCACGCGAGGCCAAGCCCAGTTCCGCCCTGCCGAACAGCAGCGCGTACCCCGGTGGAAGGTCGGCCAGGATGCGGGTCAGGAGGTCGTCGGGCAGGAGGGCCGCCAGGACGCTCAGGACCGAGCCGGTGTGCCAGCGGGCCGTGGCCGGGGTGGCTCCCGCGATGCGTCCGGCCACCGAGTCGACGAACTGCGCGGCCGTCAGGGGCCGGGCCACGGGGATCTGCGCGGCGATCACGCTCGCCGCCTCCTCGGGCAGGGCCTGGGCCAGTTCGACGCGTTCGTCGCCCACCACGTGGCCGCCGAGGGTCGACAGGACGATGCGGGTGATGCGTTCCGCCTCGGCTCGCTCCGGGTACTGGCCGGCCGACCGCACGCGTTCGGTCAGGTCCCGCCACGTGGCCACGGCGTCGTGCCCGGCGGGCCGCCGTGACCTCGTCTGCGTCGTCAAGAGAGCCTTCAGCGGCTGTTCGCCCTGGCGCGCGGCGCCTGTCTGCGGCGGGCCGGGCACCGTCACTCGCGGCACCGTCACGCTCGGCACCGTGGTCGCGGTCATCGTGCGGGTCCTCCTTCGGGGCAGCCCGCCGCGGGACCGGCCGGGCGGGCGTGGGCGACATGATGTGGCGTGACGGCGTCCCGCAGGCGAGGCCTGGCCTGCGGGACGCTTTCGGCGGGGTGCGGTCAGCCGCTGAGCTGCCTGCGGTCGTCGCCCCCGGTGATCTGGATCTTGCGGGGCTTGGCCTGCTCGGCCACCGGGATGCGCAGGGTCAGGACGCCGGAGGCGTAGGACGCGTCGATGCGGTCCGTGTCGAGGGTGTCGCCGAGGAAGAGCTGGCGGGTGAAGGTGCCCGTGGGGCGTTCGTTGGCGATCAGTTCCGCGCCCTCGGGGGCGGGGGACCTCCGCTCGGCGCGGATGCTGAGCACGTTCCGTTCGACGTCGAGGTCGATGGTCTCGGGGTCCACGCCCGGAAGGTCGAAGTGGACGATGAAGTCGTCACCGGACCGATAGGCGTCCATCGCCATCGCGGCCGGGCGGGTGGCGGAACCGAAGACCTGCTGCGCGAGTCGGTCGAGGTCGCGGAACGGGTCGGTACGCATGAGCATCACAGGTCACTCCCTTCGTCGGTACTGGGTGCGATGCCCTTCGGCTTCTTATATAGCGCGGAGGAGGAAAGTTGACAAGCTCGGGCTCAGGTTCGGGCTGGACGGCGTTCCGTGGATAGCCTTCCTGCCATCCGAAACGGGACGTAGGAGGCATCTCATGGCGAAGGTTTCGAGCGCGGTGGTCGCCGCGGGCGGGCTGGTCGGCGGGTACGGCGTGGCGCGCTGGACGCGGAAGCGGCCGCTGGGCGGGGCCGTGCTGGCCGTCGCGGGGGCCGCGGCCGCGCGGCAGTGGCAGGAGCGGGCGGGCGGCAAGGCCGCGGGGGCGCTGACGGCCGCGTACGTGGCCGCCTTCGCCGGGTCGCACCCGCTGGCCAAGAAGGTCGGCGCCTGGCCGTCCGTGTTCGGGGTCGCCGGAGCCATGGCACTGGCCTCCTGGGCCGTCGCCGACCGGCGCGGGTGAGGTAGAGGGGGCGACTTCGGGAGGCGGCTGGGTCCGCGGGTATGTCCGCGCCCCTGACAGCGAATCGCCCTACGGTGACGGCGGCCGAGCCCCCTCGGAGGCGGCCGCCGTCGGCGGATGGGTGGGCCACCCGGGGTCAGTCGAACATGCCCGGCTCGTAGTCGCCCGCCGGCTGCTGGACGATGACGTTCATCCGGTTGTAGGTGTTGATCAGGGCGATCAGGCCGACCAGAGCGGCGAGCTGGTCCTCGTCGTAGTGCTTGGCCGCGTTCTCCCAGGCCGCGTCGGTGACCCCGCCTGCCGCGTCGGCGATGCGGGTGCCCTGCTCGGTGAGTTCCAGGGCCGCGCGCTCGGCCTCCGTGAAGACCTTCGCCTCGCGCCAGGCGGCGACCAGGTTGAGGCGCGACGGGCTCTCCCCGGCGTGCACGGCGTCCTTGTAGTGCATGTCGGTGCAGAAGCCGCAGCCGTTGATCTGGCTGGCGCGGAGCTTCACCAGTTCCTGTGTCGCCGCGGGGAGGGTCGAGTCCGACAGGACCTTGCCCGCCGAGTTGATGTATCGGAGGAACTTGGTCGCGACGGGGTTGGCGAAGGCGTTGAGGCGGGCTTCCATCGTGGTCTCCTTGGTCGGCGTCGGCGTCGGCGCCCATATCTGCGTCGGCGCCTGTATCTGCGTCTGTGAGGTGCTTCGTTGCGAGCTTCGCTCGACGGCTGCACAGATACGACGGAACGCGGCCGCGGGATGTGACAGCAGCACGCGAGCAGCGGGCATGACCTGGGTCACACCCGCTGCTCGCTCGTCACTCGTGACGACCGGAAGCCCGGAACGGCTTCCCGTGGCGTCAGGCCGAGCCCGGCGCCTCCGGCGCGACGGCTCCCCTGCGCGTGGAGGCCGCCTTCGCCTTCTGCGTCACCGCCGTCAGCGGCTTGGCGATGTCCTCCAGGGACCGGCGCTCGGCGTTGACCGCGAGGAACGCGGCCACCAGGCCCGCCGCGCACATCAGGGCGGCGCCGATCTCGAAGGCGAGGACCGTGTCGCCGACCTTGCCGGTGCCGGTGAGGTCGGCGAACAGCAGCGGGCCGCTGATGCCGCCGGCCGCGGTGCCGAGGGCGTAGAAGAAGGCGATGGACATCGCCCGGGTCTCCATCGGGAAGATCTCGGACACGGTCAGGTAGGCGCTGGAGGCGCCGGCCGAGGCGAAGAACAGCACCGCGCACCAGCACGCCGTGAGCGTCCCGGCGCCGAGCGCGCCCTGGTCGAACAGCCAGGCCGTGCCGAACAGCAGCAGACCGGAGAGCAGGTACGTCGACGCGATCATCACCCGGCGGCCGATCGTGTCGAAGAGCTTGCCGAGGAGCAGCGGGCCCGCGAAGTTGCCGACCGCGATGACGGCGAAGTAGTAGCCGGTGTGGTCGGCGGGGACGTCGAAGAACTTCGTGAGGATCGCGCCGAAGCCGAAGGTGATCGCGTTGTAGAGGAACGCCTGGCCGATGAAGAGGGAGAAGCCGAGGACGGCCCGCTTGCGGTAGTCGGCGAAGACCGTGCGGGCGATCTCCAGGAAGGAGACGCTGCGGCGCTGGTGGATGGTGATCTCGGCGTCCGGCTCCACGAGCGGTTCGCTCTGCTCGGCCCGGACCCGGCTCTCGATCGAGGAGACCACCTCTTCGGCCTCGCGGTCCCTGCCGTGGATCAGCAGCCAGCGCGGGCTCTCGGGGACGTGCCGCCGTACGAGGAGGATGACCAGGGCGAGGACGGCGCCGAGGGCGAAGGTCAGCCGCCAGCCGACGTTCGCGGCCAGGAAGTCGGTGTTCAGCGCGAAGATCGACAGCAGGGAGCCGCCGACGGCGCCCACCCAGAAGCTGCCGTTGATCATCAGGTCGACGCGGCCGCGGTACTTCGCCGGGATGAGCTCGTCGATGGCGGAGTTGATGGCCGCGTACTCGCCGCCGATGCCGAAGCCGGTGAGGAAGCGGAAGGCGAGGAACCACCAGGCGCTGAAGGACACCGCGGTCAGCGCGGTGGCCCCGAGATAGACCGCCAGGGTGATCATGAACAGCTTCTTACGGCCGAAGCGGTCGGTCAGGCGCCCCCAGAACAGGGCTCCGAGGCACGCGCCCGCCACGTACAGGGCGGCGGCGAGGCCGGTGACCTGGGCGGAGCTGATGGCGAGGCCGCTGCCGGGCTCCGACAGACGGCCGGCGATGTTGCCGACGACGGTGACTTCGAGACCGTCGAGGATCCACACGGTGCCGAGACCGATGACGATCGTCCAGTGCCAGCGCGACCAGGGCAGCCGGTCGAGGCGGGCGGGGATGTTGGTGGTTATGGTTCGGCCGGTCTCGGCCTGCGTGGTGGCCATGGGCTCCCTCCTCAGCGAGCGGAACCACCATCGGGTGCCCGGGCGCTGCGGCTTTACGCCGGGGCGGAAGACGCCGGGGGCGCAGGGGGTGGGCTACGCCGGTGCGCGTCTCACGCCCCCACCGCCCGCGACACCGCGTAGATCAGCAGGCCCGCCAGGGAGCCCACGACCGTGCCGTTGATGCGGATGAACTGGAGGTCGCGGCCGATGTGGGCCTCGATCTTGCGGGTGGTGTGCTCGGCGTCCCAGCTCGCGACCGTGTCGGTGATCAGGGAGGTGATCTCCCTGCGGTAGGTCGTGACCACGTACACCGCCGCGCCCTCGACCCAGCGGTCGACCTTGCCCTGCGCCCGGGAGTCGACCGCCGTGCGGGCACCCAGGGACAGCAGGGAGGCGCGCACCCGCGTCCGCAGCTCGCTGCGCTCGTCCTCCGCCGCCGAGACGATCATGGATCGTACGGCGGTCCAGGCGGAGGCGATCAGGTCCTGCACCTCGCCGCGGCCGAGCACCTCGCCCTTGAGCCGTTCGACCCGCGCGCGGGTCTCGGTGTCGGACTGGAGGTCGCCGGCGAAGTCGGTGAGGAACCGGTCGAGGGCGCCGCGCGCCGGGTGGGAGGGCATGTCGCGCATCTCGGTGGTGAAGCGCAGCAGCTCCTTGTAGACCCGCTCGCCGACCTTCTTGTCGACGAACCTCGGCGTCCAGCCGGGCGCGCCGCCCTGCACGGCGGCCATCACCGAGTCGCTGTGCAGCACCAGCCAGTCGTGCGCGCGGGAGACGACGAGGTCGACGACCCGCTTGTGGCCGCCGTCGGCGACGACCTTCTCCAGCATCTTTCCGATGCCGGGGCCGATCTCCTGGGCGTTGGCCCGGCGGGTGATCGCCTCGCCGACCACCGCCTGGACGTCGGAGTCGCGCAGCACCGTCAGGGCGCCGCGCAGCGCGGTGGCCAGTTCCGCGGTCACGCGGTCGGCGTGCTCGGGGACGGCGAGCCAGGCGCCGAGGCGGCTGCCGATGCCGACGGCGCGCAGCCGCTCGCGCACGACGTCCTCGGAGAGGAAGTTCTCCCCGACGAACTCACCCAGGGAGATGCCGAGCTGGTCCTTCTTGGTGGGGATGATCGCGGTGTGCGGGATGGGCAGGCCGAGGGGGTGGCGGAAGAGGGCGGTGACCGCGAACCAGTCGGCCAGCGCGCCGACCATGCCCGCCTCGGCGGCCGCCGCGACGTACGCCGTCCATCCGCCGGCGCCCGCGCCCTGGCCCCACTTGGCGAGGACGTACACGACGGCCACGGCCAGCAGCAGCCCGGTCGCGGTCAGCTTCATCCGGCGCACCCCGCGCCGGCGCTCCTCGTCCGCGGCGCTGAACACGGTCATCGCGCGGTACGAGGCCGCCTGCGCGGCCGCCTGCCGGGGCGCGCGGGCGGCGCCCGTCGCCCGATCGGTCGCTGATTCCGGTTTCGTACGTTCCATACGCTCCGCCTGTCCGGTGATCCCGCACACAATTGTCCCTTCCTGAGCGACTTCCGGAACGGAACCAGAGTTCCCGGCGTCTGTCGGTGGGGGAGAATCAGGCAGGGCCCTGTCAACTCCCCCGCGTTCATGACGCATCATGAACTCATCAGATCGGAGCCCCCGGCTCCCATCGCCCGAGGAGAACAACGCCCGCATGACCAAGCGTCACGTCGGCGGCGTGGGGCCGGCCACGCAGCAGCCGCTGCCCGTAGCCCCCGCCAAACACCGCGCCCTGCCTGCCGCCATCGTCGCGCTGATCGCGGTTGTGTCGACCGCCTTCTACGTGTCCGTCACGTCCGGCGACGGCGCGCCCCCGCCCTCCGTCGCCGCCGACCGTGCCCCGCGCAATCCCGCCGCCCCGGCCTCCACCGGCACCTGGGTGGGCTCCTGGTCCACCTCGCCGGCCGGCGCCGAGCCGGGCACCGAGACCGCGGGCCTGGCGGGCCGCTCGGTGCGCAACGTCGTGCACGCGAGCGTCGGGGGGACGAGTGCCCGCATCACGCTGTCGAATCTCTACGGCCAGTCGCCGCTGACCGTCACGCACGCCTCGCTCGCGGTCGCCGCGGGTGACACCGCGGCCGCCACGACGGGCACCATGCGGCGACTCACCTTCTCCGGCGCCGCCTCCGTGGTGGTCCCGGCCGGCGGGCAGGTGATGAGCGACGCCGTGCGCGTCGCCGTCCCGCAGGGCGGCAACGTCCTGGTCACCACGTACTCCCCCACCCCGTCCGGACCGGTCACGTACCACCCGCACGCACGTCAGATCTCCTACGTCGCCCAGGGCGACCGCGCCGAGGACGTGACCGGGGTGCCGTACACGGAGCGGACGAATCACTGGCGCTACCTGACCGCGCTGGACGTCCTCAGCAACGAGTCCGCGGGCACGGTCGTCGTCCTCGGCGACTCGATCACCGACGGCATCACCTCCACCATGGACGCCAACCGCCGCTGGACCGACGTGCTGTCCGACCGGCTGCGGGCCGAGGTGCAGGCGGGCCGGAACGTGCCGCGCTACAGCGTGGTCAACGAGGGCATCAGCGGCAACCAGGTGCTCCTGGACGGGCTGGGACGGCCCGCCGACAACCCCAGCGGCCTGAACCGGTTCGGGCGGGACGTGCTGGAACGCACGAACGTCAAGGTCGTCGTCATCGACCTCGGCGTCAACGACATCCTGCGCAACCCGCGGCTGGCCGACCCGGTGCGGATCACCGAGGGGCTGCGCACGCTCGTACGGCAGGCCCACGCCCGCGGCCTGAAGGTCGTCGGCGCGACGCTCATGCCCTTCCAGGGGCACCGCGGCTACACGGAGGCCCGTGAGGCGGTCCGGCAGCAGATCAACGCGCAGATCCGGGCGGGCCGGGTGTACGACGCGGTCGTCGACTTCGACCGGGCGCTGCGGGACCCGGCCAACCCGCGCCGCCTGCGGCCCGACTTCGACTCGGGCGACCACCTGCACCCGAGCGACCTGGGCTTCCAGGAAATGGGGCAGGTGTTCGACCTCGGGGCCCTGAAGGGCGCGGGCCAGGCGGAGCTGTAGGCGGCGCCCGTCGCCGGCCACGGCTCCGCTCGCCGCAGTCGTCCTGGGCGGGGCTCTCCTGCCTCGGCAGGGCCGGACGCCGGCAGCCGGCCGCGGGGGTCCCGTACCACCGGCCGGCCGGTGACCTCCTCGCCGCCGGCCGCGCCCAGGAGGGCAGGGTCGCCATCGAGGCGCCGGGTCACCGGCCGGGACCCGGGGGCGCTCCGTCGAGGAGTGCTCAGTCCTTGTCGTAGTACCAGCCGGTGCAGAAGCTCGCCCCGTTGAAGCGGGCGCACGCCCGCATGGAGTAGTGCAGGTTCTTCAAGTCGTTGGAGAACTTCCTGTTGAACGGCCCGCACTGCGTCCAGTTCCTGCCGCCGTCGCTGGAGCGGTCCACCCAGGTCTGGTCACCGTTCCGGTAGCCGCTGCGGATCGCCGCGAACGAGTGGTCGCTCAGCCTCTGGTTGACCAACGCGATCTTCACCGTCCGCCCGCCGTGTGTCACGGTTCGCGTCCTCACGTCGTGATCGGCGATCCCGTTGCCCGGCCAGCTGCCGCAGTTCGTGTTCGCCGTAGCGGCCGGCGCTGCGACCACCAGCAGGGGCAGGGCGATGGACGCCCCCGCGACAACCACACCGATACGTCGCCGGATGTTCGACACCAGTGACCTTCCTCTCTGCGCCTCAAGGGACCAGCTGTTCGCCGGAGACCCGCATGCCGTCCCGACGTCCCGAACAGTCTTTCCCGGACGCACGGTCCCGTCCTTGTGCTGCAGTGCCAGACATGTGTCGCCGCGTGCCAGCCATCCCGCGCCGCCGTGGCGTACGCACGGGGCGCCGGACCCCGCCGTGTCGAAGGCCCCCCCCCGGGCCCACAACTTCCGGGCGGTCATGTCCGTCTCAACGGACGACCGCAAACAGTTCATGGGGGAGTGCAGTTGTACAGCGTGATCACCTTGGACGGACTTCCGGCGCCCGATCGCTTCTCGTTCTGGTGGGAGGCCGTCGCCCGCTCGGTGGTGCCGGTCCACGCCGCCAGCGAGGACGCGCTCGGCTTCTGGGCCGAGATGACATCGGTGGATCTCGGAACGGTACAGATCTCGCGGGTGCGCTGTCTGTCCTTCGAGGCGCGCAGGACAGCGCGACTGATCCGCCGCTCCGACCCCGATCTGCTGCAGCTGTCGCTCACCCTCCGGGGACGGTCGGGGATCGAGCAGCGGGACCGTCAGGCCTCGCTCGCTCCCACCGATCTGGTGCTGTACGACACCTCCGTGCCCTTCCGGGCATGGACCCTGCCCGACGTCACGGCGGACGGCATCGTGGTGCAGTTTCCCCGCGACGCGCTGCAACTGTCCGCCGATGCCGTCCGGCGCCTGACCGCCCGTCGGCTGTCCGGGCACAGCGGGATGGGTGCGCTGCTGGCCACTACCGTGCGGCAAACCCTGCGGCAGGCCGCCGTCCTCACCCGGTCCGACGCGGGCCGCTTGTCCGGGATCACGGTGGACCTCGTCGCCGCCGTACTGGCACACGAGCTCCAGTCCGATCCGGAGCTCGGCCCGTCGTGCACGGGAGAGACGATGCTGCTGCGCGTGCGGGACTTCGTGCTGCGGCACCTCGCCGATCCACACCTGTCACCCGCGACCATCGCGACTGCGCACGGCATGTCCGTCCGGTCGCTCCACCGGCTCTTCGAGGCGGAGAGAACCACCCTCTCGGCCTGGATCCGAGAACGCCGGCTGGAGAACTGTCGCCGCGACCTCGCGGACCCGCTGCGCGGACGTCAGACGATCCGAGCCCTGGCGGCCCGCCGGGGGTTCACCGACCCGGCGAACTTCAGCCGGGCCTTCCGCGGCGCGTACGGGCTGAGCCCACAGGAGTACCGCCGGCAGTGCCTCGGCGACTGAGGTGGCCGTCGGCGCGGTGGGGGAATCGGCGGTCTCGAGGCCGTGGCATCCACCCCCTGGAAGGCTCCGGCCTTTTCCTCCTCACGCCTCGCCGGTCCCGCGGCAGGGGCGTGCTCCCCCGCGTCAGGATGTACGCCCGTTCCTGCGCCGCTCGCGGGCAGCCCAGCGCTCCTCGCGGCGGGCGGAGTGGAGTTCGCGGCGTTCGGTGCGGCGGTCCAGGCGCTCCTGGCGGCGCTCGTCCTTCAGGCGGAGGCGTTCGGCCCTGGTGAGCTTGCGCTCGACCCCGACGCCGCCCCAGAAGGCGAAGCCCGTCACCACCACGCGCGGGGCGCCCGGCTCCGGCGGAACACCCTCCTCGCTGTGGTCGAAGCCCCCCATGACACCGATGCCGCGCACGACGACCTCGACACCGGGCGGCACGATCACCTGCACGCCACCCATGATCGCCACACAGTTGATCTCCACCTCGCGGTCGGCGAAGTTCGCCTCGCGCAGGTCGATCTCGCCGCCGCCCCAGAAGGCGAAGCAGTGGAAGCGCTTCGGCATCGTCCAGCGGCCCTTGCGCTGGAAGCCGGACATGACCGCCACCGCCCACGCCGAAGACCCCTCGCCACCGGTGATCCGGCCCGGCCAACTCCCCGCTCCCGCCGCCTCCTTGCTCAGCGACAGGGCGCCGGCCGTGGCACCGGCGGCCGGCAGGTCCCGGGTGATCGGCGCCAACTCGCCGTAGGTACGCGCCTTGTAGGTGGCCTCCAGCCGCTCCTCGAACTCCCCCATGTCCAGCCGCCCTTCGGCGAGGGCGTCCCGAAGGATCTCGGCGACTCGCTCACGATCGGCGTCGGAGGCGCGCAGCTGAGGAGCATCGTCGGTCATACACAGCAGCCTACGAGTTCCGGCGGCCGCGGGCACCCCTGCATGCGGGCCAGGGCGGCGGCTACGGGAGCGCGCGTTCCGTGGCCGAGGCGTACATCTGGGCGATCACCGCCTCGATGTCCGGCTCCCGCACGGACAGGTCCACCAGCGGGTAATCGGCGGCGATGCGCGCCACCAGCGGCGCGGCCGACTGCCCCGCCGGGAAGGCCAGCCACTGCCGGGGCCCCTCGACGCGCACCACGCGCGCCGACGGCACCTCCACGGGCGGCATCTCCCGCTCCAGGTCGACCACCAGCGTCCGCTCGCTCTCCCCCGCCTCGTGCAGCCCGGCGAGCGGACCGTCGTACATCAGGCGCCCGTGGTCGATGACCATGACCCGCGAGCACAGCTGCTCGATGTCCTGCAGATCGTGCGTGGTCAGCAGCACCGTGGTGGCGCGCTCGGCGTTCAGGTCCCGCAGGAACTCCCGCACCTTCGCCTTGCTGACCACGTCCAGGCCGATCGTCGGCTCGTCGAGGTAGAGCACCTCCGGATCGTGCAGCAGGGCCGCCGCGATGTCGCCGCGCATCCGCTGCCCGAGCGAGAGTTGCCGGACCGGCACGTCCAGCAGGCCGCCCAGTTCGAGGAGTTCGACGCAGCGGTCGAGGTTCTCGCGGTAACGCGCCGCGGGGATGCGGTACATGCGGTGCGCCAGCCGGTAGGAGTCGATCAGCGGCAGGTCCCACCACAGGGTCGTACGCTGGCCGAACACCACGCCGATGCGCTGCGCGAGCCGCGTCCGCTCGCGCGCGGGGTCGATCCCGGCGACCCGCAGCCGGCCCCCGCTCGGGGTCAGGATGCCGGTGAGCATCTTGATCGTGGTCGACTTGCCCGCACCGTTCGGGCCGATGTAACCGACCATCTCGCCGCGCGCCACGGTGAAGGAGAGCGAGTCCACCGCCCGCACCTGCCGCCGCTCGCTCCTGAGGAACCCGGTCCGCTTGCGCACGTCGAAGACCTTCTCGACCCGGTCGAGTTCGATGAAGCCACCGCCCGCCGCCCCGCCCGCGCCGCCGGATCCGCCGCCGTCCCCGGCCCCGTCACCGCCCACCGGCCCGCCTCCGCCCGCCGTCGTACGGCCGTCCACCCTCACGTCCTCACGCCCCTTCAACTCCCCGTGCTCCGATACGACCGCAGCCCCGCCCGCCAGGCCAGCCCCGCCAGCGCGCAGCAGCCCGCGGCCGCCAGTGGCGACGCGAACGCCGCCCAGGCCGGCAGCGCGAGCGGATAGGGCCGCCCGAGCACATAGGTCGCCGGCAGCCAGTTGACGAAGGCCAGCGGCAGGACGAAGGTCACCCCGCGCACCAGCTCTTTCGCGAACACCGCCGGCGGGTACTGAAGCAGCGTGACACCGCCGTAGGTGAACGCGTTCTGCACCTCGGAGGCGTCCTGCGCGACGAACTGGAAGGCCGAGCCGGCCACGAACACCGCGCCGAAGATCACCGCCCCGCTGAGCACCATGACCGGCATCAGCAGCACCTTCGGCGGGGTCCAGTCCACGTCGACCCCGACCAGCGCGAAGCCCAGCACGAGCAGCCCCTGCGTGATCCGGCCGAGGCGGCGCAGCGCGAAACGGTCCGCCGCGAGCTGCGCGAGCACCGGCGCGGGCCGCAGGAACAGCAGGTCCAGCGTGCCGTCCCGGACCCGCCGCCCCAGCCCCTCCACCGAGCCGACCGCGAGGTCGGCCAGCCCGAACGCGAGGGCGGAGAGGCCGTAGAGGAAGGCCACGTCGGGCAGCGGCCAGCCGGCGAGGCCGTCGACCCGGGAGAACATCAGCAGGATCGCCACGAAGTCCAGCGTGGTCGCCGCGAAGTTGCCGAAGGCGGTCATCACGAACGAGGCCCGGTAGGCCATCGTGGACCGGATCCACATCCCGGCGATCAGCCGGTACGCCCGCAGTCCGTCCGCCAGGGCACGCCGGCGCCGGCCCAGGGTCCCGTCGCCCCTCGCGTCCGCCGGTCTACCGCTGCCCGCGGGGCCGTCGCCGGTCCCCTCCGCCGTGGCGCGCGGGCCCGGTTCACGGGTCTCACCCACCCTGGACCACCACCCGCCGCGTCGCCACCGACTGCAGCAGGCGCCCCGCCAGCAGCAGCGCCACCGCCCACGCCCCCTGGAAGACGTAGGTGCCCAGCGCCCCGGCCCGTCCCAGCAGAATGTCCGCCGGCGCCTGGAGCAGGGACGACCACGGCAGAACCCGTACGACTTCGCCGAGCACGCCCGGGAAGACGTTCAGCGGCAGCAGCATTCCCGAGCAGAAGGTCCCGGTGATCATCATCATCTGCAGCGCCCCCTTGCCGTCCAGCAGCCAGAACGCGCTCAACGCCACCAGGAACCGGATCCCGAAGCTCACCAGCATCCCCAGCACCACCGCGATCAGGAACGCCAGCCAGGTCCGCACGTCCGTGGGCAGCGCCACCGGGAAGACCAGCGCCCCGAAGACGAAGGGGAGCACGCCCCGGCCCAGCAGCTGGAACACCGCCCGGCCCAGATCGGCGGCCAGCCACCACAGCTGCAGGTCCGCGGGCCGGTACAGGTCGATCGCGATATCACCCGTACGGATGCGCTCCATCAGCTCGGCCTCGACGCCCCCGCCCCCGATCGCGAGCGTCGAGAGGAACGCCTGCCCCAGCCACACGTACGTCACGGCCTGCGCGCGGTCGTATCCGCCGAGGTGCGGCCGTACGTCCCACAGCGCAAGATACGTGTACACGAGGATCAGGCCGAACACCGTGTTCGTGAACACCCCGGCCGCCGTGGCCGCCCGATACGTCGCATACCGTCTGAACCCGCCCGCCGCGACGGCCGTGTACAACCGTCCAGCGCCCACGCCCACCGCCCTCCAAGGTCCGCCGACACCGAAGCGCAGGAGCTTAGTGCGCACCTGACTCGGCGTGCCACGCGTTTTCCGGTCGGGACCCAACTCCCCGGAACCGGGAACGGAACGCGGGGCGCGGGAGTCTTCATCAGGGGCGCAGCAGGCGCATATGGGCTTACGAGGCGTACGACGCGAAACAGGAGTACCCGCACGAGATGAGCGACGAGCCGCAGCCGCAGCAGCCGGCGCAGCCGCAGCAGCCGCAGGAACCGGCGGAGGGCCGGGACGCTGAGGAGCCGCCCGCGGCACCCGCGGCGGAGGGCGCGGCAGCGGCGGCGGAGGGCGGCCCGGACGCGGCGGAGGGCAGGCCGCCCACGCCGGACCCCGGGACGGCATCGGCGAAGAGCGGCCCGGGCGTCGAGGAGAGCGGGGAGGCCGCGATCGAGAGCGGGACCCCCACGGCGGACCGCGGGACGGACGCCCCGGACCGCGGGACGGACGCCCCGGCCCGTGAGACGGACGCCCCGGCCCGTGAGACGAACCGCGAGACGG
This sequence comes from Streptomyces sp. NPDC086766, assembly GCF_044746005.1. Lineage (NCBI taxonomy): Bacteria > Bacillati > Actinomycetota > Actinomycetes > Kitasatosporales > Streptomycetaceae > Streptomyces > Streptomyces sp. NPDC086766. Next base: position 122,796 of record NZ_JBIVBI010000009.1, on the reverse strand, counting down.
ACGCCACCACCGCCCGCGGGACGGACGCGACGGAAGTCATCCCGCGGGCGGTGCACGGCGAGGCGGCCGCGGCGGAGGCCGGCCCGCGCAGGGCGAAGAGCGAGACAGCCACGGCGAAGAGCGAGGCGGCCGCGGCGGAGAGCGGGACGACCGTGGCGGAGAGCGGAACGGCCAGGCGCCCCGGACGCACCGGACTGCGCCGGCTGCTGCCCACCTGGCGCATGGTGTTCGGCGGATTCATCCTGGCCGTGCTGCTGCTGATCTGCGGGTTCCTCCTCGGCTACTCCCTGGTCGAGATCCCGCCCGCCAACGCCCTCGCGCTCAAGCAGAGCAACGTCTACCTCTACGCCGACGGCACCGAGATCGCCCGCGACGGCGTGGTCAACCGGGAGAACGTCGGCCTCGCCCAGATCTCCAAGGAGGCCCAGCACGCCGTCCTGGCCGCCGAGGACCGCGACTTCTACACCGAGTCCGCCGTCGACCCCCAGGCGATGCTGCGGGCCGGCTGGAACACCGTCACCGGCAAGGGCAGGCAGTCCGGTTCCACGATCACCCAGCAGTACGTCAAGAACTACTACCTGGGCCAGGAACAGACCGTCACCCGCAAGGTGAAGGAGTTCTTCATCGCGATCAAGCTGGACCGCACCGAGACCAAGGACGAGATCCTCCGGGGCTACCTCAACACCAGCTACTTCGGCCGCAACGCCTACGGCATCCAGGCCGCCGCCCAGGCCTACTACGGCATGAAGGCCGCCGACCTCGACCCGGCCCGCGCCGCCTACCTCGCCGCGCTGGTCAACGCGCCCAGCGAGTACGACGTCGTCGCCCACCCGGAGAACAAGGGCGCGGCCGTGGCCCGCTGGAACTACGTCCTGGACGGCATGGTCAAGCAGGGGTGGCTCGCCAGGTCCGAGCGGGCCGGGCTCACGTTCCCGATGCCCAAGGAGTCCAGCGTCTCGGCCGGGATGTCCGGGCAGCGCGGCTACCTGGTCCGGATCATCCGGGACTACCTCACGAGCAACAAGATCCTCGACGACGAGCAGCTCGCCGCCGGCGGCTACCGCATCACCACCACCCTGGAGAAGAGCAAGCAGGACGCCTTCGTCAAGGCCGTCGACGACCAGCTGATGGCCCGCCTCGACCCGAAGAACCGCAAGGTGGACTCCTACGTCCGCGCCGGCGGGGCCGCGATCGACCCCAAGACCGGCAAGGTCGTCGCGATGTACAACGGCATCGACTACGTCAAGCAGTACACGCCCAACGCCACCCGCCGCGACTTCCAGGTCGGCTCCACCTTCAAGCCGTTCGTCTTCGCCTCGGCCGTGCAGAACCACTCCGAGACGCAGGACGGCCGCGTGATCAACCCCAACACCGTCTACGACGGCACCAACGAGCGCCCGGTGGAGGGCTGGAACGGCTCCTACGCCCCCGAGAACGAGGACGGCCGCTCCTACGGCGACATCACCGCCCGCGAGGCGACGGACAAGTCCGTCAACTCGGTGTACGCGCAGATGGCCGTCGACGTCGGGCCCGACAAGGTGAAGGAGACCGCGATCGCCCTCGGTCTGCCCGCCACCACACCCGACCTGACCGCCACCCCGTCCATCGCCCTCGGCCCGGCCACCGCCAGCGTCCTCGACATGGCGCAGGCGTACGCGACGCTCGCCAACCACGGGGAGCGCGGCACGTACACGATGGTCCAGAAGGTCACCAAGGGGGGCGCCGAGGTCGTCGAGCTGCCGCAGCGGACCACCTCGCAGGCGGTCAGCCGGGAGGCCGCCGACACCACCACCGCGGTGCTGCAGAGCGTCGTCCAGAACGGCACCGGCACCCCCGCGCAGGCCGTCGGCCGGCCCGCCGCCGGCAAGACCGGCACCGCCGAGGAGGACACCGCGGCCTGGTTCGCCGGGTACACCCCCGACCTCGCCACGGTCGTCTCCGTGATGGGCCAGGACCCGGTGACCGCCGCCCACAAGCCGCTCTACGGCGCGATGGGCCTGCCCCGGATCAACGGCAGCGGGGCGCCCACCGAGATCTGGTCCCAGTTCACCAGGGACGCCCTGAAGGACACCCCGGCCACCGACTTCGACCTCCAGCTCCAGAACGGCGCCGACGAGACGCTGCCGCCCACCGACCCCTGGCAGACGCCGGGCACCGGCGGGCAGGGCGACGGCGGCACCTGGCCCCCGACCGGCGGCCAGGACACCCAGGGCCAGGACGCGGGGGCGACGCAGGGCCAGACCGGCACCCCCACCGACGGCACCACCGGCGCCACCCCGACCACGGGCGGCACCACCGGCGGCACCCCCACCGACGGCACGAACGGCGGCACCACCGGCGGCGGGGCCACGGGCGGCACGACGGGCGACACCACCGGCGGCACGACCGGCCCCACCCCGACCACGGGCGGCACCACGGGCGACACCACCGGCACCACCGACGGCACGAACGGCGACGGGGGGACGACGACGGGCACCGGAGGCACACCGGCCGCCTGGCAACCGTGACACCGGCCGGCGGCACGGAACGGTGAGAGGGGCCGGTGACCACGTCACCGGCCCCTCTTTTCGTTCCCCGCCCGCGCGTCCTACAGGTACAGCCCGGTGGAGTCCTCCGACCCCTCGAATCGGTCGGCGGCCACCGCGTGCAGATCGCGCTCGCGCATCAGCACGTAGGGGATGCCCCGCACCTCCACCTCGGCGCGGTCCTCCGGGTCGTACAGCACCCGGTCGCCGGGCTCGACGGTGCGGACGTTCTGCCCCACCGCGACGACCTCCGCCCAGGCCAGCCGGCGTCCCACCGCAGCCGTGGCCGGAATCAGGATGCCGCCGCCCGAACGCCGCTCGCCCTCACTGGTGTCCTGCCGCACGAGCACACGGTCGTGCAGCATGCGGATGGGCAGCTTGTCGTGGTGGGTGCTGTGCTCATGTCTGTTGGCGCTCACCCCTCGAACCTACCTGCCTTCAGCACATCCGTACGCCGTTGGGGTCGCCGTCCCCGCGTCAGTCCCGGCTCCGCCGCACGCCCAGGGCGAGCAGCCCGACGATCCCGACGGCGACGAGCGCGACCGGCACGATCCGCTCCAGCCGGGGCGCGCCCTCCTCGTCCACGAACTGCGCCCGCACATCGGTCACGACCCGGTTGACCTGCACATAGGCCCGGCCGAGCGTGTGGTCGATGTTGGAGACGACCTTGGCCTTGGCGTCCCCGACGATGGTCTTCGGGTGCACGCGCACCCCGATCTCGTCGAGCGTCTCGGCCAGCACCTCGCGACGGCGCCTGATGTCCGCCTCGATCTCAGCCGGGGTCCTGGTGTCCGCCGTGTCCGCCACCGCTCCGCCTCCGAAGTCAACTGATGCCTGTTCGGGACAGTCTGTCAGCTCTGCGTCCGACCGTACTGTCGGCACCCCCGGATACCCTCGGACCGGGACGGCATGGCCGCCGCACCTTCACAGGACAGACGCACGAGGAGACGACCCCGATGACCGAGCGACTCCAGCCCGGGGACACGGCCCCCGCCTTCACCCTCCCCGACGCCGACGGCACCGAGGTGTCCCTGGCCGACCACAAGGGCCGCAAGGTCATCGTCTACTTCTACCCGGCCGCCCTCACCCCCGGATGCACCAAGCAGGCCTGCGACTTCACCGACAACCTGGAGCTCCTGGCCGGCGCGGGCTACGACGTCATCGGCGTCTCCCCCGACAAGCCCGAGAAGCTGGCGAAGTTCCGCGAGAAGGAGAACCTGCGCGTCACCCTGCTCGCCGACCCCGACAAGCAGGTCCTGGAGGCCTACGGCGCCTTCGGCGAGAAGAAGCTGTACGGCAAGACGGTCGTCGGCGTCATCCGCTCCACGGTCGTCGTCGACGAGGACGGCAAGGTCGAACGCGCCCTGTACAACGTCAAGGCGACCGGCCACGTCGCCAAGATCATCAAGGATCTGGGGATCTGATCTCACGTGGGCGGCCCGCACCGGCATGACCGGTGCGGGCCGCTTCGTGTTGCACGGGGGCTGCGGGGCGTGACTGTCCGATAACCGGTTCGTTACTCCGTACGAGCCATGAACGGGTGGCCGGGAAACGGAGGAATGCGGTGGGGGCCAGTGCGTACACCAGAGAGCGGCTGGAGGAGGCGACTCGCGGGGCGCGGACGCTGTCGGAGGCGCTGGAGAGGCTGGGGGTGGATCCGAGAAGCTCTACGCGGCGGTACGTATGGGAGCGGATGAAGAGACTGGGGATCGAGGTCTCGCACTTCGAGCGGGAGGGGGTGAAGTGGACCCGGGAGGTTCTCGAGCGCGCGGTCGCCGCCTCCACGAACATGTGCGAGGTGCTGCGCCATCTCGGGCTCGAGGTGGTGGGCGGGCACCACACGCACATCAGCCGCCGGATCAAGGCGTACGGCATCGACACCTCGCACTTCCGGGTGCCGACCCGGGGAGGTCAGACCAGGAGCGGCGGTCTTCGGCGGACGTGCTGGTCGAGCGGCCGGCCTCTCAAGCCCGACGCGTCCATAGCACTCGCCTCAAGCGGGCGATGTTGCAGTGCGGGGTGCATGAGCGTTGCGCCATGTGCGGCACCGAGCCGGTCTGGCTGGGGGAAGCGCTGTCGCTTGAGGTCGATCACATCAGTGGCGACTGGCGCGACAACCGCATCGAAAACCTGCGGTTGCTCTGTCCCAACTGCCATTCCACGACGGACAGCTACCGGGGACGAGGCAAGCGGCGCACACGGGGTGGCGCCTGATGAGTAGTGGGGTGAAGTACACGCGCGAGCGGCTGATCGAGGCGGCAGCTCGGTGTTCCGACGTCGACGAGGTCATCGCCCTCTTCGATACACAGCCATACAGCTACCTCCGTCAGTACCTCATGAGGCGATTCGCTCATTTCAGCATCGACGTCTCCCACTTCCGCTCCTGCGACAGGCAGAAGCGGCCTGCACCAGAGGAGTTGCGAGCAGCGGTCGCGGAGTCGATGTCCCTTGCCGAGGTACTACGGCGCCTGGGGCGCCCGGACAACGGTGCTCAACGAGCCCATGCACGCGAGTGGATCGCCGAGGAGCAGCTGACGACCGGGCACTTCCTTCGGCAGGCGCATCAGCGTGGGAAACCCGGCAGAAACGCCAAACGACCTGACGAAGTCCTGGTACGGCACAAGGGCGAACATCGCGTCGCGACCCAGCGGTTGCGGCGCGCGCTTCTCGATGACGGTGTACCTGAGCGGTGCGAGAGGTGCGGGATCGGCCCGGAGTGGCGCGGAAAGCCCATGACACTGGAGATCGATCACATCAGCGGGGACTGGCGCGACAACCGGCGCGAGAACCTCCGGTTCCTCTGCCCCAACTGTCATGCGATCACCGACACCTGGTGTCGCGGAGGCAGGCGGCGAAGCGTGCGCGGGGCCCAGTAGAGTAGGCAGCGCTGCGGGCCCGTACCCCAGCTGGCAAGAGGGCGCCGGTTTAGGTCCGGTGTGTCGTGGGTTCGAGTCCCACCGGGCCCATGGGGTAATGAGAGTCCCGCACCTTCGATTCTTAGGTGCGGGACTCTTCCGTGCGTCAGCCCAGCAGTTCGCGTATCACCGGTACCAGGGCGCGGAAGGCCTTGCCGCGGTGGCTGATGGCGTTCTTCTCGGGCGGGGTCAGTTCGGCGCAGGTGCGGGTTTCGCCTTCGGGCTGGAGGATCGGGTCGTAGCCGAAGCCGTTGGTGCCGGAGGGGGCGTGGCGCAGGGTGCCGGTGAGGTGGCCCTCGACCACGCGTTCCGTGCCGTCGGGCAGGGCGAGCGCCGCCGCGCAGGCGAAGTGGGCGCCGCGGTGGGCCTCGTCGATGTCGGCGAGCTGGGCCAGGAGCAGGTCGAGGTTGGCCTTGTCGTCGCCGTGGCGGCCGGCCCAGCGGGCCGAGAAGATGCCGGGGGCGCCGCCGAGGACGTCGACGCAGAGGCCGGAGTCGTCCGCCACCGCGGGCAGGCCGGTCGCCTGGGCCAGGGCGTGGGCCTTGAGCAGGGCGTTCTCGGCGAAGGTGACGCCGGTCTCCTTGACGTCGGGGACGTCGGGGTAGGCGTCGGCGCCGATCAGTTCGTGGTGCAGGCCTGCGTCGGCGATGATCGCCCTGAGTTCGGTGATCTTTCCGGCGTTGCGGGTGGCGAGGATCAAGCGGGTCATGCCGTCCAGTATCGCGGGCTGCCCGGAGCGGCCCCGAGCGGGCCGTCGGAGCCGCCGCGGGCGGCTCGGGAGCGCGTGGTCATCGCGGCGCCCGGGGCCGTACGGTCCGGTGGGCGCCTGCCGTCGCGTCTACGGTGTGCAGACCTTGGTCAGTTCGCCGGCCGCGTCCGTGACCGGGGTGATGTCCGGGGTCCGGTCGCCGTTCCTGATCGCGGTGCGGACGTTGTGGACGGCCTTGTTCAGGTGGTCGACGGCCTTGTTGACGTCGGCGTTGTCGGTCCGGTCGCCGATCTTGCCCAGGTCCTTCTCGATGGCGGTGAGGGACTCGTCGGCCTGGGTGGGGTCGTTCGCCGCGTTCTCGACGGCCTGCTGGAGGTCGGTGACGCTGTCGGCGATGGAGTCGGCGGTCTGGACGCAGTCCAGCGCCCTGTCGACCGCGGCGCAGCCGGTGAGGGTCGCGCCGGTGAGTGCGACGGCGGCCGCCGCGGCGGCGATGGCGGTGGTGCGGCCCGGGCGTCGGCGTCGGCTCGCGGCCATGGCTGGGTTCCCTCCCCGTGTGCGGCCGCCGTGGGGGGCGGTCCCGTGCGTGGTGCGTGGCCGGGCGTACGGCGGTGGGCCGTACGCCCGTACCTGTAGGGACGCGGGAGGGGCCGGGTGGGTTGCCCGGGGCGGGCGCGTTTCTTGGGGCGCCCTTTACCTTGTGCCGTCGGGTTACCGGGTGAGGGTCGCCTCGAGGGCCGTGCGCTGGATGGTGGCCAGGTCGGTGCAGCCGGCGACGGCGAGGTCGAGGAGGGCGTTGAGTTCGTCGCGGGCGAAGGGCTCGGCCTCCGCGGTGCCCTGGACCTCGACGAAGCGTCCGTCGCCGGTGCAGACGACGTTCATGTCGGTGTCGGCCCGGACGTCCTCCTCGTAGCAGAGGTCGAGCAGCGGGACACCGGCGACGATGCCGACCGAGACCGCGCTGACGGTGCCGGTCAGCGGCTGGCGGCCGGCCTTGATCAGCTTCTTGCGCTGGGCCCAGGTGACGGCGTCGGCCAGGGCGACGTAGGCGCCGGTGATGGCCGCCGTGCGCGTGCCGCCGTCGGCCTGGAGGACGTCGCAGTCGAGGACGATGGTGTTCTCGCCGAGTGCCTTGTAGTCCACGACGGAGCGCAGGGAGCGGCCGATGAGGCGGGAGATCTCGTGGGTGCGGCCGCCGATCTTGCCCCGGACGGACTCGCGGTCGCCGCGGGTGTTGGTGGAGCGGGGGAGCATGGCGTACTCGGCGGTGACCCAGCCCTCGCCGCTGCCCTTGCGCCAGCGCGGGACGCCTTCGGTGACGGAGGCGGTGCAGAAGACCTTGGTGTCGCCGAAGGAGACGAGGACGGAGCCCTCGGCGTGCTTGCTCCAGCCGCGGTCGATGGTGATCGGGCGGAGCTGTTCGGGGGTGCGGCCGTCGATTCGAGACATGGCCTCGAGCCTAGTCCCCTCGGGCGTCGGGGCTCCTTCCGCGGTGGGAAGGAGCCCCGAGGAGTGAATCCCGGAGCGGGTCCGGGGTTCACGTGTTCACATCATGTCCTCGATCTCCGCGGCGATCGGGTCGGCGTCGGTGCCGATGACGACCTGGACGGCGGTGCCCATCTTGACGACGCCGTGGGCGCCGGCGGCCTTGAGTGCGGCTTCGTCGACCAGCGAGGGGTCGTTGACCTCGGTGCGCAGGCGGGTGATGCAGCCCTCGATCTCGTCGATGTTGTCGATGCCGCCGAGCCCGGCGACGATCTTCTCAGCCTTGCTGGCCATGTTCCTTCTCCCTGATCCGAACCGCGTTCTTGACCGACCGGTCTACACCACCTTGCGGACGCCGGCCAAACGCGGCCGGGGGCCGCGGGGGTCCCTTTTCGCCGGTCACTCGCCGCTTCCCCGCGCCCCCCTCGCCGTCCCGCGGGCGCGCCTGCGGCGGGTACGGCGCGTAGTGGTTCGGTAGCGGGAATCGCGGGTTCCTTACCCGCCCTTCATCGTGCTACAACAGGTCTACACCACTGAGTGGTGTAGACCACAGACGCCGCCGTCCCCCTTGGTCCCGGGCGGCGCCATGCCCACTGGAGGACGTCATGACCACGGCCACCGCCGCTCCCGCGGCCGACAAGAAGAAGGGCGCCGGCGTGATGGCCGTGCTGCAGCGCATCGGCCGCAGCCTCATGCTGCCGGTGGCGGTGCTGCCCGCCGCCGCTCTCCTGGTGCGCCTCGGCAACACCGACATGCTCGGTCGCCCGGACTTCCCGGCCTTCCTGACGAAGATCGCGGGCTTCATGGCGGCCGGCGGCAACGCGATCCTCGACAACATGGCGCTGCTGTTCGCCGTGGGCATCGCGATCGGCTTCGCCAAGAAGTCGGACGGTTCCACCGCTCTCGCGGCAGTCGTAGGCTACCTGGTCTTCAAGAACGTGCTGGGCACGTTCACCGACAAGAACCTGCCGAAGGTGGCGCAGGCCGTCGACGGCAAGGTCGTCATGGTGGACGCCCCGGTGGACGCGAAGGTCCTCGGCGGCGTGGTCATGGGTCTCGTGGTGGCCCTGCTGTACCAGCGCTTCTACCGCACCAAGCTGCCGGACTGGGCGGGCTTCTTCGGCGGCCGCCGGCTGGTCCCGATCCTCTCGGCCTTCGCGGGCCTGGTGATCGGCATCGTCTTCGGTTACATCTGGCCGGTCCTCGGCACGGGCCTGCACCACTTCGGCGAGTGGCTGGTGGGTTCGGGCGCGGTCGGCGCCGGCATCTTCGGTGTCGCCAACCGCGCGCTGATCCCGATCGGCATGCACCACCTGCTCAACTCGTTCCCGTGGTTCCAGGCGGGCGACTACCACGGCAAGAGCGGTGACATCGCCCGCTTCCTGGCCGGCGACCCGACCGCGGGCCAGTTCATGACCGGCTTCTTCCCGATCATGATGTTCGGCCTGCCGGCGGCGTGCCTCGCCATCGTGCACTGCGCGCGTCCGGAGCGCCGCAAGGTGGTCGGCGGCATGATGCTCTCGGTCGCGCTGACCTCGTTCGTCACGGGCGTGACCGAGCCGATCGAGTTCACCTTCATGTTCATCGCGCCGGTCCTGTACGCCATCCACGCGGTGCTCACCGGCATATCGCTGGCGCTGACCTGGGCGCTGGGCATGAAGGACGGCTTCGGCTTCTCGGCGGGCGCGATCGACTTCGGGCTGAACCTCGGCATCGCGAGCAACCCGTGGGGCCTGGTCCTGGTGGGGCTGTGCTTCGCGGCCGTCTACTACGCGGTCTTCCGCTTCGCGATCATCCGGTTCAACCTGCCCACGCCGGGCCGCGAGTCCGACGAGGAGCTCGCGGAGCTGCAGAAGGCCGAGGCCAAGTAGGCCACGGCGACCGTGCAGGCAGCGGCATCACGACGGCCCCGGAACGGAGACGTTCCGGGGCCGCGGCCGTTGCGGGGGCTCGGATCGCGGCCGTACGGGTCTCAGACCTCGTACGACGCCCTGGGCGCCGCCAGTTCGACCGGGCCGCTGTAGACCGCGCGGGCGTCCGCGAGGTTGATCTGGGGGTCGGTCCACGGGGGGATGTGGGTGAGCAGCAGGCTCCGGGCGCCGGCCCGGGTGGCCGTCTCGCCCGCCTCGCGGCCGTTCAGATGGAGGTCCGGGATGTCCTCCTTGCCGTGCGTGAAGGCGGCCTCGCACAGGAACAGGTCGGCGTCCCGGGCGAGTTCCTCCAGCGCGTCGCTGAGGCCGGAGTCGCCGGAGTACGTCAGCGTCCTGCCGCCGTGCTCGATCCGGATGCCGTACGCCTCCACGGGGTGGGCGACCCGGTCGGTGTGCACGGTGAACGGGCCGATGTCGAAGGTGCCGGGCTTCACCGTGCGGAAGTCGAAGACCTCGCTCATGGACGAGGCGGTCGGGGTGTCGGCGTAGGCGGTGGTGAGCCGGTGCTCGGTGCCCTCGGGTCCGTAGACCGGGAGGGCGTCGCAGCGGCCGCCGTCGTACCGGTAGTAGCGCGCGACGAAGTACGCGAGCATGTCGATGCAGTGGTCGGCGTGCAGATGGCTCAGGAAGATCGCGTCGAGGTCGTAGAGACCGCAGTGGCGCTGCAGCTCGCCCAGGGCGCCGTTGCCCATGTCGAGGAGCAGCCGGAAGCCGTCGGCCTCGACGAGGTAGCTCGAGCAGGCCGATTCCGCGGACGGGAACGACCCCGAGCAGCCGACGACGGTGAGCTTCATGGAGCAGAAACCTCCGCTGGCGGGAAACATCGAACAGACAGTGACGGGGGTCGTGCGGTCCGTCGAGAGTAAGGCGCAAAACCTCTGGTAGCTCCTCCACCAGGGGCCGTTGTGGGCGAACTCACCTGTGGTGTCACCGGTTCGGCTGGACGTGGGGCGCGGGTAGCGCGGAGAAGGGCGCGCGCCGGGGATCGCACGCCGGTAACGTCGTCCCCATGGACACGTCCTGGTGGCTCGCGCTCGCGGCGGTGGTGCTGCTCGCGCTCGTCGCCACGCTCGTGGACGGCTGGGGACGGGGCCGCCGTCCCGAGGGGCGGCGGACACGGCCTCCCGGGCGCCCTGCCGGACGGGGCGCGGCGCGTCCGCGGCCGGCGGAGATCTGGTGGGCGAACGTGCCGTTCGACAACGGCGCGGGGGTCAAGGACCGCCCCTGTCTGGTGCTCTCCGTGCACGGCAAGCGGGCCAGGGTCGCCAAGATCACCAGCAAGTACCACGACGAGCGCTCCGGGGTCATCCCGCTGCCGCCGGGCTCGGTGGGGGACGCGCAGGGGCGGACCAGTTTCCTGGAGACCGACGAGGTGCGGGAGGTGCCGGTGTGGGACTTCCGGCGCCGGGTGGGGGTCGTGGACCCCGTGCTCTGGGACCAGGTGCGCTACCTGGCCGGATGAACGGCGGCGCGGACCTCATGGCCGCGTCACCCTCACGATGACCGTCCACTCCTGGACTCCCTTGCACGAGACGCCTCCACCGCCGGTGGCGCACGCGGGCCGGGACGAGGTCAGGCGCGCGGTGCCCGGGGCGACGGCGTCGAAGGCGGCCACCGCGTCGCCCGGCAGGATGACGATGCCCGCGTTGGCCGCGCGCAGCGCGCCGCCGGTCGTCCGGACCGGCGACCACGGGCGCTCCCTGGTGCCGTCGAGTGTGAGGCGGACCTGCCCGCCCACCTTCAGGCAGAGGGTGCGGCCGGAGTCGGCGGCGCCGAGTTCGGCGCGCTCGGCGCAGCGTGCCGCCGGGGGTGACGCCGGCCCCGAGGGGGGCGCGGACGGTGATCCCGAGGCGGACGCCGGGGGCGAGGCGGAGGGGCTCGCGGACGAGGACACCGGCCCGGACGGTGGGGAGGCGGCGCCGCTCCCCGGGCTGCCGCCGCCGTCCCGCGTGGTGCAGCCCGTGAGAATGAGGGCCGCTGCCGCGGCGGCGACGGTGGCGGTGGTGCGGGGAAGCGTCGTACGGCGCATGGGGCGTCCGCCTTTCTGCCGTGCCCGGGGTGCCGTGTCCTGTCGGTCCTGTCGTTGAGCTCTTCCGCTGTGGGGCCGTTCTCGGATGTGACGTTTCTCCAGCACATCAGGATCCCTGGCGCCGCGCACGCCAGGGCCCCGGCCGCGCATCGCGGCCGGGGCCCGTGGGAGTCGGGGTGCCGGGGGCCTACGCCCAGAGCTGGCCGTGGAGGGTCTCGATGGCCTCTTCGGTCGTGGCCGCCGTGTAGACGCCGGTCGAGAGGTACTTCCAGCCGCCGTCGGCGACGACGAACGCGATGTCGGCGCTCTCGCCCGCCTTCAGCGCCTTCCGGCCGACGCCGATGGCCGCGTGCAGGGCCGCGCCGGTGGAGACGCCCGCGAAGATGCCCTCCTGCTGGAGGAGTTCGCGGGTGCGGGTGACCGCGTCGGCGGAGCCGACGGAGAAGCGGGTGGTCAGCACGGAGGCGTCGTACAGCTCGGGGACGAAGCCCTCGTCCAGGTTGCGCAGGCCGTACACGAGGTCGTCGTAACGCGGCTCGGCGGCGACGATCCGCACGTCCGGCTTGTGCTCGCGCAGGTAGCGGCCGACGCCCATGAGGGTGCCGGTGGTGCCGAGGCCGGCCACGAAGTGCGTGATCGACGGCAGGTCGGCGAGGATCTCGGGGCCGGTCGTCGCGTAGTGGGCGCCCGCGTTGTCCGGGTTGCCGTACTGGTAGAGCATCACCCAGTCCGGGTGCTCGGCGGCCAGCTCCTTGGCGACCCGTACGGCGGTGTTGGAGCCGCCGGCCGCCGGGCTGGAGATGATCTGCGCGCCCCACATGCCGAGCAGGTCCCGGCGCTCCTGCGAGGTGTTCTCGGGCATCACGCACACCATGCGGTAGCCCTTGAGCTTCGCAGCCATGGCCAGGGAGATGCCCGTGTTGCCGGAGGTCGGCTCCAGGATCGTGCACCCCGGGGTGAGCCGGCCCTCCTTCTCCGCCTGCTCGATCATGTACAGGGCGGGGCGGTCCTTGACCGAGCCGGTGGGGTTGCGGTCCTCCAGCTTCGCCCAGATGCGGACGTCGTCGGACGGCGAGAGCCGCGGCAGGCGCACCAGAGGGGTGTTGCCGACCGCGGCCAGCGGGGAGTCGTAGCGCATGGGGATCAGGCCATACCGCCGGCCACGGCCGGCAGGATCGTCACGTTGTCGCCGTCGGCGAGCTTGGTGGTGATGCCGTCGAGGAAGCGGACGTCCTCGTCGTTGAGGTACACGTTCACGAACCGGCGCAGCTGGCCGCCGTCGACGATGCGGGCCTGGATGCCCGGGTGCCGGGTCTCGAGGTCGGCGAACAGGTCGGCGAGGGTGTCCCCGGTGCCCTCGACGGCCTTCTGGCCGTCGGTGTACTGGCGCAGGATGGTGGGGATGCGGACCTCGATGGCCATGGCTTGGGGCTCCTGTCGGTAAGTCTGGGGGTTGGACGGGCGCGCGACAGCGCGCCGCGGCTCACGGCCGTACGGCGGCGGGGTGCGTCAACAGATGGCGCTGTTCAGCCTGCACAGGTCGACGTGCAGCCGCGCCACGAGCAGCATGCCCGGCGTCCTGTCGCTCACGTCATCAACAACCATGCGGTCATCGTATCGATTCCCGGTCCGGCCACCGGAATGTGATCTCGCATCGTGGATGAATTCTGACCGAACTGCGGGATGCGGCCCCGTCCGGCGGGCGCTCGGCAGGCGTTCGGCGGGCGTGGCAAGCGCCCGGCAGGCGCTCAGTAGGCCTCGACGACCTTGACCTCCTCCTCCGTGACCTCGCCCTCGACGATGCGGAAGGAGCGGAACTGGAAGTCGCCCGCGCCGTCGGTGTCCGCGGTGGAGACCAGGACGTAGTGGGCGCCGGGCTCGTTGGCGTAGGAGAGGTCGGTGCGGGAGGGGTAGGCCTCGGTCGCGGTGTGGGAGTGGTAGATGATCACCGGCTCCTCGTCGCGGTCGTCCATCTCGCGGTACAGCTTGAGCAGGTCCTGCGAGTCGAACTCGTAGAAGGTGGGCGAGCGGGCCGCGTTCAGCATCGGGACGAAGCGCTCCGGGCGGCCGGAGCCCGCCGGACCGGCGACCACGCCGCACGCCTCGTCGGGGTGGTCCGCGCGCGCGTGGGCGACGATCTGGTCGTAGAGGGCCTGGGTGAGGGTCAGCATGACGGCCAGCATAAGCAGAGGGCCGTCCCGTACCGGAAGGTGGTACGGGACGGCCCACATGACGGACGCCCTGAGCGGCGGCCGCGGGGCTTCCACGAGCAGCCCCGCGGCCGGACCTCCGTGCGGGTGAGGTCAGCCGACCTTCTCGAGCTCCGGGTCGCGGCGCTCGGTGACCTGCGGGTTGCGGGCCTTGAGGACCGCCCAGCCGGCGGCCAGGACGGCGGCCCAGACGGCCATCACGTACAGGCAGACGCGGGAGTCGGCGTCGATGGCGATCAGGCCGGTGACGAAGAGCAGGAACACGATGGCGACCCAGCTGCACTTCGCGCCGCCCGGCGCCGGGAAGGCGGAGGCGGGCAGCCGGCCCGCGTCGACCGCGCGGCGGTAGAGCACGTGGCTGATCAGGATCATCAGCCAGGTCCAGATGCCGGCCGCGGTGGCGACGGAGGTGACGTAGCCGAAGGCCTTCTCCGGGACGACGTAGTTCAGCACGACGCCGATGCCCATGAAGGCCACCGAGACGGTGATGCCGAGGGCCGGGGTCTTGGAGGCCGACAGCCGGCTGAAGACGCGGGGCGCCTCGCCGTTGTCCGCGAGGGTGCGCAGCATACGGCCGGTGGAGTACATGCCGGAGTTGCAGGACGACAGGGCCGCGGTGAGGACCACGAAGTTGACGATGCCCGCGCCGGCCGGGATGCCGATCACGGCGAACGCCTTCACGAAGGGGCTGACGCCCTCCGCGAACTGGGTCCACTTCACCACGCACAGGATGACGGTGAGCGCGCCGACGTAGAACAGGGCGATGCGCCAGGGCAGGGTGTTGATCGCCTTGGGGAGGGTCTTCTCCGGGTTCTCGGACTCGCCCGCGGTGACGCCGACCAGCTCGACGGCGAGGTAGGCGAACATCACGCCCTGGAGGGTCATCAGGGAGGAGCCGATGCCCTTGGGGAAGAAGCCGTCGAACTGCCAGAGGTTGGCGACCGAGGCGGTGTCGCCGGCGGCGCTGAAGCCGAAGGTCAGCACGCCCAGGCCGATGACGATCATGCCGATGAGCGCGGTCACCTTGACCATCGAGAACCAGAACTCGATCTCGCCGAACAGCTTCACCGAGATCAGGTTGGCCACGAAGAGGACCACCAGGAAGACCAGGGCCGTCACCCACTGCGGGATGTGCGGGAACCAGTAGTGGACGTAGATCGCGGCGGCCGTCAGCTCGGCCATGCCGGTCACCACCCACATCAGCCAGTAGGTCCAGCCGGTGAAGTAGCCGAAGAACGGGCCGAGGAACTCACGGGAGTACTCCGCGAAGGAGCCCGAGACGGGGCGGTAGAGCAGCAGCTCGCCGAGCGCCCGCATGATGAAGAAGATGATGACGCCCGCGAGGGCGTACATGAAGATCAGACTGGGTCCGGCCTTGGCGATGTTCGCCCCGGCGCCCAGGAAGAGGCCGACGCCGATGGCGCCGCCGATCGCGATCATCTGGACCTGACGGCTGCCGAGGCCGCGCTCGTACCCCTCCTCGGGGGCGTCGCCGCTCACGGCCTCACTGCCGGCCCGGCTCGTACCGTTCTTACCGACCTGCGACGAGGTCATGTGTGGTGCGCCTTTCTCCATGCCGACCCTGGCCGCTGGTCGGCCTCGGATCGGGTTGCGATCCCCCCGGAACTGGAGCTGTGCCTGGCCGGCGGTCGCCGGCTCGGTGGCGCACCCGACGGGACATGGGTGGTGTCCGTCGGGCGGTCGTGAAGATCTATCACGGGCGCAACACTGATCGCCGGAAGGCCCTGTGGCGCATCACACAGGGAGAAGTGGACAAAAGTTGCCCCAAACGGCCATACCGGGCCGCCGCGGTGACGCGATCGTTATCCGGATTTGAGCGTCCTCTGAGCGAACACCGAAACCGGAGAGATCAGGGCATAAGGGTCGAGACGAGCGTCTCCTGGAGTCCGCCGAGCCACAGGTAGGCCATCACCATCGGCTTGCGCGGGTCCTCGTCCGACAGGCGGTAGAGGTCGTCGGCCTCGTCCTCGTCGACGATGTCCAGCCGGGAGCCGATGGCCAGGCGCAGGTCGTTGAGGGCGCCGAGCCACTGCCGGGACTCCTGGACCGACAGCTTCAGCACCGCTCCGCCCTCACCGGGGGACGCCAGCTCGTCCAGCGAGCGGATCACCGCCAGGGCGTTCTCGCGCTTGCCGGCGCGCAGGTCGTTCTCGGTGTAGCGGCGGAACTCGGCGGAGTGGGCGCGCTGCTCCTCGGCCTCGCCCGGCGAGCCGGGGTCCTTCTCGGGGTCGCTGTAGGCGTCCGGGAAGAGCCGCTTGAGCACCGGGTCGGCGGGCGGCTCGCTCGGGCCCTCGGCGAACAGCTCGGCGAGCGGGTCGTCGGGCCGGTCCTCGCCCGGGCCGGGGCCGATCAGCTCCAGGAGCTGCACGGCCAGCGACCGGATGATCGAGATCTCGACCTCGTCGAGCGCGACGGCCGCGCCGCCGCCGGGGAGCGGTTCGAAGGTTCCTGGCATGAAGGGGGTTCGCTGCTTCCGGTCCGGGGCGGTTCGCGGTCTGCGGTCTCGGGGCTGCTACTTGCGGTCCTGCTGGAGCGTGGCCCACAGGCCGTAGCCGTGCATCGCCTGCACGTCGCGTTCCATCTCCTCGCGGCTGCCGCTGGAGACGACCGCCCGGCCCTTGTGATGGACGTCGAGCATGAGCTTGGTGGCCTTGTCCTTGGGATAGCCGAAGTACGACTGGAAGACGTACGTGACGTAGCTCATGAGGTTGACCGGGTCGTTGTGGACGATCGTGACCCAGGGGACGTCGGGCTCGGGGACGGCGAGCGCTTCCTCCGCCGACTCGGGGCGTTCGATCTCTACGGGCGCGGGTGACGTCACACAGCCCATGCTGCCACCGCAGGGGGGTGGGAGCACAAACCGGCCCGGGCCGGCGGCGGGGCGTCCCCCGAAATCGTCAGACTGACGAAATGGGAGTACGATCCTTCGCCATGCTGCATTTCCCGGGGGACGACCCCGGGCCCCCGGCCGACACCGGGGGACGGCCCGCGAGACATGAACTAGGAGATTCCGGTGGGCGTAGCGGACCTTGGGCTGCCGGTGGACGTTCCCTCGACGGCGCTCTTCACCGACCACTACGAGCTGACGATGCTGCAGGCGGCGCTGAAGGCGGGCACCGCCGGGCGGCGCAGCGTCTTCGAGGTCTTCACCCGGCGGCTGCCGGACGGGCGCCGCTACGGCGTGGTGGCGGGCACCGGACGCGTGCTGGACGCGGTGGAGAACTTCCGCTTCGACGCCGGCGTCCTCGACTTCCTGCGCGAGCGCCGGATCGTCGACGAGCCCACGCTCCGGTGGCTGGCCGGCTACCGGTTCGGCGGCGACATCTGGGGCTACCCCGAGGGCGAGGTGTACTTCCCGGGCTCGCCCGTCCTGCGGGTCGAGGGGTCCTTCGCCGAGTGCGTGCTGCTGGAGACGGTGATCCTGTCGATCCTCAACCACGACTCGGCGATCGCGGCCGCCGCCTCCCGCATGGCCTCCGCCGCGGGCGGGCGGCCGCTGATCGAGATGGGCGCCCGCCGCACCCACGAACTGGCCGCGGTCGCCGCCTCCCGGGCCGCCTACGTCGGCGGCTTCACCTCCACCTCCGACCTGGCCGCAGGCTTCCGCTACAACATCCCGACCGTGGGCACCTCCGCCCACGCCTTCACGCTGCTGCACGACCGTGAGCGGGACGCCTTCCGGGCGCAGGTCGACTCGCTCGGCCGGGACACCACGCTGCTGGTCGACACCTACGACGTCGCCGAGGCGGTCCGTACGGCGGTGGAGGTGGCCGGGCCCGAGCTCGGCGCGGTGCGCATCGACTCCGGGGACCTGCTGCTGGTCGCGCACCGGGTGCGGCAGCAGCTGGACGAGCTGGGCGCGACCGGCACGAAGATCGTCGTGACCTCCGACCTGGACGAGTACGCGATCGCCTCGCTGGCGGCGGCGCCGGTGGACGCGTACGGCGTCGGGACGCAGCTGGTGACCGGCTCCGGGCACCCGACCTGCTCGATGGTCTACAAGCTGGTCGCGCGGGCCGAGTCCGCCGATGCGGCGGCGCCGCTGGTGCCGGTCGCGAAGAAGTCCAGCGGGGGCAAGACGTCCGTCGGCGGCCGCAAGTGGGCGGCCAGGCGGCTGGACGAGCGCGGCGTGGCGGAGGCCGAGGTGGTCGGCACCGGGGCGGTGCCCACGGAGCTCGCCGGGCGGCAGCTTCTGGTGGAGCTGGTCAAGGGCGGCGAGGTGGTCGCCCGGGAGCCGCTGGACGCGGCCCGCGACCGGCACGCGGCGGCCCGGGCCGGCCTGCCGCTGTCGGCGACCCAGCTCTCGCGCGGGGAACCGGTCATCGCGACGGAGTACGTGCACGGCGGCTCGGGTAACTAAAGCGGGTGGCCCCCGGGCCACCGCCCCGCCCTCCACCCGTCCGCCCCGAGCCCGCGCCCGTCCCGACGATTTGCGCCCGCCCCACCTGCCCGCGCCTGCCCCGCCGGCCTGCGGCCGTCCGTCCCGCCGTCACCGGCCGCCCGGCGCCGTCCGGCGGCCCTGCCCTCTCCCGCGTGACCGCGGGAGTCTCTAGGCTCGTAAATACACCGGCCGGGCAACCGCAAGCCATGCTCCCGACCCGACAGCCGAAGGACACCGACCATGCGCCGCGCCTTGATCGTCGTTGACGTGCAGAACGACTTCTGCGAAGGGGGCAGTCTCGCGGTGGCCGGGGGTGCCGATGTCGCCGCCGCGATCACCGAGCTGATCGGCCAGGCGCCCGCCGGGTACCGGCACGTGGTGGCGACCCGCGACCACCACATCGCACCCGGTGGGCACTTCGCCGACAACCCCGACTTCGTCCGCTCCTGGCCCGCGCACTGCGTGGCGGGCACGGAGGGGGTGGGCTTCCACCCGAACTTCGCCCCGGTCGTCGCCTCCGGCGCGGTCGACGCCGTCTTCGACAAGGGCGCCTACGCCGCCGCGTACAGCGGCTTCGAGGGCGCGGACGAGAACGGGGTGTCCCTCGCCGACTGGCTCAGGGGCCGGGAGATCGACGAGGTGGACGTCGTCGGCATCGCCACCGACCACTGCGTGCGGGCCACCGCCCTGGACGCGGTGAAGGAGGGCTTCCGCACCCAGGTGCTGCTGGACCTCACCGCCGGGGTGGCCCAGGAGACCACCGAGCGGGCGCTGGAGGAGATGCGTCGGGCTGGGGTCGAGCTCACCGGCAAGCCGGTCGTGGCCGGGGCCTGAGCCCCGGCCGCCCCGCCCGCCGGAGCCGTCCCGGACCGGCGTCCGCCCGGCGGACCGGGCGGACCGTCCTGCCTCAGGCCCACACCGTCGGACGCCCGACGAGCGATCCGATCGGGCGCCACAGCTCCGGCGGCCGGCCGAGAGCGTTCTCTGGGGCCGTACGCCATATCAGGCCGTCGGGATGGTGCAGTACGGCCGTGATCTCGTCCGGGGTGGGCGGGGCCGCGTTGCCCCGCAGGTAGACGGCGCGCAGGCCCTGGTTGCGCAGCCGCGTCAGGGCGCGGGCCCGGTTGCGGGCGTGGACGAGGACGCGAACGCTGCCGGCGCCGTCGGCGGCGGGGCTGGGCAGATTCAGCGCCACCACCACCGTGCCGTTCGGCAACTTGTTGAAGCCTCCTGCGGCCATGCGTCACATCCCCGTTTCGGTCGGTGTCAATAAGAAAGCCACAGGACGCACCTAAACACGATCGGCGGCAACCCGCCAAGGGGTTGCCGCCGATACGCTTGTGACCTGCGGAGATGCTACTTACTTCACCGCGCGGCCGACCTCGAGCTCGATCGTGGACCCGTCGCGGGCCTCCTTCTCGATCTTGATCCGGGTGTTGGTGTCAGTGATCTTGACACCGGCGGCCGGGTTCGAGGCGTCGTAGTAGGTGCTGGTGTGGTCGTTGAAGACCGGCACCCCCTTCGACGAGTCGAAGATCGCCGCGACGCCCGCCTTGTGCAGCATGATGCCGTCCGTCGCGAAGCGGCTGAAGGGCGAGTCGTAGGCCTGGATGCGGTTGCGCATCAGCGTGCCGTCCGACCACTTCATCGGCTTCGGGTGCGAGTCGATCGGGAGGATCAGACCCACGCCCGGGTGGGTCTTGGTGTTGTTGTCCGCCTGGGAGGTGTCCCACTTCCAGATCAACAGGCCGTTCTGGTAGGGGTAGTGCTCCACCCAGTCCGGACGGGTCGTCGAGAAGCCGAAGTTGTACGGGCCCGTCTGCAGCGTCTTGTCGTACGACGCGTACTGGCGGTTCTCGGCGACGTAGTACTGCTTGTAGTTCTTGGTGAAGGACGCACCGATGCGGGAGAAGCCGTTCGCCGTCCAGGCGGCGTCCGCGCTCTCGGCGTCGTCGCTGAAGAGCGCCGCGCCGTCGGCCGTCACCGAGATCTCGTCGGCCGCGAAGCCCTTCATGGCCAGGCCGCCGTCGGTCTGGTAGCGGAAGCGGAGCTGGAACTTCTGGCCCGCGTAGGCGTCCAGCGGGAAGGCCAGCTTCTTGTAGCCGTCGACCGAACCGGTCAGCGCCGGCTTGTCGCTGCCGTCGCGCGGGATGGCCTGACCGTCCACCGTGCCGTCCAGGGCGGTCCAGTTGGCGCCGCCGTCGGTCGACACCTCGGTGTAGAGGTAGTCGTAGTTGGCCTCGATGTCGTACCAGCCGTCGAGCGTGAGGGTGGCCGACTTCTTGCCGGTGAGGTCGACGGTGCGGGTCAGCGTGTTCTTGAGGTCGTCGCCGCTGCCGCTCCACCACTGGGTCGCGCCCTGCGCCGGGGTGACCACCTCGGTGGTGACCGGCTTTTCGGGCAGGGTGACGATCAGCGCCTGCTTGTACTTGGTGTTGTACTCGGCGAGGCCGAGCTTGTGCCAGGACTTCACGCCGGCCTTGGCCGTGTCGTAGGTGAGCCAGCCGAGCTGGAGCTTGTCCCACGCGTTCATGTCGCCCGGCAGGTCACCGATGGCGTCCTTGCCCCGGCCCAGCCAGGAACCGGAGGACATCAGCGTCCAGAAACCGGTGGAGTTCTCGCCGCCGGCCGTGTCGTACTCGTCCGGCAGGCCGAGGTCGTGGCCGTACTCGTGCGCGTAGACGCCGAGTCCGCCGTTCTCCGGCTGGATGGTGTAGTCGCCGACCCAGATGCCGGTGTCGCCGATCTGGGCGCCGCCGAGCTTGTTGTCGGCCGGGCCGGTGGCGCCGGCGTCGGTGCCGAAGGCGTACCAGCGGTGCGCCCAGATCGCGTCGGTGCCCTGGACGCCGCCGCCCGCGGACTCGTCCTCACCGGCGTGCACGATCTGGAAGTGGTCGATGTAGCCGTCGGGCTCGTTGAAGTTGCCGTCGCCGTCGTGGTCGTAGCGGTCCCACTGGTCGTACTTGGCCAGGTCCGCCTTGATGTCCGCGTCGGACTTGCCGGCCGCCTTCTGCTGCTCGACCCAGGCGGTGACGCCGTCGCCGACGACGTTCCACACGCTCGGGCAGTTGGTGGAGCCGCAGTAGTTGGAGCCGTAACGGGCCTCGTTGTACGGGACCTTGACCCAGTCGGAGACCTCGCCGTCGACCGAGTAGCGGCCCGAGGACTGCTTCTCGTAGTACTTCTTCACGGACTCGACACCCTTGCCGGTGCCGAAGTACATGTCCTGGAAGTGCTGCTGGTTGTAGTCCTTCTGCCAGGCCGTGCTGTTGTCCTTGGTGCGGTCCGGCGCGGCGATCGTGTTGTGCAGCGGGCCGGCCGTGCCGCCGAACTTCGGGTCCGTCTTGTCGCCGAACTCGACCAGGATGGTGAAGATCTTGTCGGTCTTCTCCCGGCTCAGCTCGACGTACTTGCTGTCGCCCTTCTTGCTCTTGAGCTGGACGACCTTCGAGCCGTTGCGGTCCTTCACCTGGGCCTTGCCGGCTATGACCTGGTTCAGCGCCTCCTGGCGCTGGGCCTCCTGAGTCTTGCTCAGCGGCCCGTCGAGGTCGTGCTTCCGCTGCCCGACCGGCGCCGGGTCGTGCCGGTCCACGGTGGCGGACGGGCCGGTGGTGGCGGCCTCGGCCACGGCGAACGTCGAGAACGTGGCGGTACCCGCCGCGAGCGCGACAGCGATCGCGGCCGCTCTGAACGTCCAAGGTCTGCTGGTCACTTGATGTCCTCCCCTGACGCGTGTGCAAGCGCGCGGAAGGGGGGTCTCTGCCTCTGCCCAGGAAGGTCCGCACGCGCTCAACGCGTGTAGTCAAGTGACGACATTTGACTAGAGGTTTACGAGAAAAGACAGACCTTGACTTGAACAGCTCAAGTGCACTATGCGGAGATGGGGTTCGCTTTGCGGACGGCGGAGGATCGCCCTCCGGGCGCGTGGATCCGTCCAGTTGGTGGACGGCATGACTCCGTGCGCCCCCCATGCTTCGGCACCGTGGGTTAGGTCACGCTTACCGGCCGTTCCGTCCGGGCATGCAGCCGAATAGAGTCGACGGGCCCCGCGCCCGGGAGTCGGAGGAAAGCCAGGCCGACATCCTTGTCTCGCCCCAGATTCTGTCCGCACCTCCCCTCAGTGAGAGGCAGGGGGGAGCCCCCACTTCCGAGGACCGATTGCCATGCCTCGTCCGACCGCCGCACAGCTCGCCTACGGTTCGTGCACCGTGATCTTCTCGACGCTCGCCATGCTGCTGCTGTCACAGGTGAGTTCGGTGCTGGGGATCACGGTCGTCGCCCTGGCGGCGCTCGCCCTGGGACTCCTGGTCGCCATGACGGTACCGCTGCCGAAGCCCCGCGCGACGACGCACGGGACGGCGTCCGCGACGGCTCCCCCGGTGACCTCCCCGGCGGCTCCCGAGCCCGTGCGGGTGCCGGTGCGACGGGAGCCCGTCTCCGCCCGTGTGGAGCCGGTGCGGGAGCCGACGGGCTCCTGAGGCGGCACCCGACGCGAACGCCCGGGCTCTTGAACACCTGGGCCGCCGGACGCCCGGGCTGCTGAACGCCTGGGCCGCAGGACGCCCGGGCTGCTGAACGCCTGGACCTCTGACGCGAGAACGGCGGGCCCCTGCCGACGGGCCCGCCGTTCTTCCCGTGCGCCGATCGGTGTGCGCCGATCGGTGTGCGTCATTCGACGCTGACCACCACCGTCCGGGCCGCCTTGTCGTGCAGGCCCTGCTTGTAGGGCCGGTCGAAGTAGCTCCAGCCGCCGGCCAGCGCGAGCCAGAGGCAGGGGCAGCAGAAGTAGAAGGGCAGCCACAGCACCGCCGCGCGGCCCAGCGCCGTCGACACGGAGGGCGTGGAGCCGTCCGCGAGGTTCGCCACCCGCATCCCCAGCCACTTCTTGCCGAGGGTCTGCCCCGACCTGGAGATCATGAAGGTGTCGTAGGCGATGTAGAGCACGGCTCCGACGACCGCCTGCGCCACGGAGGCGCCGAACTGGAAGCGGTCCGCGTTCATCGTGTAGTCGTTCACCCGGAAGCCGAGGGTGAGCAGCCAGACGACGACACCCACCATGATCATGTCGATGATGCGGGCGGCCGTGCGCTTGGCGCTGTCGGCGAGCGGGGGCATACCGGCGAGCGGGTCGGGCGGGTACGGGCCGCCGGGCGGGCCCCCGCCGTAGGGGCCGCCGCCGTAGGGGCCGCCTCCCGGAGGACCGCCGCCGGGCGGGGGGCCGTAGGGGCCGCCGCCGGGCGCGCCGCCGCCGGGCGGAGGGCCGCCGCCCGGCCAGCCGCCGGGAGGGCCGCTCCCGGGGCCTTCGGGGGGCGGGCCCCCAGGCGGGGGGCCTCCCGGTGGGGGGCCGCTGCCGGGAGGGCCGCCTCCGTGCGGGCCGTCGCCGGAGGAGCCGCCGTCGTACGGGCCGCCGCCGGGGGGCGGTTGCCGCGGTCCGGAGCCGGAGGGCGGTTCGGTGCTCATGGGCCGAGTGCACCGCGACCGCGGCTCCCGCGCATCCGGCGCGCGGCCGTACGGGCGACGGACGCCACCCGCACGCCGTCCGGGCCGGCGCCCCGTGCGACGGTCCCGGCCGGCGCCGCGGCGGTCCCGGTCAGCGGGCCACGAACGTGTGCGCCGCCTTGTCGTGCCAGCACTGGTGCCACGGCCGGTCGAACAGGCACCACAGGACGCCCACCACACCGACGCCCAGCAGACCGGGCACGCTGTAGACCAGCCAGCGGCGCAGGGCCGCGCCGAAGGACGGGGGCTCGTGGGCCTCGATGTCCCGCACCTCCACGCCGCACAGCTTCTTGCCCAGGGTGCGGCCCCACTTGGCGGTGGGCAGCACCTCGTAGACGACGCCGAACAGCAGCAGGACGGCGAGGACGATGCCGAGATACGTCGCCGTCGTGCCGTCGAGGAGCCACACCGTGACGGTGCGGCCGGAGAGTCTCGCCGCGTCGATCTTCGCGTTGACGTGGTCGACGGCCCTGGTGCCGAGCGGTACGGCGGCCACGGCCGTGACGCCCGCGAGGAAGACCGTGTCCACGAGCCGGGCGGCCAGCCGCTTGCCGAGACCCGCGGGCCTGGCCTCCGCCTGCCGCCGCGCGGCGGCCGCGAACACGTCCTCCACCGGCGGCTTC
Source organism: Streptomyces sp. NPDC086766 (assembly GCF_044746005.1). Lineage (NCBI taxonomy): Bacteria > Bacillati > Actinomycetota > Actinomycetes > Kitasatosporales > Streptomycetaceae > Streptomyces > Streptomyces sp. NPDC086766. Next base: position 98,468 of record NZ_JBIVBI010000009.1, on the reverse strand, counting down.
CAGGGGGCGACCGGCTGGTCGTCGTCGGCCCCCGCGAGCCGGTGCACCTGCTGGGCCCAGGAGGACTGGCCGCCGCCGGGGCCGCTGGTCAGCGGTGTGCCCATGGAGGCGGACGCGGCCGGGGCGGCGGACTGCTGGGGGACGGACGCGGCCGCGGGCGGGAAGGGTGCGGCGGGGGCGGCCGAACTCGCCGCCGCCGACGGGGCGGAGGCCCGCGATGCCGGCGTGTCCGGCTGTCCCGTGGACGCGCGACCGGCGGCCGCCTTGCCGGCGCCGAAGCCCGGCCCCCCGGCCCCGCCGGGAGCGGCCGTACCGGCCCCCGCGGAGCCGCTCGCGGTCCCCGGGCCGCCCGAGCCGCCCCCAGGGGAGCCCGCGGACGCGGGCGATCCCTGGGCGGGGAAGGCGGCGGCGCCCGAGCCGTTCGCCGGACCGGCCGACCGGTCGGTGCGGGGCACCGGGCGGAAGGTCATGGTGCCCTCGTCGGCGGACGGACCGCCGGGAGCGGGGATGCCGGGAGCGGGCGTACCGGGCGCGGTCCCCGCAGTCCCGCCCGTCGCCGGTCCGGTCCCCCGCGTCGGGCGGCGGAAGACGAACGTGCCGTCGGCGGAGGCCGGTTCCGGATCCGCGGGCGGGATCGTCGCGGTGCCGTCGGTGCGGGCGGCGCGGCCGTCCGGCCGGCCCGCGGCCGGGTCGCCGAGCGCGGCCCTCGGGTCGCCCCCGACCGGGGTGCCCCAGGAGACGCGGCGGTCCGGGTCGCCGCCGAAGCCGGTCTGGTGGGAGCGGTCGGCGCCCCAGGCGGACGCCGGCTCGGGCCTGCCGCCGTGCGGGGCCCCGGCCGGGCCCGGCGCGTCGATCGGGTCCTCGTCGAAGAAGTGCGGGCCGGTCTCCTCGACCGCCGGGACCGCGGCGGGGGCGGGGCGCACACCGGGCGGCGGGCTGAGCGGCTCGCCGTCGGTCGGCGCAGGCCGGCTGGTGCCCGGTACCCAGGCGGCACCGTTCCAGTACCGGACGTATCCAGGGATGGACGGGTCCGGGTAGTACCCCTCGCGGGGCCTGTCGTCGCCGGGTGCCGGGGTTGGGGCGCTCATGTCCGTCGTCCCGTATCTGCTCGGGGGTCTTCTGGGGGCCTACACATCTATCAGACCGGCGCATCCGGTACCGCCAGTCCGACCGGACCCACTCCTTTCCGGGCAACCTCGTGCACGTACTTCACAACCCCGTAAGCGGTACCGGAGAAAAAGCTCCGCCGAGCCGCGTAATGCCGGGCGCCGGGGCGCCTCTCACTCGTACGGACCCCGTAGCGGGCCGGTACGGACCCCGCCGCGGGCCCGCACGGGCCGAACCGCAGCGGACCGTACGGCCCCTCGCGGGCCCCGACCGGAGAGGGGAACGCGCCGTGCAGTACACCGTGGTGGAGCGTGAGCTCGAACTCAGGCTCGCCCTGTCGCCCGAGCGAGGTGTCCCGTGCCCGGCGCGGCCCGGCTACCGCACCGACGACCCGCACGCCGTCCGCATCGCCTTCCACGTCGGCTCCGGGCACCCCGTGCACCGGACGTTCGCCCCGCGCCGGGCGCCTGAACGCGGGGACGCCGAGCGCGGCGCCAAGGGGCCTGCGGACAGGCGGAGTTCAGTCGCAGGGAAGTTCGCGCCGGTGATCAGAACAGCTTGCCCGGGTTCAGGAGCCCCAGCGGGTCGAAGGCGTGCTTGACGGCCCGCTGCATCTCCACGCCCACCGGGCCGATCTCGCGCGCCAGCCACTCCTTCTTCAGGACCCCCACGCCGTGCTCGCCGGTGATCGTGCCGCCGAGTTCGAGGCCGAGACCCATGATCTCGTCGAAGGACTCGCGGGCACGCCGTGACTCGTCGGGGTCCTGCGCGTCGAAGCAGACGGTCGGGTGGGTGTTGCCGTCCCCGGCGTGCGCGCAGACCCCGATGGTGAGCTGGTACTTCTCGGCGATCCGCTCGATTCCGTCGAGCATCGCGCCGAGCTTGGAGCGGGGCACGCACACGTCGTCGATCATCGTGGTGCCCTTGACCGCCTCCAGCGCGGTGAGCGACAGCCGCCGGGCCTGCAGGAGCATCTCGGACTCGGCCGCGTCGTCGGCCGGGACGACCTGGGTGGCCCCGGCCGCCTCGCACAGCGCCCCGACGGCGGCCAGGTCGGCGGCCGGGTCCGGGGTGTCGAAGGCGGCGAGCAGCAGCGCCTCGGTGGTCTCCGGCAGGCCCATGTGCGCGAGGTCGTTGACGGCCTTCACGGTCGTACGGTCCATCAGCTCCAGCAGCGACGGCACATGGCCGCCCTCCATGATCCGGCACACGGCGTCGCAGGCGGCGGTCGCGGAGGCGAACTCGGCGGCGAGCACGAGCTGTTGCGGCGGCTGCGGCTTGAGCGCCAGCACGGCCCGCACGACGATGCCGAGGGAGCCCTCGGATCCGACGAACAGCCGGGTGAGGTCGTAACCGGCGACGCCCTTGGCGGTGCGGCGGCCGGTGGACATCAGGCGGCCGTCGGCGAGGACGACGTCGAGGCCGAGCACGTACTCGGCGGTGACCCCGTACTTCACGCAGCACAGGCCGCCGGAGGCGGTGCCGATGTTGCCGCCGATGGTGCACATCTCCCAGCTGGAGGGGTCCGGCGGGTAGTACAGGCCGTGCTCGTTGACCGCGCGGGACAGCTGGGCATTGACGACGCCGGGCTCGACGACGGCGATGCGGTCGACCGGGTTGATCTCCAGGATGCGGTTCATCCTGGTCAGGGAGAGCACGATGCAGCCGTCGGAGGCGTTGGCGGCGCCGGACAGGCCGGTGCGGGCGCCCTGCGGGACCACCGGCACGCGCAGCTCGGTCGCGGTGCGCATGACGTGCTGGACCTCTTCGACCGTGCGCGGCAGGACGACGACGGCCGGGGCGCCGGACGGGCAGAAGCTCGCCATGTCGTTGGCGTAGGAGGCGGTGACGTCGGGATCGGTGAGGACCGCCTCGGCCGGCAGGCCCGCGAGGAGCCGGTCGGTGAGGTTGCCCCGGGCTTCGGTGCCTCCATCGGGCACGGCTTGAATACGGCTCATGATCACAGCGTCGCACTCGGGGCCATCGGTGTGAACCCCGCGGACGGCACCCCTCCGCCTACCGGGTGGCGCTCATCGTATTGACGCACAGTGTGCGGCATGGAGAGACGCACTCTGCGAGGTAGGGAGATCCGACCGGAGACCGACCCGGAGACCGACCCGGAGTCGGCGCGGCGGCAGCGGGCCCGCACGGTGCGCCGGACGCTCGCCGCACTGGTCGCGTGCGGTGCCGTGGCGGGCGGGGGCTGGACGCTGCTGGCGTCGCAGCGGCAGCCGGAGCGCCCTCCGCCGGCGGCGCCCGCGGCGGGGGCCCTGGCGGCAGGGGCCCTGGCAGCGGTGGCGGCGGGCGCTCCGGCCTCGCTGTCCGGCCTGACGGCGCTGATCGACGACCGGGAACGGCTGGTGCGGGACCGTCCGCGGGACGCGGGGGCGTGGGCGGTGCTCGGGGTCGCCTACGTGGAGCGGGGGCGGCGGACGGCGGACGCCCGGAACTATCCGAAGGCCGAGCGGGCCCTGCGGACCTCGCTGCGGCTGCGCGCGGCGGGCAACGGCGCGGCGCTGGACGGCCTGACGGCGCTGGCGGTCGAACGCCGGGACTTCCGGGCGGCGCGGGCGTGGGGCGAGGAGGCGCTGAAGCGGGAGCCGGGACGGTGGACGGCGTATCCGCCGCTGATCGACGCCTACACCGGGCTCGGCGACCACAAGGCCGCGGAGCGCACCCTGGACAGGCTGCTGAAGCTGCACCAGGGGCCCGCCGTGAAGGCGCGGGCCGCGGGCGTGTACTGGGACCGGGGCCGGCGCGAGGACGCGGCGGCCCAGCTGTCGGACGCGGCGGCGGCCGCGACCGCGCCGGCGGAGCGGGCGGAGTATCTGGAGCAGGCCGGGCGGATCGCGTGGGAGCGGGGTGACCGCGAGGACGCGCTGCGGCACTTCGATGCGGCGGTGCGGCTCGATCCCGACCAGTGGGCCGCGCGGGCCGGCCAGGGGCGGGCGCTGGCCGCGCTGGGCCGCGACGTGGACGCGGTGAAGGCGTACCGGAGGGCGCTCGCCCATCGTCCCTGCCCCGAGTACGCCCTGGAGCTGGGCGAGTTGTACCAGGCGCTGGGGCTGGGCCCGCAGGCCAGGACGCAGTACGACCTGCTGCGCACGCGGGTGGGGCAGGACGCGGCGGAGGGCGTCGACGACGAGCTGGTGCTGGGGCGGTTCGAGGCGGACCACGGCGACGCGCGGTCGGCGGTGCTACGGCTGCGGGGCGAGTGGCAGCGGCAGCCGGGGACAGCGGTGGCCGACGCGCTCGGCTGGGCGCTGCACCGGGCCGGGCAGGACGAGGAGGCGCTGAAGTTCGCCGCGGCGGCGACGGACGCGGCGCAGGGCGGCGGGGTGCGCAACGCCCTGTACGCCTACCACCGGGGGATGATCGAACGGGCGCTGGACCTGTCCGGGCCGGCCCGGCGGCATCTGGAACTGGCGCTGCGGACCAATCCCTACTTCTCGCCGCTGTGGGTGCCCTCGGCCCGGACGGCGCTGGCGGACCTGGGCGAGCCGCCGGCCGAGGAGCCCCCGTCCCCGTCGGCCGAGGAGCCCGCGCCGCCGCCCACCGGGGCACCCGCGCCGGGCGTCGCCCCGGGGCCGTCCCGCTGAGCGCGTCACACGACGACGGCGCCGCCGGCCGCCCCTTTCCCGGGGTGGCCGGCGGCGACGGAGCGGGGCCGGACCGGGGCCGGACCCCCGGTGCCGGACCGCGGGTCACAGGTTGCCGCGGCGCTCCTGCTCCCGCTCGATCGCCTCGAACAGGGCCTTGAAGTTGCCCTTGCCGAAGCCCATCGAGCCGTGCCGCTCGATGATCTCGAAGAAGACGGTCGGGCGGTCCTGGACCGGCTTGGTGAAGATCTGCAGCAGGTAGCCGTCCTCGTCGCGGTCGGCGAGGATCTTCAGCTCGCGCAGGGTCTCGACCGGGACGCGGGTGTCGCCGACCCACTCGCCGAGGGTGTCGTAGTACGTGTCGGGCGTGTCCAGGAACTCGACGCCGGCGGCGCGCATCGTGCGGACCGTCTGCACGATGTCGTTGGTGTTGAGCGCGATGTGCTGGACGCCGGCGCCGCCGTAGAACTCCAGGTACTCGTCGATCTGCGACTTCTTCTTGGCGATGGCGGGCTCGTTGATCGGGAACTTGACCTTGAGCGTGCCGTCGGCCACGACCTTCGACATCAGCGCGCTGTACTCGGTCGCGATGTCGTCGCCCACGAACTCCTTCATGTTCGTGAAGCCCATGACCTTGTTGTAGAACTCCACCCACTCGTTCATCCGGCCGAGTTCCACGTTGCCGACGCAGTGGTCGACGGCCTGGAAGGTGCGCTGGGCCGGGGGCTCGACGATCGGCCGCGCGGCGGCGTAGCCGGGCAGGTAGGGGCCGTCGTAGCCGGAGCGGTCGACGAGGGTGTGGCGGGTCCTGCCGTAGGTGGCGATCGCGGCGAGGACGACCGTGCCGTGCTCGTCCTTCAGCTCGTACGGCTCGGCCACCGAGCGGGCGCCGTGCTCGAGGGCGTACGCGTACGCGGCGCGCGCGTCGGGCACCTCGATGGCGAGGTCGACGACGCCGTCGCCGTGCTCGGCCACGTGCTCGGCGAGGAAGCGGCCCCAGTCGGTGGATGCCTTGATCACGGAGGTGAACACGAAGCGCGCGGAGCCGTTCTCCAGCACGTAGCTCGCGGTCTCCCGGCTGCCGTTCTCCGGTCCGGAGTACGCCACCAGCTTCATGCCGAAGGCCGTGGAGTAGTAGTGCGCCGCCTGCTTGGCGTTGCCCACGGCGAAGACGACCGCGTCCATTCCCTTGACCGGGAAGGGGTCGGCCTGCCGGGCGGTCGCTTCGGGAGTGTCGTGTGTGGTCTGCGTCATGGGCGAAGCCTCACCCGGCCTTGCAAGGTGCGCAATAGTTTGCGTATTCACTGGGCAATACGACCAGTGAACGACGCGTATCGACGGACTTTCTGTACAGGATGACCACTCCGGGAGGCTGCCATGGCGATCGATCATCTGGACGGCCGCATCATCGTGCTGCTGGCGCGCGAGCCGCGCATCGGTGTCCTGGAGATGTCGCGGCGGCTGGGGGTCGCCCGGGGGACCGTGCAGGCGCGGATGGACCGGCTTCAGTCGAACGGCGTCATCCGCGGATTCGGTCCGCAGGTCGATCCGGCGGCGCTCGGCTACCCGGTCACCGCGTTCGCCACGCTGCAGATCCGGCAGGGGCAAGGGGCCGACGTACGGGCGCACTTGGCGACCGTGCCGGAGGTGCTGGAGCTGCACACGACCACGGGCACCGGCGACATGCTGTGCCGTCTGGTGGCCCGCTCGAACACCGACCTCCAGCGGGTGATCGACCGGGTTGTCGGATTTGATGGCATCGTCCGGGCCTCCACGGCGATCGTCATGGAGAATGCCGTTCCGCTGCGGATCATCCCGCTGGTGGAGCAGGCCGCGGAGGACCGGGAGAGGAGTTGGCCGACGGCCTGACGCCGGTGGTGGCTGGGGGTGCGCGGTCATCCTCACGCTGGCCCTGCTGGCCGACTGGGCCACCACGCTGCTGCCCGACCTGTGGCGGCCGGGACGCGGGGCGGGCGGGGAGCGGCCGGACGGGGCCTAGTGGACGGCGCTAGCAGCTCGGGACCGGGCCCTTGCCCTTCTCCAGGGAGACCAGGGCGTCGACCGCGCCCTTGAGCGTGGTCACCGGGATCAGCCGCAGGCCCTTGGGGAGTTCGGCCTTCGCGTCGGTGCACTCGGCCTTCGGCACCAGGAAGACGGTGGCGCCGTCGCGCCGGGCGGCCCGCGTCTTCAGGGAGACGCCGCCCACCGCCCCGACCGTGCCGTCGGCGCCGATCGTCCCCGTACCGGCGACCGTACGGCCGCCCGTCAGGTCGCCGCCGCTGCCGTCGCCGTCGAGCTTGTCGACGACGCCCAGGGAGAACAGCAGTCCCGCACTGGGACCGCCGACGTCGGCCAGCTTCAGGCTCACCCTGATGTTCCTGTCGCCGAGGTGGAGGTAGTTCAGCGCGGCCCGGGTCGCCTCGTCCTGGGACTGCCGCATCTGCTGCGCGTTGTGCCGCTCGATCTCCTTGACGCTGTCACCGCTCGGATAGACCGCGTCGCGCGGCATGACCGCCTGGTCGGTGGCGAACCAGCCCGCGAGCACGTCGCCGAGCGAGACGTGCGCGTCCGGGCCGGTCGCCTCGATCGTCGTCATCCGGAGCTGTCCCTCGGTGGCCCGGGTGGGCGCGCCGGAGACGGTGATCACCTGGGTGCCCTTGTTCTTCCCGAGCACGTCCGCCGTCATCCCCGGCCGCGCCACCGAGAACGGCAGCGGCGCGAGGACCGCCGCGGCGAGCAGCGCCACGACGGGCAGAGCGCAGACGGCGACGGCCTGGGGGCGTGTGAGACGAGAGAGCACGCCATCAATCTACGCGACCACGACTTCAGGCCACCCGCCGGTCACGTCCCGTCCGCGGCCCGCCGCGAGTCCCTCCGCGCCGGTCGCGGGAAGTCCGTCCGCGCGGGTCACGGGAAGTCCGTCCACGGCCCGCCGCGAGTCCGTCCGCGGCGGTCGTGGCGAGACCGGTCACGCGTTCCGTCAGCGCAGCGCCTCCGCCACCTCGCGTGCCGCGTCCACGACCCTCGGGCCGACCCGCTCCGGCACGGAGTCCGCCAGCATCACCACGCCGACGCTGCCCTCCACCCCCGTCACGCCGAGCAGCGGTGCCGCCGCGCCGCTGGCCCCCGCCTCCAGCTCGCCGTGGGTCAGGGTGTAGCCGGGCTCCTCGGGCGGCCGGCGGCGGGCCGCGAGTATCGCCTTGCCCGCGGCACCACGGTCCAGGGGGTGGCGGAACCCGGCCCGGTAGGCCACGTGGTAGTCCGTCCACGTCGGCTCGACCACGGCGACCGCCAGCGCCTCCGCCCCGTCCACCAGCGTCAGATGGGCCGTCGCCCCTATGTCCTCGGCCAGCGACCGCAGCGCGGGGAGCGCCGCCTCGCGTACCAGCGGGTGCACCTGGCGGCCCAGCCGCAGCACCCCCAGACCCACCCGGGCCCGCCCGCCGAGGTCGCGGCGTACCAGCGAGTGCTGTTCCAGCGTGGCGAGCAGCCGGTACACGACGGTCCTGTTGACGCCCAGTTTCTGGGAGAGTTCGGTGACGGTCAGACCGTGGTCGGTGTCGGCCAGCAGTTTGAGGACCCTGAGTCCCCGGTCGAGCGTCTGGGAGGTCTCCGCGGTCACGACGCCCACTCCTTCAGTGGTGAGGTCGGCGGACCTCGTCGCGGCGGGTGCGTCACCGAGTCCCGTCAGTGACGCGCGTCAGAGGCCGCCGATCGGCCGGCGGTCCGGATCGGTCGTCCCGGACTCAGTCGCTTCACGGCTGCGCTCCGCGGCGGCGCTGCCACGGGGCGTGTGCGTAGCGGGACAGTAGCGAAGCCGGTTCGCTCAGCGGAAGACTTCGTCCAGAATCCGGGCAGCGACCGGTACGGAGTAAGTTCGTTCGTCCCGATACGTACGCTCACCTGCGGCGTCGGGTCGCTCCGCACTCCCCCGCCCACCGGGCCCCGGCTCGGGGGCCGGGCCCGCGTCACCGCATCCGGGTCGCCCACTCCTGCACCTTGGCGATGCGCTGACGCAACTGCCCGGCGGTCGCCTCGGCGCTCGGCGGGCCGCCGCACACCCGCCGCAGCTCGGTGTGGATCACTCCGTGCGGCTTGCCGCTCTGGTGGACGTAGGCGCTCACCATCGTGTTGAGCTGCTTGCGCAGCTCCATCATCTCCTTGTGACTGACCACCGGCCGCCGCTCGGCGGGCAGTTCGAGCAGGTCGGCCTCGGTGTCCGGCTTCTTGCGGCTGTGCGCTATCTGCCGGGCCTGCCGCTTCTGGAGCAGCAGTTGCACCTGGTCGGGTTCGAGGAGCCCCGGGATGCCGAGATAGTCCTGCTCCTCCTCGCTCCCCGGGTGGGCCTGCATACCGAACTCGGCGCCGTCGTAGAGCACCCGGTCGAAGACGGCGTCGGACTCCAGCGCCTCGAAGGGGAGCATGTCCTGCTCGCCGGTGTCCTCGTCCTGCTCCTTGTTCGCCTCCTCCATCTCCTTCTCGGACTCGGCGTACGGGTCCTCCTCGCCCTCCTTCTTCGGCTTGTCGAGGGCGTGGTCGCGCTCGACCTCCATCTCGTTGGCGAAGGTGAGGAGGTCGGGGACGGTCGGCAGGAAGACGGAGGCGGTCTCGCCGCGCCGCCGGGACCGCACGAAGCGGCCGACGGCCTGCGCGAAGAACAGCGGGGTGGAGATGGTGGTGGCGTAGACGCCGACCGCGAGCCGGGGCACGTCGACGCCCTCGGACACCATCCGGACGGCGACCATCCAGCGGTCGTTGCTCCCGCTGAAGTCGTCGATCCTCTTCGAGGCGCCGGCGTCGTCGGAGAGGACGAGGGTGGCCTTCGTCCCCGTGATCTCGCGGATGAGCTTGGCGTAGGCGCGGGCCGAGTCCTGGTCGGAGGCGATGACGAGGGCGCCTGCGTCCGGGATGCCCTTCCTGACCTCGGTCAGCCGCTGGTCGGCGGCGCGCAGCACGCTGGGCATCCACTCGCCGCGCGGGTCGAGGGCGGTGCGCCAGGCCTGGCTGACGGCGTCCTTGGTCATGGGCTCGCCGAGCCGGGCGGCGATCTCGTCACCGGCCTTGGTCCGCCAGCGCATGTTGCCGCTGTAGGAGAGGAAGATCACCGGCCGGACGACATGGTCGGCGAGCGCGTTGCCGTACCCGTAGGTGTAGTCGGCGGCGGACCGCCGGATTCCGTCCTGGCCCTCCTCGTATGTGACGAAGGGGATCGGGTTGGTGTCCGACCGGAACGGGGTGCCGGTGAGCGCGAGGCGGCGGGTGGCCGGCTCGAACGCCTCCAGGCAGGCCTCGCCCCAGGACTTGCTGTCGCCGGCGTGGTGGATCTCGTCGAGGATGACGAGGGTCTTGCGCTGCTCGACGCGGTTGCGGTGCAGCATGGGGCGCACGCCGACACCGGCGTAGGTGACGGCGACCCCGTCGTACTCCTTGCCGAGCGGGCCGGCGCTGTACTCGGGGTCGAGCTTGATCCCTATCCGCGCGGCCGCCTCGGCCCACTGCTTCTTCAGGTGCTCGGTCGGCGCGACCACGGTCACCTGCTGCACGACGTGGTGGTGCAGCAGCCAGGAGGCCAGCGTCAGGGCGAAGGTCGTCTTGCCGGCGCCGGGCGTGGCGACCGCGAGGAAGTCACGCGGCTGCTCCTGTACGTACTTGTCCATCGCGCCCTGCTGCCAGGCGCGCAGCTTGCTGGCGGTGCCCCAGGGGGCGCGGCCCGGGAAGGCGGGCGAGAGGTGGTGCGAGTGGGACGAGCTGGCGGCTGTAGTAGTCACGGTCTCCGGTTCGGGGGGGTCGAGCGGCTCGGCTACGTATGACAACCGGGCCACCCTACCGGTGTGCTCACCCGTCACTCGGCCACGCGTGGCCGCACCGGCCCCGGGTGCGACACGCGTCACAGATCACCGGTGGCGGCGCGGGCCCCTCACCGCTCCCGCACCCGGGTGGTGACCCAGGCTCCGGCCAGCGCCACGGCCGCCATCGGCAGGAACACCGCGGCGAACGCGGCCGGATGGGAGCCCGCCTGCCCGCCCGCCGCGGCCGTCGCGGCGGTGGTGGCGGTCGTGGCCGTGTGGGCCACCGCGCCGCCGCCGAGTGAGGCGAAGGCGGCGCCGCCCGCGGCGAGCAGGAGCACGTTGGACAGGGCGTCGGAGATCTGCAGGGCCGCCGAGTTGGCGCCCGCCTCCCGGGGGGCGGACAGGCGCAGCAGGAGCACGCTGGTGGAGGCGATGACCAGGCCCATGCCGAAGCAGCCGAAGCCCCAGGCGACGGCGACCGTCCAGACGGGGACGGCGGGGATCAGCACGCTGGGCGCGGTGGCGACGGCCGCGGCCACCAGCACCATTCCGAGCGTCATCAGCCGTTCCCGGTACGGCGCCAGGCGGGCCCGGGACTGGACCCACGACCCCAGCGCCCAGGTGACCCCGCCCGCGGCGAGCGAGAACCCGGCCAGGGTCGGGGAGAGCCCCCGCTGGGTGACGAGCATCAGCGGCACGAAGGACTCGGCGGCGACGAAGGAGCCCGCGGCGACCCCGCGCAGCAGCACGACCGACGGCAGTCCGCGGGCGGCCCGCCAGGTGCCGTGCGGCAGCAGCCCGCGCACCGCGGGCACCAGCAGCGCGGCCCCCGCCGCGCCGGGCAGCAGCGAGAGCCAGCGCAGGTCCTGGGCCGCGTACTGGAGCAGCCCGGCGCCGCAGGAGATGCCGAGGGCGAGGCGGATGCGGCGCAGGTCGAAGGAGGTCCGCTCCGGCGGCGCGCCCTCCTCGCCCACCGGCCCGGCGGCCCGCCGTCTGATCTGCGGCAGGGCGATGGCGAGCGGGAACACCACCAGCGCCGGGATGCCGACGAACACCCAGCGCCAGCCGAGGTGCTCGGTCACCGCGCCCGCGGCGAGCGGGCCGACGATCGACGGGACCACCCAGCCCGCCGCGAACGCCGCCATGATCGAGGGGCGCAGCCGCTCCGGGTAGGCGCGGCCCACGACGACGTACAGGGCGACGATCACCAGGCCGCCGCCGAGTCCCTGGACGGCCCGCCCGGCGATGAAGACCCACATGGTGCCCGCCGTCCCGGACAGCAGCAGCCCGGCCGCGAAGGCGCCGATGCCCGTGGTCAGCGCTCCCAGCGGGCCCCGCCGGTCCGACCACTGCCCGGCGAGCACCATCCCGAACAGGCTGGTCGTGAAGTACCCCGAGAACGCGAACGCGTACAGCGACACCCCGTCCAGTTCCCGCGCCGCGACCGGCATCGCGGTCCCGACGGCGGTCGCCTCGAAGGCGATCAGGAGGACGACGGTGACGATGCCGATGCTGAGCGCCCGGTAGGCCCGGCTCAGCACGGTGTCGCCCCCCGCCTCGCCGGGGTCGGGCCGCCCGGAGGCGTCGGGGAGGCCGGCGGCGAGGGGAGCGAGGGAGACTTCCGAGGCGACAGAGGCCTCCGGGGCGAGGGGGACGTCGGCGACGCCGGTGTCGCGCGGTTCCGGGGTGGTCATGGTCGCCAGGGTAAGGTCCACGACCGAGTTTGACCCCTGTCGAAAGAAGGTCCCGCACCGAGACCTTGGTCGTACGACCGGCCGCCTCCCCCTTCGGAACTGGGGTGTCGCCCCTTGTTCGCCCGTCCCAGTTTCCGTCTCGGAATCAAGGGCCCGCTTTAGGCGGAAAACGTCCTCGAACAACAGTGCAGTGATCGGATGGTGTCGCTCCCGATCGGCCGACGTCGCGCCTGACCAGCGCTGGATGACAGGCGGCCGGACTACGGAGGGGAAAACAACTTGAAGAGGGCAGGCGCACTCTGATGAATGGGGAAACGGGTGCAGAACGAGCAACGCCGCCCTGATTCGGCGGATCTCGTCGTGGCAGGATGCGGATGGCTGCTCATCGTGGCCGTGATTTCTCTACCCGGCCTCCTGTTGAAAGACGGACCGCTGACCGCATACATGGCCACTGTCGGCGGGCTGATCGGCTTCCTCTGGGCGCGCAAGAGGCTGCACCGCTGACAGACCTTGTTCTCTGACCGGAATCACCCTGGGCAAGCCGGAATTTCCGGCTTGCCCAGACCTCAGTAGTTACTTGCTCGCCAGCGTGCAAGCCAGGACTCCGAGTCCTTTTCGGCCTCCGGGGACGCCCCCGTCACATCCCCCGGTGCAGCAGGCACAGGGTGAGGGTCAGAGTGGAGACGTCCGTGGTCAGCGGGCGGGGGCTTCGGCCGGGGTGGGCGGGGCCCGGCCAGTTCAGGATCGCGCCCGTCGTGCCGTCCAGGAGGACGGTGGTGCCGTCGAGCAGGTGGCCGAGGTGGATCAAGCGGTCTGCGTCGGCGGCGAGTTCGGCCGGGAGGGTCAGGCCGGGGTCCTCGTCCGCGCAGTACTCGGCGAGCGTCGGCAGGGGGATGTCGGAGTCCGTGCACAGCAGGCGTCCGTCGTCGGGCAGGCCCGTCTCGCGCAGGAAGCGGCGGGTCGGCTCGTGGGTCAGGGCCGCGGGGAAGTCGACGTCCTCGAAGCGGGCGACGCGGCCGGGGCCGAACTCGCGGGCTGGCAGACGCGCGGGCAGGTCCAGGGTCAGTCCGTGACGTCCCGGACGGAGCGCGAACCCGCCGTGCGAGCCCGCCAGTTCACGGGTCATCGCCACGAAGCGGACCAGGGTCTCCAGGCAGGGCGCCAGCGGGCGGGTGTCCATCAGGCCCGGCCCGATCGGCCGCCGCGCCGGAGCGCACGCGGCGCGGTGGCCCGGGTCGGCTCCGGTCGGGACGGTCGCCGCAGCGGTGCCGGTCATGCTCATCGCTCCCCCCGCGCATGAAGATCCACAGTGCTGGGCAGGGTACGGCCGGGCCCCCCGCATCTGCGCGGAGGCGACCCGCGGTCCCCACTGCCTCGAAGACTACGCCGGGGCACTGACAACGGCCCCGGAATATCCGTGGAGGAAGACGCCGGGCGGCCCGGTTCCGTTGCCCGTACCCCGGCACTCGCCGGCACGCCGCCCCGACCGGCAGCCGCCTCACGAGGCGGCGGGAGCGCGTGCCGTGGCCCGCGACCCCGGCGCGAACCGGAAGGGCGGTCCTAGGTGAGGTACACCCCGCCCAGCACCACCGCCAGTGCGGCCAGCGCGAAGACCAGGACCCAGACCAGCAGTTTGCCGACGCTGGGCGGGGGTTCGTAGCGCGGGCCCTCCGGGTCCGGGTCCGGCTGGCGGCCGCTCACGGTGTGGTCACCACCGCGGCCTGGGGGCGGATCGGAAGGCGGTTGACCGGGCGGCCGGTGGCGGCGCGCACGGCGGAGGCGATCGCCGCCGGGGAGGTCACCACGGGCACCGCGCTGACCGCCTTCGCGCCGAAGGGGGCGACCACGTCCCGCTCCTCGACGAGCTTGACGATCTGGATGTCGGGCGCGTCCAGGGCGGTGGGCAGCGCGTACCCGGTGAGGTCCGGGTGGCGAATCAGCCCGCGCGGGGTGCGCAGGTTCTCCGTGAGGGCGATGCCGACGCCCTGCGTGACGCCCGCCTCGATGCGGGCGGCCAGCTGCGCCGGGTTGAGCACCCGGCCGACGTCCTGGGCGAGGGCCAGCTCGACCACCCGGACGGAGCCGAGCTCGATGTCCACGTCGACCACCGCGCGGATCGCGCAGAACGCCAGACCCACGAAGGCGTCGCCCTGCCCGGACTCGTCGAGCGGTTCCGTGGGATGCGGGCGGCACTGGGCGGTGGCCCACAGCTCCTTGCCGTCCATCGCCTCCGTCACGGTGGTGGACAGCACCCCGTCGTACGACGTGATCTTGCCGTCGGTGATCTGGAGCAGCTCGGTGGACATGCCGAACTTGTGGGCGAGGGGCTGCAGGAGCTGCGTGCGGACCATCTTCGCCGCGCGCTCCACCGCGCCGCCCGAGACCCAGGTGTGCCGGCCGCGGCAGCCCGCGCCCGCCGGGGGCTGGTCGGTGTCGACCGGCGCCACGTGCACCTCGTCGATGCCGAGCGTCTCCTGCACGATCTGCCGGGCCAGCGTGGTGAAGCCCTGGCCGGTCTCCACGGCCGCGCAGAGCACGGTCGCCACGCCGCCCTGGACCTTCACGGTCGCCGTGGACACCTCGTCGGCGCCCTCCGCGCCGAGCATGTGCACCATGCCCAGGCCGTAGCCCACGCCCCGCCGTACGGCGCCGGGTTCGCCCGCGCCCTCGGGGCCGCCCGGCAGCAGCCACTCCTCCTCGGGGGAGTCCTTGGGCAGCGGCGGCAAGGGGTGGTCCCGTACCGCCTGGAGCAGTTCGGCGACCGGGGCCGGGCAGGTCACCGTCTGGCCCGTCGGCAGGACGTCGCCGGTGGCCAGGACGTTGCTCAGGCGGACCTCCGCCGGGTCCAGGCCGAGCTTCTTGGCCAGCTTGTCCATCTGCGCCTCGTAGGCGGCGCACACCTGCATCGCGCCCTCGCCGCGGACGTGGCCGGAGGGCGGGTTGTTGGTGCGCACGGCCCAGCCCTCGATGAAGGCGTTCGGGACGACGTACGGGCCGCACGCGAAGGCCACGGCCGCGGCCAGGGCGTCGGAGGAGGTGTCGGCGTAGGCGCCCGCGTCGAGCAGGATCTGCGCCTCGACCTTCACCAGCCTGCCCTCGGCGTCGGCGTGGTGGCGGTAGCGCAGCAGGGTCGGGTGGCGGTGCGCGTGGCCCAGGAAGGACTCCTCGCGGGTCGCCGTCAGCTTCACCGGGCAGCCTGTCTTCAGCGCCAGCAGGCCGAGCGGCAGCTGGAAGCCCTGGTCCTCGCGGTCGGCGGTGGCGCCGGGCACACCGGTGACGACGATCTTCACGCGCTCGGGGTCCAGCCCGCAGCAGGCGGCGAGCGTGTCGCGGTCGGTGTGCGGGTCCGTGGACGCCAGGTACAGCTCGACGCCTCCGTCCGGGCGGGGCACGGCGAGGCCGGCCTCGGCGCCGATCGGGGCCGGGTCCTGGCGGCCGATGCGGTACAGGCCCTCGACGACGACGTCGCCGGCCGCGTCCGGGTCGCCGTGCCGCAGCGGGATGTGGCGGATCAGGTTGCCGTCGGGGTGCAGCGGCTCGGCCTCGAAGGCCTGCTCGGGGTCGGTCACCGGGTCGAGCACCTCGTACTCGACGATGACGGCGGCCGCGGCCATCCGCGCGGTGTCCGGGTGGTCGGCGGCGACGGCGGCGATGGGCTCGCCGTGGTGGCGTACGACGTCGGAGGCGAACACCGGGCGGTCGGCCGTGCCGCGGCCGTACACCGGGGTGCCGGGCACGTCCTCGTGGGTGACGACCGCGCGCACGCCGGGCATCTCGCGCGCGTGGCTGGTGTCGATGGACAGCACGCGCGCGTGCGGGTGCGGTGAGCGCAGCACGGCCGCCCACAGCAGGCCCTCGGCCCACAGGTCGGCCGCGTACGGGAAGGTGCCCTCCGTCTTGGCCGGGGCGTCGGCGGCCGGCAGGGAGGAGCCGATGCCGTGCGGCAGCGGCTCGGGGACGGGGGCGGTCTCCGCGGGGGCGGTGGCGGCCTCGTTGCTCATGCCTGGCCTCCGTCCTGGCCGTAGGGGTCGTGCGGTCCGGTCTCGGGGGACTCGAACGCGGAGGGGTGCACTCCCCCGGCGCCCGGGCCCGCCTGGTGCGGGATGCGCGGCTCGTCGGCGTCCGGTTCGGAGGCGTCGTCCCCCGTGTCCGCCTCGCGCTCGGCGACGACCTCCTGGACGGCCCGCAGGACGCCCCGGTAGCCCGAGCAGCGGCACAGGTTGCCGCACAGGGCCTGGCGGGTCTCCAGTTCGGTCGGCGCCGGGTTGCCCTCCAGCAGGTCGTGCACGGTCATCGCCATGCCGGGCACGCAGAAGCCGCACTGCACCGCGCCGCACCGGGCCAGTGCCCGCTGCACGTCCGAGGGCCGCCCGTCGGCGGCCAGGCCCTCGACGGTGCGCACCTCGCTGCCGGCCGCGGTGACCGCGGGCACCAGGCAGGAGGCGACGAGCCGTCCGTCCACCTGCACGTTGCAGGCGCCGCACTCGCCCTGCGAGCAGCCGTCCTTGGCGCCGGCGAGACCGAGCCGCTCGCGCAGCACGTACAGCAGCGACTCGCCGATCCAGGCGTCGGTGACGGGCCGTTCGGTGCCGTTGACGCGCAGCACGTACGAGGCGAGCGGGTGCTCGTCGTGCGGGGAGGCGGCGAGCGTGTCGTCGTCCGCGGGCGCCGGGTCCCGCGCCTCGCCCTCGGAACGGTCCTCCGGGGCAAGGGAGTTCGGGTCCGGGTCCGCGAAGTCCGGGTCCCCGTCGCCGGAGTCCGCGGACGCCCCGTCCGGAGCCGGGGAGCCGGAGGCCGTGGCGGGCTCCCGGGCGGCCCGGGGGCCGGGCGCGGTGCCCTCGGCCGGGGCGGGACCCGCGGGCGGCTCAGCGGGGCCGCCGGGGGCCTCCGCGGCCCCTTCGGCCTCCTCGGGGGCGGCGGTGGTCGAGTGGGCGGGGCGTGCGGCCTCGTCGGCGCCACCGGGCGACGGCTCGGCACCGTCCGCGCCGCGCGCGCCGTCCGCTTCGGGAGCGCCGTCCGCTTCGTGAGCGTCGTACGCATCGGGAGCGCCGTCCGCGCCGGCCACGGCGTCCTCGGCCGGCACCGCCCCGGTGCCCTCTCGGTACGGCGCGGGCTGCGGACCGTGCCGCTCGGGGGCGTGCGGGACGGACCGTGCGGGGGTGTGCGCCGGGGAGTGGTCGCCCGGGTGCGCTCCGGAACCGCCGTGCGCGTGGCCCGGGTCCGGATCGGCGCCCGCGGGCTCGTCGGCGCCGTGCGACGCCTGCTCGTCGGCATACCCGGGCGGCTCGGCGTACCCGCGCTCGTCGGCGTACGACCGGCCCT
The DNA here is from genome assembly GCF_044746005.1 of Streptomyces sp. NPDC086766. Classification (NCBI taxonomy): domain Bacteria; kingdom Bacillati; phylum Actinomycetota; class Actinomycetes; order Kitasatosporales; family Streptomycetaceae; genus Streptomyces; species Streptomyces sp. NPDC086766. Next base: position 80,957 of record NZ_JBIVBI010000009.1, on the reverse strand, counting down.
CGCCGTACGACTGGCCCTCGCCGTACGACTGGCCCTCGCCGTACGGCTGGTCTTCGCCGTACGACTGGTCTTCGCCGTACGGCTGTTCGCCGGCGTACGGCTGTTCGTCGGCGTACCGCTGCCCGTCGTCCGCGTACGAACGCTCATCCGCGTACGGCTGCTCGTCGGAGTAGGGAGCGCCCGGCGGCCGCTCCTCCGTGTACGGGGCACCCGCCCCAGGGGCGTCGGCGTACGCTCCGCCGGGCCGGTGCTCGCCGTCCGGCGCGGGCTGCTGTCCCCACGGCGCGCCCGCACCCTCCGTCGCCCAGGGCGCGGGCGCGCCGCCGGGGAGCGTGGCGGGGGGCGTGCCGCCCCACTGCTGCATCAGGGACGACGTGGTGAACTCGCCCGATTCGTCCGGAAGGTCACCTCCGGCGACCGGGATCGACCACTGCCCGGTGACGTCGTGTCCGGACTCGCCCTGGGCCTGGCCCTCATGAGCTCCCTGGCCCCCATGAGTTCCCTGACCACCATGGGGCACCTGGCCGCCGTAGGTTTCCTGGTCTCCGTGGGCGGCCGCGCCCCCCGGGAGCCCCTGGCCCCCGTGGGTCCCGTGCTGCTCCGTGAAGTGCCACTGCTGGGTGGCGCCCGGCTGGTACGTGAACCGGTCGTCCGCGCCCGGCTCCTGGGGCACCGCGTTCGGGTCGGGCCACTGGGCGCCCTCGGCGGGCACGGCCCAGTGGCCGGTGGCCGACGGGTCGGCCGCCCCGGCCTGGGCCGACGTCGCCGTTATCTGCGGCGGCACATAGCCGTGACCGGGCGCGGCGAGCGGGCTGTGGGCGGCCAGGAGGGCGTCGATGCCGCCCTCGGGGAGCTTCACGAAGGCGGTGGCGCCGTCGTCGTAGTCGCCCTGCGGCAGCGGGTCCCAGCGGCCGCCGCTCGCGGGCGTCCCCTCGGCGTGCTGGTCGTCGGTCACGACAACGCCCTCCCCAGTGCTCGTCGGGCCAGCGCGGCGACGGTGCGCCGCAGGTGCAGTACGGCGGGCGGAAGCTGCGGTACGGACCCGTCCTCGGCCGGGGCCGGGTCGGGGATGCAGGCCGCGGCCACGTACTCGCCGAAGGCGTTGAGCGCCTCGGGGACGATCGCGCGGCTGTTGTCCCAGTCGATGAGCTGGGCCACCCACTGCTCGGCCTCCAGCGGCCTGAGCGGCATCGGCGCTATGGCGCCGACCGCGCACCGCACTCCGCGCCGCGCCGGGTCGAGGACCAGGGCCACGGACGCGACGGCGCGGCCCGGCCCGGTCCGGCCGGTCGCCTTCAGGAAGACCTGCGGCGCGTGCAGCAGCGGCACGCGCACGTAGCCGACGAGTTCGCCGCCGCGGAGCATCTCCACCCCGGCCAGCAGATGCGACACCGGGACCTCCCGGCGCGCCCCGCCCGGGCCCGCGACGATCAGCGTCGCCTCCAGGGCGGCCAGCACGGGCAGCGCGTCCCCGGTGGGCGCCGCCGAGGCGATGTTGCCGCCCAGGGTGCCCGCGTTGCGGATGTGCGGGGGGCCCGCGGCGCGCGCGGCGGCGGCGAGCGCGGGGATCAGGGCGGCGAAGTCGGGGCGGCCCATACGGGCGTGGGTGAGGCCCGCGCCGAGCAGCGCGTGGCCGTCCTGGTACTGCCAGCCGCGGATCTCGCTGATGCGGTTGAGGCCGACCAGCGCGGCGGGCCTGAGCTGCCCGGAGTTGACGGCGGCCATGAGGTCGGTGCCGCCCGCCACGGGCACGGCGGCCGGCGTGTCGGTGAGCGCCGCCACGGCCTCGTCCAGCGTCGTGGGCAGCGTGACGGCCTGCGCCGCCTGCGGTGCGTGCGTGGTCAAACCGGCTGCCCCTTCCCGCTGCCCCCACTGGTCCCACCTGTGTGCCGTACGGTACGTGCTGACAGGCCGGACGTGGCAACTCTGGCACATCTTCGCAGGGCTCGAACGCGGGGGTCCGCCAGGAGCCTTTCACCCGCCCCACCGGGGACCTCGCCCGTTTTGGCACCACATCACCGGTGCGGGCGAATTCCCCCTCTTCGCTGACTCCTGCGGTCTTTTTCCACCGTCTGTTCGATACGACGGCCCGCGGGGCGGCGCCGGCGATGTCCGGAACCGGCTCCTCACGGTGACCGGAACCGGCGCCCGGCGGCGGCCGGGACCGAACCCTCGCGGTGACCGGAACCGGCGCCCCGCGCCGGCCGGGACCCCGCTAACCCGGGGGCGGCGGACCCTCGGCGGGGCGGCCGGGGACGCCGGGCCGGCGCTGCCACGGCCGCGGCCCGTCGGGCGGGCGGTAGGCGACGCCCAGGGCGTCGAGGCGCCGGTAGTGGGCGGCCATCCGCCGCTCGAAGCCGGCGAAGTCCCGTTCCCCGGAGGCGGGCAGGGCGCTCCAGGCGACCTCGGCGAACGCGGCCAGCCGGGGAAAGACCTGGTAGTCCACGCGCCCGGCGTCCTCCATCACCTCGGTCCACACATTGGCCTGGGTGCCCAGCACCCGGCGGGCCTGGGCCCGGTCGAGCTCCGGCGGAACCGGCTCGAAGCGGTAGACGTCCTCCAGGGTGCGCACACGACCGATCGGCACGGGCTCGTCCGGGCCGGGCGCCTGGCGGTGGTCCAAGTACACGTGCTGGTGGGGGCACATGACGACGTCGTGGCCAGCCCGCGCGGCCGCGATCCCGCCCGCGTAACCGCGCCAGGAGGACACGGCCGCGCCCGCGGCCAGGCCGCCCTCCAGGATCTCGTCCCAGCCGATGAGCCGGCGCCCGCGCGCCGCCAGCCAGCGGTCGAAATGACCGATGAACCACGCCTGGAGCGCGTCCTCGTCCGCGAGCCCGAGTTCGGCCTTGCGCGCCTGCGCGGTGGGCGACCGCCGCCACTGCTCCTTGGGGCACTCGTCGCCCCCGACGTGCACGAACTCCGAGAACTCGGCGGCGTCCGCCGGGAACAGGCCGAGCACCTCCTCGAAGACGCCCTCGTAGAAGCGCAGCGTGCGGTCCGTGGGGGCGAGCACGTGCGGGGAGATCCCCCAGTCGTCCCAGACGGTCAGGGCGCCGGTGTCGACGACGTCGGTGTTGCCGAGTTCCGGGTACGCGGCGATCGCGGCCTGCGAGTGGCCGGGTACGTCGATCTCGGGGACGACGGCGATGTGCCGTTCGGCGGCGTAGGCGACGATCTCCCTGATGTCGTCCTGGGTGTAGTGGCCGCCGTGCGGTTTCTCCTCCCACAGCGGCGAAGCCCGGTGGCCGAATCTGGTGCGCGCCCGCCAGGAGCCGACCTCCGTCAGCCGCGGATACCGCTTGATCTCCAGGCGCCAGCCCTGGTCGTCCGTCAGGTGGAGGTGGAGGACGTTGAGTTTGTGCGCGGCCATCAGGTCGAGGTGGCGCAGGACGCCGTCCTTGGGGGTGAAGTGCCGCGCCACGTCCAGCAGGAGACCGCGCCAGCGGAAGCGCGGGGCGTCCTCGACGCACTGGGCCGGGACGGAAAGAGTGGCCCCGGGCCGTACGGGGGCGCGCCGGAAGGCGTCCGGACCGAGCAGCTGGCGCAGGGTCTGGGCGCCCCGGAAGACACCGGCCGCGTCCCCGCCGCGGATCTCGATCCCGCGACCGGCGGCGACGGTGAGCCGGTAGGCCTCGGACCCGAGCGAGCCGTCCAGCAGCAGCCGTACGGAGCCGGGGGCGTCCCGCGCGGCGGCGGGCGGGAAGTACAGGCCCAGGGCCGCGCCGAGCGTGGCGCGGATCCAGCGTGCGGAGGTGCCCGTGCCGGGGGCGGCCCACAGGGCGGTGTCCGCGTCCAGCACGACGGCGCCGCGCTCGCCGTGCTCGACGGCGCGCGGCGCCGGGATCAGGTCATGAGCGAGGTCGTCCCGCGGCACGCACGGAGCCTAGGGACCGCCGGAGACGCCCACAAGTGGGCCGCGCCCCAGAGGTCTGAACCACTCTCGGCCGGCCGGCTACTTGTCGCCGCCCTTGCCGCCCTTGTCGTCGCCGCCGCTGCTCATGGACTCGTAGATCTCCTTGCACAGCGGGCACACGGGGTACTTCTTCGGGTCGCGGCCCGGCACCCAGACCTTGCCGCACAGCGCCACGACGGGCGTGCCGTCGAGGGCGCTCGCCATGATCTTGTCCTTCTGGACGTAGTGGGCGAAGCGCTCGTGGTCGCCGTCACCGTGGGACACCTGCGGCGTCGGCTCTACGAGGGTCCCCGTACCAGTCCCGCGCTCGGGCTCGAGAGTGCTCATACGGCAAGGGTACTGAAGCTCACAGCCATCAGTTGAGCGAAGGGTCGTCCGGATACGTGGCGACCATGGCCAGCTCGTTGCGCTGGCGGCGCAGCACCTCGCGCCAGAGTCTCTCCGGGGCCGGTGAGGAGACGTCCCCGGGCTCGGACTCCACCACGTACCAGGCGCCCTCCACCAACTCGTCCTCCAGCTGGCCGGGGCCCCAGCCGGCGTATCCGGCGAAGATCCGCAGGGAGCCCAGGGCCGAGGCCAGCAGCTCCGGCGGGGCCTCCAGGTCGACGAGACCGATCGCGCCGTGCACCCGGCGCCAGCCCATCGGGCCGCCCTCGCCGGAGCCGCCGGGGATGACGGCGACGCCCAGCGCGGAGTCCAGCGACACCGGGCCGCCCTGGAAGACCACCCCGGGCTCTCCGGCGAGGTCCGCCCAGCCCTCCAGGATGTCGCCCACGTCCACCGGCGTCGGACGGTTGAGGACGACACCCAGGGAGCCCTCCTCGTCGTGGTCGAGAAGGAGCACCACCGCACGGTCGAAGTTCGGGTCCGCCAGGGCGGGGGTGGCCACGAGCAGCCGCCCTGTGAGCGAGGACACCTCGGTCATGCCAGACATGATCCCGCATCTCGCCTCGGCATGGGGAGGCAATCGGGTCATGGGGGTGAAGGCAGCTCAGGGCGCACCGGTGCGGTCCGGGCGCACGGACGGCCCGGTGACCCCATGTGCCCGCCGGGGGACGGTTCGTGTTGTGACACAGCCATGACGTGGCTGGGTCACGCCTGGGCTTACGGAAGGGGGGCACACGGCGATTACTCTGTCTCTCCGGCCCCTCCCCAAAAAGATCGGCCGGCCCCTGCCCGACTCATCGGAACGCGAGATTCATGACCGTCAACGACGATGTCCTGCTTGTCCACGGCGGAACCCCGCTGGAGGGTGAGATCCGTGTCCGCGGTGCGAAGAACCTCGTGCCGAAGGCCATGGTCGCCGCTCTGCTGGGCAGTGAGCCAAGCCGACTGCGCAACGTTCCGGACATCCGTGACGTGCGGGTCGTGCGCGGTCTGCTGCAACTGCACGGGGTGACGGTCCGTCCGGGTGACGAGCCGGGCGAGCTGGTCCTCGATCCGACGCACGTGGAGAGCGCGAACGTCGCCGACATCGATGCCCACGCGGGCTCGTCGCGCATCCCGATCCTGTTCTGCGGCCCGCTGCTGCACCGCCTCGGGCACGCGTTCATCCCGGGCCTCGGCGGCTGCGACATCGGTGGCCGGCCCATCGACTTCCACTTCGACGTGCTGCGGCAGTTCGGCGCGACCATCGAGAAGCGGGCGGACGGCCAGTACCTGGAGGCTCCGCAGCGGCTGCGCGGCACGAAGATCCGGCTGCCGTACCCGTCGGTCGGCGCCACCGAGCAGGTCCTGCTGACGGCCGTGCTGGCCGAGGGCGTGACCGAGCTGTCCAACGCGGCCGTCGAGCCGGAGATCGAGGACCTGATCTGCGTCCTGCAGAAAATGGGCGCGATCATCGCCATGGACACCGACCGCACCATCCGCATCACCGGTGTGGACAAGCTCGGCGGCTACACCCACCGCGCCCTCGCGGACCGGCTGGAGGCCGCGTCCTGGGCCTCCGCGGCGCTCGCCACCGAGGGCGACATCTACGTCCACGGCGCCCAGCAGCGCTCGATGATGACGTTCCTCAACACGTACCGGAAGGTGGGCGGCGCCTTCGAGATCGACGACGAGGGCATCCGCTTCTGGCACCCCGGGGGCCAGCTGAAGTCGATCGCGCTGGAGACGGACGTCCACCCCGGCTTCCAGACGGACTGGCAGCAGCCGCTGGTGGTGGCGCTCACCCAGGCCACGGGCCTGTCGATCATCCACGAGACGGTCTACGAGTCCCGGCTGGGCTTCACCTCCGCGCTGAACCAGATGGGCGCCCACATCCAGCTCTACCGGGAGTGCCTCGGCGGTTCCGACTGCCGCTTCGGCCAGCGCAACTTCCTGCACTCCGCGGTCGTGTCCGGCCCCACCAAGCTCCAGGGCGCCGACCTGGTCATCCCGGACCTGCGCGGCGGCTTCTCCTACCTCATCGCCGCCCTGGCGGCCCAGGGCACGTCCCGGGTCCACGGCATCGAGCTCATCAACCGGGGCTACGAGAACTTCATGGAGAAGCTCGTCGAGCTCGGCGCGAAGGTCGAGCTGCCGGGCAAGGCGCTCGGCTGACGCCCACCCCTCCACTCCGGCCGGGTACAGCACCGCTCCGGCCGGGGGTCCGGGGGGCGCTCGGCTGACGCCGACCACGCCGCTCCGGCCCCGTGTACGCCGATGGGGCGGCCCCCCTTCACCGGGGGGCCGCCCCATGGGCGTTTTCGTGCTTCACAGGGCCCCGTGGGCCGTCGCGTGGCGCACGAGCGGCGGGGCTTACTTGCCCTTGGCCGATTCCTTGAGCTTGCTGCCCGCGGAGACCTTCACGCTGTAGCCGGCCGGGATCTGGATCGGCTCGCCGGTCTGCGGGTTGCGGGCGGTGCGAGCGGCACGGTGGGTGCGCTCGAAGGTGAGGAAGCCAGGGATGGTGACCTTCTCGTCCCCCTTGGAGACGATGTCGCCGACGACGTCGGCGAACGCGGCCAGCACGGCGTCGGCGTCCTTGCGGGTCACCTCGGCGCGGTCGGCCAGCGCGGCCACCAGCTCACTGCGGTTCATGTTCTTACTCCCGTGTTCTTCTTGCCGTTGAGGCGTGCCACGCGGCGAAGGCCGCATGTCGGGCACCAGCGAAGCCGATGCTGCCAGGTCCTCGGTGAGTCCCCGGACCCGGGTCCGTCCCTCTGACCCTCGCGCCCCTGGAGGTGTCCCCGGGGACGCGGTCCTGAGGGAGCATCCTGCCCCTACCTGCGGCGGGAAAGCCAATCCGGCACCCGGTGGAGTCGTGAGAACACCCGTGGGAGTCACACGAAGGGAGGGCCTGATCCTGGCCGACACCATAGAGGGCGACACAAGGACCCGGGTTCCGCGACGCGCCGGGCGTCAATCGTGGCAATCCTCACAGTCCCCTACGAGACGGACGGCGCCGCTCCGGCGGCCCTGGCCGCCTCCCGCACCGCGCCGGCCACCGCGCCCGCGACCTTGTCGTTGAAGACGCTCGGGACGATGTAGTTCGGGTTCAGCTCGTCCTCGGTCACCACGTCGGCCAGGGCCTGCGCCGCGGCCAGCATCATCTCGGTGTTGACGGTGCGGGACTGCGCGTCCAGCAGGCCGCGGAAGACACCCGGGAAGACCAGCACATTGTTGATCTGGTTGGGGAAGTCCGAGCGGCCGGTGGCCACAACTGCCGCCGTCTGGCGGGCGATTGCCGGGTCCACCTCGGGGTCGGGGTTCGCGAGCGCGAAGACGACGGCGCCGTCGGCCATGGCGGCCACGTCGTCGCCGTCGAGGACGTTGGGCGCCGACACGCCGATGAAGACGTCCGCGCCGCGCACGGCCTCCTTCAGCGTGCCGGTGAGGTTCTCGGGGTTGGTGTTCTCGGCGATCCAGCGCAGCGCCGAGTCCGGGGCGGCGTCGACCAGGTCCTCGCGGCCCGCGTGCACGACGCCGTTGATGTCGGCGACGACGGCGTTCTTCACGCCGGCCGCGATCAGCAGTTTGAGGATGGCCGTGCCGGCCGCGCCGGCGCCGGACATGACGACGCGGATGTTCTCGATCGCCTTCCCGGTGCAGCGCAGCGCGTTGGTCAGGGCGGCGAGCACGACGATCGCGGTGCCGTGCTGGTCGTCGTGGAAGACCGGGATGTCCAGCGCCTCGCGCAGCCGCGCCTCGATCTCGAAGCAGCGGGGGGCGGAGATGTCCTCCAGGTTGATGCCGGCGAACCCGGGGGCGATCGCCTTGACGATCTCGACGATGGCGTCGGTGTCCTGGGTGTCGAGGCAGATCGGCCAGGCGTCGATGCCGGCGAAGCGCTTGAAGAGGGCCGCCTTGCCCTCCATGACCGGCAGCGCGGCTTTGGGGCCGATGTTGCCGAGGCCCAGCACGGCCGAGCCGTCCGTCACGACCGCAACGGAGTTGCGCTTGATGGTCAGGCGGCGGGCGTCCTCGGGGTTCTCGGCGATCGCCATGCAGACGCGGGCCACACCCGGCGTGTAGACCATGGACAGGTCGTCACGGTTGCGGATGGGGTGCTTCGACGCCATCTCGATCTTGCCGCCGAGGTGCATGAGGAACGTACGGTCGGAGACCTTGCCGAGCGTGACGCCCTCGATGCCGCGCAGCTGCTCGACGATCTCCTCGGCGTGCGCCGTGGAGGTGGCTGCGATGGTGACGTCGATACGGAGCTTCTCGTGGCCGGACGCGGTGACGTCGAGGCCGGTCACCGAGCCTCCGTGGGACTCGACGGCCGTGGTGAGCTGCGAGACCGCGGTTCCGCTCGCGGGCACCTCCAGCCGGACCGTCATCGAGTAGGAGACGCTGGGCGCCGTTGCCATGGCCGACTTCCTCTGCTTTCACCGTGTCGCGGGTTGTGCCGTCCGATCGTCGCACCTACCCCTGAGTACGTGGTAGCCGCACTGGATTGCGGACGTTTTGTTCACGAGGAGCGGCCAGTATCGGAAAATCATTTCCACCATACGAGAGTAGGTCAGCCCTCGTCAGGCGTCCGGGCAGCGAAAGAGGCCCACGTCACAGTGCGACGTGGGCCTCTCTCACGTTCAGTGACACCGACCCGCCATGCTCGCCTCGCGGCAAGTGGTCGCTCGTAGCGACGAAGGTTGGGCCCGGGGGCTTGGATCGGGCCGGTGTCACGTCAAGGCTAACAAACGGATCCGGGAGGGCAATTCCCGTGGCGGGAGTTCCTCTTCCCGTCCCCCGGTCGGCCCCACGGCGCCGGCCGCCCGTCAGTCCCGGAGCAGGTCCGGCACCCCGGCCGCGTCCGGCTCGTCCCGCTCGCCCGAGACGACGGTGAGCTGCCGGGTGGCCCGGGTCAGGGCGACGTAGAGCACCCGCAGGCCGGCCGGGGACTCGTCCGCGATCTCCGCGGGCGAGACGACGAGCGTCGCGTCGTACTCCAGGCCCTTCGCCTCCAGGCTGCCGAGCGCCGCCACCCGGTCGCCGAGCCCGGCCAGCCAGCGCCGGGCCTCCTCGCGCCGGTTCATGGCGACGACCACGCCGACCGTGCCGTCGACCTGGTCCAGCAGCCGCTCCGCCTCCGCGCGCACGGTCCGCTCCAGCGTGTCCCTTACGACGGTGAAGCGCGGCTCCACTCCGGTGGAGCGCACCGCCGAGGGCGCCTTCGCGCCGGGCATGGCGAGCGCGAGCACCTTCGCGGCCAGCTCGGCGATCTCGGCCGGGTTGCGGTAGTTCACCGTCAGCTCGAAGCGGCGGCCGCGGGACAGACGGCCCGCGGCGCCTGTCCCGGCGGAGGGCCGGGAGCCGGGCAGACGGGTGCCGAGGGCCTCGTCACGGGCCTCGGCGGCCTCGTCGGGGTCGGACCAGGAGGACTGGGCCGGATCGCCGACGACCGTCCAGGTGGCGTGCCGGCCGCGGCGGCCGACCATGCGCCACTGCATCGGCGTGAGGTCCTGCGCCTCGTCGACGATGACGTGCGCGTACTCGGTGCGCTCCTGCGCCAGGCGCTCGGCCCGCTCGCGCTGCGTCTCCTCGCGCACCGGCATCAGCTCCTCCAGGCCGGTGAGCTGGTCCAGCGGGTCCATCTCGCGCCTGCGGCGCGGGCGGGCCGGGGCGCCGAGGATCGCCTGGAGCTCGTCGAGCATCGCGATGTCGTGCACGGAGTGGCCCTCCCGGCGCAGCGAGCGGGCGACCCGGCGCACCTCGCCGGGGTTGAGGACCCGCCGCGCCCAGCGGCCGAGCCGCCGCTCGTCGGCCATGGCCTCCAGCACGGCCCGCGGCGTCAGCTCGGGCCACCAGGCGTCGAGGAAGGCGATGAACTCGTCCTCCCCGGCCACGTCCTCGTCGAAGGAGGAGCGCAGCTCGGCGGCCAGCTCCGGGTCGGTGTGCCGGCCGGCCGCGCCGGAGCGCTCCCACAGGGCGTCGAGCAGCAGCTTGCGGGCGCGCGGGCGCAGCAGGTTCACCGGGGCGGTGCCGCCGAGCACGGCGCGGCGGACCCGGCCCAGCTCCTCCGCCTCGAGCTCCAGCCGGCGGCCGAAGGCGACGACCCGGAGCCGGTCCGGCGCGCCGCTCAGCTCCAGGGCGCCGCGGGCGGCCTTGCGCAGCACCTTCAGCATCCGCGAGGAGCCCTTGGCGCGGGCCGTCGACGGGGAGTCGTAGAGGGTGGCCTCGGCGCCGTCGACGAGCGAGCCGATCGCGCGGATGGCGACCTGGCCCTCCTCGCCGAGGGAGGGCAGCACACCCTCGGTGTACGCGACCAGCAGCGGGGTCGGCGAGACGATGAGGATGCCGCCCGCGTACCGGCGCCGGTCCTGGTAGAGGAGGTACGCCGCCCGGTGCAGGGCGACGGCGGTCTTGCCCGTGCCGGGCCCGCCCTCGACGTAGGTGACGGAGGAGGCCGGCGCGCGGATCACCATGTCCTGCTCGGCCTGGATCGACGCGACGATGTCCCGCATGGTGTGGGTGCGGGCCTGGCCGAGCGCGGCCATCAGGGCGCCGTCGCCGATCACGGGCAGTTCCTCGCCGTCGAGGAAGGCCGTCAGCTCGGGGCGCATCAGGTCGTCCTCGACACCGAGCACGCGGCGGCCCTTGGAGCGGATGACCCGGCGGCGCACGACCCGGCCCGGTTCGACCGGGGTGGAGCGGTAGAACGGGCCCGCCGCGGGGGCCCGCCAGTCGATGACCAGCGGCGCGTAGTCCTCGTCGAGCACGCCGATGCGGCCGATGTGCAGGGTCTCGGCGATGTCGGCCGTGCGGTCGGGACGGACCGCGCCCTCGGCCGGCTCGACCGCGGTGTACGCGCCGTCCGGGCCCTTCTTGCCGTCCTTGCCGAGCAGCAGGTCGATACGGCCGAAGAGGAAGTCCTCGAACTCGTTGTTCAGGCGGTTGAGGTGGACGCCCGCCCGGAACACCTGGGCGTCGCGCTCGGCCAGCGCGCCGGGCGTGCCGACCTGGCCGCGCCGGGCCGCGTCGTGCATGAGGAACTCGGCCTCGTGGATCTTCTCCTCGAGGCGCCGGTACACCCGGTCCAGGTGTGCCTGTTCCACGCTGATCTCTCGGTCGCGTACGGAGCCGTGCGCCGCTACGTGCGCCGCGTCGTGAACCGAGCCGACCGCGGTTTCCTGTTGAGCCTGAGCGGCCACCGGGCCCCCTTCTGACGTGCTGGGCAGCCGTCAACCGTACGCGAAGGGGGCCCCGCGAGGCTACGGACCTGCCCGGTGGATCGTGCCGGGCAGGTCCGGCGGATCGTGCCGGGCGGGACCGGTGGATCGTGCCGGGCGGGACCGGACCTCTAGGCGTTGACCTCGACGAGCCGCTTGCCGTCGAACGTCATGACCTCGAAGTGGTCGATCTGGTTGGGGGCGAAGGCGGCGCCGCCGTGGACGTAGAGGGGGTTCTTGGCCTCCTCCGTCTTGGCGTTCGGAACCCCGTAGCCCCAGTTGGGGACGGCCCAGGAGGTGACCGTCTCCCGCTCGCCGTTCTTGCCGACGGCGATCAGCGAGCACTTCTGCGGACCCGTGACGTTCTTCAGCTGGAGGACCGCGTGGGTGCCCCAGTCCCGCTTCTCCATCGCGACGGTCGCGGTGACATGGGTCCCCGGGTCCGTGGCGGTGCGCTTGTCGGACATGGTCTGGAACGCGGTCTGCGCGGGCCCCGCCGCCATGTTGTGATCGCCGCCGTCGTTCGAACCGCCGGTCGCCGCGAGCACGGTCAGCGGGCCGCCGACGATCAGCGCGGCCGCGGCCGCCACCAGGTAGAAGCCGCGCCGGCGCTTGTGGGCGCGGCGCTCGGCCACCTCGTCGACGAGCTTCTCCATCAGACGCGGGCTGGGCCTGGCCGACAGGGACTCGCCGACCGCGGGCGTGCCGGAGCCGGGCAGGTCCGCGAGCGCGGCCAGCATCGGTTCCATCCCGGCCAGTTCGTCGAGCTGCTGGGCGCACCACTCGCAGGTGGCGAGATGCGCCTCGAAAGCGGTTGCCTCGGCGTCGTCGAGAATGCCGAGGGCGTAGGCGCCGACGGTCTCGTGTTCGTTCGGGGCCGGTGATCCCTGCATGGACCCAGACATACCCGAACCACCCGTTCCGAACCCCCCGTACATGCTCATCACGCCGTCACCCCCCGCTCCTCCAGAGCCAGCTTCATCGACCGCAGGGCGTAGAACACCCGAGAGCGCACAGTGCCGCTGGGTATACCCAGTGTCTCGGCCGCCTCGTTGACGGTACGCCCCTTGAAGTACGTCTCGACGAGCACCTCCCGGTGGGCCGGGGTCAGGTCGTCGAGCGCGTCGGACAGCGTCATCAGCCACAGCGCCTTGTCGATCTCGTCCTCCGCGGGGATGACCTCCAGCGGCGACGGATCGACCTCCTGCGGCCGGGCCTGCCGGCTGCGGTGGCCGTCGATGACGATGCGCCGGGCGACCGTCACCAGCCAGGGGCGTACCGAACCGGTCGCTCGATTGAGCTGGCCGGCGTTCTTCCAGGCACGGATGAGCGTCTCCTGCACCACGTCCTCGGCGCGCTGCCGGTCTCCGGCCACCAGCCGCAGGACGTACGCGAGCAGAGGTCCGGCGTGCTCCCGGTACAGGGCACGCATCAACTCCTCGTCGGGTTCCGACGGCTGGGACATGCGATGTCGGGCCCTCTGTCCACGTTCATTGGCCACGACGGAATCCTTGCGCACGCCCACCTCCGGTGTCCGGGGGTTCCCCCAGTCGGTCTCGCACCGACGGGTACGGACGCGGAGTGCCTCGTGTTCAAAGCGGGACGACGAATTTCTGCGGGGTGACGTGACGAGAGGGACATGAATACACATTCCTCCCGCGCGATCTTTACATATCCGACACATGGGAAATGGCACCGGAGAGTCGGCAGGACTGCCCGTCCGCCGGTGCGGCCAAACCGGATGTTGCCGAAATCACTTCGCAAGTGGACGCGCAGAAGCGGCAATTGGGGCGGCGGAGCTCGGCTAGGGCCTTTCTTTCGGATCTGGCCGGCTTCGGGCGAGGGTGCCTTCTGCGGTGCCCGAGCGGGGTCAGGTGCGTGCAGCTGCAAGGCGGAGGAGGGAGTCGACGCGGAGCGTCGGCGACCGACGACAACGCCGCAGATGTGCGTGCCAGACCCCGCGACCCACGGCAAGATCCGAACGAGAGGCCCTAGGCGCGGGCGAGGGCTGCGCGGCGGCGGTGCCGGGCGACCCGTTCCCGGTTGCCGCAGACCTCGCTGGAGCACCAGCGCCTCCTGCGTCCCCGGGAGGTGTCCAGGTACACGATCGGGCAGTTGTCGCCCTCGCACTGGCGCAGGCCGGCCCGTGCGACGGGGTCGGTGAGCAGTTCCACGGCGTCCCGCGCGACCGCCGCGAGCAGCGCGGCGCACCCGGGCGGCTCGGCCAACTCCCGCATCAGCGCCCCGTCTTCCGCCCGCACCAGGCGGGGCACGGGCGGCGCGGCACGGGCGGCCTCGTTGACCCGGGCGAGCGCCAGGTCGTAGGGGCGGGCGGGGGTGAACCGGCTGGGGCGGGAGGGAGTCAGGCCCTCGGGGCTGGGAGGCGTGAGCCCGTCGGCACGGACGGGGGTGAGGGTTTCGGCCCTGGCGGAGGCGAGGGCGTACGGCCGGGATCCGGGCGGGAGGCAGCCGGTCACCAGGCGGCCCACGTGACCGCGCAGTTCGCGGAAGGCGACCGGCCAGGAGGCGTCGGCGTGCGCCAGCTCGGTGGCCGCCGGGACCAGGCCGGAGCCCGTGATCCAGGCACGCAACGGCGCGACGGAGCCGAGGCGTTCCTCGGGGTGGGTGGTGGAGAGGAGATCCAGGCAGATCCGCCCCGCGTCGAACCGCAGCTCGTACGGGGCCGTCGCCGTGCCCAGTGCCATGTGCCTGTCACCGCCTAGGGTCACCCCGGCCAGCAGAGGTGGGCGGGGTGCTCGTCAGGGCTGGGAAAGCGTTCCCCTCCACAGTGCCCGTGCGCCCCCGCCACCGGAACCCCTCGTACCGCCGGGCCCCGACACTCGGCCACCCGCGCCGGGCGTCCCCGCCCCTCTCCTCGGTCGCCGCCCCCGGGCGTCCGCGTACTTCTCTCTCGTCGGCCGCCGGCCCTAGGCGTCCGCGTACTTCTCGTCGGCCGCCGGGTCCAGGGCCAGCCGGTACCCGCGCTTGACCACCGTCTGGATCAGCTTGGGCGCCCCCAGTGCCGTACGCAGCCGGGCCATCGCCGTCTCCACCGCGTGCTCGTCGCGCCCGGCCCCCGGCAGCGCGCGCAGCAGTTCGGCGCGGGCGACCACCCACCCCGGGCGCCGGGACAGCACCCGCAGCAGCGACATCCCGGCCGGCGGCACCGGCCTGAGATCCCCGTCCACCAGCACCGCGTGCCCCCGGATCTCCACCCGGTGCCCGGCGATCGGCAGGGACCGCGCCCGGCCGGGCAGTTCCTGGCACAGAAGCTGGACCAGCGGCCCGAGCCGGAACCGCTCCGGTTGCACGGTGTCGATGCCGCGGGCCTGCAACGGCAGCGCGGTGACCGGCCCGACGCAGGCGGGCAGCACGTCGTGCCCGAGCGCGGTCAGCAGTTCCGGCAGCAGCCCCCGCTCCTCGGCCCGGGACAGCAGCGAGGCTGCGGCGGGCGCGCTGGTGAAGGTGAGCGCGTCGAGGCCGCGGGAGACGGCGGCGTCGAGCAGCCGGTCGAGCGGGCTGAGGTCCTCCGGCGGCATCCACCGGTACACGGGGACGGGAACGACCTCCGCTCCTCCCTCCCGCAGCGCCTCCACGAACCCGGGCAGCGGCTCGCCGTGCAGCTGTACGGCGACCCGGCGCCCCTCGACGCCCTCCTCGAGGAGCCGGTCGAGCACCTCGGCCATGGACTCCGACGACGGCGACCACCTCTCGG
This sequence comes from Streptomyces sp. NPDC086766, assembly GCF_044746005.1. NCBI lineage: Bacteria > Bacillati > Actinomycetota > Actinomycetes > Kitasatosporales > Streptomycetaceae > Streptomyces > Streptomyces sp. NPDC086766. The sequence goes on along the minus strand of NZ_JBIVBI010000009.1, from coordinate 65,734 downwards.
TCAGCCCGGCGGCCCGGATGGCGCCCTTGACCTTGGGCCCGCGCGCCAGCACCTCGACCTCGCGCAGCCGGGCGAGCAGCGCCTCGCCGAGCCCCCAGCCGTCGGCCGCCTCCACCCATCCGCGGAAGCCGATCGCGGTGGTGGCGACCACGACGTCGGGCGCCAGGTCGATGATCTCCTTGGTGGCGGCGAGGAGTTCGCCGTCGTCGGCGAGCGGCACGATGCGCAGGGCGGGCGCGTGCACGACGGTGGCCCCGCGCCGCTGGAGCAGCGCGCCGAGTTCGTCGGCCCGGCGCGCGGCCGTCACGCCCACGGTGAACCCGGCGAGGGGCCCGTGTTCCGGCCGCTGTTGCGTCCGCTGTCCCGGTCGCTGCTGTTCGTCGTACATGGCTCTCGTCCCGCACTCGAGTCGTCGTCCCTGCGAGGGGACCGCACAAGGTCCCGGCGTGGGGACCGCACAAGGGCGGCGTGTCCCCGCATGCGTCCCGGGGGCCGCCCCTGTGTGCCGAACGAGCCTGTCAACGGCGCGTGACAGGCTCGGTTCGACTTGATGTCACCAGTGTTACGTCACACCTCGGCATAGCTGAGCTGCGGTTCCGCCTCCGTCGCGGCGGCTTTGGCCGGAATCTGGCGGGCCGGGCGGCGAAGGTATACGGCCCAGGTGACCGCGAAGGCGGCTCCGTAGCAGGCGAGGAAGGCGACGAAGGCGCCGGTGCCGGAGCCGTAGGAGAGGAAGGACTGCCGGAAGGCGAGGTTGATGCCGACGCCGCCGAGCGCGCCCACCGCACCGATCAGCCCCATGGAGGCGCCGGACAGCCGCCGCCCGTACGCCGCGGCCTCCTCCCCCTCCAGCCCCTGGGCGAGGGCCTTGGCCTGGAAGATCCCGGGGATCATCTTGTACGTCGATCCGTTGCCGAGCCCGCTGAGCACGAACAGCACGACGAAGACGGCCACGAACAGCGGCAGCGACTTCTCCATGCTGGCGACGACCAGGACGGCGGTCGCGGCGGCCATGGCGACGAAGTTCCACAGGGTGATCCGCGCTCCGCCGTACCGGTCGGCGAGCCGGCCGCCGACGGGCCGGATGAGGGAGCCGAGGAGCGGCCCGATGAAGGTGAGGTAGGCGGCCTGGAGCGGGGTCCTGCCGAACTGGTTGGTGAGCACCTGGCCGAAGGCGAAGCTGTAGCCGATGAAGGATCCGAACGTGCCGATGTAGAGGAACGACATGATCCAGGTGTGGGCGTCCTTGGCGGCGTCCACGGCGGCGCCGGTGTCGTTCCTCACGGAGGCGATGTTGTCCATGAAGAGCGCGGCGAGGACGGCGGCGACGACGATCAGGGGGATGTAGATCCCGAGCAGGACGCGCGGGCCGCCGCTCGCGCCGATGATCGCGAGCGTGACGAGCTGGATCACCGGGACCCCGATGTTGCCGCCGCCCGCGTTGAGCCCGAGGGCCCACCCCTTCTTCCGGAGGGGGAAGAAGGCGTTGATGTTGGTCATGGAGGAGGCGAAGTTGCCCCCGCCGATGCCGGCCAGCAGCCCGACCCACAGGAAAGTGGAGAAGGAGGTCCCCGGCTCCATGACGGTGAACGCGGCGACGGTCGGCACGAGCAGCAGACTGGCGGAGATGATCGTCCAGTTCCGCCCGCCGAAGACGGCGACGGCGAAGGTGTAGGGCACGCGGACGACCGCGCCGACGAGGGTGACCATCGAGGTCAGCAGGAACTTGTCGGCGGGGGTGAGCCCGTACTCCGGCCCCATGAACAGCACGAGCACGGACCACAGCGTCCACACCGAGAACCCGATGTGCTCGGAGAGGACGGAGAAGAGGAGGTTCCGCCCGGCGACCTTCTCCCCCGTCTCCGCCCAGAAGACCTCGTCCTCCGGATCCCAGTGCTCGATCCAACGCCTGGCTGTCATGACGCCTCCACGGTGCTCCGGTGCTCGGCTGGTTCTGCGAGTGGCTGAGTCCCGAAGGTAGGGAGGACGCGTTTCCGCGCTGTGGCTGTGGGTGACCGGAAGGGAACGTTGCTCTCACCGGGTGGGGTGGGGGGATGAGAGGTGGGCGGACCCCCTTCGTGCGAGGTGCCCGTCGCCCACCTCGAACCACAGCAGCTTTCCCGACCCCCGTCCCGGCAGGTCGCCCCCGAGGGTCCACCCGCCCCAGCAGTCCGCGTACTGCTGCACGAGGAACAGCCCCCGCCCGCCCTCGGCCCCGTCCGGGGCCGGCGGGACGCGGTCGCGGGGAGGCCCGGCGAAGGGGGCGGGGATGTGCGGATGGCTGTCCCAGACCCCCACCCGCAGCCGCCCGTCACTCAGGGCGGTCAGCCGGAGGGAGGCGGGCCCGTGGGTGTGCCGGTAGGCATTGCTGACCAGCTCGGACGTCAACAGCTCGACGGTGTCGAGGACTTCCTCCCGTCCATGGCTGTGCAGAGCCGCCCGCACGGTCATACGTGCGACGCGTGCGGCGCGGGGGTCATGCGGCAGGCGGAGGGCGTACACCCAGGTGTCGGGCAGGGCTACGGTGACCATGGAGTCCTCCGGACGATGAAGGAGTGGGCATGCGCTCAACGTCCGCGCCGGGCGGTGGCAGTGCCTGGGGTGGTGCGCTTCCGGCTTATGGGCGGGGGAGTTGAGTTGGCGAGATCACCATAGGGCCCCTCGATGTCATACTTGACATCGATTGAAGCAAAGGCTTAATAGTTCCCTCCTGTGGGTGACCCACAGGCAACGGCGATGACAAGAGAGGGCTCAGTGCCGCCCAGCACAACCCCTACCCTGCGCCAGCAGCGCCTCGGGACCGAGCTGCGGAAGCTCAGGGAGCGCTCAGGACTCTCGGCCACTGCCGCAGCGGGACTGCTCGGCCTCAAACAGGCACAGATCAGCAACATCGAGTCTGGTCGATACGCCGTGAGCGCCGACCGCGTCCGCACCTTCGCGCGCACATACAGCTGCGGGGACGCGGAGTTGATCGAGGCGCTCGCCGCGATGACAGGTGGGCGCAAGCGCGGCTGGTGGGACGAGTACCGAAGTCATCTCCCCTCCGGGCTGGTCGACCTGGCGGAGCTGGAGCACTTCGCGTCGGAGTTGCGCGTGGCCCTGGTCATCCACATCCCGGCCCTGCTGCAGACCACCGACCACGCCCGCGCACTCTTCCGCACGGTCTTCCCACCGCTCCAGCAATACGAGATCGAGCACCGCCTCACCCACCGCATCAAACGGCAAGGCATCCTGCACGGAGCCGAGCCCACCACCTACACGGCAACCATCCACGAGGCGGCACTCAGGATGGGGTTCGGAGGCCGGGATGTGGCCGCCACCCAGCTCAAGCACCTCCTTGGCATGAGCGAGCTCTCCCACGTCACCATCCGGGTCCTCCCCTTCGGCGAGGCGAACTTTCACGGAACCGGCCAGGGCATCGACTACGTCGCCGGGGCCGTACCTCAGCTCGACACGGTGCAGCTGGACACCCACCACGGCTGTGAATTCCTGGACGGTGAAGCACAGTTGGCCAAGTACCGCTCGGTGGTAGACCACATGGAGACGAGTGCTCTCAGCCCCGAGGCATCCCGAGACCTCATCCACCGCATCGCGCAAGAACTCTGAGGAATTCACCATGTCCGGACTCCCCTGGCGGAAATCCACCTACAGCGGCGACGCCTCCAACTGCGTCGAGACGGCCACCACGGTGACCACGATCCACGTCCGCGACTCGAAGACCCCCGCCGACCCCCACCTGACCTTCCCACCCACCGCCTGGGCGGACTTCGTCTCCTACGCGGCGGGGTGGGACAATCTCGGATGACGTCGAGTCGGGCAGTAGCAGCTGGAGCAGGTCTCGCGCGGGTATTGGCGCACTGCGGGGGCAGCCCTGCACTACCTGGCAGGTGCCATCGCCTCAGCGCCCGAGAACCCCGAGCCGTACACGGTTCTTGCCGAGTTGTGGAGGGACCGGCGGTCGGATCTGGCCGAGGCCCTCCAGGACGCCGGCTCGTTGACGACGGTCCTGGCGCAGTCGTACGTCAGCTTCCTCGATGACGACATGGACGGCGCGGCGCTGGCGATCGGATCGGTCACGGGTGCGACCCGACATCGCATGGACCAATGCCCCCTGGTTCAGCGATGCCCAATTCCTCAGTGGGGTGGGCGCCGACGCGCTGGCCGAGGCCGCGATGCGGACGATGGACTACGGCCACGATCTGGACACCGAGAGCATGCGGGAACGGTTCCGCCCCTGGTTCAACGCCATCGACATGGTCTCTGGCCGCCAGCCGCTTCCGGAGGCTTTGGCCAAGATGGGGATCCTGCTGCGGGCATGCGGTCTCACCGATGCGTCGTTCGCCCTCTGCGACCGGGCGGACTCCGTGGAGCGGATCATGCTGACGGAAGTCGTGCGAGCGGGCACCTGGCGCAAGCTGGGTGATCCCGAGCAGACCGTGGCGGCTTTCGAGCGCGCTCTTGCCCTGGAGCCGACCAACTGGTCGCTCTATCTCGACTTGGCCGATGTGCGAGCCGAGCAGGGTGACTTCGCCGCCGCGGTCCGGCTGACCGAACAGGGCATGCAGCACGAGCAGACCGACCTCACACTTCGCGCGGCCGGGGCCGCCTACCGCTCACGGCTCACCGGCTCGCCTGCCGAACTGAGCCAATTCATAGAACTGGCAGCAGATTTGCCCAACGACTCGTACCGCGACCTGCTGATTGATCACGCATGTGCCGGCCCCGCCCTGCCCGCGGGCCTCGTGGCCGCGGCCCGCCGCATCCAGAAAGGCTGAGGCTTCACGCTGTGGGAAGCTCTGCGACGTCGCTCCTGGTCCGACCCGCTGAACACCGAGACGTGCCCGCTCTCGTCCGTCTGCGCCTCGCGAACGCGGAACGGCATGTCCAGCTCGCTCCCGACATCTATCGGGTTCCTGATGTCGAGGCCGTGGCGAGGCATTTTGAGCAAGCGCTCGCGGACGGCGTGAAGGTGCTGATCTCCGTCGCGGAGATGGCGGGCGAGGTGGTGGGCATGGCAGAGGTGGTCCTGCTCGATGACCCGCCGGACCACCAGATCCTGATACCGCGTCGCAGAGCCGACATCCACACCGTCGTCCTCGACGGGCATCGTGGCCGAGGTGTGGGGTCGGCCCTGGCCGCGGCGGCGGAGCAGGCGGCCGCGGACCAGGGCGTCTCCATCCTCTACGCCGGCGTCTTCGCTCCGAACAAGGAGGCTGCGAGCTTCTACGCCGCGTCGGGCTTCGCGCCTCGCGGCATTCTGCTGAGCAAGGAAACGACCGTTCCTGCCGGCGAATGACGCGCAGAGCCAGGAGCTACGAGTGATGCGGCCGGTCGCGGGTCAGCGGTTGACGGACTGGATCTCCTGGACCACGACGTCCTGGCTGGCGCCGAAGGTGCCTTCGGGCAGGTCGCCGCCCGGTACGCCGGTGCCGGTCCAGTGGATCTTCCACGTGACGGTGGCCCTGAGCTGGTACGAGCCATTGCCCGAGGAGCGCAGGTACTTCACCCCGCAGGGTGGGGTCTGGCTCGCCTTGCCCTTGGCGTACGGCTCACCGATCCGGCCGCCGTCGATCGGGCAGACGCCGGACGCCGGGTAGGTCTCGGCGTCGGAGGTGCCCGGGTCGATCTTCAGGGAGACCGGCTCGGCCGTGGTCGTCGCCGAGATACCCAGCACCGGGACGGACGCCGTGACGGACACCGGCTTGAACTGCGCCCCGTCCAGCCAGGCCCAGGTCGGCAGATTCACCTTCGTCGTACCAGCGGGGGCCAGGGTGACCTTGGTACCGGGAACACGGATCTCGTTGTAGGCCAGCTCGGCGAGGATTTCGGGCGTGACCGCCTGCGGCGTGTCCGCCGGCGGGGGGTCGCCCTTGTCGACCCAGAAGATCGGCTTGTCGCAGTCGAGGGCGCCCGGGTCGCCCTCACGGCCGGCCGTGACGTACGAGTCCCACCAATAGCCCTTGCCGGACTTGTCCTTGTTGAAGTCCTTGTACGGGTGACCGTTCACGTAACGGTCACGCTGCTGGGCATCCCACTCGTACCCGGTCGAGCCCGCCTCCCAGATCGGCTCCAGGTAAGCCTTGAGCTGGGCGGGGCTGTACTTGGGCGCGTAATAGCAGGCGGGCGGGGTCCACGTCGTGGTGGAGGCCACCGGACCGGCCGACTGCCCCGAACCGTTATTGGAACGGTCGTAGACGACGACACCGGCCGTGGCGGAGATCTTCCCCTTGCCGTCGGAGCTGCCGGAGGGGCCCGTTGGTCCAGATTGCTGACTGTCCCCCGGCCCGTACGCCATGGCCGTGTCCGGCAGTCCGGAGGCGCAGATGCCGACGAGCGCACCCAGGGCCAGCGTCCGCCTCCAACCGCTCATGCGGCGCACGTCTTCTCCCCCCGCTTGGACACCAGGTTGCTGGTCTGCCAGACACCCTGCTTGTTCTTCTCCAGACGCGTGTTGTACAGCACGTACGGGCTCTCGCTGGAGGGCGTCTTGTCGACCTTGTTCGTCTTGCGATTCTTGTTGAATCCCTTGCTCTCGTCGGAGCAATAGGCGACAGACGCCGTCGTGGGGCCAGACAGAGTGACCTTGGGGGCGTAGTAGCGAGTGGTACCCGTGAATGAGAGATCGGCGTCCACATACGCCTTCACCCATGCCACCGCGCCAGTCAGCGCCTTGTCCCGGTAGTAGAACGAGAGGGCTGGCGCACTGGTGTCGCCGCGGAGAATGGCGTCGTTAGTCGCGTCGATACGCCGGGCGGTGTCGGCCAGCACCGCGTCCTTCGCACCGTCCCCCGTCTTCCAGTTCTCGTACGTGTCCGTTACGTCCGACGGCAATTGGATCTTCGGGCGGCCCGCCGAAGCCGACGCCGTCGTGCTCGGCGATGCCGACTTCCCCGTGTCCGCGCCCGCGATCTTGTCGTTGCCCTTCGAGTCGCTGTCGCTTCCGCCGCACCCCGTGAGGAGGAGTGCGGCCGTTGTTCCGGCAACGGCTGTGCTGAGCAAGCGGGTTCGGCGGGTCACTGGGGCTCCTGATGGGGCGTCTGTGGTGGGTGAAGCAGCCGATACCGTATCGAGGTCACCGGCTGCCTCACCACACGGCATTGCGTTTGTTACGCCCTCACATCAGAAGTACGCGAACGGAATGCGCGCCTCCGTGATCCGCTCGGCCAGAGCCGCGGCCTCCGTCCCGCCGCCACGTCCTCGATCCAGCCGAAGGTGAGGACCGCCAGGGCGATCAGGGGCCACACCAGCAGGAACATGCACAGGGTGTAGGAGGAGTCCAGCGCGGAGGTGGCGGCGTCGCTCTGGAGGAAGGGGAGGTCGTAGGCCAGGTCGATGAGCGGGACCGTGGCCGTGATGAGCAGGTTGTGCCAGAGGTAGATCGTGACCGCGCGGTTGTTGGACAGCGTGACCAGCTTGTCCCAGCGGCGCAGGCGGCCCGGGAGCTCCCGCCAGGACGGGGAGTACTGGAGCAGGATCACGACGAAACCGAACGACCAGGACGCCTGGGCCAGCGGAATGTCGTTCAGGTCCCAGTGGTCGGGGCCCTGGTGGCCCGAGGCCCACCACAGCGCGAAGGTCATGAGGAAGACCGAGAGGGAGACGGCCAGATAGCGCGGGAACTTCGCCAACATGCCCTCGTGGTGCGCGAAGCCCAGCACCCAGCAGCCGCCGTAGACGGCGAAGTCCGTCACCGCGTTGCCCGTCTCGCCGGGGATGGTCACCACACCCGTGCCCACGACCGCGGTCAGCGCCAGGGGGGCCAGGAGCGTCGGCCAGGGGGCGCGGCGGAAGGCCCGCAGGAGCAGCGGGGAGGCGACCACGAACCACAGGTAGGCGCGGAGGTACCACAGCGGGCCCGCCGCGTCGCCCGCCCAAGTCCGCTCCAGCAGACCGGAGTCGGCGCCCAGGTGCCAGGGGTAGGGCGGGGCTCCGATCGGGAGGACGTAGTCCAGCAGGCGCGTCAGGCCGAGGGTGCCGCCCATGTCCGGGTCCTTCGCCGGGTTCCAGCCGGCGGCGAACATCAGTGTCAGCAGTACCGCGCTGAACGCCCACAGCGGCGGCAGCAGCCGCCGGAGCCGACCCCGGATCACACTCGGCGCCGGACGCTGGAGGGAACGCGCCATCAGGGAACCCGCGAGCGCGAACATCACGCCCATCGACGGGAAGAGGACCGTCAGCCAGGCCCAGCCGAAGAGGTGGTAGAACACGACCCGGACCAGGGCGAGGGAGCGAAGCAGGTCGAGGTAGCGGTCCCGGCCGGACGGCTTCCCGCTCGAGGCGGCTCCCGGGACGACTCCCGAGGTGACGGAAGGATCGGCGGCCTTCCCGCTCGCCGCGCTCGTCGTGGTCCGCGTGCTCGTCGCGGCCGGCGCCGCCCCGGCCGCCTCCGTCCGCCGGCGCGGAAAACCGTACTCCGGCGTCGGCTCGGCGCTCGCCGTCATCGGCTCCCCCGTCGGCTCCGCCCCCAGGTGTTCCTGTGTCATCCCACCGGCCTCCGCTCCGCCGCGTCGCCCGTCCGCCCCTCCGCCGCCAGGGACGGGGGCAGGGAAGCGGCCGGATCCGGGGCCGAGGCCGAAGACGGCGCCGGGGCCCCGGGCGCCCCCACCACCCCCGTGCGCCGCAGTTTCTGCCAGCGCAGGCGTCCGCCGGTCAGGGCGGTGATCCAGGACTGGAGCAGGACCACGTACATGAGCTGGCGGTACAGAATCTGCTGCAACGGCAGTGTGATCAGGTGGGTCATGCGTTCGCGGTCCAGGCGGAAGGCGTACGCCGCGCAGACGATTTGGACGGTCAGGACGCCCAGCCAGGCCAGGACCGTCTTCCCGGTCGGGCCGAAGACGATGCCGTAGAGCAGGAACACGTCGATCAGGGGGGCCAGCAGCGGCGCCACCACCATGAACAGGGAGACCAGGGGCAGGCCGACGCGGCCGAAGCGGCCGGAGGGGCCGCGGTCCAGCAGGGCCCCGCGGTGTTTCCAGATCGCCTGCATGGTTCCGTACGACCAGCGGTAGCGCTGGGACCACAGCTGCTGGACCGACTCCGGCGCCTCGGTCCAGGCGCGGGCCTTCTCTGCGTAGACCACCCGCCAGCCGGCCCGGTGCAGCGCCATGGTGATGTCGGTGTCCTCGGCGAGGGTGTCGTGGCTCATGCCGCCGACCTCCTCGAGGGCCGAGCGCCGGAAGGCGCCCACCGCGCCGGGGATCGTCGGCATGCAGCGCAGGACGTCGTACATGCGCCGGTCGAGGTTGAAGCCCATCACGTACTCGATGTGCTGCCAGGCGCCGATGAGGGAATTGCGGTTGCCGACCTTGGCGTTGCCCGCGACCGCGCCGACGCGCGGATCGCCGAAGGGCTGCACCAGCTCGCGCACGGTGGACGGTTCGAAGACCGTGTCGCCGTCCATCATGACGATCAGGTCGTGGCTCGCGTTGGCGATCCCGCGGTTGAGGGCCGCGGGCTTGCCCGCGTTGAGCTGGCGGACGACGCGGACGTCCGGCAGACCCATGTCCTCCACGATGCGGGCCGTGCCGTCGCTGGAGCCGTCGTCGACGACGAGGATCTCGATCGGGTGCTCGCTCGCGGTCAGTGAACGGACCGTGTTCTCGATGCACTTGGCCTCGTTGTAGGCGGGCACCAGCACCGACACCGCTTCGGTGACCGGCTCCCCCCAGCGGAACCCGCGCCGGCGCACACGCCGGGCGTGCGCCCCGGACAGCAGGAACATCAGCACGAAGCGGGCGATGACCAGGCCGCCGACCACCGCGAGGCAGACCACCAGGGCGTCGGTGATGTCGTCGGACGCCTGGACGAGGAAGACCCATGCCCGGCCCTTCCACAGGTCGGTCCCGGTGACCGGGGTGTGCGCGCTCGGCGCGTCGAGTGCCTCGGTGAGGTTGTCGAACCGGTAGCCGCGGGCCTGGAGTTCGGGCAGGAACCGGTCCAGCGCCCGCACCGTCTGGTGGCGGTCGCCGCCGGAGTCGTGCATCAGGACGACGGCGCCCTTGCCGCCCTGCGGGGTGGCGCGGCGGATGATCTCGCCGACGCCGGGCTTGCGCCAGTCCTCGCTGTCGGTGTTGTTGACGACGGTGATGTAGCCGCGGGAGCCGATGTACTCGGTCACCGGCCAGGACCTGTCGTCCATGGCGTCGGCGAAGGAGGAGTAGGGCGGCCGGAACAGCGAGGTGCGGATGCCCGCGGCGCCGGTGATGGCGAGCTGGTTCTGGGACAGCTCCCAGTCGATGCGCTTCTTCGACTGGTACGACAGGTCGGGGTGGTTGAAGGTGTGCAGGCCCACCTCGTGGCCCTCGGCGACCATGCGCCGGACCAGCTCCGGGTAGCGCGAGGTCATGGTGCCGGTGACGAAGAAGACCGCGTGCGCGTGGTGCTTCCTCAGCACGTCCAGCACCTTCGGCGTCCAGGTCGGGTCGGGGCCGTCGTCGAAGGTGAGCACCAGGCGGTGGTCGGGCACGCGCAGGCTGGTCGCGCGGCCGCCCCGGGTGTCGATGACCGGGCCCCCGTCGAGGATCTTCTCGGGGACCCGGTCGGTGGCGCTCTCGGACTGGATGCGGTGGTCGGCCAGGATCTCGCTGTGCACGTATCCGCGCAGCATCAGCATCGCCATCAGCGCGCCGAGGAAGAGGGTGGGCAGCAGCAGGCGCAGGGGCAGGCGGCGGCGCCGGGTGCTCCCGCGTGCCGAGGGCGCGGGAGCGTGCGCAGTGGGGCGGAGGCGGGAGCCGCGGGGGGTGCCGTGCGCCGGGCGCCGGGCGCGCGAGCCGTCCCGGGCCGGGCCCCCGGTCCGCGGCCGGCGGCGGGTGGGCTGGGCCATCAGACGACCTGCACCGTGAGGGAGGCGCCGGAGCCGGCCGGGGCCGTGTCCCCGGCGGCGGGCCTGGGCGAGCTGGGGCCGTCGGCCACCGTGCCGGGCCCACCCGTGCCGGAGCCGCCCGAGACCGGGGACGGGGACGGGCCGGGCGAGGGCTCGCCGCCGCCCACGGACGGGCTGGGGTCGGGCGAGGCGGAGACCGGAGGCGGGGACGGCTCCACGGCGGGAGCGGTGACGCCGGCACCCGGGGTCTTCGGGGTGCCGGTGACGGACGGACGGGGCGCGGCCGAGGCGCCCGGCTTGGTCGGTCCGGCGGAGACGCGGGGTGCGCCGGCGGTGGGGCCGGGCGTGGGACGGACGACGGCGGCCGTCGGCGCGATCCCGGGCAGGGCGCCGCCGCCGTCGGTGCCGGGCGGGCGGGCAGGTGCCGAGGGTGCGGGAGAGGTGTTGACGGTGCTCGCGGGCGGGTCGTCGGCCTGGCCCGGCACCGGCAGCCAGGGCGCGTTGGAGTTGCCCGACACGAGGGTGACGACGATGACGACGGCGTAGACCGCGCAGGTGAGGCCGACCGCCATGCCGATACGGCGGAACCGGCGGCTGCGGCGGCCGGACTCGTCGACGAAGACGGGTCCGTCGGAGCCCCCGTCCCGGCCGCCCGCGCCGTGCGGGCCGGACTGGTCCGGCGACCGGCCCGCGACACGGTCGAGTTGGACGGTCACCTCGGCGGGGTCCGGGGCGCCCGCGGTGCTCCGCCCGTCGCCGGTCCCGCTGCCGGTCCCGCTGCCGGGCTCGGAGTCCTGCCACGGGTCCTCGACGCGCAGGGCGCCGGTGAGGACGGTCTCCGCGACCGTCCGGACGTCGCCCTCGGCCATGGGCACCTCACCGGTCGCGGCGGCGGCCGCGGGCCATTCCGGCTGGGTGCCTTCCCTGCCCTTGAGGTCGTTCTTCAGGTCTTTCGCGCGCACGTACGTTCCCCTCACGGGAGTGTTCCGGGCGCGCATACGACTCCGAGCCCGCGTCGCCGGACTCGGCCCCACCGGTCCGGACGCCACCCGTGTCACACCGTGCTCGGCAGGCACAAACGTAGTGCCCGCGGGGCGTGCGGATTTGCGATGTTTCAATGGTGAACGGAATTGACCGATTCGTCGACGTCCGGAATCCATCCCGTTTCGGGTCGACGCAGCCAGCCCTCCGCTTCGGCGATCTCCGCGGCGGCGCGGCGCACCGCGCCGAACGCCGGGTGCGTCAGCCCCTTGCGCCACACCAGGGACACCGGGGACAGCGGTATCGGGTCGACGAGCGGCCGTACGACGGTGCCCGGCAGGGCGGCGAAGCCCACCACCGCGAGGACCGGGTGCCCGGTCTTGGCCATGAGCCGCTGGAACTCCTCCTCCCCCACCGCCAGCGGGGCCGGCGGCGCGACCGTGATGCCGCGGGGGTCGAAGAGGCGGTGCGCGAGGTCGGTCCACTCCGGGGTGCGCGGGTTGCCGGCTCCGGCGTACACGGTCTCGCCCGCCAGCGCGGCCAGCGGGACGGCCGCGAGCGGTGCCAGCGGGTGCGCCTCGGGCAGCAGCAGGGCCATCGGCTCGTACCGCACGTGCTGGTGGTCCAGCCGGGCCCGCAACCCCGGGTCCAGACCGGCGAACCGCCCGAACGACGCGTCCAGCCGCCCCGCGAGCACCTCGGCGGCGGCGTGGGCCAGCCCGCTCTCGAAGCGGGCCATGATCTCGTGCTCGGGGGCGAGTTCGCGGGCCCGGTGCAGCACACGGCGGCCGGTGTCCAGATTCGGGGAGTTGAGGTCGACGAGCAGCGGCCGGGCCTGCCCGAAGGCGGCCAGCAGCTCGTCCTGGGCCTCCAGGGCGCGCCGCGCGTACGGCAGCAGCCGCTCGCCGTCCGCCGTGAGGGTCACCTGCCGGGTGGTCCGGACGAACAGCTCGGCGCCCAGCTCCCGTTCGAGCCGCCGTACGTCCCTGCTGAGCGCCTGCTGGGCGAGGTAGAGCCGGACCGCGGCCCGGGTGAAGTGCAGCTCCTCGGCGACGGTGACGAAGGCGCGCAGCAGGCGCGGGTCCAGGTGGGCGGGCATGGGCCGAACCTACAACGGCGGTGTGCGCGCCCCTCCGGGGGCTCAGGGCTCGGGGCTCGGGGATGCGGGGTTCGGGGTCGCGGGGCTCAGCGGCCCGGGGTCGCGGGGCGCGGCGGCTCGGAGCGCGGCGGCTCGGCGGATTTCACAACACAACTGCGTGAATAGGTGCCGGGTAGGTGTTGGACGCCCGTGGTCGGCGGCCGGGACGGTGGACTCCATGCCGTATCCGCCGTATCCGCCGTATCCGCCCACCCGTGACCACGCGACCGCCCGGTCTCTCCTGTTCACCGTCACCGCCGACACCCTCGTCGCCGTCGACTTCGCCCCGCGCACCCGGCACCGTCCGCCGGGCCCGTACCGCCGCCTGTTCACGGTGCCCGGGGCCCGGGCGTTCACCGCGGGGAACCTGCTGGCCCGGCTGCCCATGGGCATGCTCAGCGTGAGCGCGGTGGTGATGATCGCCGCCTCCCGCGGCTCGTACGCGCTCGCCGGCGCGGTCACCGCCACCGGCCTCGCGGCCACCGCGCTGACCGCCCCCTGGATCGCCCGGCTGGTGGACCGGCACGGCCAGGCGCGGATCGCGGTGCCCGCCACGGTGTGCGCCGTGCTGGGCAGCCTGGCGCTGCTGCTGTGCGTGCACTACGACGCCCCGGACTGGACCCTGTTCGCCGCGTACGCCGCGACCGCGACCACTCCCAACACCGGCGGCATGTCCCGGGCCCGCTGGGCGCACCTGCTGGCGGGCGACGCACGGGCGCTGCACACCGCGAACTCCTTCGAGCAGGCGGCGGACGAGCTGTGCTTCATGCTGGGGCCGGCCCTCGCCGCCTATCTGTGCGGGACGTTCTTCCCGGAGGCGGGCACGCTGGCCGGGGCGGTGCTGCTGCTGACCGGGGTGCTGGTGTTCGCCGCCCAGCGCTCGACCGAGCCGCCGCCCCGGCCGCGTACGCCCGCCAAGGCGCCGCTGCGCGCACCGGGGATGCCGGGCCGGCTGGCGGTGTGCCTGGCCATGGGCGCGGTCTTCGGCGCGATGGAGGTCGTCACCGTGGCGTTCGCCGACGACCGGGGCCACCGGTCGGCGGCGGGGGTGGCCCTGGGACTCCAGGCGGCCGGTTCCTGCGTGGCCGGGCTGGTGTACGGGGCGCTGCGGCCCTCGGGCCCGGCCGCCCGGCGGCTGCCGTGGTGCGTCGCGGCGATGACGGCGCTCATGACGCTGCCGCTGCTGGCCGCCGCGCTGACCGGCTCCCTGCCGCTGGTGGCGCTGGCGCTGCTGGTGGCGGGTACGGCGACCGCTCCGACGATGGTCACCAACCTGACCCTGGTGCAGGAGCACACTCCCGAGGGCCGCCTCAACGAGGGCATGACCCTGGCGGTGACCGGCCTGCTCGGCGGCATCGCCTGCGGCAGCGCGGCCGGCGGCTGGGTGGTGGAGCACCTGTCCCCGACGGCCGGTTACGGCGTGCCGGTGACGGCCGCGGCGGCCGCACTGCTGATCTCCCTGGCCCAGCCGGCCGACGACGCCTGATCCGGGGCCCGCCCGAGCCGGTACGCGGCGCGCCGCGCACGACGAAGGGCGGGCATGACGAAGGCCCCGTCGCTCTGGGAGCGGCGGGGCCTTGCCCACATGGGATGAGTGGAGATGGCGGGAATCGAACCCGCGTCCAACGGTGCGGAATCAGGGCTTCTCCGTGTGCAGTCCGCTTCGCTTTTCTCGGCCCCGGAGATCACGCGGACAAGTCTCCGACGGGCTCAGTCACTGTTTGATTTCCCTCTTCACCCCGTGACCGGGATCAAGGTTTAGTTCCCTAGCTGATGCCAGGATCCGGGTCGGGAACAGCCCCGGGCTGACACTTCGCAAGTCGCTACTTAGGCAGCGAGGGCGAAGGAATCGCGCTTGGTGTTGGCGATTATTTTTTTCGGCCTGTGGTTTACGAGATCATGGCCGCTTCCTCGACACGCTTCCCCTGCTTCGACAGCCGCTGTCGAAACCGATCATCCCCATGTTGATTTTTCAAAGCCGGCCTCTCCGGGGAGAGACCCGCACCCTCTGTGAGGTGCGCTGCCATCGTACGTGACCAACACAGGTCGATGCCAGCGTATTCCCGGGCGGCGGCCCGGGGCCCGCGGCCGCTGCCCGCGCCGCCTACGCCCGCTGCTTGCGCCGGACCGCGGCCATGGCGCGGTCCGCCTCACGGCGGTCCTGCTTCTCGCGGAGCGTCTGCCGCTTGTCGTACTCCTTCTTGCCCCGCGCCAGCGCGATCTCGACCTTGGCCCGGCCGTCCTTGAAGTACAGGGCCAGCGGCACGATCGTGTGCCCCGTCTCCTGGGACTTGGCCTCCAGCTTCTCGATCTCCACCCGGTGCAGCAGCAGCTTCCGCTTGCGGCGGGCGCTGTGGTTGGTCCAGGTGCCCTGGCTGTACTCCGGCACGTGCACGTTGTGCAGCCACGCCTCGTGATCGTCGAGCTGCACGAAGCCGTCGGCCAGCGACGCCCGCCCCTGACGCAGCGACTTCACCTCGGTCCCGGTGAGGACCAGGCCGGCCTCGTAGGTGTCGAGGATGTGGTAGTCGTGCCGCGCCTTCTTGTTCTGCGCGATCAGCTTGCGCCCTTTTTCCTTAGCCATAGTGCGACCCATTTTCGCACTACGCGGGGGGTGTGCGGGAAGCCGATTAACGGATCGCCGCGCGTGAGGGGCCGCTACGAGGGGTCGCCGAGCCCGCCGAGCACCCTCTCCGCGCGCCCCAGCGGGTCCCGGCCCGCGTCCAGGTCCGGGGTGATGCCCCGGCCGTCGACGGCGTGACCGGAGGGGGTGCGGTAGTGACCGACGGTGAGCTCGGCGACGGAGCCGCCGGGCAGCCGGCTCGGCATCTGCACCGAGCCCTTGCCGAAGGTGCGCGAGCCCACGACGACCGCGCGGCCGCGGTCCTGCAAAGCGCCGGTGAGCAGCTCGGCCGCGCTCATCGTGCCGCCGTCGACGAGCGTGACCAGGGGGCGCGCGGTGTCGCCGCCGGGGTCGGCGTGCAGGGCGCGCTGCCGGCCGTCGACGTCGTAGGTGGCGACCAGGCCGCCGTCGAGGAAGGCGGAGGCGGCGGTGACGGCCTCGGTGACCAGCCCGCCGGAGTTGCCGCGCAGGTCGAGGATGATCCCGGCGTCGGCCGGGGCGTTGCGCACGGCGGTGCGGACGGTGTCGCCGACGCCCCGGGTGAAGGCCGCGACCTTGACGACGGTGGCGCCGTCGGCGAGCCGGTGGACGGTGACCGAGTCGGTGGAAAGGCGGGCCCGGCGCAGCGTGAGGCTCCACGCGCGCGTGCCGCGTTCCAGGCCGAGGGTGACGGAGGTACCGGCGGGAGCGTCGTCGGCGTCCCCGCGCAGCAGCGAGACGACTTCGGTGACGGGCCGCCCGTCGACCTTCTCGCCGTCGACGGTGCGCAGGCGGTCGCCGCCGCGGATCCCGGCGACGGCCGCGGGCGAGCCGCCGCTCACCCGGGTCACCTCGATCCGGCCGTCCCGCTCGCGCCGCGCCCACAGGCCGACGCCGGTGTAGCGGCCGTCGAGGGCCTGCTCGAACTCCTTGTACTCGCCCTGAGAGTAGACGGCGTCCCAGCGGTTCCCGCTGCGGCTCACGGCGCGTTCGGCGGCCTCCATCGGGGAGGTGCCGTCGGCCATGGCCTGGGCGGCCGCCCTCGCCACCTCCTGGTGGCGGCTGACGGTGACGGGCGAGCCGGCCGCTTCGGCCGGCGGTGCCGTGTCGGGGCCCGGGAGGGCGCCCGTCGCCGCGCCGGCCACGAGCACGCTCGCGAACACCAATGTCAGGGCGGCCCCGCGGCGGAGGCGGCGGGGCGGGCAGAACAGGTCACGGCCTGACATGCCGGTGAGTCTAGACAACGCAAGAGGGCCGTACGGCCGCTTGACCGTACGACCCCCTTGGCATGTGTCACACCTTCAGGTACTTGCGCAGCGCGAAGAACGCGGCCAGCGCGGGCATCAGCACACTCGCGGCGAGGATCAGCGGGAGCTTGGTGAGCACCGCGTCCCAGCCCACGAAGTTGATCAGGTTCAGCTTCGAGGACAGGGCCATGCCGTGGTCGATCGTGAAGTACCGCCCGACGACCAGGAAGACGCACGCCAGGCCGCCGCCGATGAGCCCGGCGACCGCGGCCTCCATGATGAACGGCGCCTGGATGTAGAAGCCGGACGCGCCGACCAGCCGCATGATCCCGGTCTCGCGCCGGCGGCTGAACGCGGAGACGCGCACCGTGTTGACGATCAGCAGCAGCGCGACGACGAGCATCAGCGCCATCACGCCGAGCGCCGCGTTGTTCATCAGGTTCAGCAGCCCGAAGAGGTTGTCCAGGATGCCCTTCTGGTCCTGCACGGACTGCACGCCGTCGCGCCCGTTGAAGGCGCTCGCGATGACCTTGTACTGCTCCGGGTTCTTCAGCTTGATCCGGTACGACTCCTGCATCTGGTCCGGCGTGAGGGAGGCCGCCAGCGGGGAGTCGCCGAACTGCTCCTTGTAGTGCTTGTACGCCTCGTCCTGCGATTCGTACGTGACCTTCTGCACCACCGACATCTTGTCCAGGTCGGCGAGGATCTGCTTCTTCTGGTCCGTGGTCACCGCGCCCTTGGCGCAGTTGGCGTCGTTCTCGGCGTCGCTCTTGTTGCAGAGGAAGATCGAGACGTTGACCTTGTCGTACCAGTAGCCCTTCATGGTGCTCACCTGGTCGCTCATCAGCAGCGAACCGCCGAACAGGGCCAGGGACAGGGCGACGGAGACGATGACGGCGAACGTCATCGTCAGGTTGCGGCGGAGACCCACACCGATCTCCGACAGGACGAACTGGGCGCGCATGGCGTCTGGTCAAGCCTTTCCGACGTGAACTCTTCAGTGCTGGTAGCCGTAGACGCCGCGCGCCTGGTCGCGGACGAGGCGGCCCTTCTCCAGCTCGATGACGCGCTTGCGCATCTGGTCCACGATGTTCTGGTCGTGGGTGGCCATCACCACGGTCGTGCCCGTCCGGTTGATCCGGTCGAGCAGCTTCATGATGCCGACGGAGGTCTGCGGGTCGAGGTTTCCGGTGGGCTCGTCGGCGATCAGCAGCTTGGGCCGGTTGACGAAGGCCCGCGCGATGGCGACGCGCTGCTGCTCACCGCCGGACAGCTCGCCCGGCATCCGGTCCTCCTTGCCGCCGAGCCCGACGAGGTCGAGCACCTGCGGCACGGACTTGCGGATCTCGCCGCGGGACTTGCCGATGACCTCCTGCGCGAAGGCCACGTTCTCGGCGACCGTCTTGTTGGGCAGCAGGCGGAAGTCCTGGAACACCGTCCCCAACTGGCGGCGCATCTGCGGCACCTTCCAGTTGGAGAGGCGCGCGAGGTCCTTGCCCAGGACGTGCACCTGACCGTGGCTGCACCGCTCCTCGCGGAGGACCAGCCTCAGGAAGGTGGACTTTCCGGAGCCGGAGGACCCCACGAGGAACACGAACTCGCCCTTCTCCACCTCGAGGGAGACATCCCTCAGGGCGGGGCGGGTCTGCTTGGGGTAGACCTTGGAGACATTGTCGAATCGGATCACGGATGCACCACGGGTCGCCGGGGGTAGATGAGCGTGACCATACGCGACCCGGGTGGGCCAGCGCAGTCGCCGGTCGCGGTTGCGCGCGGCTTGTGCGTTTTTGTACGGGCCTTTGTCGCGGAGGCGGGCCTCCTGGGGAACCCGCGCTGAAATCCACGGAACCTGGCACAGTGGTGTGGGGAACGTTCGGGTGTCCGCGAGCGTTGTGTAGGTGGAGACGTGCAAGGAGGGCGAGCGCATGACGTACGACCGGTTGGTGTGCGCTAACTGCGCGGCGCCCGTGAGCGAGGGCCGGTGCCCGGTGTGCCGCGCGAACCGCGAGCGGCTGCAGCAGGAGAACTTCTTCTCGGGGCTGAACCCCATGGCGCTGATCGCGCTGCTCGCGGTGCTGATCGCCGCGGTGGCGCTGCTGGCGCACCAGACGGCCTGAGCGGCTGCCGGAGGACGGACGAAGGGCCCGGAGCGGGAAGCTCCGGGCCCTCACGCATGATCGAGCCGCATACGCCCCGTAGGGCTCCGGCTACGCTCAGGCGGCGGCGCCGCCGCGGCCCTCCATGACGCGCGGCAGGACGCGGAAGCCGATACCGCCGGCGATCATGGTGGCGGCGCCGATCAGCAGGAACGCGGTCTGGCCGGCACCCGTCTCGGCGAGCTGCTTGCCGTTGCCCTGGGCCGAGGTGTTCGGCGTGTCCGAGCCGGTGTCGGTGAGGGCCGAGGAGCCCTCCTCCTGGGCGGTGTTGTCGTTGCCGCCGCCGTTGACGTCGGGGCCGCCGGTGGTGGGGCCGCCAGCGGTGGTGGAACCGCCGCCAGTGGTGGAACCGCCGTCGGTGCCCGAGCCGCCGGTGCCACCGGAGCCGCCGGTGTTGCCCGAGCCGCCGCCAGTGGTCGAACCGCCGGTGGTGGCCCCGCCGTTCGAGGAACCGCCGGTGGTGCTGCTGCCGCCGGTCGTGCTGCTGCCGCCGCCGGTCGCGCTGCCGCCGGTGGTGCTGCCGCCGGTCGTCGAACTGCCGCCGGTGGTGGTGTCGCCTCCCGTGGTGGTGTCACCGCCGGTGGTGGTGTCACCACCCGTGGTGGTGTCACCGCCGGTGGTGGTGTCACCGCCGGTGGTGGTGTCCCCGCCGGTGGAGCTGTCACCGCCGGTGGAGCTGTCACCACCGGTGGAGCTGTCACCACCGCCGATCACACCAGCGATGGAGCCGTCCCCGCCGTCGGTGCCACCATCGGAGGTGGTGCCCCCGTCGTTGCCGCCGGCGGGGACGCCGACGCCCGCGTCCAGCGTCACGCCGAGGTCGAGCGCGGAAGCGGCACCCGCGGCGGTGAGCGAGGCGCCCGCGGCGATCACGGCACCCGCGGCTATACGCGCGACACGGATCCGTGTCTTCTTGGTCATGTGGTTGCTACCCCCAGTAGCCGATCGTCAATGAGGCCGCGCACGGGGCAGTGATCGACGGAGGTGCAGAACGAATGGAGCCCCCCGGTTCACATGCGCCCCACAGATACGCATGCCGCGCTTTACCCTTCCCACAATTCACAGCAGCGTCAAGGCCGTTGCGCAGGCGATGTCCTGGTTCGCGCTCTTTGCCGGGGGGTGAATCATGTGAGTGTGACGAGAATCCCGGACATCGGGGCACACAAAAGGCAACTGCCGCCCCGGGGGCGGCAGTTGCCTTGTCGACAAAGCGCTCAGCTCTGCTGTTCCTGCTGCTTGCGCCAGCGAATCCCGGCCTCCAGGAACCCGTCGATCTCGCCGTTGAACACGGCCTCGGGGTTGCCGACCTCGCACTCCGTACGCAGGTCCTTGACCATCTGGTACGGGTGCAGGACGTACGAGCGCATCTGGTTGCCCCAGGAGTTGCCGCCGTCGCCCTTGAGGGCGTCCATCTTGGCCTGCTCCTCCTGGCGCCGCCGCTCCAGCAGCTTGGCCTGGAGGACGTTCATCGCGGTGGCCTTGTTCTGGATCTGGGACCGCTCGTTCTGGCAGGAGACCACGATGCCGGTGGGCAGGTGGGTGATGCGCACCGCGGAGTCGGTGGTGTTCACGCCCTGGCCGCCGGGGCCGGAGGAGCGGTAGACGTCGATGCGCAGCTCGGACTCGTCGATCTCGACGTGGTCGGACTGCTCGACCACGGGGAGCACCTCGACGCCCGCGAAGGACGTCTGGCGGCGGCCCTGGTTGTCGAAGGGGGAGATCCGGACCAGCCGGTGCGTGCCCTGCTCGACGGAGAGGGTGCCGTAGGCGTACGGCACCTGCACGGCGAAGGTGGTCGACTTGATGCCGGCCTCTTCGGCGTACGACGTCTCGTAGACCTCGGTCTTGTAGCCGTGCCGCTCGGCCCAGCGCAGGTACATGCGCTGGAGCCGCTCGGCGAAGTCGGCCGCGTCGACGCCGCCGGCCTCGGCACGGATGTTGACGAGCGCCTCGCGGGAGTCGTACTCGCCGGAGAGGAGGGTGCGGACCTCCATCTCGTCGAGCGCCTTCTTGACGGCGGCGAGCTCCGAGTCGGCCTCGGCACGGGTGTCCGGGTCGTCCTCTTCCTCGGCCATCTCGAAGAGCACGGCGAGATCGTCGATCCGTCCGCGCAGGGCCTCGGCCTTCCTGACCTCCGCCTGGAGGTGGGAGAGCTTGCTGGTGATCTTCTGCGCCTCGTCCGGGTTGTCCCACAGGGACGGCGCGGCCGCCTGCTCCTCGAGCACGGCGATGTCTGCCCTCAGCTTCTCGAGGTCCAGAACGGCCTCGATCGACTCCATGGTCGAGGAGAGGGACTTGAGCTCTTCGGATACATCGACGACTGCCACACCTCCAGCGTAACGGCTCCGCCAAGTGGGGAACGCCGAGCGCGGACGGTCGCCGGGCGGCGGGCGCGGGGCTGGGGGTTCCCGGGGCCGCCGGGGCCGGGAGGCGGGGCTCCGGGCCCCAGCGGAGCCCGGTGCTGGGCCGCCGGACCGCGACAGCCCGGAGCAGAAGGTCCCCGGGCCGTCGGCCCCCGAAGCGGAAGGTCCGCGCCACCAGGACCCAAGGCGGAAGGTCCCCGCGCCACAGAGCCCGGAGCAGAAGGTCCCCGCGCCACCCGGACCCGAAGCAGGGAGTCCCCAGACCACCCGGGCCCGGAGCTGGGGCCGCCAGGGCGCCAGGCCCCCGAGCTGGGGGCACCCGGCCGCCAGGACCCCGAGCGGCGCCTCCTGGGCCGCCAGGACCCGAAGCGGGGAGTCCCCAGGCCACCCTGACCTGGAGCAGGAGGCCCCCAAGCCACCCGGAGCAGGGGCCCCGGTCCAGGACCCCGAGCGGCGCCTCCTGGGCCACCAGGACCCGAAGCGGGGGGACCGGGCTGCAAGGACCTGGAGCGGGCCCCCGGCCACCCGGACCCGGAGCTGGCGGCACCGGGCCGCCGGCGGGCGGCCGCCGGGCCGTCGAAACCACGGCGGGGACCCGGATCAGGAGCTCCCGGGCCGCACGGGCGGACGGCCCTGCGCCGGGCGCCACTGCGGGCCCGCGACCGCTGCCCTCCCGGGACGGTCCTCTGGGTCTCCGCAGCCCCGGCGGCCTACCCGGGCCCTCCTGCCCCGGCCGCCCTGGCCGCCCTGGCCGCGCGGGGTGAGGGCAGAGACGCCCGGGGCTGAGGGGCCTCAACCCCGGCGGTGCTCCGGCTGCTGCCGATCTTCGCCAGGACGCCCTCTCCGGCCCCTGCCGGTCTGCCCCCTACGGCCCCTAAGGCCTCTCCAGCCCCTGCCGTGCCCGCCGTCCGGGGCGACGGCGCCGGGTCAGGGGGCTGCCGGTGCCGAGTGGCCCTTGTCCTGGGACGGCGGGGCCGGGTCGTCGTCCGAGGACGCCAGCCATGCCCCCACGCCGACCGCCGCAGCCAGCACGGTCCCGGCCACGCCGAGGGTGATCCGGCGCCGCCGCGCGACCGCCCGGTGCCGGGCCGAGCCCGGGCGCGGGGCACCCGTGGCGCGCGGGACCCGCGCGGTGCCGCGGGCGCCGCCGGCCAGCTCGTCCGGGCCCGGCACCCGCATCGAGGTGTGCGTGTCCCGGTTGGAGTCCGGCCTGGCCCCCGGGACCAGCGGGACCGCGCCCCGCCGCCGCGCCCGCTCGCCGGCCGGTTCCAAGGCCTCCTCGGACGTCTCCTCCTGCGGCTCCCGCTCCGGCTCCGTGTCCGGCTCGTCCACGTCCAGCGGCGGCATCCCCGCGAGCATCGGCAGCAGCTCCCGCAGCCGCGCCCCCAGCTCGGAGGCGCGCAGCCGGGACGCGGGCGCCTTCGCCAGGCACTGCACGAGCAGCTGCCACAGCTCGTCCGGGATGCCGGGCAGCGGTACCACCGTCTCCGTGACGTGCCGCCGCAGCACCGCGCCGGGGTGCCCGCCGCCGAACGGGGTGAAGCCCGCCAGCAGCTCGTACAGGACCGTGGCCAGGGCGTAGATGTCGACCGCGGCGCGCGGGGGCAGGCCCTCGACGATCTCCGGCGCCAGATAGTCCGGCGTGCCGATGATCTTCGTCGCCCGGGTCCGCTTCGGCGAGTCGATGAGCTTGGCCACCCCGAAGTCGGTCAGCAGCGCCGGGTGCGAACCGCCCGGGCCGAGCGGGCCCTGCATGTCCAGCAGCACGTTCTCCGGCTTGACGTCCCGGTGGACGACCCCGGCCGCGTGGGCGGCCGCCAGCCCGTCGGCGACGTCCGCGACGACGGCCACCGCCGCCTCGGGCGCCATCCGCCGCTCCCGCTCCAGGCGGGTGCGCAGGTCCGTGCCGCGGACGAGGTCCATCACCAGGGCCAGGTCGTTGCCGTCGACCACGAGGTCCCGTACGGAGACCACGTGCGGGTGCTCCAGGCCCAGCAGGGCTGTCCGCTCCTGCACGAAGCGGCCCACGAGCTCCTGGTCGGACGCGAGATCCTCGCGCAGCAGCTTGATGGCCACGGGCCCGTCCGGCCCCTCGCCCAGCCACACCGTGCCGGCGCTGCCCCGTCCCAGGATCTGGTGGGCGGTGTACCGGCTGCCGATCTTCCGTGCCAAGACTGCTCCTACAGACGCGTGTTGCCGACAAAGCTACGCGTCCGGCGAACCAACCTTCACCGCGGAGTGGGAAATCGACCGTTGGATGTCGACAAATCCCCAGGATCGCGAGGGAGAACCACGGCGTACCCTCCGCCCGTCCGCCCGTCCGAAGGGCCCTCCGGTCCGCCCGGCTCGCCCGGTCCGTCCGGTCCGCCCGGCTCGCCGTCCGGTCGGCCCGCCCGTACGTCCGTACGCGTGGGCCGGGTCCGCCCGGCCGTCAGTTGCCCTGCGAGGTGCTCCCACCCAGGTCCTTGGCCCAGCCGGTCACCTTGTCGAACAGGTGGCTGATCTCGCCCCAGTAGCTCTTGCCGGTCCCGATCCAGTCCTGCAGCGGGCTCAGCTCCCAGATCAGCCAGCCCGCCACGAACAGGATGACGATCGTGAACAGGCACCCCTTCAGGCAGCCGAGACCGGGGATCTTCATCGGGTTGGCGCTGCGCTGCCTGGGCTCCCGCACGGGCCGCCGGGGCTCCGGCGCCGGGGGCGGGGCGTACCGCTGCGGCTGGCGGTGCTGCGGCGGGGCGTACTGCTGGGGCTGCTGCCGCTGCGGATGGCCGTAGCCCGACTGGGGCCGCTGCTGCTGCGGCCGGGCGACCTGCCGCTGGGGGCGGCGGCGCAGCGGGTCCTCGTTCGGGTCCAGGTACTGGACCTGCGTCTGCTCGTTGCGGTCGCGGGCGGCGCGCAACTGGGTCTGCCAGGGGTGCGGCTGGTCGGGCTGCTGTCCCTGCGGGCCGGCGCCGGGCTGGTTCTGCGGCATCGGCGGCATCATGCGCGTCGGGTCGGCCGCGCCGTGGTTCGGCAGGACGGTGGTGGGGTCGGCCGCACCCTGCGGGCCGCCGGTGTGGGGCAGGACGCTGGTCGCGGCGTTGGGGTCGTAGGCCCCCGCGCCGTGCTGGAGCACCTGCGTGGCGTCGGCGGCTCCGGCCATGCCCGGCACGGTGGCGGGCTCCGGGTCGGGGGCCAGCAGCGCGCCGACGGCCTCCGCGGCGGCGATCTGCGCGGCTCCCGCGTGCACCCCGACGCCCTCGGCGACGACGCGCAGGCCGCGGGCGAGGTTCTCGGCGCTGGGCCGCTCGGACGGGTTCTTGCGCAGGCAGCGTTCTATGACCGTCCACAGCGGGTCGGGGACCGTGGAGGGGCGGCGGGGCTCGGCGCTCAGGTGCTGGTGCAGGACCTCGAGGGCCGAGCTGCCGGAGAACGGTGGACGGCCGGTGACCAGCTCGTACAGCAGGATGCCGGCGCCGTAGATGTCGACGGCGGACGTCTGCGGGCGACCCTCGGCGGACTCGGGGGCGATGTAGGCGGGCGTGCCGACGAACTCGTGGGTGCGGGTGAGACCGGGCGAGTCGGCGAGGCGCGCGATGCCGAAGTCGGTCAGCATCGGGTGCATCTGGCCGCCGCCCTGCTGGAGCAGGACGTTCGCGGGCTTCAGGTCGCGGTGGACGACCCCGTCGGCGTGGCTCGCGGCCAGCGCGTCGGCGATCTGGGCGGTGAGCAGCGCGGCGGCGACGGGCGAGAACGGGCCGTTCTCCCGCAGGTAGCGGTGCAGGTCGGGGCCGTCGACGAGGTCCATGACCAGCGCCAGCAGATCGCCCTCGACCACCAGGTCGCGGACCCGGACGATGTTCGGGTGGGTCAGCCGGAGCAGCACGGACCGCTCCCGCAGGAACCGCATCACGACGTCCGCGTCGTTGGCCAGCTCCTCCTTCAGGACCTTGATCGCGACGGTCTCGCCGGGCTGGCCGGGCACGGCCGCCTCGGCGCCCGCGGTCTCCCGCTGGCGGGCTCGCCAGACGGTGCCCGTGGCGCCGCGTCCGAGCGGCTCCTCGAGCAGGTACTTGCTGCCTACCGGCCGCACGTCGCGCTCCCTGCTGCTTGCTTGCCTGGTCCCCGCGCCGCGTCCGGCCCGGTGGGGTCCCCCCGTTCGAACGCAGTCGAGAAGGGGGACAGGGTGTTCCGACCCACTGTAGTGCCGCCACCCGCGGTGCCGGGCTGTCGTGTTACTGCGCCCGGTGGTCCGTGGGCGCGGCACCGGGTCCCTTCGGGCGAGTACGCACCGGACGCCGTACATGTTCGACGGAAAGACGCTCGACTCGGGTCGGTTGGTTGCCCGGTGCGGACGTGACCGATCTCAAGCGGGTGCCAAGAGGACACTCGCCGGGCACTGGTCAGGCACTTTTGCGGGCAGAGCCGACCAATCAAGATCACTTGGCGGTGGGCGGCGGGCGCGACGTCAGTGGCAGGTGCGAGGATGCCTCCAGTTACTGGCCGACGTGCTCGTGCGGCGGTGGGGGAAGTCCGCGGTGGTGGGGGACTGCGGCAGGGCTTCGTCCCCGGCTCGCGGGCGCCCGCGCAGAAGGGACCGCAGACGGCGATGCAGATCCGGCTGACCGTCGTAGACCCGCTGGGCCCGTCCTCCTCTGCGGCGGGCCGCGCCGCGAGCTGCGACGTGCTGGTGACGGCGCCCGCGGGCACGGCCCTGGCCGCGGTGGCGTCGGCGCTCGCCGCCGCGGTGACCGGCGACGCGTCCGGGTCCGAGCGCGGCCGGGAGCGCGGTGCCGCCGAGCGGGACCGCGAGCGCGGTCCGTCCGAGCGCGGCCGGGAGCGGGGTACGGCCGAGCGCGGCCGCGAACCGGGTGCGGGCCCGGTCGTGCTGTACGCCGGCGCGGAGCGGCTCGACGCCCAGCGCTGCACGCTGGGCGAGCCCCCGCTGCTCGACGGCGCGGTGCTGTCCCTGGGCGCCCCCGCCGACCCCGAGCCGCACCCCGAACTCGACGAGGCCCCGACCCAGCTCCACGTGGTCGCGGGGCCGGACGCGGGCGGGGTGCACCTGCTGCACGGCGGGCAGATCACCGTCGGCCGCTCCGCCGACGCCGACGTACCGCTCGACGACCCCGACGTCTCGCGGGTGCACTGCGCGGTCACGGTCGGCTCCGACGGCCGCGTCTCGGTGGCCGACCTCGGCTCCACCAACGGCACGGTGCTGGACGGCAGGCCCGTGGGCACCCGCCCGGTCCTCTTCGCACCGGGCGCCCTGCTGCGGATCGGCGAGTCGGCCCTGCGGCTGACACCGGCCGCGGGACCGGGAGCCCGGGCCCGGACCGCACCCGACGGCGAGGGCCACGTGCGCGTCCCCTCCGCCGGCGGGCACGGACCGGACGCCCCCGCCGCGACGACGGGCGGAGCGTCGGCTCCGGCGGCCCCTGCGCGCGTGACGGGCGGCGGCCTCGGCGCGGACGGCGGGCGCGGCACGGAGGGCGGGCGCGGCACCGGAGGCGAGTGGGGCGCGGACGGCAGTTCCGGCGCGGACGGCGGGCGCGGCACCGGCGGCGAGTGGCACACGGACCCCACGCGTGGTCCCGGCGACGGGCGGGGCGCGGGCAGTGGGCATGGCGCCGGTGGCCGGTGGGGCGCGGACGGCCGCCCTGGTGCCGACGGCGGCCCGGGAGTGGGCGGCGGTACGGGTCCGGCGGGGCGCCCGGCACCCGGTACGGAGGGACGGCAGCGGCTCGCGTACGGCTCGGCGGGCTGGGGCGCTTCGGGGGACGGGGACGCCGCACCGGGCGCGGAGGAGCACGGGTCCGCCGAACCCCCCGTGTTCCCGGCGCAGAGCCACGCGCCGGGATTCGAGAACCGGGGCCGGGCGTGGGGCCCGGACGCCCGAGGTGCCGGGCCGGCCGCCCCCGGGGACACGCACGGCGGTCCCCTGGGCGCGACCGGCCACGACGGGGCCCCCTTCGCAGCCGGAGCGACCGGCTCCACCGGAGGACCCGCAGGACTCGCAGAACCCGCGGGGTCCGCCGGTCCCGCAGGGCCCGCCCACTCCGGAGACCCCGGGCCCCATGGACCTCACGGGGCTGGGGCCACCGCCGCGGCCGGCGGGGCTCTGGGGGCCCCTGGGGCTCAGGGGACCCAAGCGCCCTCCGGCATCACGCACGACGCCTACGGCTCCTCCGAGATCTACGGGTACGGCGGCGGCGGGGCCGCCCCCGACGGACGTACGGACGGCGGCGCCGGTCCGGGCGGGCGCAAGGGGACCCCGCTGAGGGGCACCGACGTGCCGCGGGGCGTGCGCAGGCGCGGCGGACTCGGCGCGTGGGCGCGGCGGCTGGCCGGGGGACGCGGGGAGCAGGCGCCGGACCGGGCCGCGGCGTACGACGCCGAACCGGCGCCCGAGACGACGGCGTCCAGCGCCTCCCCCGCCCCCACCGGACCGCGAATGCCCGCGACCTGGCCGGACCCCGCCGCGCTGCTGCTGACCGCGCTGGGGCCGGGCCGGCGCCTGTGGGAGCGCGGACCGGGGCACCCCGAGGCGCTCACCGTGCGGCTCGGCACCACCGACCGGGCGGCCCTCGACGGCTCGGGGCTGCTGCCCGCGGTCCCGGTGACCGCCGGCCTGCGCGAGGTGGGGGCGCTGGGCCTGGCCGGACCGCGCGCCCGTCTGTCCGGCCTCGCACGCGCGGTGCTGGCCCAGCTCGCCACGCTGCACTCCCCCGACACGCTCGAGATCGTCCTGCTCAGCACGGACCGCGCCCGCTCCCTGGAGGAGCGCACCGCCGAATGGTCCTGGCTCGGCTGGCTCCCCCATGTGCGGCCCGGCCACGGCCAGGACTGCCGCCTCCTCCTCGCCTACGACGAGGAGCAGGCCGAGGCCCGTACGGGCGAACTCCTCCGCCGGCTGGAGGACCACCTGGCGGACACCCGGGGCACCGTCGCGGACCCGGTACCGACCGCTCCGGGCACGGCCCCGGGCACGGCCGGCCGGGGCGCGCCCCTCGCCGGGCAGGGCGGTGCGGCCGACGGCGGCGCCCGGAGCGCCGTGCGCCGTCCCTCCTGGGCCCGAACCGACGACGCGGCGGACGAGCGGGGCTTCGCGGGGCCGTACACCATGGTCGTCGTGGACGGCGACCCCGCAGCGGCCGCCACGCGGGAGGCGCTGGCGCGGCTGGCCCAGGAAGGGCCGCGGGCCGGCATCCACCTCATGTGCCTCGCCGAGACGGCGCCCGCCTCACCGGCGTCCCCGGTGACGGAGACGTACGACGCCGCGTGCGCGCTGTCCCCGGTGTTCCGCGCGTGCGGGGCGGTGGCGCTGCTCAGCGGTGACGTGGCGACGGCACTGCGGCTGATGCGCGTCGCGGCGCACGCCCCCGTGCCCCCCGGGACCAGGGCGGGCCGCCCGGCCTTCGGCGGTCCCACCCGCCACCCCGACGCGACCGCCGACACCGCCGCCTCCGCCCCGACCGGCCGCCCCCGCGCGGCCACGGAGACCACACCGGCCACACCGGCCACCGCGACACCCCCGGCCCCGGGCCACGCGTACCCCGCCCCCGACACGACCGCCGACCACACCTCCGTAACCCCGACCCCCATACCCCCCGGCACCGTCGCCGTCGTGGACGCCGTGTCCCTCGCCTGGGCCGAGCGGTTCGCGCGGGCCCTGGCCCCGCTGCGGACGGACGGGACCACCGGGGACCGGCCGGCGCGGGTGTCGGCGCCGTTGCCGCTGTCGGCGCGGCTGCTGGACGAGCTGGGGCTGGCCCGGGCCACCCCCGCGTCGCTGCTGGCCCGCTGGGCGGACGCGGCCGACGACGGCGCCGCCCTCGGCGGGCGGGCCCGGGCCGTGCTGGGGGCCGGGCCGCGCGGACCGGTCTGCGCGGACCTCGTGGCCGACGGACCGCATCTGCTGATCGAGGGGCCTGCGGGCAGCGGCCGTACGGAGCTGCTGCGGTCGGTCGTCGCCTCGCTCGCCGCCGCCGAGCGCCCCGACCGCCTCGGCATCGTCCTGGTCGACGGCCGGGACGCCACCGGCGCGGGCGGCGGCCACGGCGACGGCCTGCGGGTCTGCACGGACGTGCCGCACGTCACCACCCACCTCACCGCCAACGACCCGGTCCGGATGCGGGAGTTCGCGCAGTCGCTGAGCGCCGAGCTGAAGCGGCGTGCCGAGTTGCTCGGGCGGGCCGACTTCGCCGACTGGCACACCGGCCGCGCGGTGTCCGGCCGTATCGTCGCCCAGCGCACGGCGCCGGGCCGCGGCGCGCCCACCGGACCGGGGGCCGCCGACCTGGACAGCCCGCCCAGCGCGACGCTGCGGCTGCGCCCCTCGGCCGCCGCCGCACAGGCCGAGGCCGCCCCGCCGTTGCCCCGGCTGGTCGTGGTCGTCGACGACCTGGACGCCCTGCTCTCCCCCGCGCTCGGCTCGCCGGGACGGCCGGCGGCCGGTTCCGTCATACGCGCGCTGGAGGCGGTGGCCCGGGAGGGCGAGCGGCTCGGCGTGCACCTGGTGGCGGCGGCCGCGCCGGGCGGCCGTACGGCGGAGTCGGAACCGGCGCGCCGGGCCACGCTGCGCGTCACGCTGGACGCCCCGGCCACGGGCCCGGAGGAGCCGGCGCCCGGTCGCGGCCGGCTGACCGCGGAGGACGGGCGGGTGACGCCGTTCCAGGGCGGCCGGGTCACGGGCCGTATCCCGCGGACGGCGACCCAGCGCCCCACGGTCGTGGCCCTGGAGTGGCACCGGATGGGCGACCCGCCCGCCCGCCGCTCCGTGCGGGAGCTGGGCAACGGGCCCACGGACCTGGCCCTGCTGGCCAGTGCGCTGGAGCGCGCGGCGCGGGAGGTGTCGGCGGCGGAGGTCCCCTCCCTGCTCTGACCCCGGCTTCCCCTGCTCCCCCGCCTGTTCCCCGTCCCCGTTCCGGTCCCTGTCCCCGTTCCCGTCCGTGCTTGCCGCACCGGCTCCGTGCGCCGCTCCCCGCTCCGGGCGGGGACCGAACGTACCGTCACGACGTGGTCACGATCGCCCACTTGACAGTGTGGGTGCTCTTGCAGACCTCCGGAGCCCGGGCGTAGACCAGATCGCACGGGACAGCGCTCGGACGTTCGACGAGGACGAAGAACGGGGCAGTGATGCGCAGCACGAGCAGCACCATCCGGACACACAGGGCCACCAGGACCGCGTCGGCCGTCGCGGCGGGAGCGCTGGCGTTCTCGCTGGCCGCGTGCGGCGGGAGCGGCGCCAAGAAGAGCGACGGCGACGGGAGCAGCAAGGGCACCGAGACCGGCGCCACGGTCACCCTCCCGAAGCTGAACGGCACGACCCTGGAGGTCGCCGCCGTCTGGACCGGCGCCGAGCAAACCAACTTCAAGAAGGTCCTCGCGGAGTTCGAGAAGCGCACGGGCGCCAAGGTCACCTTCGTCCCCGCCCAGGACCCGATCATCAACTTCCTCGGCTCGAAGATCGCGGGCGGCCAGCCGCCGGACGTCGCGCTGCTCCCGCAGCCCGGCGCGATCAAGCAGGCCGTCGACAAGAAGTGGGCCAAGCCCCTCGGCGCCGAGGCGCGGGCCCAGCTCGCCAAGAACTACTCGCAGGGCTGGCAGGACATCGGCACGGTGGGCGGCAAGCAGTACGGCGTCTACTACAAGGCCGCCAACAAATCGCTGATCTGGTACAACGCGCAGGTCTTCGAGAACGCGGGCGCCCAGGAGCCCAAGACCTGGAAGGACCTGCTGTCCACCGCGCAGAAGGTCTACGACTCCGGTGTCACCCCGTTCTCGGTCGGCGGCGCCGACGGCTGGACGCTCACCGACTGGTTCGAGAACGTCTACCTCTCCCAGGCGGGCCCGGAGAAGTACGATCAGCTCGCCCAGCACAAGATCAAGTGGACGGACCCGTCCGTGAAGGACGCGCTGACCACGCTGGCGCAGGTCTGGGGCAAGAAGGACTATCTCGCGGGCGGCCCGGACGGCGCGCTGCAGACCGAGTTCCCCGCCTCCGTCACCCAGACCTTCACCGGCGGCGACCAGCCGAAGGCCGGCATGGTCTACGAGGGCGACTTCGCGCAGGTCAACATCGGTGAGACCAAGGCGAAGGTGGGCACGGGCGCGAAGGTGTTCCCGTTCCCGGCCGTGGGCGGCACCGCGCCGGTGGTCTCCGGCGGCGACGCGGCCGTCGTCCTGAAGGACTCCAAGGCGGCGCAGGCGCTGGTCACCTTCCTGGCCTCGCCGGACGCCGCGACGATCCAGGCGAAGCTCGGCGGCTACCTCTCCCCCAACAAGAACGTGCCGGACTCGGCGTACCCGAACGCGGTGCAGCAGAGGATCGCCAAGGCGCTGATCGCGTCGGGCGACTCCTTCCGCTTCGACATGTCCGACCAGGCCCCGCAGGCCTTCGGCGGCACGCCCGGCAAGGGCGAGTGGAAGGACCTCCAGGACTTCCTGAAGAACCCGAAGGACGTCGCGGGCACCCAGGCGAAGCTGGAGAAGGACGCGGCGGCCGCGTACGGGAGCGGGAGCTGATCCCGCGATGACCCGGCTCCACGACGGACACGGGGCGGTCCGGCGATGACGTCGGCAGCCGCGGAGGGCGTCGCCAAGACACCGGCGACGCCCTCCGCCCCCCGGCGGCGCAAGAGCGTGACCGGCACCCGCAGGACCGTGGCGGCGCTCTTCCTGCTGCCCGCCCTGGTGCTGCTCGGCGCGCTCGTGGTCTACCCGATCGGGTACTCGATCGTCCGCAGCTTCTACGACTCCTCCGGCGGCGGCTTCGCCGGGTTCGACAACTACAAGGCCCTGTTCACCGACGACGGCATCCGCACCGCGCTGAAGAACAACGTCATCTGGGTGGTGTTCGCGCCGGCCGTCTCCACCGCGCTCGGCCTGGTCTTCGCGGTGCTCACCGAACGGGTGCGCTGGGGCACGGCGTTCAAGCTGGTCGTCTTCATGCCGATGGCGATCTCGATGCTGGCGGCCGGGATCATCTTCCGGCTGGTGTACGACCAGGACCCCGACAAGGGCGTGGCGAACGCGGTGTGGGTCGGCGTCCACGACACCTTCGCCCAGTCCTCGGCGTTCCCGAAGGCCCACCCCGGCCGGAAGTCCCCGCTCATGCCCGAGGGAGGCGGCTTCGTCACCACCGGCCCGGTGCACACGGGCCAGTCGGTCGCCCTGCCGCTCGTCGGCGTCGCGCCCGACCAGATGCCCGACAGTGCCCGGAAGGCCGCGCGGGCCCGCCCCGAACCGGGGAGGATCACCGGCACCACCTGGCAGGACTTCACACGCGGCAAGGGGGTCGGGACGCTCGGCGCGGTCGACCCGTCCGAGCTGGGCTACGCCGGGATGCGGATCGAGGCGGTCAAGGACGGCGCGGTGGTGGCGTCGGCGAAGGCCGCCGCCGACGGCACGTTCACCCTGCCCGCGAAGGCCGACGGGGCGCGGCTGCGGCTCCCGGCGGCCAACTTCAGGGAGCCGTACAACGGGGTGGACTGGCTGGGCCCGTCGCTGGTCACGCCGGCCATCATCGGTTCGTACGTGTGGATGTGGGCCGGCTTCGCGATGGTGCTGATCGCGGCCGGGCTCGCGGGCGTGCCCCGGGAACTGCTGGAGGCGGCCCGGGTGGACGGCGCCAACGAGTGGCAGGTGTTCCGCAGGGTCACGGTGCCGCTGCTGGCGCCGGTGCTCGCGGTCGTCGCCGTCACGCTGATGATCAACGTGCTGAAGGTCTTCGACCTGGTCTTCATCATCGCCCCGGGCTCGTCCCAGGACGACGCCAACGTGCTGGCGCTGGAGCTGTACCGCAAGGGCTTCTCGGAGGGCCGGCCGGGCATCGCCAGCGCCATCGCGGTGTTCCTGCTGCTGCTGGTGATCCCGGTGATGCTGTTCAACATGCGCAGGTTGAGGCGGGAGGTGCGGCGATGACGGCCGAGGCCGAGGGCCGCTCCGCGGCGGCCGCCGCGCCGGCGGCGGCGACGATGCGGGCAAAGGAGTCGCTGGGGTCGCGGCTGGCGGACGCCGTCAGCGGCGGCGCGGTCCGGGCGTTCCTGATCGTGGTGGGCCTGTTCTGGCTGGTGCCGACGATCGGGCTGCTGCTGTCGTCGCTGCGCTCGCCGGAGGACATGAGCGGCAGCGGCTGGTGGACCGTCTTCACCAAGCCCTCCCAACTCACCTTCGACAGCTACCAGAAGCTGCTGGAGAACGGCGACATCACCGGCTCCCTGGTGAACACCGTGCTGATCACGGTCCCGGCGACGGTCCTGGTCGTCGTGGTCGGCGCGCTCGCGGGCTACGCGTTCGCGTGGATGGAGTTCCCGGGCCGCGACTGGTGGTTCCTCGCCGTGGTCGGTCTGCTGGTGGTGCCGGTGCAGGTGGCGCTCATCCCGATCGCCGAACTGTTCGGGAACATCGGGCTGTTCGGCACGATCTTCGGAGTCGTCCTCTTCCACACCGGCTTCGGCCTGCCCTTCGCGGTGTTCCTGTTGCGGAACTTCTTCGCGGAGATCCCCCGGGAGCTGCTGGAGGCGGCCCGGCTCGACGGCGCCGGCGAACTGCGCCTGTTCGCCCGGGTGGTGCTGCCGCTCGGCGGCCCCGCGATCGCGAGCCTCGCCATCTTCCAGTTCCTGTGGGTGTGGAACGACATGCTGGTGGCGCTGGTGTTCACCAAGTCCGGCACGCAGCCGATCACGGTCGCCCTGCAGACGCAGGTACGCCAGTTCGGCAACAACATCGACGTGCTGGCGCCGGGCGCCTTC
Organism: Streptomyces sp. NPDC086766; assembly: GCF_044746005.1. Taxonomy (NCBI): domain Bacteria; kingdom Bacillati; phylum Actinomycetota; class Actinomycetes; order Kitasatosporales; family Streptomycetaceae; genus Streptomyces; species Streptomyces sp. NPDC086766. The sequence goes on along the minus strand of NZ_JBIVBI010000009.1, from coordinate 31,688 downwards.
ATCTCGATGGTGATCCCGCTGGCCGTGTTCTTCGCGTTCCAGCGGCAGTTCGTGTCCGGCGTGATGGCGGGCGCGGTCAAGTAGGCGGGCCGGCGGGCAGGTGACCCGGGCCGGCAGTCGGGCAGGCGGGACGGCGGTCGAGAGGCGGGACACGGTGGAGGGGCGGGCCGGCACCGGCGCGCCCCTCGTCGTTCACCCGGACGCCCCCCACGTGCCGGAGAGGCCGTAACCCCTTCACTCCATCGGCCGTTGCCGGGCACGACGTCAGTGCGCCGACCCTTGGATGTCCATGTGCCCAGGTTCAGTGTCATCGCTCCCGCGCATCAGGTTCAGGCGTACCTGCACGCGTGCCTGGAGTCGGTGCTGTTCCGCCGCACGGTCGGCCGCTTCGCGACCGTGCGCACCCGGCCCGGCCGGCTGTCCCGCGGCTGCCGCGCCGCGTTGCGCCGGGCCCGTACGTACTACCGCCGCTGCCGCACCACCGGCGTCCTGGTGCCGCCGCGTTCGCGGCTGCGCCATGCGCTGGTCCGGCTGGGCCCGCACCGCGCGGTGCGCGTGCTGCGGCGGGTGACGGCGCTGCGGCGCAGGGCGGCGAAGGTCATCGCCAAGTCGCTGCGCGCGCTGCGAGCCGCCCTCCTCCGGCCGCGCCCTCAGCGTCGCGCCGACGGGGCCGTGTTCGCCGCGTATGGGGCACGGTCACACGACGGGGTGAATCGGCCGTCGTGCGCCGCCCCTCGATGAGGTGACGCCGGGAGCGGGCACGGCCCGACGGCGTCGGGCCGTGGGCCGCGATGCCGCCGGGCCGTGGGATGTCACTCGACGACGAGCTCGACCGGGATGTTGCCGCGGGTGGCGTTGGAGTAGGGGCAGACCTGGTGGGCCTGCTCGACGAGCTTGCGGCCGGTGGCCTCGTCCACGGAGCCGGGCAGCTCGATGCGGAGGGTGACGGCGAGCCCGAAGCCCTCGCCCTGCTTGCCGATGCCGACCTCGCCGGTGACGGCGGCGTCGCTCACGTCCACCTTCGCCTGCCGGCCCACCAGGCCGAGGGCGCTGGCGAAGCAGGCGGCGTACCCGGCGGCGAAGAGCTGCTCGGGGTTGGTGCCCTGCCCGTTGCCGCCGAGCTCCACCGGAGGGGCCAGCTGCACGTCCAGCTTGCCGTCGGAGGTGAAGGCGCGGCCTTCGCGGCCGTGGGTGGCGGTGGCGACGGCGGTGTAGAGCGCGTCCATGGGAAAACCATCCCTCTCGATGCGTCGGGTGCGTGTCCGGGCGGCCGGTCCGCGGCCTTGCGGCCGGGCCGCCCCACGACCACGAGTAGAGCACACAATTAAGTTGTGCACAACCAAATTGCTCGCCCGAGCTACCCTGGAGCCATGAACACCGAGGTCCCGCGGTCCGCGCCCGAGGAGGACTGGCTGCGCCTGGACGGCCAGATCTGCTTCTCCCTGCACGCCGCCTCACGCGCCTTCAACGGCGTCTACCGCGTCCTCCTCAAGGAGCTCGGCCTCACCTATCCGCAGTACCTGGTGATGCTGGTGCTGTGGGAGCACGGCGAGACGCCCGTGAAGAGGCTGGGCGAGCATCTGCGCCTGGACTCCGGCACCCTGTCCCCGCTGCTCAAGCGGCTGGAGGCGGCCGGACTGGTACGGCGCGAGCGCAGCGCGCGGGACGAGCGGTCGGTCCAGGTGCGCCTGACGGCGGAAGGCGCCGCGCTGCGCGAGCGCGCGCGCGAGGTGCCGCGCCGGATCGTCTCGGCGACCGGCTTCACCCTCGACGAGATCCGCGACCTGCGCACCCGCCTCGACCGGCTCACCTCGGCACTCGACGCGGCGGCACTGGAGGAGCCCCCAGGCCGGCCGTGAGGCCGCGACGCCGACCGCGTATGAACCGAATTGCGCCATTCATACCGAATACCATCCGCGGTGATGAGTGCCTTCCAGAGCGTGACGCCCGCCCGCACCCGCGCGCCGACGAGACACCCCCTCCTCGCCCTGGCGGCCGGCTGGCTCGTCACGCGCGCCGCCATGCTGGCGCTGCTCGCCCACAACACCCTGCCCCTGCTGGGCCGGGGCGCGGTGGCCCGCGAGGTGTGGAAGCTGTACCAGCACTGGTACGTCGTGCTGTCGCACGGCGCCTTCCCGGCGCACGACACGCTGTGGCAGTACCCGCCCGGCGCCGGGGCGGTGCTGCTCTCGCCCGCGCTGCTGCCGGGCCTGACGTACTTCCAGGCGTTCGTCGCGCTCACCCTCGTCACCGACGCGGTGGTCACGGCGGCGCTGGCCCGCGCGGGCACGCGCCCCGGCCGCAGCCTGCGCGGGGCCGGCTACTGGACGCTGGGGCTGCCGCTCCTGCTGCACATCCCGCTGGCCCGGTACGACGTGCAGGTCACCGCCCTGGCCGTGCTGTCCCTGCTGACCCTGACGCGCTTCCCGCGGACCGGCGCCGCGCTGGCCGCGCTGGGCGCGCTGGTGAAGGTGTGGCCGGCCCTGGTGCTGCTGGGGACGCCGCCGGGCCGCGCCACCCGGTCGGCGTGGGGGTGGGCGGCCGTCACCGGGGGCGTCTCCTTCGCGTTGTTCGCCGCCCTGTTCCGCAACCCGTTCGCCTTCGCGCGGCAGCAGGGCGGCCGGGGCGTGCAGATCGAGTCGTTCGGCGGTACGGCGCTGGCCCTCGCCACGCACGCGGGCTGGCCGGGCCGGGTCCGGTACCGCTACGGGGCCCTGGAGTTCACCGGACAGCACGTCGCGGCAGTGGCACATCTCTCACTCGCCCTGACGGCGGCGGCCCTCGCGCTGCTGGTGCTGTGGCGGCTGCGGGCCCGGCGCCGCACGCCCGCGACGCCGTACGACGCCGCGCTGAGCGCGGTGCTGCTGTTCACCGTCACCAGCAGGGTGATCAGCCCGCAGTACATGGTCTGGCTGCTGGGCCTGGCCGCGGTGTGCCTGACCTCGCGGGCGACCACGCAGCGGCCGGTGGCCGCGCTGGTCGCGGTGGCGAGCGCGGTCAGCGTCGTGGCCTACCCCACCCTCTATCACGAGGTGGCGGCCTGCACTTGGACCGGCTGCGCGCTGATGCTGACGCGCAACGGACTGCTGGCCTCCGCCGCGGTAACCTCTTTCGTCCGGTTGTGGCGATCGACGAAACTGGTGCCGCTGCCGGGGGAACCCGAGACGGGATCCAACCGTCTTCCGCACGGGGCGCTAAGCCCCTCTTAACGGGAAATTACCTACCACACCTACCCTTCCGGCCCGTGGACTCCATGCACCCGCACCCCCAGCAGGCACCACACGTCAGCGTCGTCGTCATCGGATATGACGACGTCGCCCACATCGCCGACGCTGTGCGTTCGGCGCTCGCACAGGGCCCAGCGGTCCGCGAGGTCGTCGCCGTGGACGACTGTTCGTCGGACGGCACCTTCGAGCTGCTCACCGGCCTCGCCGGGACGGAGCCGAAGGTGCGGGTGATCCGGCGCGAGAGCAACAGCGGCGGCTGCGGCAGCCCCCGCAACACCGGCATCGACGCGGTGACGTCGCCGTACGTGATGTTCCTCGACAGCGACGACGTACTGCCACCCGGCGCGGTGGACGCGCTGCTCGCGGCGGCCGTGAAGGAGCGCGCGGAGGTGGCCGGCGGCCTGTGCGTGCGCCGCGAACTGCCCTCCGGGCGCGAGGTGCCCTGGCAGGACCGCCTGTACACCGAGAACACCGTGCTCGCCCGCCCCGCGGAACTGCCGCGCCTGGTGCACGACACCCTGTGCGTCAACAAGCTGTACCGCACCGACTTCCTGCGCGAGCACGACATCCGCTTCCCCGAAGGCCGCTTCCCCTACGAGGACTTCGTCTTCACCGCACGCGTGCTGGCCGCCGCTCCGCGCCTGGCCCTCGTCCCCGAGCAGGTGTACGTGTGGCATGTGCGCCGGTCCGCCGAGCAGTTGTCCATCTCCCTGGACCGGGCGGGCATCGACAACTGGCGGGCCCGCATCGAGGCGTGCCGGACGGCGTACGAAATCCTGCTGAACGCCGGGCAGAAGGAGCTGGCGCGGGCCGCCCGGGCCAAGTTCCTCGACCACGAGTTGCGCATGTACGCACGGGAGTTGGGCCTGCGCGACGCCGAGTACCGGAGCGCCTGGTGGACCCTCACCCGGGAGTACCTCACGGAGTACGACGCCGCTGATTGGGCGCTCAACCCCGCCGCTCCCGGCCGTCTGCTGGCCCGGGTCGTGCTGGCCTCCCCCGAACCGCGCGACCTGCCCCGCCTGCGGGAGCTGGCCGCCCGCCCGGCCCGCCTCTGCCCGCCCTACGTGCGCGCCGAGGACGGCACGCCGATCTGGTCGCGGGACCTGCCGCAGCTCACCCTGGAGCCGTACCTGACCCGCCCGGTGGAGCTGCTGCCGCTCGCCGTGGACGGGGAGCTGCGCCCGCGGACCGGGGACACCCGGCTGCGGCTGCGCCTGCACGAGATGTACGGGCGGCTGGCCGAGGCGCGTCCCGAGGCGCTGGAGGTGGAGTGGCGGCACCGCGAGGAGGGGCGTACGGACCAGCGCGCCACGCTCCCCCTGACGCCCGGCGCGGACGGCACCTGGTCCGCCGAGACATCCGTGGACCTGGCCGCGCTGGGCGCCGGCACCTGGGACCTGCGGCTGCACGTCCGCCTCGCCGACGGCACGGCCCGCGACACGACCGCGCACGCCCGCACGGGCGACGGCCGGCTGCGGCGCAGCGCCGTGGCGAGCCTGCGGTACGGCGTCCTCCTGGTCCAGCCCTACGCCACCCACTCCGGATCGCTCTCCGTGCGGGTGGCGGCCGGAGCACGCGGGGTCGCCGACGTGCTCCGCAACCGGCTGCGGCGCCTCATGCGCTGAGCGCGGACCACGGGGAGCGACCCGACCAGCTGAACCAGAAACCGACCCCCGCGGATCTCCCGAACGGATCCCCCGGGGTCAACCGAGGAGGAGACGGCCGCACATGACCTGGCTGATCACCGGCGGCGCCGGCTACATCGGAGCGCACGTCGTCCGCGCCATGACGGAAGCGGGCGAGCGGGCGGTGGTGTACGACGATCTGTCCACCGGCATCGCCGAACGCGTCCCGGACGGGGTCCCGCTGGTGGTGGGCTCCACGCTGGACGGGGACCGGGTGGCGCGCGCCCTCGCCGAGCACGAGGTCACCGGCGTGGTCCACCTCGCGGCGAAGAAGCAGGTGGGCGAGTCGGTGGACCGGCCGCTGCACTACTACCGGGAGAACGTCGAGGGGCTGCGCGTCCTGCTGGAGGCGGTGACGGCGGCCGACGTCCCGTCGTTCGTGTTCTCCTCCTCGGCGGCCGTGTACGGGATGCCGGACGTGGACCTGGTCACGGAGGAGACTCCGTGCGCGCCCATGTCCCCGTACGGCGAGACCAAGCTCGCGGGTGAGTGGCTGGTCCGGGCGACGGGCCGCGCGACCGGCATGTCCACGGCGTCGCTGCGCTACTTCAACGTGGCGGGCGCGGCGAGCCCCGAACTGGCGGACGCCGGCGTCTTCAACCTGGTCCCGATGGTCTTCGAGAAGCTGACCGAGGACGCCGCCCCGCGCATCTTCGGCGACGACTACCCGACGCCGGACGGCACCTGCATCCGCGACTACATCCACGTGGCGGACCTGGCCGAGGCCCACGTGGCCACGGCCCGCGCGCTCCAGGCCAACCCGGGCCTCGACCTGACCCTGAACATCGGCCGCGGCGAGGGGGTCTCGGTCCGCGAGATGATCGACACGATCAACGCCGTCACCGGCTACGACCGCCCCCCGACGGTCACTCCGCGCCGCCCCGGCGACCCGGCCCGCGTCGTCGCCTCCGCCGACCGCATCGCCACCGAGCTCGGATGGCACGCCAAGCGCGACGTCCAGGACATGATCACCTCGGCCTGGGAGGGCTGGACCTACCACCACCCGGAGGCAGCCCGCCGGTGACGACCCCGTCACCGGGCCCGGCACGGCGTCAGAGCGCCTTGATGGCCTCCGCCGTGCCGCGGGCCAGGGCGTCCAGGTAGCCCTTGGGGAGCTTAGGGCTGCGGATGACGACCGCGCGCCAGTAGAGCGGGCCCGAGATCAGGTCGAGGGCCAGGTCCCGGTCCGGGCCGGGACGGATCTCGCCGCGGCGCTCGGCCGCCGCGAGGATGCTGCTGGCCACACTCTCCTGCCCGTCCCGCAGGGCCTTCTGCATGGCCTCCGCGATGTCGGGGTTGCGCGCCGCCTCCGCCTGGAGGTCGGGAATGATCTGCGAGGCCACGGGGTGGCGCAGGGCCCGGGACGTGACCTCGTACAGCAGCCGCAGGTCGGTCTCCAGGGAGCCGGTGTCCGGTGCGGGCAGGCCCTGCACCGCGAGCGCCGAGACGATGTCGAGCACCAGGTGCAGCTTGGAACGCCACCGCCGGTACACCGCGGTCTTGCCCACGCCCGCGCGCCGCGCGATCCCCTCGATGGACATGCGCGCGTAGCCGACGGCCGCGAGCTCCTCGAAGACGGCGGCCCGGATGGCCTCGGTCACGTCCTCGCGGAGCACGGCCGCCCCGGCGGGGGTCCGGCGGCGCGCGGGCGTCCGGGGCTGTTCGGCGTTCGTCGTCATGCACTCCAGCATAGGGCGTTACGACGAAACGGTTGCGTTCCGACGTCGATTCGCCCTACGCTCACGTTGCGACGATACGGTCCCGTCCCGACGTAAGAAAACGTGAAGAGAACCGTAAGGAAACGGGCGACGCCACGGAACCGGACGCGCCCGCACCCCCACCCCCGAGCGAAAGCAACGGATGTGAGCCAGGTCCTCCACACACCGCCCGCCCCGGCCCCGGCCGAGGGCGACCTCGCGGCGCTCGCCGCACGCCACGGCCTGTCCGTCAGCGGCGCCCGCCCCTCCCTGCGCCATTACGTCCGCCAGCTGTGGGCGCGGCGGCACTTCATCACCGCCTTCGCCACCGCCAAGCTCACCGCCCAGTACAGCCAGGCGAAGCTCGGCCAGATCTGGCAGGTGGCGACCCCCCTGCTGAACGCGGCGGTCTACTACTTCATCTTCGGCGTGCTCCTCGGCACCAGCCGGGGCGTCTCGGACTACATCCCGTTCCTGGTGACGGGCGTGTTCATCTGGACGTTCACGCAGAACTCGATCATGGCGGGCACCCGGGCGATCTCCGGGAACCTGGGCCTGGTGCGGGCCCTGCACTTCCCCCGGGCCGCGCTCCCGATCTCGTTCGCGCTCCAGCAGCTCCAGCAGCTGCTGTTCTCCATGGCCGCCCTGGTGGTCATCCTGCTCTGCTTCGGCATCCCGGTGAGCGTCTCCTGGCTGCTGATCGTGCCCGTGCTGTTCCTGCAGTTCGTCTTCAACTCGGGCGTCTCGATGATCATGGCCCGGATGGGCGCCAAGACGCCGGACATCGCGCAGCTGATGCCGTTCATCCTGCGCACCTGGATGTACGTCTCCGGCGTGATGTTCAGCATCGACAACACGCTCAAGCACAGCGGCATGCCGAACTCCGCGAAGGTGCTGCTGGAGTCGAACCCGGCCGCCGTCTACATCGACCTGATGCGGTTCGCGCTGATCGACAGCTTCAAGGCCCACCAGCTCCCGCACCACGTGTGGGCGTACGCGACGGGCTGGGCGCTGCTGGCCGGCGTCGGCGGGTTCATCTACTTCTGGAAGGCTGAGGAGACGTACGGCCGTGGCTGAGCAGACCATCGCACACACCGGCGGACCCGTACCCGCGGACGCCGCCGGCAGGATCCCCACCGTCATCGCCGACGGGGTGGACATCGTCTACCGGGTGTTCGGCACCGGCGCCGGCCGCGGCTCCGCGACCGCCGCGCTCAACCGCATCCTGCGCCCCAAGCAGGCGGAGAAGGCGGCCGGCGTGCGCCGGGTGCACGCGGTGAAGAAGGTCTCGTTCGTCGCCTACAAGGGCGAGGCGATCGGGCTGATCGGCACCAACGGCTCCGGCAAGTCCACCCTGCTGAAGGCCGTCGCCGGCCTGCTCCCGGTGGAGAACGGCGCCATCTACACCGACGGCCAGCCCTCCCTCCTCGGCGTGAACGCGGCCCTGATGAACGACCTGACCGGCGAGCGCAACGTCCACCTGGGCGGCCTGGCCATGGGCATGACCCGCGAGCAGATCAGGGAGCGCTACCAGGACATCGTCGACTTCTCCGGCATCAACGAGAAGGGCGACTTCATCACCCTGCCGATGCGGACGTACTCCTCCGGCATGGGGGCCCGGCTGCGGTTCTCGATCGCCGCGGCCAAGGACCACGACGTGCTGCTCATCGACGAGGCGCTGGCCACCGGCGACCGCAGCTTCCAGAAGCGTTCCGAGGAGCGGATCCGCGAGCTGCGCCGGCACGCGGGCACGGTGTTCCTGGTCAGCCACAACAACAAGTCGATCCGCGACACCTGCGAGCGGGTGCTGTGGCTGGAGCGCGGCGAGCTGCGCATGGACGGGCCGACCGAGGAGGTCCTCGAGGCCTACGAGGCCTTCACCGGCGGCGGCGACAAGGCCAAGAAGGGCTAGCACCGGTTCGCGTACGGGCCGGTCAGCGCACCACGGCGTACAGCACCTCGCCGCCCGGCCCGTGCGCCACCGCGCGCAGCCCGTCCTCACCGGCGGTCCGGCCGTGGTCCAGGACCCAGCGCACCCCGTACCTGCGCAGGATGTCCCGGCGCACACCGCTCGGGGTCGCCGGCGCGAAGTAGCGCTCCACGGCCGCCTGCCGCCGGGACTCGTCCGGCAGGAAGAAATCCGGATAGCCGGGGGCGACCGTGTAGGCGCCGTAGGCGGGGATCACGCGGTTGGGTCCGGTACGGGCCATGACGATCTGGCCGTACCGCACGTACGGCGTGATCCACTCGTATCCGGTCCACGGCGTGGTGTACCGCTCCGCCAGCTCCTTCGGCAGCGCCGCGCGCCCCACGACGTAGCCGAGCACGCCCGCCTGGGACCACGCCCCCACCGCGAGCGCGGCGGCGAGCGCCGCGGCCCACCGGATCCGCACGGCCCGCCGCCCGCCCTCGGCGACCTCCAGCGCGGCGGCGAGCTGGGTCGGGATCAGCGCGGCCGGCAGGGCACGCCCCCAGGAGTAGTGGCCGCTCGCCCAGCCCGCCGCGCACACCAGGGTGCCGAGCAGGAAGAAGATCACCAGGGGGTCGTGCCGCGTCCGGCGCGCCCGCAGGGCCAGGGCGGCCACCCCGAGCAGCGCCAGCCAGTACCGGGCGAGGAAGTGCTCGTAGAGCGCCCGGTGCACCTCCTCCAGGTCGCCCCCGGCCGAGAACAGGGCGAAGAAGTCGTAGTACGGCCACAGCCACAGCACCAGCAGGCCGAGCGCCGCCCCGGCGCCGAGCCGCGGCCACAGCTCCCGCGCGGGGCGGGCCGGGAGCACCACGGCGATCCCGCCCAGCGTGGCGACGACCCCGGTGAACTGGTGGCAGAGCAGGATCAGCGCCCACAGCGCGCCGATCCCGAGCCAGCTCCCCCACCCGGCGGGCCCGCGCAGCGCCCGGGTCAGCCAGGCCCAGAAGTGGAAGGCGAGGCCGAGGGCGAACACGCTCGGGTAGGACACCGTCAGCGCCAGGGAGTTGAGGGCGAGGAAGCCGCTCCAGTTGATGAGGTCCGTGCCCCACAGCAGGACCAGGCTCAGGGCCGCCAGCGCGGGCGCGGCCCGGTGGGCGCTCAGCGTGCGGACGTAGCGCCACACCCCGGTCGCCAGCAGCCCGAGTCCGGCCAGGGCGGCGAGCCGCAGCACGTCGAAGACGGACCAGCCGGTCACCTCGGCGACGCAGCCGAGCAGCAGTATCCACGGCGAGTAGTACGGGCTCGGCGTGTCGACGGCGACGAGCGGGTTGCCGGGATGCAGGAGGTTGTGGCGCAGGCGCGCGATGGTCGCCGCGTGCATGCCGAGGTCGCCGGCCCAGGGCAGCCGCACGACCACCACGAGCATCAGGACGGCGACGAGCGCGACGGCCGTCAGGGGCGCGCGGGCCCCGCCGGCGAGGGCCGCCGACCGGGAGGCGGCCCGGCCCGCGACGGGCGCCTCAGGCGGCGCGGCGCGCATCGTGCGGGAACACCCAGGTGCGGTAGACGAGGAAGCGGAACGCGGAGGCGAGCACGATGGACAGCGCCTTCACGGCGTTCGACGCCCAGGGGCCGTTCAGGCCGAGGCCGTGGTACCCGGCGTAGAAGAGGCCGCTCTCCATGACGACGCCGAGTCCGCTGAAGAGGAAGAAGAGCGCGATCTGCCCGGGGGTGCGCGAGGACCGGTCGCGGTAGGCGAAATACCGGAAGCCCAGGTAGTTGGTGCCCATGGCGACACAGCTGGCGAGCACGGTGGCGGGCATCGCGGGCCGGCCCAGGCCGTGCAGCAGCAGGTTGAAGACCAGGAAGTTGACGAGGACACCACTGCCGCCGACGACGACGAATTTCACGACTTCGAGGACGACTCGCACCACCGGCCGCGCCGGAGCCCGGGGGGTAGCGGTGAGCCGCACGGGTGCGGTCGTGGCCGGACGGCTCTCGGTGAGATTCACAGACACCCGGCGACTTTATCCGAATCATCCCGATTAGCAGGAAAAGGTAAATGTGCCGTGTGGCGGCGTGCGGAGCCCGTCCGGAGGACGGCATGAGAACGGTGTGAGGTCGGCCAGGGGACGGCGTGAGACGACACGAGGGCGCCCCGGGCCGGTGCGGCCCGGGGCGCCCTCGACGACGCGGAAAGCGGTGCGGCTACGAGTGAGTGCGCAGCAGCGTACGCATCGTCCGCATCGCCACCGACAGGTTGGCGAGGTCGAACTCGTCCGAACCGCGGATCTCCTCCAGGGTGGTGCGCGCCCGGGACAGCAGCGCCGCGTTCTTCTGCTCCCACACCTTGAAGCGCTGCTCCGGCGTGCAGCTGCCGTTGCCGGCCGCCAGGACGTCCGAGGTCAGTGCCGCGTGTGCCGCGTACAGGTCCTCACGGATCGCCGCGCGCGCCATGGACTGCCAGCGGTCGGCGCGCGGCAGCTCGATGATGCGGTCCATCAGCTGGGTGATGCTGAGGCGGTCGGCGAGGTCGTAGTACACCTCGGCGACGTCCATCGGGTCCTTGCCCATCCGGTCGGCCACCGAGACGATGTCCAGCGCCGGGAAGGCGGAGGAGAAACCGGCCACCCGCGTGGCCACCTCGTCCGGGACCCCGGCCGCGGTCAGTTCGTCGTAGACCTGCTCGTACCACTCCAGGTCCGCGCCGCGCAGCAGCTTGGGCAGCTCGGACCAGACCTGCTCGACGCGGTCGGCGAAGAACGCGACGGTGTCGGTGAGCTCCAGCGGCTGCGGCCGGTTGTTGAGCAGCCAGCGCGTGCCGCGCTCCACCAGGCGGCGGGAGTGCAGCCGGATCCGGGTCTGCACACCGGCCTCGACCCTGTTGTCGAGCGCCTCGACCGCGTCCCACACCGCGCCGGAGCGGAAGATCGCGCGGGCCACGGTCTGCGCCCGGACGATCTCCTCGAGCGAGGCGCCGGTCTCCTCGCGCAGCCGGTGCAGATAGGTCGTGCCACCCGTGTTGACCGTGTCGTTGACCAGCACGGTCGTGGTGATCTCACGGCGCAGCGGATGGCCGTCGATGCCCTCCGGGAACCGCTCGCGCAGCGCCGTCGGGAAGTAGGCGTGCAGCAGTCCGCGCAGATACGGGTCGTCCGGCAGCGAGGTGTGCAGCAGTTCCTCGGCCACCGTGATCTTGGTGTACGCCAGCAGAACGGCCGTCTCCGGACTGCTCAGGCCCTGGCCGAAGTTCAGCCGCTCGCGGACCTGGCGGTCGGTGGGCAGGAACTCCAGCGCCCGGTCCAGGTGACCCTCGCGCACCAGGTGCTTCATGAAGCGCTGCTGGGCGTGGAGCATGTCCTTGGACTGGGCGAGCGCGTTGGCGATCGCCGTGTTCTGCGCGTAGTTGTTGCGCAGCACCAGCGCGCCGACCTCGTCGGTCATCTCCGCGAGCAGCCTGTTGCGCTGCTTGACGGTCATGTCGCCGTCCGCGACCAGGCCGTTCAGCAGGATCTTGATGTTCACCTCGTGGTCGGAGGTGTCCACGCCCGCACTGTTGTCGATCGCGTCCGTGTTGATCTTGCCGTTGTGGCGTGCGAACTCGATCCGGCCGAGCTGGGTCAGGCCCAGGTTGCCGCCCTCGCCCACGACCCGGACGCGCAGGTCGGCGCCGTCGACGCGGATGGCGTCGTTGGCCTTGTCGCCGACGTCCGCGTGGGACTCGGTGCTGGCCTTGACGTAGGTGCCGATGCCGCCGTTCCACAGCAGGTCCACCGGCGCCTTGAGGATCGCCCGCATCAGGTCGGCCGGGGTCAGCTTGGTGACACCCGGCTCGATGCCGAGGGCCTCGCGGATGTGCCCGTTGACCGGGATGGCCTTGGCGCTCCGCGGGAACACCCCGCCGCCCGCCGACAGCAGCCCCGTGTCGTAGTCGGCCCAGCTGGAGCGGGGCAGCTCGAACAGGCGGCGGCGCTCGGCGTAGGAGGTGGCCGCGTCCGGGTTCGGGTCGATGAAGATGTGCCGGTGGTCGAAGGCCGCCACCAGGCGGATGTGCTCCGACAGCAGCATGCCGTTGCCGAACACGTCGCCGGACATGTCGCCGATGCCGACGACCGTGAAGTCCTCCGTCTGGGTGTCCACGCCCAGCTCGCGGAAGTGCCGCTTCACGGACTCCCAGGCGCCGCGGGCGGTGATCCCCATGCCCTTGTGGTCGTAGCCCGCGGAGCCGCCGGAGGCGAAGGCGTCGCCGAGCCAGAAGCCGTACGCCTCGGCGACCTCGTTGGCGATGTCCGAGAACGTCGCCGTGCCCTTGTCGGCCGCCACCACCAGGTAGGTGTCCTCGCCGTCGTGCCGGACCACGTCCTTGGGCGGCACGACCTCCCCGGCGACCATGTTGTCGGTGATGTCGAGCAGCGCGGAGATGAACGTCCGGTAGCTGGCGACGCCCTCCGCCATCCAGGCGTCCCGGTCCACGCTCGGGTCCGGGAGCTGCTTGGCGACGAAGCCGCCCTTGGCGCCGACCGGCACGATGACGGTGTTCTTCACCATCTGCGCCTTGACCAGGCCGAGGATCTCGGTGCGGAAGTCCTCGCGCCGGTCGGACCAGCGCAGGCCGCCCCGGGCGACCTTGCCGAAGCGCAGGTGCACGCCCTCGACCCGCGGCGAGTACACCCAGATCTCGTACGCCGGACGCGGGGCCGGCAGATCCGGGATGGCCTGCGGGTCGAACTTCATGGAGACGTACGCGTGCGGGCCGCCGTCCGCCGCCGCCTGGAAGAAGTTGGTGCGCAGCGTCGCCTTGATGACGGTGAGGAAGGACCGCAGGATCCGGTCCTCGTCGAGCGAGGCCACCTGGTCGAGCGCCGCGTCGACCTCCTCCAGCAGCGCGTCCACCAGCTCGTGCCCGGCGCGCTGCCGCTCCGGCGCCATGCGCGCCTCGAACAGGGAGACCAGGAGGCGGGTGGTGTGGACGTTGTCGCGGAGGGTGTCCTCCATGTAGTCCTGGCTGAAGGTGGAGCCCGCCTGGCGCAGGTACTTGGCGTACGCGCGCAGCACCATCGCCTGCCGCCAGGTCAGCCCGGCGCTCAGCACCAGGGCGTTGAACCCGTCGTTCTCCGCCCGGCCGGTCCAGGCGGCCGCGAAGGCGTCCTGGAACCGCTCGCGGGCGTCGTCGCCGAGGTAGTCGCCGGTGCCCGAGGTGGGCATCCGCAGACCGAAGTCGTAGATCCACGCGGTCGTGCGGTCGGCGCAGCGCAGTTCGTACGGCCGCTCGTCAGTGACTTCGACGCCGAGCCGGCTGAGCACCGGCAGGACGGCGGACAGGGAGACCGAGCCGCCCTTCTGGAAGATCTTGAAGCGGCGCTCCTCGGGCGCGGCGCCCACCGGCTCGTACAGGCTCAGGGCGAACGTCCGGTCGGCGTTCAGCCGCTCCAGGTGCACCAGGTCGGCCACCGCGGCGCGCGGGGAGTGGTCGGCCTTGTAGCCCTCGGGGAAGGCGTTGTGGTAGCGGCGCAGCAGTTCGGCCGCGTGCTCCTCGCCGAGCTCGGCGTTCAGGGCCTCGGAGAAGGCGTCGGCCCAGGAGCGGGCGGCCTCCACCAGACGGGCCTCGATGCGCTCCTTGTCGTTGTCGGACAGCTGCGGCAGCTCGGTGCCCTGCGGGACCCGGACCACGAAGTGCAGCCGGGACAGGATCGACTCGGTGTTCCAGGCCGTGAAGTCGACGCTGGTGCCGCCGAGTTCCTCCTTGAGGATGTCGATGATCCGCAGCCGGACACCGGTGGTGTAGCGGTCGCGCGGGAGGTAGACCAGCGCCGAGTAGTAGCGGCCGTACTCGTCCTGGCGCAGGTACAGGCGCAGCCGCCGGCGCTCCTGCAGGTACAGCACGGAGGTGACGATGGCCTGCAGCTCGTCGGCCGGGGTCTGGAAGAGCTCGTCGCGCGGGTAGGTCTCGAGGATCTGCAGCAGGTCGCGCCCGTCGTGGCTGTTGGGCGAGAAGCCGGCGCGCTCCAGGACCTCCTCGACCTTGCGGCGGATGACCGGAATCCGCCTCACCGATTCGGTGTATGCGGCGGACGAGAACAGCCCGAGGAAGCGGCGCTCGCCGACGACCTCGCCCTGCTCGTCGAACTTCTTGACGCCGATGTAGTCCAGGTAGGAGGGCCGGTGCACGGTGGCGCGGCTGTTGGCCTTGGTCAGCACGAGCAGCTTGTGCTCGCGGGCCTTGGCGCGGGCGTCGGCGGGCAGCCGCTCGAAGGACGGGCTGACCGGGTGGGCGTCGTCACCGGCGTGGGGCGGGTCCGCGCGCAGTATGCCGAGCCCGGTGCCGGGCACGGCGGCCAGGCAGTCGTCCCCGCGGAGCTGGTACTCGCGGTAGCCGAGGAAGGTGAAGCTGTCGTTGGACAGCCAGCGCAACAGCTCGCGGGCCTCCTCGACGTCCTGCGCGCGCAGGTCGCCGGGCCGGGGCTCACCGGGCAGCGCCTCGGCGAGGCGGATCGCCGCGTCGCGCATCTTCTCCCAGTCCTCGACGGCCTCGCGGACGTCGGACAGGACACGCAGCAGGTCGGCGGTGATCTGCTTGAGGTCGGCGCGGTCGGTCTCGCGGTCGATCTCGACGTGGATCCAAGACTCGATGTGCGCGTCGTGCGGCAGCGACTCGCCCGCGGGCGGCTTCGGCAGCACCTCCAGGAGCTTGCCGGTGACGTCGCGGCGGACGACGAACTGCGGGTGGACGACGACGTGGATGCCCCGGCCCTGCCGGGTCAGCTCGTTGGTGACGGAGTCGACGAGGAACGGCATGTCGTCGGTGACGACCTCGACCACGGAGTGGCTGCACGTCCAGCCGTTCTCCTCGACGGTCGGGGTGTGCACCCGGACGTTGGCCGTGCCCTGCGGGCGGTTCTCGGCGAGGCGGTAGTGGGAGAAAGCGGCTCCGAAGATGTCGACCGGGTCGCGGTCGGCGAGGTCCTCCGGGGCGGTGTGCAGGTAGTAGCGCTGGAGGAACGCGAGCACGGAATCCCGGTCCGGGGTGCCCTCGCCCGTCGTACCAGTCGGTAGGTGCCCCCCGACCGGACTGTTCTCAGCTACCCGGGCGGCCCTCTCGAGCAGCTCGGCCTTGGCTTCGTCCAGCTTGGTCTGCATTGTCCTCTGGCTCCTGTCGCGCGCCGTTGCGTGACGTAGAAGGAAGTACGGTCTCTTCCCCTTCGGCGTGACGCCGCGGCCCGGGGTGTCCGGTCCGTTCCGACGCTATGCCGCAAGGTGAGATGAGCGGGGGGTTGTCGGCCATTTTCGACCCGACCGATGCGTGTGACGCTGCTCTCGGCTGCGTCGGCATCCGGCCCTCGTGCGGCGTCCTGGGGGCCGTCGAGGACCCGTCCCGCCCGCGCGGACCAGCGACCGCCGCCCGGTCACGGATGTCGTCCGTGCATGCCGGGCGCGGAGCGGAGGCGCCGGTGCCTCCGCGAGCTATCGCGCTGATCACGCCACCAGGCTATCGCTCCCGACGGGGGACCCGTCATGAGCCGTATGTGTACAAATACAGGGGTCGAACTTTGACGATCTGCACAGGGGCGCCGGAAGCGCGGGCGTCGTATCCGGGCCGGGCGCGCCCGGGCAGGGGTCCGGCGGGGTGCGCGGCCGGCGCGGTGATGCGGGGCGCCTTGCGCGGGGCGCGGTCGGGCGCGGTGGGGACGGCGGCCGTGCGCGGTGGGGTGCGCGGTCGGGCGTGGCGGGGCGCACGGCTGGGCGCGGGCGGTGTGCGGTCGTGCGCGGGCGGGCGCGCGGGCCTGTTGCGCGGTCGGTCGCGCGGTCAGGCGCGGTGGTCGCGCCGTCGGGCGCGCGGTCAGGCGTGGGCCGCGCGCGGGCCTGGGTGGGTCAGGCCCCGGCCGGGCGCGCGGGCCTGTTGCGCGGTCAAGCGCGGCGGGCGTGCGGTCAGGCGGCCAGTCGTTGCGCCTCCGCGACGGCCTCCGCCAGGGTGTCCACCACCGGCACCCCCGCCTCCTCCAGACTGGCCCGGCCGTGCGAACCTCCGGTGTACAGCACCGCCCGGGCCCCCGCGTGCCGGGCGGCCACCGCGTCGTCGGCCGCGTCGCCGATCACCACCGTGCGCTCCGGACGCACCGCCCCGGCCAGGACGCCGAGGTGGCGCACCATGTGCTCGGCCTTGCTGCCGCCGGACGGCCCCGTACGCCCGTCGACGCGCAGGAAGTGCGCCTCGATGCCGAAGCCCCGGACCAGGGGCACGAGGTCGTCGTGCCCGTACATGCTCAGGATCGACTGGCTGTGCCCGGCCGAGGCCCAGCCCGTGATCAGGTCCACCGCGCCGTCGGTCAGCGCGCAGCGGACCCGGTGCTCGGTGTAGTACCGGTGGAAGACCTCGTCCATGACCAGCCACTCGGCGTCGGTCGGCAGCCGCCCCAGCAGCCGCTCGTAGAACTTCGGCACCGGCACGCAGTACAGCGCCCGGTACTGCTCCAGCGTGATCGGCTCCAGGCCCAGCTCGGCGAAGGCCGCGTTCGTCGCTCCGATGATCGCCTCGTTGTCGTGGAACAGCGTGCCGTTCCAGTCCCAGACGATGTGCGCCCCTGACTTCCCCATGTCCAAGAACCTACCCTCCGCCACCGACAATCAAGAGAACGGCGGACGAGCGCACCGGGGCGGGCCCGGCGCACGGCGGCCGGCTCAGTCGCCGAGCCCCACCAGGTTGGGGATCTCCTGCGTGGCGTACCACAGCAGCTCGTGGTCCTCGGCGCCGTCCACCACGAACTGCGCGTCGTCGTCGCCACCGTCCGCCGCCTGAAGTGCCTCGGCCGCGGCGGCCACGTCGGTCTCCGCGTCGTCGGCGTCGACGTGCACCGCCGCCGCCTTGGCCAGCGGCATGGTTCCGGCCACCCGCACCTCGCCGAGCGCCGCCGGGTCGAGCCCCCGGTCGGGGTCGGCCGCGGCCGCGCCGTCGGGCACGTCGACCGCGACCACGACCCGGCGCCGCGGCGCGTCCGGGTCCGCCGCGAGCAGCCGCAGCGAGGCGAGCGCGGACCGGCTGAGCGCCGCGTACTCCAGTTCCTCGATGTCGTCGGAGAGGTACCACTCGCGCAGGGCGGGCGTGACCGCGTACGCGACGAACGGTCCCGCGGCCAGCTCACCCGTCTTGTACGCCTCGGCGAGCCCGGGGAGGGTCAGGGGGACGTAGACGCGCATGGCTGGCCGCTTTCGTGGTCGGTGGGTTCCGCAGGGGCTCCGGGCGGCTGCGAGCCCACCTCCCGGACGCCCTTCAGGATACGTGCGGTTGTCCCCTTTCGGGTCCCCGGCCGCACTCCCGGACCCGTCCACCTCACGCCTCCCCCGTCACCCGGTACGGCCCCTTCCTATCGGGCTTTTCAGCCACCGCGACCACTCGGATAGGTGAATTCGCCCGCCGCCCGCTCCGGGGCGCGGCTCGTTTGCCGTCGCCGGTCCCGGCCCCGTACAAGATCCCCACCAGCAAGTTACCGACCGGTACAACCCGGGCGACCTCGATCGGGGACTCCATGAACAAGGTCATGACCAGGAACCAGCGCCGCCCCGGAACCCGCCCCGCGGGCCGTCACGCCTCCCGCCGCCCCGGCGGCGGCCCGCCCCGCACACCAGGCGGAACCCCCACCCGTACGACCGGCGGCAGCCGCCCTCCCGGCCCGCCGCGCGCCACACCCGCCACCCGCACCCGCCCCGCCGACACCCGCCCGCCGAGCTCCCCGGCCGGCCCGTCCTCCCTCCCGGCCACCCGCCCCTCGTCCACCTCGGCCCGCAGCGCCGACGCCCCGGGCCGGAGCGCGGCTGCTCCGAGCCCGTGTGCGCCCGTCCCGGGCCCGAGCGTGGCTGCCCCGGGCCCGGATGCGTCCGCCCCCGACCGGAGCAGCGTCGTCTCCGGCCGGAGCAGCGCAGACTCGGGCCGGAGCGGCGCCTTCCCCGGCCGGCCCGGCGCCTGCCCCCACCCGGTCACCGCCGAACTCTTCGCCGACCGACTGCTGGCCGTGCTCAGCGGGCAGCGGCCGGTGCACTGGATGCTCCGCCACACCGCGGGCCGCGCCTACGACGAACTGGCCTGGCTCGCGGACCGCGGCCCCCTGCGCGCCCGCGGGACCCGTCCCGTCGTCCGCGACATCGGCTACTACGAAGCCCGGCCGGGCGCCCTGGAGGCCTTCGCCCGCATCGGCGCCGGCGAGCAACTGCGCGCCATGGCCTTCCGCCTGGAGCAGGGCCGCGATCTGCGCTGGCGCTGCACCGCGGTGGAGCTGGGCGGCCCCCGGATGCCCCGCCCGGACGACGACTGAGAGCCACCGGCGGGAGGTCGAAGCACCGGAACGCGAAGGGCCGGGCATCCCTCGGGATGCCCGGCCCTCGACGGCAGCCGCTCCTGACGGAGCCGCCGTCACTTCCTGCGGCGACGGCCCGCCTTGGCCTGCTTGCGGCGCTCCGCGCGGGTGAGGCCGTCGGACTCGGAGCGGTAGGGCTCGTCGTCGGTGGCGAACTCGCCCTCGACGATGCCGCCCTCACCGTCGACGGTCGGCGCCGAGAAGTGCAGGTCCCGCCGCTGCGGGGCGTCGAGGCCCTTCGCGCGGATCTCGGGGCGGGCACCCGCCTGCGCCGGAACCGCGTCCTGCGCGCCCTCCGGCACCATCTGGGCCTCCTCGACCGGGACCTCCTCGACCTGCTGCTCGACCTGGACCTCCAGGTTGAACAGGTAGCCGACGGACTCCTCCTTGATGCCCTCCATCATCGCGGTGAACATGTCGAAGCCCTCGCGCTGGTACTCGACCAGCGGGTCCTTCTGCGCCATCGCGCGCAGGCCGATGCCCTCCTGGAGGTAGTCCATCTCGTAGAGGTGCTCGCGCCACTTGCGGTCGAGGACCGACAGCACGACCCGGCGCTCCAGCTCACGCATGATCTCCGAGCCGAGCTGCGCCTCACGGGCCTGGTACTGCTCGTAGATGTCGTCCTTGATGGACTCGGCGATGAACTCCGCGGTCAGGCCCGCCCGGTCGCCGGCCGCGTCCTCCAGCTCCTCGATGGTGACCTTGCACGGGTAGAGCTGCTTGAACGCGCCCCACAGCCGGTCGAGGTCCCAGTCCTCCGGGAAGCCCTCGGCGGTCTCGGCCTGGATGTAGGCGTCGATGGTGTCGTCCATGAAGTGCTGGACCTGCTCGTGCAGGTCCTCGCCCTCCAGGACGCGGCGCCGCTCGCCGTAGATGACCTCGCGCTGGCGGTTGAGGACCTCGTCGTACTTCAGGACGTTCTTACGGGTCTCGAAGTTCTGCGTCTCCACCTGCGACTGGGCGGAGGCGATCGCGCGGGTGACCATCTTGTTCTCGATCGGCACGTCGTCCGGCACGTTCGCCATCGACATCACGCGCTCGACCATCTGGGCCTTGAACAGGCGCATCAGGTCGTCGCCCAGCGAGAGGTAGAAGCGGGACTCGCCCGGGTCGCCCTGACGGCCGGAACGACCGCGCAGCTGGTTGTCGATCCGGCGCGACTCGTGCCGCTCGGTGCCGAGGACGTAGAGGCCGCCAAGGCGCTCGACCTCGTCCTTCTCGGCCTTGACCGCGTGCTCGGCGCGCCGGAGCGCCTCGGGCAGGGCCCCGGCCCACTCCTCGATGTGCTCCTCGGGGTCCAGGCCCCGCTGGCGCAGCTCCGCCTCGGCGAGGTCCTCGGGGTTGCCGCCGAGCTTGATGTCCGTACCGCGGCCCGCCATGTTCGTCGCCACCGTCACGGCGCCCTTGCGGCCGGCCTGCGCGACGATCTGTGCCTCGCGCTCGTGGTGCTTGGCGTTGAGCACCTCGTGCTGGATGCCGCGCTTGCTGAGCTGCTGCGAGAGGTACTCGGACTTCTCGACCGAGGTGGTGCCGACCAGGATCGGCTGGCCCTTCTCGTGCTTCTCGGCGATGTCGTCGACGACCGCCTCGAACTTCGCGACCTCGGTGCGGTAGATCAGGTCCGACTGGTCCTTGCGGACCATCGGCTTGTTGGTCGGGATCGGGACCACGCCGAGCTTGTAGATCTGGTGGAACTCGGCGGCCTCGGTCATCGCCGTACCGGTCATGCCGGAGAGCTTGTTGTAGAGGCGGAAGAAGTTCTGCAGGGTGATCGTGGCGAGCGTCTGGTTCTCGTCCTTGATGTCCACCCCTTCCTTCGCCTCGATCGCCTGGTGCATGCCCTCGTTGTAGCGGCGGCCGGCGAGGATACGGCCGGTGTGCTCGTCGACGATCATGACCTCGCCGTCGATGACGACGTAGTCCTTGTCGCGCTTGAAGAGCTCCTTGGCCTTGATGGCGTTGTTCAGGTAGCCCACCAGCGGGGTGTTCACCGACTCGTAGAGGTTGTCGATGCCCAGCCAGTCCTCGACCTTGCCGACACCGGCCTCGTGGATGGCGACCGTGCGCTTCTTCTCGTCGACGTCGTAGTCGCCGGTCTCCTCGACGCCCTTGAGCGGGTTGCCGGCCTCGCCCTTCTTCAGGCGGGTGACCAGCTTGGCGAAGTCGCCGTACCACTTGGTGGCCTGGTCGGCCGGGCCGGAGATGATCAGCGGCGTACGGGCCTCGTCGACCAGGATGGAGTCGACCTCGTCGACGACGGCGAAGTTGTGCCCGCGCTGGACGAGCTCGTCCTTCGACCAGGCCATGTTGTCGCGCAGGTAGTCGAAGCCGAACTCGTTGTTCGTGCCGTAGGTGATGTCGCAGGCGTACTGCTCGCGGCGCTGGGCCGGCGTCATGTTGGCGAGGATGCAGCCGACGCTCAGACCGAGGAACCGGTGGACGCGGCCCATCATCTCCGAGTCGCGCTCGGCCAGGTAGTCGTTGACCGTGACGATGTGGACGCCGTCGCCCGACAGGGCGTTCAGGTAGGCGGGCAGGGTGCCGACCAGCGTCTTGCCCTCACCGGTCTTCATCTCGGCGACGTAGCCGAGGTGGAGCGCGGCGCCGCCCATGAGCTGGACGTCGTAGTGGCGCTGTCCGAGGACGCGCTTGGCCGCCTCGCGCACGGTGGCGAAGGCCTCGGGCAGCAGGTCGTCCAGACTCTCCCCGTCCGCGTACCGCTGGCGGTACTCGTCGGTGAGGGCCCGCAGCTCGGCGTCGGAGAGGCCGACGAAGTCCTCTTCGATGGAGTTGACCTGGCCCGCGATGCGGTGCAGCTTGCGCAGGATCTTGCCTTCGCCTGCACGCATGATCTTCGAGAGGACGGACACGGGGGTTGGTCTCCTTGCCGGTCGGGCCTGGGACGGTCGGTTTCCATTGGACGTACTGAGCAACGGCCATCGTATGCGAGGACCCCGCCAAGCCGGGAGGGCCTGCCGTGACGGCGGTTCTCGGCGGCTTCGCGGCGCCTTCACAGGGGACAACGGACGGGGGTGGCGGATGGTGCCGCGTCGGGGCCGCGAATTGCGCGAATTGTGATCGCCCGCTCACCGGGGGCTAAAGGAATGGCGTTCGTCCGGGCGTCCGAGCAGAATCGGCCGATGGAACCCGTCACGCTCACCACCGACCGCCTTCTGCTGCGCATCCCGGGCCCGCAGGACACCGACGCCGTGTACGCAGCCGCGCAGGACCCGGACATCCAGCGCTGGACCACGATCCCCTCCCCGTACCTGCCGGAGCACGCGCGGGGCTTCACGGCGGAGATGGTCCCCGAGGGCTGGGCCGACGGGTCGATGTTCACCTTCGGGGTCTTCCTGCGCGGGGGCGAGCTGGTGGGGATGCTCGGCATCACCATGCGGTCCCTGGGCGAGGGCGAGATCGGCTTCTGGGCCGTGAAGGAGCACCGCGGCCACGGCTACATCACCGAGGCGACCCTCGCCGCCGCCCGCTGGGCCTTCACGGCCCTGTCGGTCGACCGTCTGGAGTGGCGCGCCGAGGCCGGCAACGCCGCCTCCCGCGCGGTGGCCGAGCGGGCGGGGTTCACGATCGAGGGCACCCTGCGCTCGGCGCTCAACAACAAGGGGGTGCGCCGGGACTGCTGGGTGGGCTCCCTGCTGCCGTCGGACCTGGAACTGGCGTCCGCGGCGCCGTACCTGCCCGCGCCCGCACGGCCGGTGTAGGCGGCGAAGGCGCAGCTCAGGCCGCGCTGTCAGTGCCACCCCCTAAGGTGCCGCCCATGACGACCGCCCCGCGTCCCACCACCGTCCTCTCCGCGGACGAGGCCCGCCGCATCGCCCTGCGCGCCCAGGGCCTCCTCGGTGCCCCCGACCGGAGGCCGGGCGTCCGCGGCGTGCTGCGCCATCTGGGGGCGGTCCAGCTCGACACCATCTCCGTCCTCGCGCGCTCCCACGAACTGGTCCCCTACGCCCGCCTCGGCGCGGCCGGCCGCAGGACGGTCGAGGACGCCTACTGGACGGGGACGCACGCCTTCGAGTACTGGTCGCACGCCGCGTGCATCCTCCCCATCGAGGAGTGGCCGCACTTCGCCTTCCGCCGCCGCGCCTACCGCAACCGCCCCCACTGGAACCACGAACTGCCCGACGGCGCCTACGAGCAGGTCGTCAAGCAGCTCCGGGCCGAAGGCCCGCTGACGGCGACCGAGTTGGGCGGCGCGAAGCGGACCAGCGAGTGGTGGGACTGGTCCGGCACCAAGGTCGCCGTCGAACGCGCCCTGATGTACGGCGAGGTGGTCTGCGTGGAGCGCCGCGGCTGGAAGCGGGTGTACGACCTGGCCGAGCGCGCGGTGCCGCAGGCCCTCCTGCACGACGAGCTGGACGACACCGAGTGCCTGCGCCGCCTGGTCGGACTCGCCGGCCGGTCCCTGGGCGTCGGCACCCGCGCGGACATCGCCGACTACCACCGGCTCAAGGGCGAGCAGGTCGACGCGGTGATCGCGGACTCCGGTCTGGTCCCGGTCGCGGTCGAGGGCTGGTCCAAGCCGGCCTGGGCGGACCCGGCGGCGCTCGCCACGCCCCCGCGCGGCCGCCACCGCACCACGCTGCTGTCCCCCTTCGACTCCCTGATCTGGGAGCGGGCGCGCACGGAGCGGATCTTCGGCTTCACCCACCGCCTGGAGGCGTACGTCCCGAAGCCGAAGCGGGTGCACGGCTACTTCGCCATGCCCGTACTGGCCGGTGGGCGTCTCGTCGGCCGGGTGGACCCCGCGCGCGAGGGCCGCACGCTGGTGGCGAAGCAGGTCACCCTGGACGGCGCCCGGGCCGTGCCCGCCGTCGCACAGGCGCTCGTCGAGGCGGCCGGCTGGGTGGGCTGCACGGACGTACGGGTGGAGCGGGTGGACGCATCCGAACTCCGCGCCCCCCTCGTCCGGGAAGTGGCACGGGCCGTCGCCTGACCGCTGCGGCGGCCGGTCCTCGTCGGGCCGGGTCGCTCGGGGGCTCGGCGGCCGGCAGCCGGCAGCCGGCAGCCGGCAGCCGGCGGACCGACGGGTCTACCGGATCTCGAGGATCTTCTCCCGCATCGCGTAGACCACGGCTTCCATCCGGGAGTGCAGTTGGAGCTTCTCCAGGATGTTGCGCACGTGGTTCTTCACGGTGTTCTCGGAGATGAACAACTCCTTGGCGATGTCCCGGTTGTTCATCCCGGTGGCCACGAGTTTCAGGACCTCCAGCTCACGGTCGGTCAGCCGGGGAGCGGGGACGAGACGCCGCTCGTCGGTCCGCTGGATCATCGACTTGAATTCGGTGAGCAGTTTCGACGCCATCGAGGGGCTGATCTGCGACTGGCCGTCGGCCACCGCGCGAATGGCCGTGGCCACCTCGTCGGTGGAGATCTCCTTGAGGAGGTAGCCGGTCGCGCCCGCCTTGATGGCGTCGTAGAGGTCGGCCTCCTCGTCGCTGATCGTCAGCATGATGATCTTGGCGCTGGGAGCGACCTCCTTGATGGAGGTGCACGCCTCGATCCCGCCCCGCTTCGGCATCCGTACGTCCATCAGCACGATGTCCGGCAGCAGGTCGGCGGCCTTGTCCACGGCCTCCGCGCCGTCGCCCGCCTCGCCGACGACCTGGATGTCCTCCTCGGCCGCCAACACGATCTCCAGGCCGCGGCGGAAGAGGGCGTGGTCGTCCACGACAAGGACTCTGATCGGCTCCTTGCGTGAAGTGCCCGCCTCCGGGCCCATGCCGACGACGCCGCCGCCGGCATCCTCGTCCCGCATCGGTCCGAAGCTGTCCGCCATCGTTCCTCCCCCTGAAGGCTTGGCCTGCTGTTCGACGCCATCGCCAACCCAAGGCAACGGCCCATCGGTTGAGCCGTTGCGGCCATGATTTCATGCTCGGACGGCGCCGCGGTGACAGAGCAGTGCGCGAAGGGGTCGCACACGGGTGCCCCTGGGGGCGCACGCGCGCTCCAGGGGCACCGTCTCAGCTGTCAGTCCGCCGGGTCAGCCGCCCAGCGTGCCGCCCGCCTCGGGAGGGGACGCCTGCGTGACCATCGTGTCCGTCCTGAGGTGGATCACGCCGTAGTCGTAGGCGTGGCGCCGGTAGACGACGCTCGGTTCCTTCGACTCGGAGTCGACGAACAGATAGAAGTCGTGCCCGACCAGCTCCATCTCGTAGAGCGCCTGGTCGAGGGTCATCGGGGAGGCGACGTGGTTCTTCTCGCGGACGACGATCGGCCCGTCCCCCTGCACTTCCAGGGAGCCGATCCTCTTGGTGGGCACCTGGCCCTCTTCCTCTTCCTCCCGGACCGGGACGCCGTTCCCGTTCAGCGTCGCCGCGTCCGGCACGTGGTCGGGGACCTCGGCGGCCGAGATCCGGCGCGCGCCGCGACGCGAGAACCGCTTGTCGTGCTGCTTGCGCAGCCGGGCGTCCAGCTTTTCCGCGGCGAGGTCGAGTGCCGCGTACGGATCGCTGGCCGCTGCCTCCGCCCGGATCACCGGACCGCGGGAGCGGAGCGTGATCTCCACTCGGTCGCACCGGTCGGCCTGTCGGGGGTTGGGCTCCTTGGACACCTCGACGTCGAGGCTGATCACCTTGCCATCGAGCTTCTGGATCTTCTCCAGCTTCAGCTTCTCGGCCACGTGCTTGCGGAACCGCTCGGGCACCTCGGTCTTGCGGCCCTTGACGACGATGTCCACGCAGAACTCCGTTCCCGGATCGCTCCGCTCCACTGGCGGAGCATCTCCCTTTTGCACCCGGTTCCGGTCAGGCCCGGAACCTCGGACTCGGTGACGTCCACCTCCTCCTCCCCCGTGGGCGAGATCTCCACCCCGTCGGCGCGGGTGATTGCGAAAAACCCGCGACGCGGCATTCGCATATGGCGGGGATGGCCTGCGCCTTTCCCTCACCAACCGAACATATCTCGCCCGGACGGATGACGTCACCCTCTACTGCGACGTACCTCCGATCAGGTGAATTGACCCTCTCATTGCCTGCAACGACGCAACTTCACTGCCAGTTCCGGTTTATTGCGAAAGAATCCGGCGGGGCCGCGACGACGGCCGCGCAGATCACCTCACGGGCCTGGTGCACGCTCGCCATTTCCGGTGCGCGATACACCGAGTTCGCCCCCTTCGACCGTGTTCCGATCTTCCGTTCCCCCATCTCTTCCCGGGTCTCCGCGACGTACACAGCCGTATTCAGGGCACGCGCCGCCTCCCTCAGCGAGGCACCCGTCGTCATCAGGTCGTCGACGGGCACGACCGGACCGCCGCGCAGCAGCCGGGCACTCCCGGCGGCCACCTCCAGCGCACCCGCGAGATTGTCCATGCGCTGCCGGGAGTTCAGCCCGGACTGGTCGGCCACGGCGCGCCGCTGCCGCAGCACCGCGAGGACCCGGGCCGGCGTCCCGGAGCGCCTGAGCTCACCCGCCGCCGCGAGCGCGATCCGCCGCGCCGGATCGTGCCCCCGGGCCCGCACCGCACTCCGCGCGGACGGCACGGGCACGAGCAGCACCGGCCCGCCCGCCCCGGGATCCGCGCGCGTCCCGGCCCGCCCCCCGCGATCCGCCGTCAGCCCGGCCCGGAGCCCCGCCCGCACCGCACCGGCGAGGGCGGCGCCCAGCGGGCCGGACAGGGCCAGGACACCGCGCTCCTTGTGGGCCAGGAGCATGGCCCGCACCTCGTCGGTGTACGGAGCCGCCGCGTGCACGGCGGGCAGGCCGGGCGGCTCCGGCAGCGGCCGCACCCGGCACGCCGCCGCCCCGCTCAGCGCGGCCCGGCACTCCGGGCAGAGCACCGTGCGCGGCCTGCCGCAGCCTCCGCACTCGGTCGGCAGTACCAGGTCGGTGAGGTCCCGCCACCACCCGCGCATGTCCTCCACTGTGCCAAGGCAGCCCCCTCGCGGCCACCCCTGTGGAAAACGCCCTGTGGACAACCGCCGCAGCGCTGACCAGGGATTCACTCACACGAGTGGGCCCTGGCCAGGGCCCCGCAGATCATCCCGGATAGACCGGCGCCGACCCGTTCTTGACCACCTGCTGCCACTGCGCACCGGACGGGAGCCGCACGATGCCGTCCTCCGAGTACGCCACCAGCGGCAGCCGGTCGTCCGCGGAGGCGGCGACCGACTTCACCCCGGTCAGCGCGGCGGGCGTCGGCCCGTCCGGAGCGGAGCCGTCGACCTGGACGTACCGGATCGTCTGCACACTGCCCTGCTCGCGCCCGGCCACCACGAGCCGGCTGTCGCCGGCCCAGGACACGGCGGTCACGTCCTCCAGCTGCGGCGCGGCGGAACGCAGCTCCAGGACCGACACCACCGGCCGCTCCCCGCTCCTCACATCCCGCTCGATGCGACCGACCAGCAGGGACCGCTTGCCGCCCTTCTCCACGACCAGCGCGATCCGCACCCCGTCGGCGGCCACCCGCACCGCGTTGATACGCCCGCTCAGTCCGGGGACCCGCACCTCCAGCGGCTGTCCCGCGCCCTGCTCCAGCACCAGCAGCCGCGGCCGGGCCGGATCGCGGTCGGCCACCCACAGGTCGCCGCGCGCGTCCCAGCTGGGTGTCGTCAGCCGGTCGTCCTCGGTCCTGCCCCCGCTCTGCAGCACAGGCTCCCCGAGCGAACCGCCGGACACCAGCGAGCCGACGTACAGCGACCGGCCGTCGAGACCGACCCCGGCCGCGCTCCGCTCGTCCCACGAAATGGCCGCCGACCGCAGCTTCTGCGCGCCCTCGCCGAGCGCGCCCGGCACGGGATCGGCGGTCGGGACGGGGACGCCGTCGGCGATCCGGACGAGCCGGTCCTTGTCGTCGACGAAGTACAGGAACTCGGGACGCTTCACCGACCCGCGCGTGGCGACGTCCTCGGCACGGCCCTCGCCGAGCGTGCACAGCGACGTCCCGTCGGCGCGCCGCAGTGCCACGGTGTCCACGGTCGGGGTGACGTTCTGCAGCGTGAAGAGCAGCTGCGTCGCCATCTCCACACACTGCTCGTGCCCCACCCGGGAGGCCTTCTCGTTCAGCGGCACCATCAGCTTGTTCTGGTCGTCGGGCGTCAGCGAGGTCACGCCCTTGCGCAGCGCCGTACCGGTGGGGAAGCTCGACCTGACCACGGGGCCGAGCCAGTTCGTCGGCCCGCTGAGGAGGGAACGCACCATCTGCGTCATCGCGTCCACCCGCCGGCGCACGTAGACCGGGTCGGCGACCGCTGTCGCGTGCTCCCCGGAGGCGGCCGGGGCGTCCGCCGCGCCCGAAGCGCCGGCGGCACTCGAGGTGTTCGAGGCGAAGTAGTACTTGTTGACGGACATGTAGTTGCGCTGGAAGTCCGACTGCCCCATGACGACGCCCTGGGGCAGCCCGTCGATGCGCCACTGCCTGGTCTTGCGGTCCCGCTTGAGGTGCACGGGCTCGCCGTAGTCGCCGTCGAGCGGGGTGTACGCCTGCTGCGCGTCGACCCGGGCGACCTTGCTGCCGGTCAGCGTGAACGCGTAGTCGTCGGTGTCGTCCCGCCCGATGCTGTGGTCGACCTGGATGTCCGGCCCGCCCGCCAGCACGGTCGTGGACCGCTCGGGCCTCCACTGCTGCGCGGCCGCCGGAGTCAGATACTGCCGGGCCGTCGCGTACTGCGGATCGTCACTGGTCAGCGCCTCGAGAAAGCCCTGGACGATCTCCACGGGCGGGGCGTCCTCCCGGGGCGGCATGGCGAACACGCGCACCTGGGCGTCCTGGCGCGGCGTGGACTCGACGTCCCGCAGATCACCGTTGTCGGGCATCGAGGCGCACCCCGCCAGCATCACGACCCCGCAAGCCGCGTACGCCACCGCGCGTATCGGCCGCCGCCGCGCGCCCCCCTCGCGGTCAGCGCCCACGAAATGCCTCCCCTTGCCTCTGCGCGCCCTGCGGTCCGGCTCCCTCCGGTTCCGCGGGGCTCGTGCTGTCGTCGCCCGCCCTGTCCGCGGCGGGCCGGGCCTCCGGTCGTCGTACGCCCGAGGCGGGACGGGGCACCACGCGCGCGCCGTTGCCGGGCAGCGCCGTCGGGTCGGCCGTGGGGGCCACCGCGGCCGACCGGGATGCGAGCGGGTCCCGTGCCGCGAGCGCCGTCTGCTCGCCCGACGCCTGCGCCGGCACCGTGGCGAGCTTCTCGCCGCCGCGCGGCAGACCGGCGTCGTCGAGGCCGCGGTTGCGCCGCGAGTCCTTGGGTTCCAGCGGGATCGGCGAGCCCCGCAGCGGCTCGTCCGCGGTCCGCGGCAGCGTCAGCCGGAACTGCGAGCCGCCGCCCGGCTCGCCCCAGGCCTGCAGCCAGCCGCCGTGCAGCCGGGCGTCCTCCAGGGCGATCGACAGCCCGAGGCCGGTGCCGCCGGTGGTCCGCGCGCGTGCCGGGTCGGCCCGCCAGAAGCGGCTGAAGACACGGGTCGCCTCACCCGGCTTGAGCCCGACGCCGTAGTCGCGCACCGCGACCGCGACCGCGCCGCCTGCCGCGGCGAGCTTCACGACGACGTCCCGGCCCTCGCCGTGCTCCACGGCGTTGACGACGAGGTTGCGCAGGACGCGCTCCACCCGCCGCGCGTCGGCCTCGGCGACCACGGGCTGCTGGTCGCCGGCCACGCGTATCCGCGTGCCCTTGCGCTCGGCGAGCGGCTCGGCCCCGCTGACGACCCGGCGCACGACCTCCCTCAGGTCGATCGGCTCTGCCTCCAGCGCCGCCGCGCCCGCGTCGAAGCGGCTGATCTCCAGCAGGTCCGCGAGCAGCGACTCGAACCGGTCGAGCTGGTCGGCGAGCAGTTCCGCCGACCGCGCGGTCACCGGGTCGAAGTCCACGCGTGCCTCGTGGATGACGTCGGCCGCCATCCGCACGGTCGTCAGGGGTGTGCGCAGCTCGTGGGAGACGTCGGAGACGAACCGGCGCTGCATCCGCGACAGGTCCTCCAGCTGCTGGATCTTCAGCTGCAGATTCTGCGCCATCTTGTTGAAGGCCTCGCCGAGCCGCGCGATGTCGTCCTCGCCGGTGACCTTCATCCGCTCCTGCAGCCGCCCCGCGGACAGCCGCTCCGCGATCCCGGCGGCCATCCGCACCGGTGTGACGACCTGCCGCACCACCAGCCACGCGATGGCCCCGAGGAGTACGACGACGAAGAGGCCGGCCGTCGCGAGGGTCCCCTTGACCAGGCTGAGCGACTTCTCCTCCTGGGTGAGCGGGAAGAGGTAGTAGAGCTGGTACGGGTCGCCGTTGGGGTCGTTGACCTGCTTGCCGATGACGAGGGCTGGCTGGGAGTCCTTGTCGCCGTCCTTGTAGAGGATCCGGGTGTAGCTCTGGGCGGCCACCGTGCTGCTGTTGATCCGCGCGCGCAGGTCCTCGGGCACGCTCGCGGTGGGGTCCACGTCGCCGGAGGAGCGCGGGCCGCGCCCGCCGCCGCTGTCGTCGCCCGCGGGGAGCGTGACCACGTCGAACGCGCCCTGGCCGCCGCTGGAGAGGGACGAGACCAGGTCGCTCATCCACTGGATGACGTTCTGCGAGGCGTGGCCGTCGGCGGCCGCACCGTTGTCGCCGGTGCCGCTCGCCGCCTCGTCGGCCTTCTGCTTGGCCACCGCGAATCCGCCGGTGGCCTGGCTCTGCGACGCCTTCACCTTGGCGTCGAGCAGCCCGTTGCGCACCTGGCCGATGACGACGAAGCCCAGCAGCAGCACGACGCCCAGCGACATCAGCAGGGTGGTGGCGACGACCTTGAGCTGGATGTTGCGCCGCCACAGCCGCATCACGGGCAGCAGCGGACGGCGCACCCAGCGCATGAACAGACGCAGGACCGGACTGCCCTGCACGCCGCCGTTCAGCAGCCCGCCCTCCATCAGGCGCGCCCAGCGGGAGCCCGCGCCGGTCCGGCCGACAGGCCGCCGCGCGCCGGCCCCGGTCCGCCCGGGCGGCGAAGCGGCACTGTCCCCGGACACGTCAGCTCGGCCCGGCCTTGTAACCGACACCGCGGACGGTCACCACGATCTCCGGCTTCTCCGGGTCCTTCTCGACCTTGGAACGCAGCCGCTGGACGTGCACGTTGACCAGGCGGGTGTCGGCCGCGTGGCGGTAGCCCCAGACCTGCTCGAGGAGCACCTCACGGGTGAACACCTGCCACGGCTTGCGAGCCAGGGCGACCAGCAGGTCGAACTCCAGCGGCGTCAGCGCGATCGACTGCCCGTCCCGCTTCACCGAGTGCCCGGCCACGTCGATGACGAGGTCACCGATGGCGAGCTGCTCGGGCGCGGGCTCCTCCGACCTGCGCAGCCGCGCCCGGATGCGGGCGACCAGCTCCTTGGGCTTGAACGGCTTCACGATGTAGTCGTCGGCGCCGGACTCCAGGCCGACGACCACGTCGACGGTGTCGCTCTTGGCCGTCAGCATCACGATCGGCACCCCGGACTCCGCCCGGATCAGGCGGCACACCTCGATGCCGTCCCGGCCGGGCAGCATCAGGTCCAGCAGCACCAGATCGGGCTTGGTCTCGCGGAAAGCGGCCAGCGCCTTGTCGCCGTCGGCTACGAAAGACGGCTCGAAACCTTCACCACGCAGCACAATGCCGAGCATCTCGGCCAGTGCGGTGTCGTCGTCGACGACAAGGACTCGTCCCTTCATAAACGACATCATCCCATTCTCGTAACAGTGACGAAGCTACTGGTGAGGCACGTCACTGGCCTGTGACGATAGTCGTACGTGACCGTCACTGTCTGCCCTCGTCCGCGGACGTTGATGAAGCTCCTATAGACCGTCAAGTGGTCTGTGTGAGCGGTTTTGGTGTGTGGTGGGGGCGGGTGAGCTGCTTGTAGACCTCGCGGGCGA